>JAAYLX010000007.1 GCA_012521705.1 Clostridiaceae bacterium | reverse complement strand
ACTGGTGCCCAGAGCCGGAATCGAACCAGCGACACGAGGATTTTCAGTCCTCTGCTCTACCAACTGAGCTATCTGGGCAAAAATGGCGACCCGGAAGGGGCTCGAACCCTCGACCTCTAGCGTGACAGGCTAGCGTTCTAACCAACTGAACTACCGGGCCACATATGGTGGGAGCAATAGGGATCGAACCTATGACCCCCTGCTTGTAAGGCAGGTGCTCTCCCGGCTGAGCTATACTCCCACATTCTATTTATTTTTGCCACATCACTGGCGGCTTTTACAGTATACAAAATCCTAAAGCGCATGTCAAGTCGTTTTTTAAAAATTTTATATCGTCTTTTTTTGTGTCACTTTCTGGTTCTCGGGTAAATATAAACTGGCATAATTTAGGATATTACACTTAGCACTACGGACAGTTGAGGATTACCTCGACATATTTTTGCGCCCAAGGTGAAAACTTTATGCGATATAACTTAAAACCTGACCAGCAAGTGTTGATAACTACCGACTCCCCTTCTTACAGGAATATGTATGAGAGCAGTATCATTTCGGTGGACAAGGATATGCTTTGTATCGCAATGCCGTATTATAACGGAGTTCATGTTCCGCTCAATGTTGGTTTTGTTCTGAAACTCCGTATCAATACCGGCGATGATATAGTTTCCTTTACCGGGGAGATATTGTACCGCAATGTTTCCCGGCGCTGTTTTTTCCTGCGCTTGCCGGACCAAAATGATATCCAGCTAACAAAAGCCTCAAACAGGTGCAAGTTTATTACAGTTACCAGCGGCAAAGGCGGAGTGGGAAAAAGCTGTTTTGCCGTCAACTATGCCATCGCATTATCAAAACTTGGAAAGAAAGTCCTGCTTTTTGATGCCGACCTTGGCATGGCGAACCTGGATGTGCTTTTAAAATGTAATACCAAATATAATATTGTGGATTTCATTGATGGCAGGAAAACCATTGATGAAGTCATCAGTCAGGCACCCGGCGGAATAGATTTTATTGCCGGCGGAAGCGGAATACAGAAACTTGCCAGTCTTAATGTCGACCAATTAAACCGTATAAGCATAGGGTTTACATTTCTTCAGAGCACTTATGATTATGTAATTTTTGATACCGGGGCAGGCCTGTCCAAAAACGTTACAAATTTTATTCATTCGTCCGACGAAACAATCATTGTGACCACTCCTGAACCCCACGCAATTACTGATGCCTATGCCATCATTAAAGTTGCCCTGGAACAGGAAAGGGATATTACATTAAAGCTGTTGGTCAATAAATGCGCAACCCCGGCTGAAGGTGCCGAGGTCCTTAATCGCATAATTAATGTTGTAAAAGACTTTCTTGATTACTCCATAGAGTCGGTTGGCATTATACCTGAATCACGATTTGTGCCGCGTTCGGTCAGGGAGCAATCCCCCTATGTTCTTGCATATCCCTCTTCCGACGTCTCACTCATCTTAAATGAGCTTGCGGAAAGAGAAATAAACGATTTTGCCGAAGAAGAGGAAAACCCTTGGAGATTCAAGGGTTTCGCAAGCAAATTCATAAGTCTTTTTCGAAATGAGTGATTAATCCTTTTCAAACATATCCTTGCCAACGCCGCAATCCGGGCAAACCCAATCTTCCGGAAGGTCCTCAAAAGGTGTTCCCGGCTCAATTCCTGCGTCAGGATCTCCTACCGCGGGATCGTAAATATATCCGCATACTGTGCATACCCATTTATCCATATTCTGTTCTCCTTTCTCATGGTTTCCCAATTTATAGCAGAGCCATTGATTTTGAAAAATACTCCGCTATTAATGTAAATATACCACCAAAACAATTCACAACAACCAAATTTATGGTTTATTTTTTTAGTCAGTCAATACGACATCCTTGTTAATACGGTTGATTATTGAATCTGAGCGGTATAGAAAGAATTGCTGTAAGCAAGATTAGCGTATTCATTGAATGCCATGTGAAGTCCCCGGGCAATAACATCTGCCATTTTCATAACAACTGACAGTCTGGTGCTTTGAAGTACCAGGAAATCCATGAATCCTCCGGTATTGACTACTCCGGTAATATGCATGTCTCCTACAGCGGGAAGTTCTTTTTTAAGTCCGGCACCTGGTTTGATAGGCCCCTTTCCTACAGAAATACAGCCCACATGTTCAAGGATTCCCAAAGATGCGTCCACGGCGATTATATAAGGTCTGCCATAAGTATCATAGGCGCTCTTGAGCGTCTCTTCAAGATTTCTTGCATGAACCGGATAATCCAAGGTTCCGAAGACATGGACATCCGGCATTTTCTTCTTTGTAAGCATATCTCCCACAAGAGGACCCAGTGAGTCACCCGTGGAACGGTCTGTTCCAATACACATGACCACTATGGGGCGTTCCCGGGTTGTTGATCCGTATCTGATACCAGTCATGACCATGGTGTCGGATATGGCTCGCGCCACTTTGACAACAGCATATTTATCTTCTGATTTGAAGTATCCTTTCCCGTTCAAACAATAACGCAACCCTTCCCGTTTTCTGAATCTCATCTAATAAGTATTCCCGTTGCATGTCCTAATATGCAAAAGGTTGATTTTTAGATTGGTTTTAATGGAAGGGTGGCTTTAAAAGTCTTATTTTATACCTTTCATTGATAGGGAAATACGCTTTCTTTTGGGGTCAACCTCCAAAACCCGCACTTTTACTATATCTCCAACTGATACAACATCCATGGGGTTCCGGACGAAATTTTCCGAGAGCTCGGAAATATGAACCAGCCCGTCCTGATGGACCCCTATATCCACAAATGCTCCGAAATCGACTACGTTCCGGACGGTCCCGTTTAAGACCATGCCCGGCTTAAGATCGGATATTTCCAGCACGTCTTCGGACAATAACGGAGGAGGAAGCTCGTCCCTTGGATCCCGCCCTGGTTTTAGAAGTTCGTCAATTATATCCTTCAAAGTCGGGACCCCGACCCCTATAATTTCAGCTACTTTGTCAAAACCTATCTTTTCGGTTTCCTTTCTCAGGTTTGAAAGTCTTCCCTCTCCTATATCCTCCATGGTGTGATTGGTAAGTTCCAAAAGCTTCTTGCATGCTTCATAGGATTCAGGGTGCACAGAAGTATTGTCCAGTATATTTTCCGCCCCGGGAATCCTTAAAAATCCGGCGCACTGCAAGAATGTCTTTTCACCCAGTTTTTTAACCTTCAATAGTTCTTTCCTGGATTTGAAGGCTCCGTTAATTTCCCGGTAATCCACAATGTTCTGGGCTATGGTGGAATTTATGCCTGCCACATAGGACAAAAGGGAAGGAGATGCAGTGTTCAAATCCACTCCCACACTGTTTACACAGCTTTCCACCACTCCGGAGAGGGCCTCGCCAAGGCGCTTCTGATTCATATCATGCTGGTACTGGCCAACCCCTATTGCTTTGGGGTCTATTTTGACAAGCTCGGCAAGGGGATCCTGCAGTCGGCGGGCAATGGAAACCGCGCTCCTTAATGAAACATCAAACTGGGGGAATTCCTCTGCGCCCAATTTGGAGGCCGAATACACTGAGGCACCTGCCTCGTTTACAATAATATACCTGACTTTTTTGTCCAGTGTTTTTATAACCCCTGTCACAAATATTTCGGATTCACGGGAGGCCGTGCCGTTTCCAATGGCTATAATATCCACATTATGCTTTATGATAAGTTTTTTAAGGGTTTCCGCCGCCTCTTCCACCTTGTTCTGGGGCGGGGTGGGATATATTACTCCCGTATCAAGGACGCTGCCCAGTTCATTGACAACCGCAAGCTTGCACCCCGTCCTGTAAGCGGGATCAAGGCCAAGTACTACTTTTCCTTTGACCGGCGGCTGCAAAAGCAGATTTCTCAGGTTTTCGGAAAATACTTTTATAGCCTGCTCTGAAGCAGTTTCAGTAAGAGATGCGCGTATCTCATTTTCTATTGACGGGGCAATCAGGCGGTAGTAAGCATCTTCAGCGGTTTTTTCGATTATTTCGCTGAAAACCGATCCTGTTTCGGACAGGGTTTTGCCTTTGAGCCAGTCCAAAATTCTTGTTTCGGGAGCTTCCAGTTTTACTGAGAGGAATCCCTCCTTTTCCCCCCTGTTTATTGCCAGCACCCTGTGGGGGGCGATTTTTAAGACAGGTTCCTCAAAATCATAGTACATGCGATAGGGCGAATCCTCTTCTTTTCTGGCCGATGTTTTGATTATTCCATGCCTGAAGGTCAGCTCCCTTATAATTCTTCGATATTCGGCATTGTCGGATATGGTTTCGGCAATTATGTCCATTGCTCCCTGAAGAGCCTCTTCCGCCGTCTCTACGCCCTTTTCACTGTCTATGAATCGTGCTGCCAGTTCCATTACATCGCCATTAATATCTTTTTGAGCATAGATAGTAACAGCCAGAGGTTCCAGCCCTTTTTCCCTGGCAATGGATGCGCGGGTCTTGCGCTTGGGCTTAAAGGGGCGGTATATGTCCTCTATTTCCTGAAGGGTCTCAGCTTTGTCCAGGCTCAGGGATATTTCTTCGGTGAGTTTTTCCTGTTCGCTTATGAGCCTGCGAACCTCTTCCCTTCTGGTTTCCAGATTGCGCAAATATGTGAGCCTGCCAAAAAGCTCTCTTAAAACCTGGTCGTCCAATCCACCGGTAACTTCCTTTCTGTACCTTGCAATGAAAGGAATGGTGTTACCTTCATCAATAAGCCTGACGGTATTCTCCACCTGGGAAGGCCTTATTGAAAGTTCCTGTGAAAGTCTTGACAGTATATCAGCCATTATTGCACCTCGTAAAAAACGTAATTTAGTATTAACATTACCATTCATTAACTTATTTCTCAATCGCGAATTTATAATCTGGAAAAATACTGCCCTTTACAACCGAACATATGTTCTTTTATAATTGTATTATGATATCAGACATCGTAAGAAGAAAACCGGTGTGCTTTGAAAGGAGTGTAGTCCATGAAGGTCCTCATGAAAAGTGTGGACATGATTTATCTGAGCAACAGTGAGGGCGTTATTTTCCCTATAAAATTCAGATACAGGGAAGGGGACCAGGAACCAAAAGTCATCCGCATAGAGCGGATTATTGACAGAAAAGAAGAACGGATTGCCGGAAACCGTATGCTGGTTTTTACTCTTCAAACCACCATTGACGGGGTTGAGCGAATATTTGAAATGAAATATGAGATACAGACCTTTAAATGGTACCTTTATAAATTATAGAATCAGGACAGGTTCTCAGGATATGCTTTGTGTTTTGAAATAATATACTCCGTGTTTTATGATATACTTCACTTTATTCCTTATTAATGATTAACAATGATATCCCTTATCAATGAATAATATACTTTCTTTAATTTATCAGACCTTCTTAATTGCATGACAAAGTGATGTTAATGTGTTAAATACCTTTTTGCAACACATTAACATCACTTAAGTTTTGTAAAAGCGTCTAAAGCTTTCACCTGCAGCAAGATCTGACATGTTATATCAAACTCCCAACCTGCAGTAATAACCCGAAAATAAACTCCAAACCTTACCCTTCCGCATAGGCCGGTTTCAAAGGTTCGTCAAAATATGATGCGAGAACTTTCTCCAGATCGAGGACATCCCTCATCTCATAATAACCTGTTCTGTTCCTTATAAAGCGAACACCTCTCAAAGCACCAGCTGCAAATGCCTTCCGGCTGAAAGATTCATGGACAATCTCAATTTTGTCGTCCTCACCGGCTATCATGAGGGAATGGCGTCCAATAATTCCACCTGCTCTTGTGGCATGGATGGGAATGGATCCATTGGTCTCAACGCCGACAGCTTCAAGACTTGATTCAACTTCCCTGGCAATTTTCAGAGCCGTACCGGAAGGAACGTCTTTCTTATGCTTGTGGTGAGCTTCAGAAACCTCGAAGTCATAATCGTTGAGGATACGCGCTGCTATATTGGACAATAACATCATTACATTTACGCCCAGAGTAATATTGGGAGCAAAAAGAATCCCTACCCCAGGTTTTCTGGCAGTGGCCTTAATCCTCAAAATGTCGGTGTCAGAGAAACCGGTTGTACCAATAACCAGTTTTTTGCCATAGTCTGCAATAATTTTAAGGTTGCGAATGGTGGCTTTGGAATTTGAAAAATCCACTAATACATCCGGGTCGTGCTTTTCAATTACAGTTTTAAGCTGGCTTGCAGTATATATTTTTGCACCTGTATTGGGAAAACCCAAAAACTCTCCTATATCCTTGCCGGCTTTGCTGGAAAAATCCGAACAGATGGCCGCCACAATTTTAATATCAGGCTGATTATAAAGAACGCGCGCGATCTCCATGCCTGTGCGGCCAAAGCCAATCAGACATACTTTCGTCATATACCTTCCTCCAATCTCATAATAATAGGAATAAAACGGATAAGGAATTGGATATAGTCTATGACGCTATAACATAAAAACCACCCTCTCTTTCAACGCTTACGAGATTAGCTGACGGATTCGGGTCGAAAGAGTAACCCTACCGGTTTCCCGGATTCACCCCAAAGTGTGGATCTCCCGCTTCTTGCACCCGCAAGAATTAAGCGCTTAAATTGATGTTTTTTTAGACAGGGATAAAATAGTTTCTTTACTATTTTATGTGCATTTGTAAAAGATATATAACCTAAGAGTATATAAAGAATTATAAAAAGTATGATAAAAAGTGCATTCTTATAAAGTTTTTTAAGTGAGCTTTTTCATTATAACATTAAAAAAATTTCCCTTCAACCTTTGACGTCAAAAAACAATCCGGATTGCTTTTTGCCACAAAATGCAGGATTATGTGAAAAAAATTTCATCTTCCGAAAAAATTTTTATTTTCTGAATAACCTGTTACTTTTATATTGAAGATTTATGTGTTACTATAAAGTACATATATCAAAAATAATGAAAGTGAGTGTAGATAATGGCTGCAAATTCATATCAAATTCCAGCCAATTATAAATCAATTTTGGATTTAAGAGAAACACAAGTAGCGATTAAAAAAATAAAAGATTATTTTGAAAGGGCTTTGGCTGAGACCCTGAACCTTACCCGTGTCTCCGCTCCTCTTTTTGTAACTCCTGAATCAGGATTGAATGACAATCTTAATGGAATAGAACGCCCGGTATGTTTTGATGTAAAAGCCATAGGCAAAGATGTGGAAGTTGTGCAGTCCCTGGCTAAATGGAAGAGAATGGCTCTTATGCGTTATGGTTTTTCGGTGGGTGAAGGCCTTTATACCGACATGAACGCCATAAGAAGAGATGAAGATCTGGACAACCTCCATTCCATATACGTGGACCAGTGGGACTGGGAAATGGTGATCTCAAAAGAGGACCGGAACCTTGATACACTTAAAAATACAGTTAAAAAGATATTTGGAGTTTTCAAAAAGACACAGGATTATATTCTTGGCGAGTATCCCGAACTTCCGCGATTTGTCCCGGAGAATATCACTTTTGTAACCACACAGGAGTTGGAAGACATGTATCCCGATCTTACCCCGAAGGAGAGGGAGACCGTGTTCAGCAGAGCTCACGGGGCAGCCTGCATAATGCAGATAGGGGACAAGCTTAAATCCGGCAAACCCCATGACGGACGGGCGCCCGACTATGACGACTGGAGCCTCAACTGTGATATTATCTTCTATTATCCTGTTCTTGACACAGCCTTTGAAGTTTCTTCAATGGGAATCCGCGTCGATGAGAAATCCTTGCTTTCCCAGTTAAAAAAGGCTGGTTGCGAGGACAGAATAAAATTCCAGTTCCACAGTGACGTCTTGAATGGCAAACTTCCCTACACCTTGGGCGGCGGCCTTGGCCAGTCCCGTATATGTATGTTCCTGTTAGGCAAGGCACATGTCGGAGAAGTCCAGGCGTCAGTGTGGCCGGAGGAAATGCTTGAATATTGTGCCAAAAACGGGGCATTTCTTTTGTAAGTCTTAGGACAAATTTACTATTGTACTACTCCCCTAATTTTTGTATTTTTAAGTTTGTACCATATATCAATAAATTGTGTGTGGTTACAATTATTAGGCAATCTGATGGATAAATGAGTTAATTGACATCAGTATTAAAATATCTTAAGATTAAATTAAAAAACAGGGGGAAGCCAAAATGAAAGCAACCGGAATGATCCGTAGCCTTGACCAATTGGGTCGAATTGTAATTCCCGTTGAGTTAAGGCGCGTCTTGGGCATTGAAATCGGCGACGGATTAGAATTCTACTCGGATGAAAAAACAATTGTCCTGAAAAAATACGAACCCGCCTGCATCTTTTGTGACAATGCATCGGACATAAAGGTTTATAAAGGCAAAAATGTTTGTGGCGAATGTTATGCTCAGCTGAAAGAGAATATATAACTTTTTGATATACGCAATACTGACTGTTGCAAGTGCAACAGTCTTTTATTTTTACTGGAAAATAGTATACTTTTCCTGTAAAATACCTTAATGTGATATACCCATGATTTTAGCTGCCCTTATTTACATAGCTCGAATAAGTTTTTGCTTACAACCCCAAAACTTATTAGCAGGTGATACAAATGAAGGATCTTTTTTATCCGCTTACATTTGAACCCCTTTACAAAGATTATCTATGGGGCGGCAAAAATCTGAAAAAATTAGGTAAGCCCTTTCCGGACACCATAGTGGCAGAAAGCTGGGAGATTTCATCCCACCACGACGGCATGGGCATTGTGGCAAACGGACATTTTAAAGGCCGTACCCTTGAAGATCTTTCCAATGAATATGGGGAAAAATTTTTGGGTGTTTTGAGTTCTTCCCGGTACAGGACTAAGTTTCCGCTTTTGCTTAAACTCATAGACGCCAACCAGTGGCTTTCGGTCCAGGTCCATCCTGATGATGAATACGCGGAAAAACATGAGAAGGACCTGGGAAAATCCGAGATGTGGTATATTCTTGATGCGGAACCGGGAGCAACCATTCTGTACGGCTTAACTTCCCGGATGACAAAGGAAGAGTTCAAAAAGACAGTAGAGGAAGGCAGAATTACAGAGGTATTAAAAAGCGTCCCAGTTTCAAAGGGGGATGTGGTTTATATTCCCTCAGGCACTATTCATGCCGCAGGAAAGGGAATATTAATTGTTGAAGTTCAGGAAAACTCCAACGCCACTTACCGTCTATACGACTATGACCGGACAAATCCCGACGGGAGCAAAAGGCCCCTTCATATTGCCAAAGCATTGGACTGCATTGATTTTACAAGGGCGACACATGACGGGAAGTTTAACGGCCTGGTCTATGAAAAGGACGGGGCAGGCATCAGAGTTGTTATTGCAGATCCCCATTTCTGTGTTGAGGTTGTGGATGTTAAAAGTTCCGCCACCTTTACTGCAGATGACAGGACCTTTATTGCCTATACTTTCCTTGAAGGTGAAGGCAGGCTCATTTGGAGCGGCGGGAAGATGAATGTAAAAGCCGCAACCTCGGTCCTGATTCCCGCAAATCTTGGGGCATACAAACTTGAGGGCGACATAAAAGCTCTTAAAGCCTATATAGGTGATATTGACAGAGACGTCATAGCTCCCCTCTTGTCCGCAGGTTATTCAAGGGAAGACATGGCCAAAGCCATAGGAGGTCTGGCCTGAATTATTAAGATTATCTAAATCTCATAACAGGTCTGTGAATCAAAACTCCACATTGGAGAAATCCGCCCGTAGGGCGGATTTTTTTATATTTTCCCCAGAAAAATATTTTCTTTAATTTTCAATTTTTAAGTATTGACATCGGTAAGATTTGAGTGTAATATTAATTTTGTAATTATTACATTATTGTTATTATTACATTTTAGTTCAGACTTTATTTAGTCCAACAATGCATTTTGCATTGAAATATTAAAAAATCATTTTATGGAGGCATCATATGAAGAAATTTGTTTGTTCAGTTTGCGGTTATGTACATTATGGCGAGGAAGCACCTGATATGTGCCCTCAGTGCAAGGCAGCAAAAGAGAAATTTAAAGAAGCTGCGGAAAATGCTACCCTTGTTTATGCCGACGAGCATAGGATTGGCATAGCAAAAGGCCTTGACGAAGAAATTGTACAGGGTCTGAGGGAGAATTTCATGGGTGAATGTACAGAAGTAGGAATGTACCTGGCCATGAGCAGACAGGCTGACAGGGAAGGTTATCCGGAGATAGCCGAAGCTTTCAAACGCTACGCTTTTGAAGAAGCAGAACATGCGGCCAAATTCGCAGAATTATTGGGAGAAGTTGTTTACACCAGCACAGAAGCCAACTTAAGAGCCCGTGTGGAGGCAGAGCATGGCGCCTGCCAGGGCAAGAAAGATCTGGCTACCAGAGCAAAAGAGCTCAATTACGACGCCATTCATGACACCGTACATGAAATGTGCAAAGATGAGGCCAGACATGGAAAAGGATTTGCCGGACTACTTGAAAGATATTTCGGAAACAAATAATATGATTCATAATGATATGATTCAGCCGTTTTACGGGGGGTATAATAATTCAGGGATGCCAATGGGCATCCCTGAAATTTTACACATTGATATTATTCATCATTAATATTGTTATCCTGCATTTTTCTTTATAGTTTTTCCGCCTTGACTAAACGATTTCAGGATTTCTTCACAGCATTATAGCTTAATTGCCCTGGACAATTTTAACAGAGCTGCTTGCTCCTATCCTGTCGGCTCCCGCATTCACCATTTTAATGGCAGTTTCATAATCCCTGATTCCTCCGGAAGCCTTCACTTTCATGGTATTCCCTACGGTTTTTCTCATGAGGGCGATATCTTCCTCTGTAGCGCCGCCGGTGCTGAATCCGGTGGAGGTTTTTACAAAATGGGCACCTGCCTTTTGAGCCAGTTTGCATGCCATAACCTTTTCTTCATCAGTGAGAAGACAGGTTTCTATGATAACCTTTACTTCCGCCTTTCCTTCAACAGCGTCAACAACGGCTCTGATATCATTCTCTACAAAATCATAGTCTTTGTCTTTCAATGCCCCTACATTAATAACCATGTCAACTTCATGGGCGCCGTTCAAAACAGCATCCTTTGCTTCAAAAGCTTTTGCGGCTGTGGACATTGCCCCGAGAGGGAAACCCACTGTGACACAGGTTTTTACGTTTGAGCCCTTTAACTGCTCGGATACAAGCTTAACATGGCAGGTATTTACACATACCGAGGCAAAACCATGCTCAAGAGCTTCCTGACATACTTTTATTACCTGATCCCTGGTGGCATCGGCTTTTAAAATCGTATGGTCTATCATTTTCGCCAAATTTTGTCTTGCTTCCATTATGGTCTCCTCCTAAATTTCAAATACTATTAAATATTTTCTTCGTTAATTCCGGAGTATATGTCCGAAAATTCAATATTTATCTTGGTTACAAGATTTGAACCCGTATTGGACGTCTGCTCTCCCTTGTCATCGTCATTGCTTTCAACCAGTCGAACAGGCAAAGAGATAAAGAATTCTGCTCCTTTCATCATCTCGCTCTCAACCCATACATCGCCTTTATGGGCATTTACAAAAGCTTTTACAAGGGACAATCCTATTCCGGTTCCTTCGCTGTTACGTTTAAACGGATCATCGGCCTGCTTGAATCGCTTGAAAACACAGTCCAGTTTATCACGTGGTATGCCTATGCCTGTATCTTTGACGGTAAGCAATAGATTTCCTTCTCCAGCGCTTATATTTACAGTAATTGTCCCGCCTTTGTCTGTAAATTTCAGCGAGTTGGATATCAGGTTCAGTAAAATCCTCTCTATCATATCAGGATCGCAGGCCATAATCAATGAGTCAATATCAGATTTAAAAACAAGGTTTATTCCTTTTGCTTCTGTGTATTTCTTGACAGAATTGGTTATGCCCCCCACTATTTTCACTATATCATAATTACCCAGATTTATTTTGAGGAAACCATTATCATGACGGCTGATATCAAGGAGATTCCTTGTCAGTCTCATAAGCCGGTAACAATTCTGCTTTATTATTTTCATCTGACTTGAAATTTTATTTTTATAGGTTTCAAATTCAGTGATGGATTTGTAGTTTTCAATCAGTTGTACCGAAGCAAAAATAACATTCAGCGGCGTTTTTATTTCATGGGACATGTTTATGAAGAACCGGTTTTTTACATCCTGCCACTGTTCCACACTTTCGGCCATTTTGTCAAAGGCCTCGGCAGCCAAAGAAATTTCGTCGTTTCCCTTAATGTTTGTCCTGACAGAATAATCGCCGGCCATCATTTCCGCCGCTGCCTGTCTTAATTGTGTCACAGGTTGGATGATTCGGCGTTTTAAGCTTATATCAGCATAAATATAGTAGATCAAAAGGATGATTAGGAAAAGTACATCATATATTATCGGCGTATAAAGATTGGACATTGCCGAAGAATAAGGCAAAGCGATCCAGCAACTCCAGCCCAACTCGGAAACAGGAAAACTCAGAAAAATTCTTTTTTGACCGTCATATAAAGGATGGATGACGCCTGATGCCGCCACTGTTTTTTCTCCTTCTTCGGTGCTGGATGCATAATACTTGTCATACATTATTAAATGCTCGTCAAGGATGCTGTTATTTGTGCAGACAACTGCTCCTTTTTCATCTGTGAAAGTAAAAAGAAGGTCTCTTTCATCTATAACCCCGGAAATATGTTGTGAAAAAACATCAAGATTGATTTCTGAAACTATAATATACAGATTCGGTCCGTCCAGGCGTGCAGTGTTTACAATTTTGACCGTGTTTTGGTCCGGGTTTATGCTGCTCTTTTCAAGGCCGGTAATTATTTTTTCTTTTCCGATTGTTATTTGCCTGAGATATTCATCGTTAAGAAAAGAATTATCTTTATAAGGCTCGGATGATGCGACAGGT
Organism: Clostridiaceae bacterium; assembly: GCA_012521705.1. GTDB lineage: Bacteria > Bacillota > Clostridia > DSM-8532 > DSM-8532 > DTU059. Next base: position 2,542 of record JAAYLX010000007.1, on the reverse strand, counting down.
TCTCCGCGGCCATTCAGCACCGCAATATTGTCTATGCCTTTCGTTTTATTCGATATCATCTTAAGATATGCCGGGAAATCCGGCTTGAGGACTTTTTCCGGGTCATGTTTAAGCTGGGCTCCCAAAACCTCCTCCATGTTCCAGATATTGTCGATGTAGTAGAGTATATTTTTTGACATACTCTGAGCGTAAACATGGTAAGCTCTCAAAAAATTGTCAGTTATTTTTTTGCCGTATCTGACCATGAAAACAACTCTCAAAAATATATAAGAAAACATGAAAATCGATATGCAAATCAGGAGACTTTGGCATAAACTCTTATTTTTGAACATAAATCCTCCAAAAAATCTGAATTCACAAAAGGCACCAAATATATATTTATCCACATCGATTATAATTCTAACATTTTTCCCTATTAATTGCTAACTTAAGGAAATTCTTACGGAAAAACTCTATATGCCGCCTTTCCGCAATATATTTCCCGGCGGAGGCCGATTCTCAGCATGATATCTGCGCTTTAAATATCCCTGGCTGGCACCGCAGTATTAATTATATATTGGCAATACTTCAGAATAAATGTATTATTATATTGAAGATGTCGATGGGGAGAGGCGGATATTGTGTATCGAATACTTATTGTAGATGATGAGGAAATTATACGCAATGGTATAATCAACTCAATTGACTGGGCCAAATACGGCTATGAGGTTGCAGGTGAGGCTGTAAACGGAAAAGATGCACTTGAGAAGGCCTTGAAAGAAAAACCTGACATAATTCTCACCGACATTTATATGCCGGTCATGGACGGCATTGAGTTTTCCCATGAAATTAAGAAACATTTTCCTGAAATTATCATCATATTCCTCACAGGCTACAATGAATTCACATACGCCCAGCAGGCCATCGAAATCGGCGTCTTCCGATATATCACAAAGCCGATACTCCAGAACGAGCTGATACAAACACTTATTGAAGCTTCAGATGCCCTTGAACACAAAGAAATGGAAAAAGAGCATCTTAAAAAGCTGAAAAAGCTGCTAAAAGAAAGCCTTCCCCTGTTTAAGGAGAGATTCCTGTTAAATCTGGTCAACAGCGTCCTGACAGAGCAGGAGATAAAAAACAAACTTGAGTATTTAAGTATGGATCTAAGTGCGCAAAGCTATATTTGCGTGGTTTTGAGCATTGATGATTTTACTGCGCTCTCCCAGTCAAACAGCGAAGCAGATATGAACCTTATGAAATTCTGCATCCAGAACATCGCCGAGGAAATTCTGACAACCGAAACCCATATGGTCCACACCTTTGAAGAAAAGCGCAATGAAATAATTATTCTTTGCTGTGTGAAGTCTTTTGACAAGGAAAATTCCATTCTGGAAATCCATCAGCGCATCCAGCAGTTGCAGGAATCTGTACGGAAATACCTTAAAATTACCGTTTCTGCCGGAATAGGCCGGTTCTACAGCAACCTTTCCGATATCGGAAAATCTTATAATGAAGCCAAATCGGCCCTCGAATACCGGATGGCCTTTGGCAAAAACAGCATCATTTTGATTGAAGACATGGAACAAAACCCCGGGGCGGTTGTCCCTCCCGTTGCCATACAGAAAATAGATGACCTCATTCTGTACACCAAGGGCGGTAACAAAGCCCAGACATTGCATGTATTAAATGAGATATTCGATTATATAAGGACGGAAGGCGCGCTAAAAAAAGACTATATATCCATGTTGGCAATAGAAATTGTAAACAGGCTGATAAGGGTTATACTTGAATTCGGAGACAACCTTTCTGATGTCCTTGGAGAACAGTTCTCTCCTTTCCAGGTAATCGGGTATGATACCCTTGAGGATATCTATAACGAGATTTCTGCTGCGACTGAAAAAATAATAAACTATGTCCAGAGCAAACATAACGCGGTTACACGCAATTCCATTGAAAAGGCGAAGGAATTCATACACCAGAATTATATGAACAGCGAACTCAATTTGAAAACAGTCGCTGAAAGCGTGCATATAAGCCCGGGATATTTCAGCCAGCTGTTCAGGCAGGTAACAGGCAAAAACTGTATTGAATACCTGACAAAGGTCCGTATTGATGCGGCGAAAAAACTGCTGAAAGAAACCACTCTGAAAACTTATGAGATTGCTGAAAAAGTTGGCTTTAACGATTCCCAGTATTTCAGCACCTGTTTCAAGAAACTCATCGGTGTCACGCCGACAGAGTACAGGGATGTAATCCGTGACGATTTTATTTCATTATGATTTCTTAATATTATATGTATTATCTTTAATATCTTTAAAATATGTATTATCAGTCACATACAAGCTAAAAAGCGCATGAACTGTCCATTATGACAGTTCATTATTTTTTTGTTATTAAAGTTCATAAAAAATTAAACAAAATCATTAGATTTTTTATTAAGATTATTCCAAGCCCCTCCTATAATTAATACTGAACTCAGGGCTTTATTTCCGGAGCTCTGAAGAAAATAATTATAGGAGGAATGTCAAATGAAAGGCATCAAGAAACTATTGGCACTCGT
>JAAYLX010000047.1 GCA_012521705.1 Clostridiaceae bacterium | reverse complement strand
AGCCGTATTCCTTAATCCTAACATACACCTTATCCCTCTCCCCCTAAAAATCAAAAATCCCGCAGCCAATCAGGATTTATCCTGCATCTACTACGGGATTTTGGAATGAACTTTATTTTTATAGAGCAAACTTTATTATCTTGGAGTGAACTTTATTTGAATTATACAACTAACCGAAATAGTTTTAGCAAGTTTACTCCACCGTTACGCTCTTTGCCAAGTTTCTGGGTTTGTCGACGTCGTTGCCCTTCATTACAGACACATAGTAGGCGAAAAGCTGCATGGGGGTTACTGCTACTATTGGCGCAATGGTAGGATCGGCATCTGGTATTGTGATGACTGAATCAGCAATTTTAGCTACTTCAGCGGCGTTTTTCTCATAGGCAATAGCCATTACCACAGCACCCCTTGCCTTTACTTCGCGGATGTTTCCTATCATCTTTTCAAAGAGCTGTTCCTGGGTAAGAGAACAGATTACCAATGTTCCATCCTCAATAAGAGCAATGGTTCCGTGCTTGAGTTCCCCTCCAGCATACGCTTCGGAATGAATATATGAGATTTCTTTGAGCTTCAGTGAGCCTTCCATTGAAAGCGCGTAGTCAAGACCTCTTCCGATATAGAACACGCTTCTTGCGTTGAAGTGTTCGCTGGCAAATTTCTGGATATCCTCTCTTTCGTTAAGTACTTTGCTTATCATGTCCGGAACCTGCTGAAGCTGATTAAGATAGTTATTGTATTCCTCGTCACTTAGAAGGCCTTTTCTTCTTCCGAAGCTCAGAGCTACAAGGTACAGAGCTGAAAGCTGGGTATTATACGCCTTTGTTGATGCCACTGCGATTTCGGGGCCTGCCCAGGTATACAGTACATCGTCGGCTTCCCTTGCGATTGAGCTTCCTACGACATTTACTATGGCAAGGGTCCTTGAACCTTTTCTCTTTGCTTCGCGCATTGCCATGAGAGTGTCAATTGTTTCACCTGACTGGCTTAGTACTATGGTCAAATGCTTATCATTTATAATAGGATCCCTGTATCTGAATTCTGATGCAACTTCTGTTTCAACAGGAATCCGGGCAAGTTTCTCTATGATGTATTTTCCTACAACACCTGCGTGATAGGCTGTTCCACATGCAATGATATGGATTTTTTCACAGTTCTTAATCATCTCGTCGGTGATGGTGAACTTATCCAATACAATTTCATTGTCTTTAATTCTGGGGCTTAGAGTTGCCTTAACAGAAGCAGGCTCTTCAAATATTTCCTTTATCATGAAATGCTCATATCCGCCTTTTTCAGCTGCAGAAACATCCCAGTCAACATGGAATACCTTGCGCTGCTGTTTTTCTCCAAGAAGATTGTATATTTCGGCCTTGTCCTTGGTGAGCAATACTACTTCCTTGTCCTCAAGAATAAGGATGTCACGGGTATAATTCAAAATTGCGGGAATGTCGGATGCTATGTAATTCTCATCCTTGCCAAGGCCGACAACCAACGGGCTGTCTTTTTTGGCTGCCACAATCATGTCCGGATTGTCGGTGGACAATACTCCCAGTGCATATGCCCCTTCCACTTCGTTCAGAGTCTTAAAGACAGCTTCTTTAAGATCGCCTTTATAATGGTACTCTATAAGATGAGCAACCACTTCGGTATCTGTCTCCGACCTGAATTCATAACCCTTTCCGATCAGGAATTCTTTAATCTGAAGATAGTTTTCTATAATTCCGTTATGAACCACTGCGAATTTTCCGTTTCTGCTCATGTGGGGATGAGAATTCACATCATTTGGTTCACCATGGGTAGCCCAGCGGGTATGTCCTATACCGATTGTACCTCCAATATTTACACCGCTAAGTTTTTCTTCCAGGACTGAAAGGCGTCCTTTTGATTTAACCAGATCTATTGAACCATTGTTAAGGATGGCAATACCGGCAGAGTCATAACCTCTGTACTCAAGTTTCTTAAGACCGTCTATCAGTATCGGCGTTGCATTCTCTTTACCAATATATCCAACTATTCCACACATATTAAATATCCTCCATTATTCATAATGCTTTTTTTCTTGATACTAAATTTTGAACTTTCTGATTTGAAAAAATACCAAGCCGGCACAAAAAACTGACTCTATGCGCACAAAGTCCTTAGAGCCGTACAAGCACACAGATACCAACATGCTGCATAATTTGCCTGATTGTAAACGCAAGGATATATAAGCCTTCAAATTCTCAAAAGGCCTAATCTGCGCACACGGACATCGGCTGCAGCTCACAGGGGCTTGCGGCATACAAATATAGGGTCAGAAAGTGCATTCTCTGACCTGCGCATTCAAACCAGAACTATTTAATTTTATAAAGTGAGATATATCAAGAAATGCGGAAAGGCCACTTAAATACATTCTGTCCCTGTCGTCGCCGTCAGGATTTGTAGTATTCATTCGGGGGTGGCACACCGGAGGGTTTCCGCCGAAAACTTCGATCACTGCCCTCTCCTCGTCAACTAAGAGAATCTCTTAGTTCTGGCGCTTTTTATTTACTGTCCTTATACTATCCGCTATCCTCCTTTCCGACAGTTCACTTTCGCATTTCATTCCTATTATATTCTATAAAATAACATTTTGCCATACTATGCTAATAATATCGGAATTATTTCAGTCTTTCTTCAATAAGCTGAACAAGTTCTTCCGCTTTTTTTGTAATATAATCCTGGTCCCTGCCTTCAATAATAACCCTTACCAGTGGCTCGGTTCCTGAAGGTCTTATAAGAACGCGGCCTTCACCATGGAAGGTTTCCTCAAGCTCCTTGCACTTCTCGGCTATAACAGGATCATTAAGGTAAGTATTCTTTTTGGTGTTGTCAACCCTGGCATTCTTTAATACCTGAGGCAGTACGGTCATTACTCCTGCGAGTTCAGACAGCTTTTTACCTGATTCTTTCATAAGCCACAAAACTTGCAATGCAGTAATAAGCCCGTCACCGGTTGTGTTGTGGTTGCTGAAAATGATATGTCCTGACTGTTCTCCGCCTAAATTATAGCCGCCTTCAAGCATTTTTTCGAGGACATATCTGTCGCCAACAGATGTTTTAAGGACATTGATTCCATTTTCCCTTGCCATAATGTCAAAGCCAAGATTGCTCATGACAGTAACAACAATGGTATTGTCCTTAAGAAGGCCTTTGTTTTTCATTCTAAGGCCCAAAGCGGCCATTATCTGGTCGCCGTCCATAAGTTGTCCGTTCTCATCTACGGCAAGAGCACGGTCTGCGTCTCCGTCAAAGGCAATACCTGCGTCACATTTATTTTTGACCACAAACTCCTGAAGCATTTCAAGATGTGTTGAGCCGCAGTTTTTGTTGATATTAAGCCCGTCCGGCTTACCATTTATAACCAGTACATCCGCTCCCAGTCTTTTAAGTGCCTGGGGCGCAACTTTGAATGATGCTCCGTTTGCACAGTCAATAGCTATCCTAAGTCCCTTAAGATCGCCGTCTATTGTTTTTGTCGCAAATTCAACATAATCATCTGACGCAGTTTCAAGTGTTGTAACTGAACCTATTCCCGCACCGGTCGGACTTGGCACTTCTTCAGCCCTATCCAGAATAATCTTTTCAATTCTCTCTTCCAATTCATCGGAAAGCTTGTAACCTTCTGAACTGAAGAATTTTATTCCGTTGAACTCGGCAGGGTTATGTGAGGCTGAGATAACAACCCCTGCATCAAACTTGTATTTTCTGACCAGATATGCAATTGCCGGAGTGGGGATATATCCTGCCAATACCGCTTCCGCTCCAGAAGAGCAAATACCTGCAACCAGCGCCTGCTCCAGCATGTCTCCGGATTTTCTTGTGTCTTTCCCAACCAGAATCCTTGGTGTATGATGGGTTTCGCTTGCAAGTACATAAGCTCCCGCCCGTCCGAGCTGGAAAGCAAGTTCCCCGGTAAGTTCAGTATTAGCTACTCCTCTGACCCCGTCAGTTCCAAAAAGTCTGCCCATAAATACCTCCGAACCTTAAGATGACTATAACAATCAAACTTACAAAGGGGCTCCTCATAAGAGAGCCCCAAAGATTAATGGGATTTCCCATCTTTCGCTATTCTACGACTTGTAGTATCCTTTGTCAACAATTTGTCAGTAACTAAGTACGCATCCAATTTACCCCAATGGGGCTGTAGTTTAATCATATTCGCAATGGGTTATGTAAATTCAGCCTAATTTCTTATAAGATCGGATTCCCCTATTATGACGTCCTCAATGGCAGCTCCGGGTGGTACCATCGGCCATACTTTGTGGTCCCTGTCAATCTCACAGTTTATAACTACCGGCCGGTTCATGCTCAGGGCTTCTGTGAGAATCCAGTCCACATCCTTCTGGTCGGTAAGATTATAGCCGACAGCGCCAAAGGCTTCAGCAAGCTTTACAAAATCGGTTTTCCTGTCCAGAGTGCTTTGGGAATATCTTCTGTCATAGAACAGGTTCTGCCACTGGCGAACCATGCCAAGGGCGTGATTGTTCATGATTACCACTATAATCGGAAGGTTATACTCAACCGCTGTGGCAAGCTCATTCAAATTCATTCT
>JAAYLX010000046.1 GCA_012521705.1 Clostridiaceae bacterium | reverse complement strand
TGTATCAGATATTTCCCTATAAAAAAATTACAATTATTCACATTGTTATAAATAAAAATAACAGCAGATTAAGCAAAATGCAACCTGCAGATTATAGCAGGATCAATTTATAGAATTGTTCAATTGCGCAAAAATCTTCGACTGATTCTCTGGCGATCCAATCCAGAAATAAAATCAAGGCCATTGTTTGCCGACTTATTTTCCTGTTCGTCCACCAATTCCTGATATGCAACCAGAAGGTCTATGAAATCCCCCAACAAAACAAGAATAGCACCTATTACAGCCAGTTTGTTTATATCAAAATGTGGATTTCTCATGACAGAAACTCCATTATCTCTTCTTAATATGTTATTCAGGATTAAGGCGATATGTTCAAAAAAAGAGCAGGGTACGATTCCCTGCTCCTTGTGCTTTATAATTTTGCAAAGAACACTATAAAGATAATTATTCGGTAATTACAATTTTCACCGGATTACTCTTCTTACCATCCTTCATTGCTCTGAAAGTAAGCTCGGTTCCTGTGGGAAGTAAGGTCAATATCCCTGTGGAAGCCTTGCCGTCTTCTCCGGTTTCAAAGAACGGTGCGGCCGTGCCCTCCATGTAGATTCCTGCCTTGGTTACAGGGTTTCCGTTACTGTCGGTACAGGTAAAGATCGTTCTCTCTCCGGCCTTTGTACCCTGGACAGTAAGGGTGTAGTCATATACCAGATTTGTCTGCATTTCGGGCAGTACAAATCTCTGGCTTGCAGGATTGGAGCCTACAATCATCGCGCCCAATACCATACCTGTTTTTGTTGAATCACCAAAGGTCTTCTTGGCCTTGAAGGTAATGGTTCCGAATATTGCAGTGGAATCCTGGGAGAAGTTTGTCAGGTTATCAATCTCAAGGGTAATGGTTCCATTAACCTCATCCACCAGATGGGTAATTACTTTACCCTTCTTAACCCCGGCTTCCAGTGCAATCTGTTTACCTGGTTTGGAAGGATCTGCGTCTACAACCTCTACCCTTGAAGGATCAAAGCTAAACTTCATATAGACCTTTCTCAGGGTCTTGGGGTTCTTGACGCCCAATTCGGTTGTAAAAGTACCTTCCTCCACAACACTTCCGGACGTCACAGCGGTTATCTGCGGTGCGCCGGTATCAACAGTAAACGTGATGTTCTTAATATCTTTATTGCCTAAGAAGTCTGAGTATTCAAAGGTTAATCTGTGCATGCCGTCCGCCAACGGGAGTTCAGCTCCCAGTTGATGTTCCAGAACGACCGTTCCGTCGGTGTTGACGGTTGTAGTAACCGGGAGTAATACTCCATCCAGGTGCACTTTAATACTTGTTACATCAACACCGGAACGATCGTCGGAAAGTGTGGCCTTCAGAGAAACCTTATTTGTGTTGATAATTTCAGTAATTGATGGCACGCTCAGAACCGGGGCCTGGGTATCCTTCGAACCTGCTGTATAAACAGCCCGGATCTGATCAAAGTACAATGTGCCTTTTGTCCTCAGATCATCCCTGGTTGTCATGATTCGTATAGGTGTTTCTAAGACAAATGGTCCTGTTTTTCCGGAAGGAATTTCAGCCTCTACGTATTTCCATCCGGTCCAGTCGATACCGCCGGTTCCTGTAGCAGGGTTATATTCTTTTGTGAAATCTATGTTGAACCTCTGTCCTTTTCCATCTTTGAGCTGGGCGCGGAGCCATGCTTTACTGTTGTCACCATATACCCACATACCTATAGCGGCAGGAGCTTTGTCCAGAGTAATACCCGCCGGGTTTCCTGTATTGGGATCAACCCTGAAGGCGTAAGCGCCAGCTATTCCAGCTTCCACTCCTTGTGCAAGAGTGAAGTCATAATCAACTTTAAGAATCTTGGACCCTGATTTTGCTTTGGAAGGGTCTTCAATTACTGAAGCACTTGCAGATTTTGCTCTTTCAAAGGATGCTCCCCAGGTAATTCCGTTTTCGAAGTCTTCAATAGTATCAGGTGAACCAGGGAATACAATATCGATGTATGCTGTGGTTTTTCCATAGCTTACTACTACTCTGCCCTTGTCTTTCGCATCAGGAGAAGCGGTAAATACGCCTTCCTCATTAATGGTCCCTATATTCCCTTCCACTTTCCAGGTAAAGGATTTATCGCTTGATGCAACAGGAATATTATAATAGTAAGCAACACAGCTTAAGTCCACAGATTCTCCCGGTCGCACATTTACAACACTCTTAGCCGGTTTTAATGATGTAACCTCACTCAGAACAACTATTTGTCCGGAACCCATGGCCTTGTCACTGGCAACCATAACCGGATAAGCTCCTGGGTTGCCTGTAATGGTCAGTTTACCTGAAGAATCAAATTCTCCGGCATTCGACATCCACGTTACTTCCTTTGGAACTTCAGTCGGGAAATAGTACTCATCCGTTGCAAGGAGACTGTATTCAACTGTAGCACCAGGAAGTGCATAACCTTTAAATGGATACATGTGAAGCTTTTTAGCCTCTTTTCCGGCTTCAGCAGTACCATCTTTAATTTCAATACTCCGTTTAGACACTAAAAGAATACTGTTGGAATTTGCTCTTTCCTTCCCATCGGAAGGAGAGTTCAAAAGTCCAGGGCTTCTGTATCCGGGCTTTCGGGCGATTATTGCCGAAGATCCGCCACCATCAAGCTGGATGGCTTCAACACAGCCCAGATCATACAGGAACTGGGCTACCTCCAGGCTGGATGCTCCCTGGCTGACGCTGCTTCTTCCGTCAATCTGGTAAAGCACAACGTCACCGTTCGCCTTAACGCCTATGGCAGTTGCCGGATTGTAATTGCTGGATGAAAGGCCGCTTACAATAGCGCCATTGTCTATAAGGATTTTTTCTCCGCCTATGGCTTGCTGGACGCCTTCCCATTCACCTGTTTTATCAGTGATTTCAAATAATACAACATCACCCATCCGAAGCTGGCTTATTGCGTAATATCCGGTTTTGTCATTTCTTGCAGACAACACCAATTGATTTGGCCCTATGGGTGTGGCTTTGGCATTCAAACGAATGTCGGCTACTTTGGCTACAAGGGGCCTGCCTATAGCGGGTTCCCCTTCTTCAATGTCCAGTATAACCTCGAGACTCGGTACTGTTGAGCCAGTAGTGCTGCCATAGTCGGCGGTGTACAGGTACGGGCCCCAGTCACCCTGGGTTTTGTTTAAGTTACCAAACGCATAGCTTTTCCCGTTAACAGTAAATTTCATTTCAAGATCAGGGCGGCGGCCTATCACAACAGAGCCGTCTTTTTTGAAACCAATAGCATTCCATTCGGTGGAACTGTAAGAGACAAGCCTTCCGTCCTTTATCATTATTCCAATGGGAATTCCTGTTTCAAGGTAATAGAAGTCACCGTTAATACCTCCAATAACGCTGACACCTTCCTGTTCAACTTTCATGGAAGAGGTACTTAACGTGACCCTGCTGTTGACACTATCCCCAAAGGCAGTCAGTATCTGGGCATCTGACGTTATCGGGTTAAAAGTGATGGTATGGCCTGCTTTGGGTTTGCCGGCGGATGTGATTCCCTGCCATTCAGCAAGTACAACACCTTTGCCAATTTCCCGCTCCTGGTTGTGTATTATTCTGGTTGAACCGGAGTTGGATATAAAAGCAAAAGCCATATTCACTGTCAGAGTGGATAGTATCAAAGACACAGATAACAGCAGTGAAAAAAATACTTTAGTCGCTTTCATAAACTTTTGTCTCATGTAAAAACCTCCTGTGTTGTAGGACAAAGTTACCTGATGACCAGCAGTTGATTATGGCTGACTGATATAAAAAGGATACTACAGGAAAAGCTTAACATAATTTTTGGCAATAAGACAGGCATTTTATGTTAACAGTGTGTTTCTATTGTGTTACGAAAAAAAGGCAATAAAAAAAGCAGCCCTTTTCATGGACCGCTTTTTATGGATTTATTATTTTTTAACCTTAGCTGCCGCAACTTTCTCTTTCAATTCTTTACCTGCTTTAAATACAGGAGCTTTGGAAGCAGGAATCTTAATCTTTTGTTTTGTTCTGGGGTTAACGCCGGTACGAGCTTTGCGCTCTCTTACATCAAAGGTACCGAATCCAACTAATGTAACCTTTTCACCCTTTGACAAAGAGTTGCTTACTGCCTCGATAATAGCATCCAGCGCTATTCCAGCATCCTTCTTTGTCATTTCCGCCTTCTTGGCAATTGCATCAATAAGATCAGCCTTATTCATGTCAACTCTCCTTTCGGATTTTCTGGCATTACTGCCAGATAATTTATACCCATATTATTTCATAAAACAACAAAAAAAGCCATATTTTTTAGTAAATTTTTTAAATTTTTTTCTGATAGAATCAGCTGTTCAAGCGGCTTGTAAGTCAGAAAAACGCCAAAACCTTTTCTGGAAAACAATTTCAACGTTTTCCGCAGTCTAAAAATTACTATTGACAAACTCGTAACAAAGCTGAAACCCTTGACTGAAGAGGGTTACTGCCCTATTCAATCTTGCCAACATTATATTTCATTTGTATATAATTTACAATACTAAATCTTCTTTATTTTTCTAAAAAAATAAAATTTTTATCTTTTGGCCCTGAATTTTTTACCTCGGCTTCAGGCAGTTTGTTCCTGCACCTAAAATTGCTTGACACTTAATTAAGACCGTGTTACAATTTTCAAGCGGGCTAACGACTATTAATGCCCGAAATTAACTGAATATTTTTATATGGAGAGATGGCTGAGCTGGTCTAAGGCGCACGACTGGAAATCGTGTGAACGTGAAGAGCGTTCCGAGGGTTCGAATCCCTCTCTCTCCGCCATAAATAAAGGCTTTCAGAGTTTCTATCTGAAAGCCTTTATCTTTATTTTTTGTCAACAAAGGTGACAAAAGAGTGACATTTTTTAGTTCTTCGTGTTGATAAAAATCATTCATTTATTAGTGGAATTACATTTATTACAGGTTTTTCATAGGGATGGACCTTCTTGATGGTTTCCACAGCGACTTTCCAGAGTTCTTTCTTGCAGGTAAACTCAATTTTAGCTTCATCAGCCTCACAGATTTCACCTATTTGCCCCAAAAAGGGATTGGTTCCCTCAAGAGGGCGCCAACTGCCTCTTACCTTGGAAACCGCCATGCAATAATCATACATGTCATCCACTGTCAGAGCTCCGGTTTCATTCAGGGCATCTCTCACAGAAGAAACATAGTCCTCAGGTATAAAACATTCTATTTTTACATATTCCATAATAATTTCTCCTTAGAATAACGTCATTTTTAATATGTAAAACTTCATCTTTACTTTCAGACTACTGTTTCATCTAATAATTGTCAATAATCTGGTGGGAATGCCTCATTGAGCCTTTTGGGAGCTTAATAATTATTAGATTATTTCAAAAAACTACAGCTTCAGGTCAATACCCAAAACTCCTGAGATATCCCCGTCTTCTCCGATTATGGGGACAGACAAAGTAAGACACGGTCTTTTTGTTATAGCGGATATGTAAACCTTTGAACAGAATTCCTCCCCCTGAATGCTTTTCTGGAACCAATCCCTGATTTTTGCGTTGGCTATCCCCGCTTCGGGTATGGAGCAAATAAATCTTCCCTTGGTATCATTACTCCAGGCGGCTTCAATAAAATCATTATTTTGAATAAGTTCATAAAGTTCCTTCCGGTGGCTTTCCCTGTCCATTTTTCTGATCTGCGGGAGTGTAGCAAAGTTTCTGATAAGACTGAATGCATCATTTATCCTGTCGGAGTATTCTGCGTTATCGGAAATCACATCATCCAGTCCCAGATTATCCTGTAACTCCAATAATTCTTTTGACGCGTCATTTAAGCGGCTACCCATCTCGGCTACTTCCATGTTGGCTTGCGCCTGTCTGAATACAGCTCCCTTTACACTTTCCATACTGCCCTCAGAAATACCTATCAGGTTCTCAACTTCACAAATTTTATTAACTACATCCCCTGCGTTCCTGGCCTCAGTTTCAGATAAAACAATGATTCTTTTGGCCATGTCCAACAGATTATGAAATGACTCATGGATGCTGCCAAGCTTATTTTCAATATTAATGGCACTCTTTACTCCCTTTTCAACCTTAATTCCAATCTGTCCGACAGCACTATATACACCTGAAATTTCTCCGTTTAGTGCTTCTATAAGTTGATTGACTTCCTTCACCGATTTTTCGCTTTCGGTTGCAAGCTTCTGAACTTCTTCTGCCACGACTGCAAATCCCCTGCCATTTTCCCCTGCTCTTGCAGACTCTATTTTTGCATTAAGGGACAAAAGCCGTGTCTGCCCTGCAATATGGCTTACTGTCTCCAGAATCTTTACTATATCTTTTGATGCGACTGCCAGCTTGTCCATGTAATCGGCTGTTATTCTGAAAGTATCCTCTATCTCGCTAATGATGCTTACAATTTCCAATATTTCAGGCTTGCTGGTTTCCAGTATGGTTTCAGAGTTTTTACCTACCGACTCAAGCTCAAGGGTGGTATTCCTTGATTCCTCTAAAAGCCGGATCATTTCTCTTACTTCCGCTACCGTTTCACTGATTTTTTCATTGACCTTTGTATTTAAATGTGCCATTTCTTCCGTCTGAGCATATACTTGCTGAGCAAACCCGTTATTCTCATCCAGGTTTATTTTCAACTGCTCGGAAACAGCCCAGATTTGATTTGATGTTACATGCAGTTCCAGCTTCAGCTTTGACAACTCGCTTTTCAGGTCATTAATTATGATATCCTTTTGAGCATTGGAATTAAGACTGCTTTTTACAAGACAGTAACCTGCAGCCAATCCAATTGACAGGTAAATAATTATGTAGATTTGTTTTGATAGAAAGGGCAAAAGGAATAATCCGGCGCCTAAAACATAGAAAATTGCAACAGCAATAATAATTCTTTTATTTTTCATACCTGTCACCTCTCCTTTGGATAATAAAAAAGCGCCAATACAGGTTTTCCCCTATATTAACGCCATTGTTAATCCGCATTATTCAAATATTATTACTGATTTTAGCATACAAAAAAATATAATGGCAATCTTTTTTTGCATTAAAACCTTTTTAGATAGCTCTGGGAAAATTTCGGCAAGAATCCGATATAATTGATTTAAAAAAGTCGAGTAACTCTTATGCCCCTCTGGTATTATGTATCTATGAAAGGCGGGAGATAATGCTAAGTGAATTAAACCGTGTGATTGAATACATCGAGGACAACCTGACAGGTGATATATCCCTTGAATCGGTGGCAGAATATGCCGGGGTATCCGACTACCACTTAAGAATGGTATTTTACTATCTTTCCGGTATGACTTTAAGCGAATATATTAAAAACCGAAAATTATCGGAGGCAAACAAAGATTTATTGAGCGGAGATAGTGTAACCGATGTTGCCTTTAAATACGGCTACCAGTCATTGGACGGATTTACCCGGGCGTTTAAAAAATGGAGTGGTTTTCTGCCCTCGGACGTTATTAAAACCGGTGCAAGCAAATTATTTCCCAAACTTTCATTCGTAATAACCGTTAAGGGAGGAAACTATATGGAATTTAGAATTGTTGAAAAACCAGCATTTAATTTTGTGGGAGTAAGTAAAAGAGTTCCCATGCAGTTTGAAGGTGTAAATAACGAGATTGTTAAGCTGGCACAAAGCATCACAGAGGAACAAAGAAAAGAAATGCATTCGCTACAGAACATCGAGCCTTATGAAGTTGTCAATGCCTCTTACGATTCAGATACAAACTTTATGAAAGAAGAAGGCTATTTAACGCACCTGATAGGCGTCCTGACAACTGAAAACAAGGTGAGTGATAATCTGGATGTAGTTCCGGTTGAAGCATGCACTTGGGCGGTGTTCCCTAACGAAGGGCCATTTCCTTATACTTTGCAGAACACAATGGCAAGGATATATTCAGAGTGGCTTCCTTCTTCGGATTATGAAGTAATTAATGCTCCCAATTTTTCATTTACCAAAATGGATAAGGAAAGAAAAGATTTTGCATACAGCGAAATATGGATTCCTGTCAGGAAAAAAGCGAAGTAATTTTCCATATTGTGATAATAACAGATAATAGATATAATAATCTCCATGTGACCCGTATTATAATAAGAATTTGGGCAGTATTGTCTTGTAGCATGGTCTTATTTGATACGGGACATTTTTTGTCTGGTACATAGTATGATTTTTGCTATGTATATTTTCATTTATTATGAGGAGTTGGCAGTATGGAAAAAAGGGAATCATTTGCTTCCCGTCTGGGTTTTATTCTTATCTCAGCGGGATGCGCAATCGGATTGGGTGATGTTTGGCGCTTCCCTTACATTACCGGTCAGTATGGTGGAGGATTATTTGTCCTTATCTACCTGGTATTCATTGTTTTGCTCGGGTTGCCCATTATGGCAATGGAACTTGCAGTGGGCCGCGCGAGTAGAAAAAGTATCGCCACATCATTCAATGTGCTGGAGAAAAAAGGGCATAAATGGCACTGGATGGGTTATGCAGGTATTGCAGGCAATTATATACTCATGATGTTCTATACCACCGTTGCCGGCTGGATGCTTGGCTATTTCTATAAAATGCTGATAGGCCAGTTTGAAGGGCTTGACACCCAGCAAGTCGGCCAGGTATTCAATAATCTTTTGGCAAATCCTGTAGAAATGACAATATGGATGGTTTTGACCACAGTAATCTGCTTTGGAATATGTTCTTTTGGACTTCAGGAAGGTGTTGAAAAGGCAACAAAGGTAATGATGGTTGCCCTGCTTGCTATTATAGTAGTTCTCGCAGTCAGATCCATGACACTTCCAAATGCGGGGGAAGGTCTTAAATTCTATTTATTGCCTGACTTCAACCGTTTTAAAGAACATGGTATCTGGGAGACAATTTATGCAGCCATGAGCCAGGCATTTTTCACCCTGAGTATAGGAATAGGGTCATTGGCCATATTCGGAAGCTATATTGGAAAAGAACGCCGGCTTCTTGGTGAGTCCATACACATCGCTGCATTGGATACATCAATTTCGATAATTGCCGGTCTTATCATTTTCCCGGCATGTTTTGCTTTCAATCTTGATCCGGGCGGCGGACCAGGTCTTGTATTTGTAACACAGCCCAATATCTTCAACTCCATGAGCGGAGGGAGAATCTGGGGTTCACTTTTCTTTTTATTCATGTCATTTGCCGCGTTTTCTACAGTTATCGCAGTTTTTGAGAACATTATTTCCTTTGCCATAGATTTGTGGGGCTGGAGCCGTAAAAAGGCATCATTCATTAATATGATTTTTCTAATTGTAGCTTCTATTCCCTGTGTTTTAGGCTTCAATGTATTAAGCTGGATTCAGCCTCTTGGAGAGGGTTCCACAATCCTCGATTTCGAAGATTTTATTATTAGTTACAACCTTCTTCCTATAGGTTCGCTTATTTATGTACTTTTCTGCGTGAGCCGCTACGGATGGGGCTTCGATAATTTCATGGAGGAAGTAAACGCAGGAGAAGGCGTAAAAATGCCCTACAAGCTAAGATGGTATTTTACATGGGTATTGCCTGCGGTTATTTTGATAGTGTTGATTCAGGGATATATTAATCTGTTCGGAAAATAAAAAAAATGGCCCCCTGCTGATTTAAAAGCAGGGGGCGTTTTCTTAGTTCGGGATTTTAACCATATTCTTTACTTCTGAAAGATCCTTTAAAACTGCTTCCAATGACCGACCACTTATTGCACTGATTGTTCCTATGATTGCGCCTTCTACCAAAGGACAGTCAGCCATTTTGATTTTTCTTTCCGGCATGGACTCCAGCACCATTTCAGTGGTCATTACAGCACTTCCCATATCCATCAGGACTATGACTCCGTCATCGGAATACACCTCATTGACGGCATTGGAAATCCTGTCAAAACTCGTTCCGAAGCTTCCGTCCTCCAGTCCTCCGGCAGCGGCAATCTTAGCTCCGGGAGCCATAGCACCAGTTAGCTCAACTACGCTTTCAGCTAACTTCTGACTATGGGAGACAATGACAAAACCAACCATGGACGCTCCCTCCTATACCATTGAGGCGATTACTTCCAGTATCAATGCAAATGATGTAGCACCCGGGTCCTGGTGACCTATACTTCTTTCCCCAAGATAACTTGCGCGTCCTTTTTTGGCTATGATGGTTTTTGTATATTCTACTCCCTCTTTGGCAGCAGCAACTCCCGCCTCCATAGCCTTTTTGACGTCGTTGGTGTCGGCCAGTGTTTTTTCTATGGCTTCCTTTGCCGGAACCATGGCATCCAGCATGGTTTTTTCTCCCGTTGTGGATCTGCCACGTTGCATTACGCCCTCTATAGCCTGCTGGAAGACATTAAGAAAATCATTAATATCCATTTCCGATTTTCCCGTTAACGCAGCTCCGGCTTTCATAAATGCGGTTCCGTAAAGCGGCCCTGAAGCCCCTCCTACTGTGGAAACCAAGGTCATGCCTACTGTTTTAAGAATTGTTCCGATATCTTTCCCTTCAAGGGTAGGGAACTTCTTTTCCACTTCAGCAAAACCCCTGGCCATATTTATTCCGTGGTCGCCATCACCTATTACATTATCAAGTTCTGTCAGAAAGTCTTTGTGTTCATTTATTTTGTTTCCTATTTGCCGAATAATCTGCAAAACCTTATACTGATTAATCATTATTTTCCCCTCTTTTTCTTATGCCTTGAAGGCGGGTGTATCTGCTTTAGCATCCAAGAGACGTTTCAGTTCATCATCCATTCTTAAGAGTGTTACTGAGAATCCCTGCATTTCAATGGAAGTCATGAATTCTCCGACAAAAGTCCTGTATACTTTTATTCCCTTAGATTTCAGGACATCTGCAACGCGATTGTTAATTATGAATAATTCCATAAGTGGTGTTCCGCCTGATCCGTTAATCATTACTGCGACTTCGCTACCTGTGAAATCCAGGTCGGACAGTATCCTGTCTAACAGCATGTCTACTATTTCATCGGCAGGTCTTAAGGGTTCTCTGTGTGTACCAGGCTCTCCATGAATACCGATTCCGACTTCCATTTCATTTTCAGAAAGCTCAAAACCTGGTTTTCCTGCTGCAGGAACTGTACATGGGGTTATTGCTATACCCATGGTCCGCACATTGTCTATTACTTTCTGTGCAGTTGCCTGAACTTCATCAAGACTTGCGCCTTCTTCTGCTTTTGCTCCTGCAATTTTATGAACGAACACTGTTCCGGCGACTCCTCTGCGTCCAACAGTGTACAAACTGTCTTTAACAGCGACATCGTCATTAACAACAACCTGCTTTACTTCTATTCCTTCTGCCTGGGCCATTTCTGCAGCCATTTCGAAGTTCATAACATCGCCGGTATAGTTCTTGATAACCATAAGTACACCCTTGTCGGTAGCTATAGCTTTGATTCCTTCATAAATCTGATCGGGTGTAGGGGATGTAAATACCGCACCTGCTACTGCTGCATCAAGCATACCTTCTCCCACGAAACCACCATGGGCAGGCTCATGTCCGCTTCCGCCGCCGCTTATCAATGCAACTTTCCCTTCCTTTTTCCTGGCTCTTACAACAACATTTCCACAATCCAGTTTGGCAAGATATTGCGGATATGCCTTAACCATGCCAAGAATCATCTGCTCCTCAACTAATCCTACTTCGTTGATGATTTTTTTCATTTCAAATACCTCCCTGAAAAATTTACTTTTTTCTGTCAGGTTCCAAGGTGAAAGCATTTGTTGCGACTATTTACAGCACTCTTCACCAGCGGTATTCTATGTATATTCATCATATAACAAATCTTACAATTTGGGCAATATTTTTATTTTGATTTTTATACATTTTAACCTACGGGACTGGTTATTTCTGTAAAATTAATTCTGTAGAAGCCTAAATCATTGCAGATTTTTCGCAGATTTACTTCAAGACTTTGAAAGGCGTCATCCCAGTATTCTGGTGTTGTTTTAATTTTCTCTTCTATCTTGTCCAATACTGCTTTTTCGAGGGCTTCAATCTCCTGGGATGTAAATTTCTTTGCCAATAAACTTGCACTTGACTGGGATTTGCTTTCTTTAGTTTTCTCAATGAACTGGATGAAAAGGTCGTCTTTATTGGCAGAGATATTGACAACATCATCTTTGAGGTCTATTTCTATGTTTTCCAGGTCTATGGCTATGCCAAACCTGTATTGCCAGTCAATGTTTATCCCTCTGTAAGAGTACCAGTTCTCCTCATCAATAACCTGTTTGTACTCCTCTATACCTTCAATCAAAGTAAGTATCCCCACTGACTTTATGGCTCTTCTTATTATCGCTTCTTCATCCACCTTGGAAACAATATTGTCGTACTTCCCTTCCCTGATATCCAAATTAAAGGCATTTTGGTTCTGTTCTTTTTTTATATTTATATCTGTTGAGTAAACTATAAAGAATACAAAAACAAATACAACGAGAAACACAATCACTTTTAAGGCTTTCATGTCCGTTCCTTTGATGTATTGATGCCTAAAACATTATATGAGAATAAAAGTTCAATAATATTTTAAAAGAGTATGACTAAAAATCTTTTCATTATTGGGCATAAAAAAAGAGCTGAACTCAAAGCTATATACCTGAGCAGCCCTTTTTTAAAACACCCTTATCGGGCGATGGGGGGGCGAAGTTATTAATCAGTATTGTGAGGCATTAAAGGTGAGAGTTTTTGGGCAAATGCACTAAGGGGCATGGTTTGCAGCCAGATTTTACCCGGGCCGGTCAGTTTTGATAGAAACAGCCCTTCCCCTCCGAACATTACATTCTTAAAACCTTTTACGGTCTCAACCTCATATCGGACAGACTCTTCAAACGCTGCAATATTACCTGTATCAACCTTCAATACTTCTCCGGGGCCAAGGACCTTTTCATAGCATGCGCCGTCAATTTCAAAAAACGCTAATCCGTTGCCTGACAATTTCTGCAGTATGAATCCTTCCCCTCCGAAAAGTCCTGACTTAAAGCTCTTATTAAAATGTACACTTAGTTCCACCGAAGGCTGTGCACATAAAAACGCACTTTTCTGAACGATAAGATTACTTCTTCCTATATCGGCCGCGATAATCGCCCCAGGGAAAGTGGATGCAAAAGTAATCTCAGCTCCGTCTGAATTGGCAGTATATGTGACCATAAAAAGGGATTCTCCCGAAAACATTCTGCCAAGGCCTTTCAGATAGCCTCCCCTCATATTGGTATCCATTGTAATATTGTCGGTCATCCAGGTCATTCCGCCTGACTGGGTGTATATACTTTCCCCGCGGTTAAGCTGGATTGTTACTGCAGGCAGGCTGTCACCAAAAATATTATACCGCATGCTTTTTCCTCCCTTTTTGAATTCCAGGAATTCTAAATTTATGGAAATTATATTTTGTAAAAAAATTACTGTCAATCTTTTATTTATGATGTTAAGAGTCAGAATATCCGTCTTTATTTTAAGATAAATTATTTGTCTTTACTCCCTACCCCTGTATTCTTAAGAAACTCCAATATTTCACCTGTTGAAGGGGGACACCCTTTAACATTCCTTCCAAGCCCCGATGTACAGATTCCAACACCAATGCCATCAAGGTTACAGTCCTTATATCCCTGCCCGATTTTAATGGATTTTTTCTTAAAACCTTTCAGAAGGCCTTTTTCATTAAGGCGGGCAAGGGCTTGAATGAGGTTTCCATAGCAGGCTGAGCATGCCTCTTTCTCATCGATATACTCTGCCAATTGCTGAACTTTTCTTGAAGCTGGCGGAGCTGCAAGGGAAGTGTCTTTGTCTATGACAATCACTTCCGCATTTTTTATATCACAGCTTCCGACTCCTATTTCGGCGGCAGTTTTTATATATTCAATATCTTCAGGCTTATACCCCATTACCGCCGCAACATAGGAATCAATAAGGACCGGATCGGTACCGCAGATAATCCGGTTCATTTTAACCGGGTTTCCGCCTTCCTCGAAATCAAGATCACCACAAAGGCCATCCACAAGGATAAAATCCGATTTAATTATCTTGTTGAGATAAGCGATGGGTCTATGAAGTCCCATGGTATGGAAACGGCGTTTTTCCCTGTCAGGGATACAGCCCTTTAAGTTTTTGAGTGCGCAGGTTATATAAGTCTGGCAGTGCCCTTTTAGAACAGGCATGTTTATTAAGAAATCAAGCCCAAGAACCTTGTCGCTTACTGCTATATCAGTACCTTTATAAGTCCGTACGCTATATGTGTCTTTCTTAATATCAAAAAGCGGTACTCCGTATTTTTGTGATACATCTTCATACCCGCATACTTTAAATGCTCTTGTGGTGCTGTCCCCCAGCCATGAACTTTCCAGAATAACAATATTATTGTGCCCGTGCTCCTTAAGATACTCTATTAACGCAGAAACCATCTCAGGGGAGGTGGTCGCTCCCGATGAGGAAGGTTTTGAAACAACCAGGTTCGGTTTTATACCAATATTTGAATTACTGGGAATCATTCCGTTAAAGTCTGCCTTCTCCAACACATCCCTGACAATTTTCCGGACATTTTCACCGTAAGTCACGATAATTCTGTTATCCACAATTCTGCCCTCCCGTAATTTCACAGGGAATTACCCTGTTTCACCTTTAATTATACATTAAAATACCTAAATTGGCTTGCAATACTGAATTCAGGCCGTTTTCAAATTTATGAAATTTGAACACATGGCAACAGAAATTTTTTTAAAAAAATGAACACACTAATTTTAATACTTTTTTTATAAGCGGGGATGGCTATGAAGAAGAATAAGTTATTTTGTCCGGCTTGCGGAAGCAGCAACCTTACAGCAAAATATGAGGCAAAATACATCTATTCCTATATCATCGACTCCGATTCACCCGGAACTTTGAACAAAGATGAGTTTTATCCATTCTTGTATGACAAGCGTGAGCAGGTAGAATCAAAGCAGTACGTTGAATGCGGTGCCTGCAAAACCCAATATCCGTGCACTTTCACCACCGACAATAAAGGCATAGACTCAGCCGTGCTAAAAAAGGCCATCCATAAAGTATAATGGGATGAACCGGGTAAATTAGATATCCATTAAATAACTATAATTATTAATTAATTTTTAATATATAGAAATGCCACGGAAAATTTTTTATAATTTTTATACTTAACTTATCTTTTATCATTTCATTTTATTTTTCAAAGGTGGTGATAGTATGGCCCTTAACAAAAACAACTGGCTGGAAGAATTGAGCAAAAAAGCTGAAAGTTGCAGTATTATCGATCCTGAGCTGTATACAAAGTATGATGTAAAAAGAGGTCTCCGGGACATCAGCGGTCGCGGAGTACTTGCTGGTCTAACAGAAATAGGCGAAGTTCATGCTTACGAGCTTAAAGATGACAAAATGATACCCAGCCCCGGAAAGCTCTATTACAGGGGATATGACATCGAAGATCTTGTAAAAGGGTTCCTGAACGAAAATCGGTTCGGCTTTGAAGAGACTTGCTATCTGCTGCTTTTTGGAGAACTTCCTGACAGAGAGACTCTTAAATCCTTCGAAAAGAATTTTGCTGAACTTAGAAAGCTTCCGAAAGATTTTACCCGGGATATTATAATGAAGGCGCCTGGCAAAGACATGATGAATGTGCTTTCCAGAAGCGTACTTGCCATGTACAGCTATGATCATAATCCGGATGACATTTCAACCCAAAATGTGCTAAGGCAATGCCTGTACCTGATAGCATGCTTCCCGCTGCTGTCGGTATACGCCTATCATGCTTTTAACCACTATCATCAAAATAACAGTCTTTTTATACACGGTCCCCGTGAGGACCTTTCCACCGCAGAGAATATTCTGCACATGCTGCGTCCTGACAGTAATTTTACCCAACTTGAAGCGACACTGCTGGATTTGTCACTGGTACTCCATGCCGAGCACGGAGGCGGTAACAACTCAACATTCACCACCCATGTGGTAACCTCCACGGGAACCGACACATATTCAGCCATGGCGGCAGCGTTGTGCTCCCTTAAAGGGCCACGTCACGGCGGTGCAAATGTAAAAGTTGTAGAGATGCTGGAGAACATAAAACAAAATGTCCGTCACTGGGATGACGACGAAGAAATATGCGATTACCTGAGTAAAATTCTGAATAAAGAAGCCTTTGACAGATCAGGGCTGATATACGGTATAGGGCATGCCGTATACTCAATTTCCGACCCGAGGGCGGAGATTTTCAGGGAGCATGTGGAAAAACTTGCCCACCAGAAGGGACTGGACGAAGAATTCAGATTCTATTCAAAAATTGAAAAGCTTGCCCCGAAAGTCATCTCGGAACAGCGCAAGATATATAAAGGCGTAAGCGCAAATATTGACTTCTATTCAGGATTTGTCTACAGGATGCTCGATATTCCGCTGGAGCTGTATACTCCAATGTTTGCGGTTGCACGAATAGCCGGTTGGAGCGCCCACCGCATTGAAGAACTGGTAAACAAGGGCAAGATTATAAGACCGGCTTATAAGAGCATTGCTTCCAGAAAAGAATATATCCCCATGTCCGAAAGGGCAAAGAAATAACTTACAGAAAAATACTGTACCGCGCCTTAAGAGTGAGTTAATGTGCTGTTTAACTGCAACACATTAATTTCACTCCGGCGCTGATCGGAACATTGAACGAAAAGCTTTCATGGTTCAGCATATTTGAAATAATGAGTATCAGGGGTATGTTCCTTGCTCAGGAAACCTGCATTGAACCAGGGGAAGTATTTTCCCATTTCTTTCATAACGTTTACCAGCGTAATCACATAGGGCATGTAAATAATGTTCATAACCATCTGGTCTTCTATATGATAGTACCAGTTTAAGTTAAATTCATTCCGACTTATTAAGGTCAGTCCTGAAAAATGGTAAAATACAAGCGGATAGCCGTCAACAAAAACTTTTCCGTCTTTAATGGTTACCTGGTAATTCTGAATATTCCATACCGCTGTGTTGACGCCATAACTCTGAACTACATATACTCCCTTGAATTCATTAGACCAGCTTTCCACATAGCGCTGATCGCCGAAAAGCTTTCTCACACGGTCTTCTTTTATGGGACAATACTCTACGCACTGGTATTTCCATTTGGTGATGGCTTTTCGGGCAGTTTCATCGTTCTTGCAGCCCACAAAGCCTGTATTGAAAATACCTGTCACACCATAGTACTTAAGAAAATCCCTTGAATTCCTGTGGTGGGTCAGAAACAAGGAGGAATCAGGGCTTTCATTAAAAATATGGTCGGGAGAATCAAAGAAGAACAAATCTGCGTCCAGATGCGCGTAATATTGGCAGTCCCGGTATTTTTCCATGACATAACTCAATAATACCGGTTTCATGGTCCAGCAATAGGCATGGAAATGCCTCTCCCTTTTAATACGCCTAAGCTCGTCACTTTCCACTTCACTGAGCTGTATGGGCTCAACTTCCTCAATTCCGATCTTTTTCAAAATTTGATAAACCACATCATGCATGCAAAGCACGTATAGCCTGAAATCCTTGCAGGTGTTTTTCAATGAAGAAACCATAGCCATGAATTTAAAAAAATGGTCCTGCGAAACAACCGTGGTAAAATGATAGCGTTTCAAGATATTACCTCCTTGTCCTCATTAAATCTCACCATTTTTTCGAAATCTATATCAAAAGCCATCTTGAACAAACTAAACAGCTGGTTGATAAAATCAGGCACTCCCTCTGTGTTTTTGATATGGATTACTTTCCTGACATAATAACCTAACATTTCTGCGGTTCTCATAAAGAGACCCTTGTTGGAAGAATCCTGATCAAAGTACCTTTTTCTCATGACCTGCAAAAGATCCAGGAAAAGTTGAAGTATATCATGGTACTCCTCATGTGGAAGCAATTTGTATATATCCTTCACTATATTGTTCAGAGTGGTTTTGTCAATGGAAAGGCTGTCGCTCAGACACACCAGAGGTACATCAATAAAATAAATATTATTGTATTTTTCGCACATGTAATTGAGGTTCACCAAAAGGTCATCGGGTTTGTAATTTGCCGGATGTTCCTGGTGAAGGCTAATAATGTGGTCTGCCATAATAAACTTGCAGCCCGATTTATACAGTCTTACCCCAAGGTCATAGTCCTCATATCCGTATTTCACGATATTATTGTCAAACATTCCTACGTCAATGACTTTTTTTCTGTCCACAGAGAGGTTGTTGGTAATAAAAAAACGCCATGGCAGATAATAATCATATAGATGCTTTCCATGCTCGTTCATTATACTTTTCAGGTCTTCAATGAATCCAAAATCCAGGTCAAAACTGAAATCCATAAGATCTTCAGCTGTAACCCTGTCAAAATCCATCAAAGGGCTCGAATTTTTCATGGGCTTGTTTTCATCTAACTGATATTTCTCCATGAGCGTTTCAAACTTATCCTTCTGGTAAGGGGTAAAGGCTTCATAATAAAAAGTGAATATCCTTCGCCAAAAAAGGCCGCAAACTACTATATCGGGTTCATTATGAAGCTCAAGATGGTTCTTTATAAAATCTCTGGACGCAATCATGTCACTGTCGTGAAATATAAGTATGTCTCCTTCAGACTCATAAATGCCTGAATTCCGCGCAAAAGCAATACCCCTGTTTTTTTCTATCCGGATAATTTTCATAGGGTATTTAAGTTCGAAATTATCAAGCATATTCATGGTGTTGTCGGTAGATCCGTTATCAACGACAATGACTTCAATATCTTTGCCCTCATAGCTCTGCTCATTCAGGGCCTTCAGATTCAGTTCCAGTCTTTCCCTTGCGTTGAACGCGGGAATTATGATACTCGCTTTCACTTTAACCGACTCCCGTCATTCCTTAAAAAAATTTCTGTACCATTCTATGGTTTTTTTAAGACCCTGTTCAATTGTGTAAGCAGGAGCCCAGTTCAGAACCTCTCTGGCCTTTTGGGCGGACAGATACTGATGGCGTATCTCATTTGTCCCCTGATTTAAAATCACGGGCTTCAAGTCACTTTCCATCAAGTGTAAAATCATATTTACAAGGTCAAGAACAGTGAGCTGAATTTCATTGCTGAAATTAAACGCCTCTCCCTGAAGGTTTAATTCCTCCATTTTTTCAGCCAAAAGCATGTATGCTTTTACTGCGTCCTCCACATAAAAATAGTCCCTTATAAAGGTCCCGTCACTTCTTATTACAGGAGGTTCGTTTTTCAATACGCTTCGTATAGTCTGGGGTATGATGCGGTTAAAATTCAGGTCCCCTCCCCCGAAGAGATTTCCGCACCGGGTAATACAGACAGGAAGCCCATAAGTCTTATGGTACGCCTGGCTGATTAAATCAGCGCAGCTCTTGGAAACATCATACGGGTGCCTGCCTTTTAACGGCATGTCCTCATGGTAGGGCAACACTTCCTGGTCGCCGTACGCCTTGTCGCTTGATGCCACTATCACCCTCTTGATCAAAGGGCTTCTCCTCGCCGCTTCGAGCACGTTCCATGTGCCTCGTACGTTTGTTTCGAAAGTTGCCAGAGGATTCCTGTTGGCGACACCCACAATGGCCTGGGCTCCCACATGGAACACCGTATCAATCTCATATTCTCCAAAGGCTCTTTCAAGCAGAGCTTCGTCCTCAAGCACGCCATATACGAAATTTATTTTTTTATACTCTTCACCATCATAGAGGTTTGAGCGGGGAATCCTGTCCCTCACAAGTCCGGTGACATTAGCGCCGGAATTTACAAGTTCTTTGGCAAGGTAACTTCCCAAAAATCCTGTGCAACCAGTAATAAATACATTCTTGTCATTCCAGAAATCTATTCTGTTTCCCACACTTTCCACAGTTTAGTTCCCCCTTCTGATTCCTTGTTGAGTTTCAAAATGTCATTATAAGTGTCACATGCGGCCCAGAATCCGTTATGCATGTATACAGCAAGCTGTCCATCAGAAGCTAAATTCTGCAAAGGTCCCTGTTCCAAAATGCAATTGGTGTCATCATCGAGATAATCAAAAACTCCGGGCTCAAAAACAAAAAAGCCACCGTTTATAATACCGATGGAGCTTTGCTTCTCCCTGAAGGATTTGGCCACTCCGTCCTCTACTTTCAAAGTTCCGTATTGTGTCTTTTTGTTTATTCCCGTCACAGTGGCAAGCTTGCCTTTTTCCCTGTGGTAGGCCAGAAGCTTGTTAATGTCAATATCCGACAATCCGTCCCCATAAGTGAACATGAATGTTTCATTTCCGATCAGCTTCTGCGCCCTTTTTATCCGGCTGCCGGTCATTGTTTCAATGCCGGTGTCCAAAAAAACAATATTCCAGTCCTCACTTTCTTCAAGAAGTTCTATGTCATTAGCCTTTGTATCCAGCTTGAAACTGTGATTCTTCCACTTGTAATCCATAAAGTATTCCTTGATTTTGTCCCCTTTGTAACCCAAGAGCAGAATAAACTCATCAAAGCCGTAATGTTTGTAAATTTTCATGATATGCCATAACATTGGTTTTCCACATACCGGGGCCAGTGGCTTGGGTATATCCTCAGTAAGCTCATTCATTCTCAACCCTCTGCCGCCGCAGAGAATCACTACTTTCATGCCGTACCTCCATCCGACCAACGCTTGTACTTATATTAATAGCTTATGTTTATAAAGTCGAAAGGTGCGTAATCGCATCGAAATATAAAGAAGACAACTTGCTTTAATAACGCTTTTATGGGGTAATATAATAGTGAAATAAACCCGCCTGTATCAGGCATATTATTAAAAAGGCAATAGTGGGGGTACTGATTATGAATAATTTTATTTATCAAAACTGTACAAAGATTATTTTCGGAAAGGGCACTGAAACATGTGTCGGTCAGGAAACTATTAAGTACGGCAACAAGGTCCTTTTGCTTTACGGTGGAGGGTCAATTAAAAAAACCGGGCTTTATGACAGAGTGATGCAGTCTCTTAAGGATTCAGGCATAGAAGTAACCGAGCTTGCAGGCGTCAAGCCTAATCCGAGGCTTTCGCTGGTCAAAGAAGGAATAGATCTCTGCAGAAAGAAAAACATTAATTTTATTCTTGCGGTAGGTGGCGGAAGCGTTATAGATACTGCCAAAGCCATAGGAGTGGGTGTTCCCTATAACGGCGATGTGTGGGATTTCTATATGGGCACAGCAGGGCCACAGGAAACCATCCCGGTAGGGGTTGTGCTGACAATTCCTGCAGCAGGAAGCGAGGCCAGCAACAGTTCAGTAATCACAAACGAGGATGGATGGCTTAAATTTGGGCTTACATCAGAGGTTATCCGTCCGGTATTTGCAATAATGAATCCCGAGCTTACCTACACACTTCCTGATTATCAGACCGTTTGCGGAGCCGCAGATATTATGGCTCACCTTTTTGAAAGATATTTTACAAAAACCAAAAATGTGGATCTTACCGACAGGTTGATTGAAGCTACCTTGAAGACTGTTATATTAAACGTTCCCAAAGCTCTCGCAAATCCTGCAGATTACAATGCGCGGGCAGAAATAATGTGGGCATCGACCATAGCCCATAACAACCTTCTGGATACAGGCAGAATCGGGGATTGGGCTTCGCATAAAATTGAACATGAGTTAAGCGCCATTTATGATATAGCCCATGGTGCAGGTCTGGCGATAGTCTTCCCCGCATGGATGAAATATTGCTATAAAGAGGATGTCGCAAGGTTTGCCCAGCTTGCCAAGAGGGTATGGAATGTGGATGACAACATGTTCGACATGGAAGAGATGGCGTTGAAGGGAATCTATGCCCTTGAGAATTACTTCTCGTCCATAGGCCTCCCTGTAAGGCTGAAACAGGCCGGAATTGATGAATCAAGGCTTGAGGAAATGGCAGACAAATGCTCATTCTCAGGCACAAGGGAGATCGGAAACTTCAAAAAACTCAGTAGACAAGATATACTCAATATCTATAAGCTTGCACTGTAAGTTTTGCTCAGCATACAGTATTTCTTTGGTTTCTGCACATTTTATAATTAGTCAGCCTTGGACATGGTCCAGGGCTGGCAATAATACATTTACTTTCACCATTATTTGTAGACAACTTGCTTGAGTTCCCTTCAGCATTTTACATTTCATAAGCCACACCATTGACCGCAAATTAAGTGTTTTTGCCAAGGCTTATACGGCTCCACACTTTATCAATAGACAGGAGGATTGTTTAATTGCGGCTTTATTTAATTCGGCATGGAGACCCTGACTATACCACCGATACTCTTACCCCCAAAGGGATACTTGAGGCAAAGTCCCTTGCCAAACGTCTTAAAAAAGAAGGTATTAATAAGATTTATCACTCACCTCTTGGACGCGCCTATGAAACCATGAGTTACACGGCCGAGCTTACCGGTGTAGAGCCTGAATTACTGGAATGGACCGAGGAAATTGACTACTATCTGGAGGTAGAAGGCTGGGGCAAAATGCATGTTTTCGCGGTCCCGGGCGAGGTGGTTCGTTCTGTCAAAGAAGACGTAAGCATGGCGAACTGGTTTAAAATGCACCCATATAACGATCCGGAATTAATAAGAATACTGGAAAACTTAAGAAAAGAGTCCGACCTTTTCTTTGCCCGGCATGGATACAAAAGGGAAGGCAAGCTATATCGAATTATAAACCGAAACGACGATAAAATAGCTGTGTTTGCTCATGCCGCATTTGGTTTGGCATGGATCTCACATCTTCTTGCAATTCCTGCAAGCACAATGTGGTCAAGCTTCTGGCCTGCCACAAGTTCAGTAACCACTATCCTGTTTGAAGAAAGATCCTCAACATGGGCAGTTCCACGCTGTCTGGGCTTTGGTGATGTTTCCCACCTTTATGCCGATAATCTTCCGGTTAACCCAAGGGGCCTGTTCGGAAATTTCTACTGATATACAGGAATAATATGCCAGTCATAAACAAGCAAAAGAATGAGCTCAGGATAGCTGTTACGCGAAAAAGGCTCCGCCTTTTTCACTTTCTGAGTTCAAGCAAGGTGCATAGTGCAAGTGGCACAGTCTTAAGCAATCCGCAAACGAAGGTTAAAGTTGTTGGTGAAATTCGAAGCTCGATTGGGGGCGATCGACAGGACGTCGTTCGAGCGGCGCTTGCCTGGATGGCAAGTTCGCCCGCGTACCCCAAGAGAGCGAGCATTAAGCCTTACAACTTTCCTGAGTTGAGGACGCGAAAAGACTGTACCACTTGCACAATACAGCGCTCCTCAGTTAATATTCATAATTTGCCTGTCAATGCTCCATAATTACCCCGCAGGCAAGCCTTTTCCCTGCGTTTCCGGCAGGCTGGGATCTGTAATCATCCGGGTTCTGATGGATTATTACCGTCCTTCCTACCACCTGTCCGGGAGTAAATCTTTCCGTATAGAAGGCGAGATAAGCATATCCCCTCCCGTCTGAAAACAGCACGGGCATATCCCCTGCATGTGCCGGATGCGACTTTCCGGTCGGATTGAAATGAGCACCTGCTGCTTTGAAGGGATCGGCCGGATCCCCCATTTCACAGGAATGTCCTTCATGGATGTGGAACCCAAAAGGTCCTATTGGAGGAGTTGAACCCGAGCCGGGAACCATCCTGGGCAAGTTGTATATCTCGGCTACAACAAGGGTGCCGTTATACACCTCATAAAAATTAACCGTTCCTCTAATATTAGGGGCAAGTGGCCCTCCAACTATTTCAGCCTTGGCATTTGGAGTTCTTGAAAGAATAAGATTTGCAAAGAAGTTCAGGTTTTTTATTTTCATTGTTATCCCCCATCTGATTCCATTAAGAATTAATTATGGTCCAGGTACTATTAACATATTATGCATGCATACATTGCTTGGGGAGCGTTTGCCCTTCAACCTTCCATGGCTTGCAAATTAATTATTATTCAAGTTTATACGGATAAAATTGTTGCTTGTTCATACAATGTTGTTATAATATGTTATTGCTATATCCAAAGTCTGGAGAGAAAAGCGGAAAGAGGAGTTTAACAAATGAAGAACAGGTTTAAAGATGATTTGACAATAATATTAAAAGGATATGCCATTGGTTCATCAATGAGTGTCCCCGGAGTGAGCGGCGGTACCATGGCAATCCTCTTAGGTATATATGACAGGCTGATAAGTTCAATCAGTAATTTTTTCAAAGATATTAAAACCAATATTATATTTTTGATGAAATTCTGTATCGGAGCAGGTTTAGGCATTGGTTCCCTTGCATTTTTAATTAAATGGCTTCTGGAGAAATTCCCGCTGCCTGTTTCCATGTTTTTCTTAGGTGCTGTAATCGGCGGCATCCCTGCATTATATAAGAAAACAAAGGAATCCGCATTCAGATTTTCTTCAATCGTTTTTTTCCTGTTGGGTTTCCTCATAGTGTTATGTATCGGGTTTATCCCTGCAGACAGTATAAATATAAGTTCAGGTTCAGGAATCCTTCATTATTTGATGATACTTGTCACCGGTATTGTGATTGCTTTGGCTTTGGTGCTTCCGGGTATAAGTACCTCCCATATGCTCCTGGTACTGGGCATGTATGATGATATGCTTACAGCAATAACCGAGTTTGATATTGTCTACATCGGGATATTGGGAATTGCAACACTGATCGGTGTTTTCCTTATTACAAAACCAATTGAATGGACCTTAAATACATTCCCTCAAAAGACATATTGGATGATTATAGGATTTGTGCTTGGCTCCACAACTGAGATTTTCAGGGACATTATATTGCCCTCTGTGCCCCAAACTGCGGAAGCATTTTGGTGGATTAGTTTTGGCATAATGTCCATTGCTGCATTCATCTTAGGATTTGTGGCTATTAAAGCCTTGTCCAGATTTGAAGATTAAGAAAAGACTTGCACAAAACAGGAGCAAAGAAATGGCACTTGAAATTGAACGAAAATTTCTTGTAACTGATGACGGTTACAAGAATTCAGCTAAAAAGACCTTATATCGCCAGGGGTATTTATCACTTACCCCTGAAAGGACTGTCCGGGTAAGGATTTGCGATGACAAAGCCTATCTTACCATTAAAGGAAACTTAAACGGAATTACCCGTCCTGAGTTTGAATATTCCATTCCTGTGTCCGATGCAGAGGTTCTTCTGTCAATGTGCGAAAAGCCCATTATCGAAAAATACAGATATACCCTGACATACGACGGAGTTACATGGATAGTGGACGAATTCTCAGGTGATAATGAGGGACTTGTCATTGCTGAAGTTGAGCTGGATGATGAAAACCAGCCGTTTTCAAAACCTGGATGGGCAGGAGAAGAAGTTTCCGGTGACCCCCGCTATTACAGCTCCAATCTTGTTCGTTACCCGTATAAATCCTGGAACCGATAAATAAATCCCGGAATCCTCAGAATTGTTTATTCATAGGACTGGCACGCAATGCATACCAAATCAATAGAATGTTGTGAGGTGGTATGCAATGAAGTGTGACTTTATTAAAAGCAAATCAATTAAAGACAAACTTTACTATAACAAAACCCAAATGATAGAAATTAAAATTGATTATCCGTATATTCCACAGCCATATGCAGGCTATAATATGCCTTTCAACATGTATTACAGACAAAAGGCCCACCAGAATTACAGATACGCTTCCAACAAGCTTTTTAATTCAGCCATAAAGCAGTATAACTCATCAAAGTCCCAGGGCTTCCCCTTCCACAGTTATGAGCTGGTAGAAGTTTTCGAACCCACATATTGTAAAGATAATTTCGTAAGTCTGTACAGGGATATTTATGAGTTTACCGGAGGCGCTCACGGAAATACGGTAAGGTACGGAAACACCTGGGACATCAAAAGAGGCAGGCAACTTGCCCTCGGGGATTTATTCAATAAAGGCTGGGATTATAAATACTTCATGCTTGAATTCATTGAAGGGGAAGCAAAGAGAAGAAAACTGATGGGGAAAGCCGACTATTTTGACAATCTGAGAGAAAACCTGAAAAAGTATTTTGATGAGAAGAATTATTATCTGACCGACAAAGGTATTGCCATATTCTATCCTCTTTATACTATTGCGCCTTATTCAAACGGAATTCAGGTGTTCATAATTCCATACCTCCTGTTTGGCGGCAATCTTAAATATAGCTTCTGACAATAGTCTACTGAAAATTATTTTTGCTTAATCATTATCTCTGGGAAAATTCACTCAATTCTCTTTATAATAAATGAGGCTCACAAGACTGCATAATAGTCCTGGAGCCTCATATATTATTAGATTGATTTTCCGCCCGATTTAATCTTCATCTTCAGGAGTTATCAGTTTCTCGGCCTGGTCGGTTGTAATAAGGGCATCGATCATTTCATCAATATCCCCGTTCATAAACTCTTCGATAGTATACAGTGACAAGCCGATACGATGATCGGTCACCCGGCGCTGCGGGAAATTGTATGTTCTTATTCTCTCACTCCTGTCACCGGTACCTACCTGGCTTTTGCGATTCTCGGCCAATTCTGAGGCGTGCTTTTTCATTTCAATTTCATAAAGCCTTGCTTTCAAGACTTTCATCGCCTTGTCCTTGTTCTTGTGCTGTGAACGCTGGTCCTGACAGGTGACCACAATGCCGGTGGGGAGATGCGTGATTCTGATAGCCGATGATGTTTTGTTTACGTGCTGACCACCCGCGCCTGAAGCTCTGAAAGTATCTATTTCAATATCACCGGGTTTTATTTCAACTTCTGGCACATCATCAACTTCCGGGAGTACGGCAACAGTCGCTGTGGATGTATGTATCCTGCCGCTGGATTCTGTAGACGGAACTCTCTGGACACGGTGAACACCGCTCTCAAATTTAAGGCGGCTATAAGCTCCCTTACCCTCAATTTCGAAAACGACTTCCTTAAATCCGCCTATCTCAGTAGGATTGGAATCAATGAGACTTACCGGCCAGCCTCTGTTTTCGGCGTAATGGGTATACATGCGGTACAGGTCTGCCGCAAAAAGGGCAGCCTCGTCTCCTCCGGCTCCCGCCCTGATTTCCACAATAACATTCTTGTCATCATTGGGGTCCTTGGGTATAAGCAGGATTTTTAATTCCTTTTCGGTGCGTTCAATGCCTTCCTTGGCGTTTTCTATTTCAAGGTCAAGCATTTCCTCAAACTCTTTATCTGTGTTTTCTTCATACATCAGTTTTGCATCCTCAAGAGCTTTAACAAAACCTTTGTATTCCCGAAATTTTTCAACAATCTCAGAAAGTTCGGAATGCTCCTTCATAAGTTTCATATACTTTTCATGGTCATTGATGACTTCGGGGTCAGCAAGCCGCATATTGAGTTCTTCAAAACGGTTCTCTATCATTTCAAGCTTTTTAAACATAAGACTTACTTTCTCCTTATAAACAGCCTGTTTTTCAGTCTTTTCAAACTGGCGTTTGCAATAAGTTCTTTTGGATAACCTACTTCTTTGACCAGATTCAGGGCTTCTTCGAATTCGCCTATATCGGTGTGAATGTGAGAATCACTGTTAATAATAATATATACATTATTTTTACAGCACTCTTCAAGTAGTCTTTTATAATTCTCGGTAGCATTCAATCTGAATGAGGTGGGTCTGAGCGAGGAGTTGTTTACCTCAATCAATACCCCGTAGTGGGCCGCGGCTTTCGCAATTTCAGTGTAATCAACTTCAATACGTCCGTCGTCAGGATGGCCCAGAATATTTACAAAAGGATTTTTCATAGCGTTTATCATTGCCCGTGTATTTTCTTCCCGGGTTCCGGGAGCGAGGCAAGGTGTATGAAAACTTGCAATAAGAACTTCAAGGTGCCCGGTGACAGTATCAACAGCATCCAGAGTGCCGTCATAATCCAAAATATTAGCTTCCATCCCTTTAAGGATCTCTACACCGAACATTGAATCGGGAATAATTTTTAAATTGTCAAAATGGTACATGTGGCAGCTTCCGGGCAACATTGGCCCATGGTCGGTCATCCCTATAAGTTCAAGACCTTTTTCCGAAGCTTCTTTTGCATATTCGGTAATTGTACTGTAAGCGTGACCGCTTGATATAGTATGAAAATGACAATCTGCAATAAGTTTCAATTCGTACACTTCCTATCATTATTACAAGGCCTGTTTTTTATTTACAAGCCCATATATGCTGTCCAGCCTTGCAGAAGGCTGATATTCAACCTGGCAAAGGCAAATATTCTGCATCTTGTTCCTTTTATTTGCACATGCCAATACAATTATACATTATGTGCGGAAACATGCAATGGGCAGCCATGCAGCTTAAGGCATAAAGAAAGCTGCCGGCCCATTATCCGGCAGCTCATATTTAAACGGCTGATCTACAAAGAAGGGGTACTATTCAATTTCGATTCTCTTGCTTCTTTTATCAGGTTCTGCCTTTGGAAGGATTACAGTGAGCAACCCGTTTTTGTAGTTGGCTTTGATGTCTTCCTCTCTGATGTTCTCTACGTTGAAACTCCTTCTGAAGGAACCGCTTCTGCGCTCTTTGTAGATGTAGCCGTCATCTTCCTCGTTTGTCTCCTGTTTCATGTCCACACCAAGAGTTAAAACATTACCCTGAAGATCAATAAAGATGTCCTCCTTTTTAACTCCCGGTAATTCAGCTTCTATGATGTATTGGGTATCGGTTTCCTTAACGTCGGCGCGGATAGGATTTGCCATCAATGACCATCTTTCAAAGAAAGGATCTCTGAAAAAGTCCTCAAAAAATCTGTCAATACCAAATATGTCATCTCTTCTTGCTATGTTTCTCTTCCTCCAGGAATAAGGAACTAAACCAAACATGGTGACACCTCCTATAAATCATAAGTATTTGGTTTATTTTGATTTTGACTTTCTTTGACCTTGCAAGTATATTTTACTCTTTATATTTATAAAACATCAAATTTGATTTTGACTTACTTTGACTATTTATGGGAAAATAGCTGTGATTAACTTTAATTATCTTGTCTTTTTAAACTAATCCTAATTATTTCATCTTTTTTTGAATCCTATTTTTCTGCCGCCCGCCCAGCGTTCAATATCTTCCCTTTTTATTATACCTGTCATGAAGAAAACCAGAACAATCACCAGGATTGAAATTCCGGCGGAACTCATAAGGGCCATCTTTCCGGGCAAATTCAGATAATAAGGAATTTTCTTGGCGACAATCGCAACAATGGATGCAATAAGAGCTGTTGCAAGGGGTTTTACCAGCCACTCCCCTATGTCAATTGACATTCCGGTTATCTTTATTATCTCCCTGAAATTGAGAACAACTACAAGAATACTTCCGGCAATAACTGAATAAACGTATGCCTTTATACCCCATATTGGCATCAGGAACCATATAAGTGTCAGCCTTATTACGCTTCCTGCCAATGTGTTTATTAATATTGATGTTTCCCTGGCAAGACCGTTTAATATACCCAGCATTGTCTGCTGAAGATACAGGAATATACCTGTAAAAGACAGTAAATACAGGATTTCTCCCACACCATGACCGGGATATATGAGCTCGGCTATTTCATGGCTGCAGCAGGCAAAAAAGACAGTAAACACAAGCCCCATGGTAAGTGTCAGCTTTATTGACTGGGAGATCTGCCTGTTGGCAACCGAATAACGTTTAGCCGCAATAGATCCTGCAATTGCCGGTACCAGGGCAGTTGCCAGCGCGCCCGGAAGCATTGAAGGGAAAAAGACCAGGGGTGCAGCCATACCGCTCAGCTTTCCGAACTCACTGAGACTCTGTTGGAAGGAGTAGCCATACAGTAATAACCTTCTGGGAAGTATAAGGCTTTCCGCCGTACCTATTGCGGACAGGATTAATCTGTTGACCGAAATGGGCACTGCAACCTTGCAGATCTTCTTTATATCACTCCATCGCCTTGTATTGTGCATGTAAGTGGATTTGCTTTTTGCTCTGCGGAACAAGAATGCTATAAAAACTGTGAGCACATTTACACATTCACCAAAAAGCATTGCCATGACAGCCAGGAGGCACATGCTTTCGACGCCTTTTCCCTTGAAGGAACCATGCAGCAGGATTACGAAAACAAGCTTGGAAACCTGCTCCATAACCTGGGAAACTGAATTGGGCATCATTTCCTCCCTGCCGTAGAAATAGCCTTTATAGGCGCAGGCCGCGGCAATCGGGGGCACAAGTATTAAAGTGATTATCAAGGAACGCCTGGTTCTTGCGTCCCCGGTGAGGGACAAAACCCAGGAGTCAAGATTGAACAATAGAACTGAGCAAATCAAAACACCTGCAATCAGTACAATAGCAGCTGCCAGGTTTGTTATTCTGAATCCTCTGTATTCCTTATTTCTGGAAGCATCTTCAGCGACAAAACGCGATACCGCTGTCTGGACACCGGCAGCAAGAACCAAAATCAGAAGGGAATATATTGGCGTTACAAGCTGGTATAAACCCAGACCTTCTGAACCGATGCTGTTGGCAATAAATATTCTGTAAAAGAATCCTATAACTTTTACAAGGAACCCTGTAACGGAAAGAACGGCCGCATTATATTTAAGTGAACGCTTAGCCATTCAGATCCTCCCAAAGTATTATGTCCATTCATTCTATGAAATTTTTTGAAAAGATATGTTTACATAACTCAATCATATTATTTTGAATTGAATAAATAACGGTTTTATTGCAGCAGAATAGATATGTCTTTCAGAATGCGAAAAATATCCGGACAATTTGTACTGATGGCAGTAATGCCCTGAATGGTCTGTTTAAGAAAGGATTGTCAATGAAAAAGAGAAATCCAGATAAAATCAGGTTCAGCATTATTCAGCTTACTTTTTGGTGTTCCTGGTGCTCATTTACCTCATTTGCCGCGATGTATTTTCAGGATAAAGGTCTGACAGAAAGCCAGATAGGGCTTGCCATCTCCTTAAGCACCTGCGGCGGGATTTTCGGCCAGTTCTTTTGGGGTTTTATGTGTGACAGATTCCGGACAATCAAGAAAAATTTCATACTGGCAAATATACTTATATGGTTATCGGTAATGTCTTTTTTGTTCATCAAAACCTCTTTTTTCATCATCATAATGATGTTTGCATTAGGGTTTTCCCAGGTTCCGCAGCCGTCAATCCTTGACACCTGGATACTTAAAAAGCTGCCTGACAATGAAGAGGAATATGGGCATATAAGGCTCTGGGCTTCTGCAGGATACGGAGTATTTGCGCTTATTTTCGGGTGGGTTATAAATAAGTTTGGTTTTCGGACAATGTTCATAGCAGCTTCTTTTTTTATAGGGACAACACTTATTTTTGCGTTTCGTTCGGAGGATGCCTATGATAGCAGAAATAAGGTCAGGCTGAAAGAAAGCTTCAAAATTCTGTTTTCTAACAGAGAATATCTCTTCTTTATTTTTATCTGCTTTACAATCGGGCTTGCTTTCAGGACAACCCATCTTCTGCTTCCACTTATAATGAACAACGTAAAAGGAAATTCGGGACATCTGGGATTTGCTTATTTTATCGGGCTCATGGCTGAAATACCTGTGCTCATATTATCAAAAAAATTCGCAAAACGGTTTAAGGCTCTTACTCTTATAGCCTTTTCCTGTGTTTTGTTCACAGTCCATTTTATAATTCTCTATTTGACCCAAAGCCCCTTCATGGTCATTGTGTCTATGGTTGCCCAAGGTCTGGCTTTTGGCAATTACCTGCCGGTTGTGAGGCTTTTTGTATATGAAACTGCGCCCGAGGACCTGAGAACCTCAGCACAGACATTTCAGGATGCAATTACCAGCAGCCTGACGGCAGTAATCGGTTCTGCGGCCGGCGGTATAATTATTCAAAATTACGGAGTCGGAACCGTGCTTCTTATCGGAATAGGACTGCTTGTTTTTTCCTTATCCGTAATAATATTTAAAATAGCCGTTTTGCACGGAAATAAAAATTTCCGTTAATTTTCATATTTATATACACTGTTTTATTTAGTATAATAAACACCAAAGGTATTCTCGGAATTGGCAGTCCAGGTTTTATGAATATAATGAATTTGTGAATTTTTATACAATCTTATATACATAATTGTCGACCGCTCAGACCACAGAATTTTATTTGCAGATAGTATATTTGGGGAGGGATCTGTAAGAATGTACAGAATCATCAGAAAAGAAGTTTTGAATCCAAACGTTAAACTTCTTGAGATCGAAGCGCCCTATGTTGCACGGAAAGCTGAACCCGGCCAATTTATAATCCTTCGTGTTAACGAAGATGGAGAGCGGGTTCCCCTGACCATTGCAGATTTTGACAGAGAAAAGGGCACTGTCACCATTATTTTTCAGGAGGTTGGAGCAACAACCAAGATGCTTGGTTCCCTGAACGCAGGGGATAGTATTGCTGATTTTGCCGGTCCGTTGGGCAATGCATCCCATTTTGAGGGAGTCAAAAAAGCTGCTGTTATCGGCGGCGGTCTGGGAACTGCCATTGCATATCCCCAGGCTAAAAAATTGCATTCAATGGGTGTTGAAGTCCACGTAATTGCCGGCTTCAGAAATAAAGACCTTATCATACTTGAGAAGGAAATGGCCCAGGTATCTGATAAGCTTATTGTCACCACTGATGATGGTTCCAATGGCACAAAAGGGTTTGTGTCCGATATTCTTAAAAAGCTGATTGAAGAAGGAAATACATACGACGTTGTCATAGCCATCGGTCCGCCGATTATGATGAAGGTGGTCTGTGATGTGACAAGGGCTTATAATATGAAAACCATCGTAAGCCTTAACCCCATCATGATAGACGGAACAGGTATGTGCGGCGGATGCCGTGTAACTGTTGGCGGACAAACAAAATTCGCCTGCGTGGACGGTCCTGACTTTGACGGGCATGAAGTGGATTTCAATGAGCTAATGCGCCGCCTTTCCATGTACAAAGACCATGAAAAAGATCACATATGCAGACTGGGGGTGCAATGAATGCCTAATATGTCACCAAAAAAAGTACCTATGCCTGAACAGAATCCTGAAATAAGAAGGCATAATTTTGATGAAGTAGCTTTGGGCTATACCGAAGAAATGGCAAAGGAAGAGGCGGAGCGCTGCCTTAACTGCAAACACAGGCCTTGTGTGTCAGGTTGTCCTGTTAATGTCAAGATACCGGATTTCATTACCCTGGTTGCTCAGGGTAAATTTGAAGAAGCATATTATAAAATCACAGAAACAAACAGTCTCCCGGCAGTTTGCGGCAGAGTATGCCCCCAGGAATCCCAGTGCGAGCAGAAATGTGTGCGCGGCATTAAAGGGGAAGCCGTTGGAATAGGCCGTCTTGAGCGTTTTGTAGCAGACTGGGCTATGGAGCATTTGGATAAAAAACCTGAAAAAGTTGAAAGCAATGGCAAGAAAGTCGCCATTATCGGTTCGGGTCCTGC
Source organism: Clostridiaceae bacterium (assembly GCA_012521705.1). Classification (GTDB taxonomy): domain Bacteria; phylum Bacillota; class Clostridia; order DSM-8532; family DSM-8532; genus DTU059. The sequence continues at coordinate 244 of JAAYLX010000046.1, read as the reverse complement.
AGGCCTGTCCTGTGCCGGAGACCTTGTGAAGCTTGGCTATGATGTGACAATCTTTGAAGCGTTCCATACCGCCGGCGGAGTTTTGGTTTACGGTATCCCTGAATTCAGACTTCCGAAAGAACTTGTTCAGAAGGAAATTGACGGACTTGTTGCACAGGGAGTAAAGATTCGTACCAATATGGTAATAGGCAAAACCCTTACCATTGATGAAATATTCGAAGAAGGCTTCTCGGCAGTATTTATA
>JAAYLX010000045.1 GCA_012521705.1 Clostridiaceae bacterium | reverse complement strand
TAAGATTGCATCCATCTTTTTTAATTGCATGCACTATTTTATTAAATTGGATAATAATAGAATAAATTAACTGTAATGATTTGTCAATAAATGATAACATTAGCAGCTGATTTTTAATTCAACCCTTCCGTATAATGTGAACATTATTGCCCAGACTATTTAGATAAGAAAATTACTCGGAGAACAGGAATGGAAGATTTTAATCTGAATTTGGACAATGCATTAAAATTCTTAGATTATAAAGAATTTGAACAAAAAATATTGCGAGCAGGGGAAATCTGTAGTGATATAATTAACAACCCTGAATCGGACAAAGGAATGAAGGGGTGGATTAGCACTGAGTCAAATTTGCCGGTAATGGACCAATTGAAATCCAAGGCAGAGGAAATAAGAGAAAATGCTGATGTCTTTATCCTTGTTGGTGTAGGGGGCTCCAACCAGGCAGCCCGTGCAGTGATAAAAGCCCTTCAGAAAGACATAAAGCCCAAAGTCTTATATGCAGGAAACACCCTTTCTGCGCATTATCTTTCTAAGTTGCTGGATGAAATACAAGACCAAAGTGTATATATTAACGTAATTGCAAAGAATTTTGAGACCCTGGAGCCTGGGAGTCATTTCAGGGTTTTGCGTAAAGTTCTGGAAAGCCGATATTCAAAAGAAGAAATGGCACGAAGGATTATCCTTACCGGGACTCATGGCTCAAGACTTGAAGAAATTGCAAAAGAGAACGGATATTTATTTCTTCCGTTTCCGAAAGATATAGGAGGGCGCTATTCCGCATTTTCTCCGGTAGGCATATTTCCAGTGATGGTAGCGGGGATTGATACAGATTCTTTAATCCGGGGAGTAAATCTATTAAAGAAACATATTTATAATAATCCGGAGAACAACATTGCCGTACAATATGCCGCATACAGGAACCTTGCATACGAAAAAGGGTTCGACATAGAGGTTCTTGCGTCTTTCGAGCCGAGGCTTGAGTATTTTATTAAGTGGTGGATTCAGTTATTTGGAGAAAGTGAAGGCAAGGACAAAAAAGGGATATTCCCTTCAGGAGTTATTTATTCTGAAGATCTTCATTCCATGGGCCAATACCTTCAGGACGGAAGACGAAATTTAATAGAGACTTTTATAAAAATAAAAGACCCGCAGGCATCTGTAATAATACCTCCGGACCGGGATTTTATTGATGGTTTTGATTATCTTGACCGAATGGACTTTGTGAGAATAAACCAGGCAGCAGAAAAGGCGACCATAGAAGCACATACCAATGGAGGAGTTCCATGCGCGGTTTTAGAATTGCAACGCATTGACGAAAAATCGTTTGGGATGTTATTTTACTTCTTTATGATTGCCTGCGCCATATCCGGAAAACTTATGGGGGTTAATCCCTTTGACCAGGAAGGTGTGGAGGAATATAAGAGGAGCATGTTTAAAGCTCTTGGCCGGGATTACGCTTAATGCAGCTCTCCCTTTGAATAAGCTTAAAAGGTATCTCCAATTTGACCGGGGTCTGGTGCCCTCCTTCAATACGATCAAGCAGCAATTTCAAAGCAAATTTGCCCAATTCTTCTTTGGGTATATCAATACTTGTAAGCATGGGTGAGACATACTGGCACATTTCTATATTATCTATACTAATAATTGAGATATCCTCCGGAACTTTGACACTGGATTCTCCCAAGGCTTTAAGAACACCTATTGCAGTAATATCGTTGGCACAGAAAACAGAAGTAGGAAGCTGCGATGATGTCTTAAGAAGCTTTATTCCCGCGTCGTATCCTCCTTTTACAGACAAAGGGGCATCTATTATGAAGTTGCGGTTTACAGGTATTCTGAGCTCTGCAAGTGCATCGTAATATCCCCTGTAACGCGCTTCATTGGACTTTTCACCAATATAACCTATACTTGTGTGCCCAAGGGAGTGCAAACGTTTTACGGCAGCTTTTGCTGCCAGATACCCGTTGCAGATGACCTGGTCGCAGTCGTCATGGACTTCATTAAGTCCTGTATATACGATGTTTTTGAATCTGCTCAGATATGTATACAGTGGTTTTGAATATCTACCAATCAAAATTATTCCATCTGGCTCTGACAGTATCAGGTCTTCATAAATACCGCTGCTGTTCATGCTCCTTGCCGAAAAGACTCCGGTAACCATACAACTTCTCTTAAGGGCTTCTTTTTCTATTGCCTGAAAAATCTGAGAGAAAAAAGGATCGGACAAACCATCGGAAGTTCGTGCAAAAACGCACGCAATTGAGCGGGTTTTTTGCGTGGAATTTTCCGCGCCTTTTTTTAAACTCCGAGCTGCAATATTGGGTATATAATTGGTCTCCCGGACCAGTCTCCATATTTTTTCCCGGGTCTCGCTGCTGGCTGAATTGTCTTTTCCGTTAATTACCCTGGAAACAGTTGAAACCGAGACATTTGCAAGTCTGGCAAGTTCTTTTAAAGTCAATAAGATCTCTCCGTTCTGAGTAAAAATAAATTCTGCTTATATTTTGCGCACCTACGGTAACAATCAAATTATATCATATATATCTAAGATTTCTTCCCGATAAATGCAAACGTTTGAGTAAACTTTAAAAAAGTTTGCTGTAAATCCATGGTACTATCGAATCGAAGGAACAAGGACGGCGGACAAATTGAATGAGGATAAAAGGATGGCAGAAGAAAGATTATGCTTTAGACCTTTAAAACTTAAACCTGCAAGGGTGCATAGGAATTATACCGGGGGATTTTTGCTGGAAAAATGGCAGAAAAAAGAAGACCCCAAGGATGGGAACCTTCCGGAAAACTGGATTGCGTCCACCGTTGAAGCACGTACGGATAATTATGTGAAAAATGAAGGTTTAAGTAAGGTTGATTTGGGCAACGGTAAAGAGCCATTTTTGAAGGATATCATCCTTGAAAATCCGGAAGGGTTTCTTGGCGCTGATTATGTACGAGAATATTCTTCCGACATGGCTGTTCTTGTGAAAGTGATAGACTCCAGCAGCAGACTTTTTATACAGGTTCATCCTGACAGGGATTTCTCAAAAAGAATATTCAATTCACCTTTTGGCAAAACCGAGGCCTGGTATGTCCTTGGAGGGAGAAAAATAAACGATGAAGACCCTTATGTCCTTTTTGGATTCAAAAAAGGCGTGACCCGGGAAAAATGGCGGGAACTGTTTGAAAAACAGGATATCCAGGGAATGCTTGATTCTCTGCACCGTTTCAGTGTCAAGCCGGGAGATATATTTTTTATTGAAAGCGGGATTCCCCATGCGATTGGTTCAGGATGTTTCCTGCTTGAAGTTCAGGAACCGACTGATTATACATTCAGGGTGGAAAGAACAGCTCCGGACGGAAGAAAACTTCCGGATACTTTCTGCCATCAGGGTGTTGGGTTCGAAAATGCTCTTAATGCCTTCCATTATGATACCTTCGACAGAGATGAAATTCTTGAACGTTTCTATTTAAGACCTGAGATTATAGAAACCCAAATGGGAGGAAAAAGAACAAGCATTATTCCTGACAGGTACTCAGAGTTTTTTGCCATGGAAGAACTGAATATCAATGAGAAATTTATTAGCGAAAAACCCGCAGGATTTGCAGTTGGTGTGGTTATTTCGGGAAGCGGAAGACTCATATTTGACGGCGGGGAACTGAAGGTCGGACAGTCTGACGAATTGTTTTTCCCCGCATCTCTAAAAGAATTTACCTGGGAGGCAGATTCAGAAGAGAATTTGAAGGTGGTTCTTAGTTATCCTCCCATGATAAGAACAGCAATGTAATGATTGGTTAAATAATAAGTTCTTACGCAAAATATGGGGAAAGGAGTTGTTAAAACGTTGAAAGGCAATGTCTTAATAGTACATGGTGGCGCCCCCACGGCAGTAATTAATTCGTCCCTCTATGGCGCCGTAACAGAAGCAAAAAAATATCCGGAAGTTGATAAAATATATGCCGCCATAGGCGGTTCAAAGGCAATTCTTGATGAGAATTTTAAAGATCTGAAAGAGGTGGGGGAGGAAAAGCTCAAACTTCTTCTTCAAACTCCGGCCTCGGCCATCGGAACATCCAGGTACCAGCTTGAAGAGGCTGACTACAAAAAGATGGTGGAAATTTTTAAAAAGAATAATATCAAATATGTTCTGTTCAATGGAGGTAACGGCTCCATGGACACTTGCGGCAAGATTTACAAAGCCTGCGGCGATTCAGGAATCAATGTGGTTGGAATTCCAAAAACCATAGACAATGATATTTCGGTCACTGACCATGCCCCCGGATTTGGCAGCGCTGCCCGGTATATAGCAGCAACAGTGAGTGAAATTGCACAGGATGTAAAATCACTGCCCATCCATGTCTGCGTTATTGAAGCAATGGGAAGAAATGCGGGCTGGCTCACAGCGGCTTCTGCCCTTGCAAGAAAGGAAAAAGGCGATGCACCCCACCTTATTTATCTTCCTGAAAGACCTTTTGATGAGGAAGAATTTTTGGAGGATGTAAAAAAGCTGTATGACAAACTGGGCGGAGTGGTAGTAGTTGTAAGCGAAGGGCTTAAGGATAAGGAAGGAAAGCCCGTAGTGCCGCCCATTTTTCAGGTCGGAAGGTCTGTTTACTATGGGGATGTCAGTGCCCATTTGTCAAATCTCATTATCAAGCGTCTTGGAATTAAAGCAAGAAATGAAAAACCCGGAATCTGCGGTCGTGCTTCAATAGCATTCCAGTCTGAGGTTGACAGGGAAGAGGCCGTACTTGCAGGCAGAACAGCCGTTAAAGCTGCCATAGAATGTAAATCCGGTGTTATGGTCGGGTTTGAAAGGATTCCCGGTGAGAAATATCAATGCAGGACGGTGCTGATACCCATTGAAGAAGTCATGCTTCATGAACGGGTTTTGCCCGAACATTATATTAACGGACGGGGTAACGATGTAACCGACGAGTTTGTCAATTGGTGCAGGCCGCTCATAGGCGGAGAACTCAGGGAGTTTATTAGTTTTATATAAATCAAGGAGGTTCCGATGAAATTCATATTTTTGAATTTAAAAAGGTTCGATGTTCCAAAAGAATTGGGGGGTGTAAACACCATATCCCCTGTCAGGGATTGGGGAAGATATATTGTTGAAAACACCCAGGAAAAACTTAAAGTATATGACCCCAATGAAGTAGAGTTTGTAATGTTCTTTCCTGAAGCCCATATTATCAGTGCGGTAAATGCCCTTACCGAAGGAAGCCCTGTGAAAATAGGATGCCAGGGTGTATTCAGGGATGATACTGCAGTGGGTGGCAATTTCGGTGCCTTTACAACAAATCGTACTGCCAACAGCATGAAAGCAATGGGTTGTGGCGGAACAATCATAGGCCATTGTGAAGAGCGAAGGGACAAGCTCGGAATTATGCAGGAAGCGGGGGTGGCCGATACAGACGCTGTAAACCGTATCCTCAACAAAGAAATCAAATGTGCCATCAATGCCGGCCTCAAGGTTCTTTACTGCATCGGTGAAACCTCTGAAGAACAGCCTCATTGGCAGGATACATTAAGAAAACAGCTTAAGATAGGGCTTGATGGTGTTGATAAAAGCCAGGTTGTTATTGCTTACGAACCCGTTTGGGCAATTGGCCCTGGCAAAACCCCTCCGGGAAGAGATTATATCCAGATGATTGCCAAGTTTATTAAAAAAGTAGCGGGCGATGTACCGGTAGTTTATGGTGGTGGCCTGAAACAGGACAATGCAGAAATGCTTGCATCCATTCCTGAAATTGACGGAGGCCTTATCGCCCTTACCAGATTCAGTGGTGAAATAGGGTTTTACCCAGATGAATATCTGGAGATAATCAGAAACTATATGGGAAATTAATGCTAATAAAACAGAAGGGATGTGTATTATATGAAACTGGAGTTTGAATATGGCCATGGTACCATGACCGCAAATTTGCCTGACAATACCGATGTGTTCATACCAGGGGAGACTGTTCCCGATCCGCCGTATCTGGAGGATGTTTATACTGCTACAAGGGAATCAATTTTAAACCCGATAGGAATGGAGCCCCTGTCAAAGCTTGCAAAAAAAGGCTCAAAAGTTACTATCGTATTCCCTGACAGGGTAAAGGGAGGGGAACATCCCACATCCCACCGCAAGGTGGCAATACCTATAATCCTTGAAGAGCTCTACAAAGCGGGCGTTGAAAAGAAGGACATTCTTCTTATATGTT
>JAAYLX010000006.1 GCA_012521705.1 Clostridiaceae bacterium | reverse complement strand
ATGTTCTTTATACCTACATTCAGATGGAATAACAGATATCTGGTTAAGGCGACCTACTGCGACAGTGTCTTTGAGCTTGACCCGGAGACAGGACGCCAGTTTGAAAAAGGGGCTTATACTGAAATACGAAATGAGAATTTGCGCCCTTTGTTCCATGGGGAGCCTTTTAAATACTGTTCAGCCTGCAATGTAAAAGTTGAACCCCATTTCAGATTTTGCCCCTATTGCGGAAGACAACTGTAACCTTCTTCAACCAGTGCACCTTTTACTGATATATATATCTGTCCTGTGATTTGTGTTACCTCTCAAAATGCAATATTACTCTTGGCTGAGCTTTGTAAACTCGTCTTTCATCCAGTCAACATCAATTTCAAAATCTTTTTGGTTGAGATAATTGAGAATGCCCGCATCGGTATTAAAATCAAAAACAAGCTTGTAGGAGCAAAGCCATTGCTTCTTGTATCCTCTGTTAAGCTTGTTTATTCCGTATTTTCCATCGCCTAAGAGCGGATGGCCGATTGAGGCAAAGTGGGAGCGAATCTGATGTGTTCTTCCGGTCAGAAGCTCTATTTCAATCAGACTAAAGTTTTCGCTTTCGGCAATTACTTCGTATTTTGTTTTTATATACTTTGCGCCTTCCTGCTTTTTAGTAAAGACTTTTACCGTGTTCTTATCCTTGTCCTTTACAAGGTAGCCTTCAAGAATACCGCTTCGGTTTTCCAATTTCCCGTGGACAATACATAAGTAGAACTTACGAAGCTCCCTGTTTTTCATTTTTTCGTTAAGTATTCTTAAAGCTTCGGCGTTTTTGGCAGCAATAACTATTCCGCATGTGTTTCTGTCAATTCTGTTTACAAGAGCGGGGGTAAAGGACATGGAATCCATGGGGTTAAAACTTCCCTTTTCATAAAGGTAGCGTTTCACCCTTGAAATCAGCGTGTTAACATATTCTTTGTCATCGGGATGGCAGAGAAGCCCGACCTTCTTGTTCAGAAGCAGGATATTTTCATCTTCATAGACTATATTAAGGCTATTTGGCGCGCTTAAAAAATCGAATTTATCAGACCGCACTCCAAGAAACTCATCGTTGATGTACAAGTCTACAACATCATTTTCCATGAGTCTGGTGGATATTTCAGCCCTTTTTGAATTGACCTTTATCCTTTTTGTTCTTATATATTTGTACATGAGCGACTGGGGCAAATTAGGGAAACTCTTTGTAAGGTATTTATCCAGTCTTTGCCCGGCGTCGTTTTTGGTTATTATGAAACTTTTCACAGGTTTCACCTTGTCCGGAATAAGATAAGAGATATAATAACATATTTTATCAGTTAACGAAACACTCTATCCATAATAGATTTTACAACATAATCAGAATCGGGATAATTACAGATAATTATCCCGATAAATATGCCGTATCTTTTTTAGTTATTGAAAAACAGTGACAAAATGACAGAACAGTGAAAATAATAAATTTAAATAATTATCGTACTGATACTTTGCGGTTTTGCCGTGCAATCGGAAATATGGCCGTACACGCGGAGTTTATAGGGAATTTCCTCCCGGGACGGATTGTGAACCACTGTAACAATACTTCCGTCAGGGTTTACAAAAGCACAGGCTTCCAGTTGGCTCGTATAAAGGCTGTGGCCGATGCGTTTCGCCCCTGGCCTTATGTACTTACTGAAATGTTTTATAAAATACCAGGATGCGTTTTTATACCATTTTCCTTCCTTTGTGTCACACATAATGGGTGCTTCACAATAGTTTCCTACATGATTGGGGCCACCTTTTTCATCCAGCACCAGATTCCAGTCGATGAATCCGTGCATTCCGTTGTTGAGCCCGCCAATAATGTCGTGGGCATAGAACGCCGCATGTTTGTGGGCATCCTCCCTGGCATGGCGGCTGTACTCCACGCAGGCTTCGGTACTGATGAGAAGCTTATCGGGGAACCGCTTATGGGTAAGGGAGATAGCCTCAAAGTGATCTCCCGAATACCAGTGGAACCCTATTGCGCCCACTATGCCATTGGTTTTGTCATCTATGATCATTTCACTTCGTTCAAGCATTCTTTCTTTGTTGTGATCCCATATCATAATTAAGGGAGTAATACCTTCTTCGTTTAGCGCAGGCCGCAGATGGTTTAAAATAAAATCCCGCTCCTGTTCTGCGGAGTAAACACATGAATCCCAGGTCTGGACAGCCTTTGGCTCATTCTGGGTAGAAATGCAGAATACAGGAAGCCCTGCTTTTTCGTATTCTTTAATATAATGAGCCAGGTATCTTGCCCATGCTCTGTAATATTCGGGTTTCAGTTCCCCTCCGCCATTCCGGTTGTTGTTTGTTTTCATATATGCGGGCGGGCTCCAGGGAGCCATAAAAAGCTTGAAATCTTCAGAGATTCTTTTGATTTCTTTTAGGAAAGGGATGATATGTTTGTTATCCCGTTCAAGGGAAAAATGCGCGAATTCGATATCGCCAGGGACATCATCGGCACAGTAATTGCCAAGGGAGAAATCACAACTGTCCATGTGCGTCCTAATAAGGGTATACCCAAGCCCATCTTTTCCATAATAGCTTTCGATAATCTTCTGTCGCTCTCCTTCCGGCAGTTGACAGAGAACCGACCCGGCGGCTTCTGTCATAGCCCCTCCGAAGCCTAAAATTGTCTGAAAAGCTATTTGGGGATACAGGTTTAATAATAATCTTTCGGTACCATCTTTGTCATAGTGCAAGGATTGTAACTGCTCATTCTCAATAATCTGGCCGTTAATAATCTGAGTGGTTAAAATCTTCATCTTTCTTCACTATCCTTACATTTTTAATAAGTAAGCATGTACATGGAGACTGAAGATTCTGTTCAATTAGATTTTATTGTTCCGGCTGGTAATTGTAAACCGAAGGGCATAATATCCTAAAAATAATAGAGTATTTCCTACAAAAATTAACCATGACAAACGCTCATAAAAAATAAATAGTAGTACTGGACAAACAAAAATGTTTGTGTTAAAATAAGTTTCGCTGCATGACGCAGTCATGCGGGTGTAGTTCAATGGCAGAACATCAGCTTCCCAAGCTGATTGCGAGGGTTCGATTCCCTTCACCCGCTCCAAGTGAATAAAGTGCCCTCATAGCTCAGTAGGCAGAGCGCATCCATGGTAAGGATGAGGTCACCAGTTCGATTCTGGTTGAGGGCTCCAGCGAAAGCCTTGAAGTATTGCAATTCAATATTTCAGGGCTTTTTTGATTTCTGTTACCTCATCTAAAGCTCAGGTGAATTTCACCCGGGCGGAAGAGAAATTCCGGATTCAATTAATTATGTTCTCTGAACCTGATATGTTAAAAGAAATAAATATTGAATCGTTGCTGAAGGAAAACAAGTGTATTCCTTTTGAATAAAGTTTTATATTCTATAATCTGTTCTGCTATCAGAAAACTAAAATCCCTCAACCTTAATTATTTAGGGCTTGAGGGATTTATTAATGCATTGTTTAAAGTTGTATCAAATTATTTGTTCTATTATATTCCTAAAGTATTGAAAATGCTTAGCACAGCGATTATCCTTCATATCTTATAGAGTATAAACGAAGATTGCTTTTTGGAATATTCAATTCCGAACGCTGGCACAACTCTCTAAACTTTTATCTTGCTCTTCTCATCTTATGAAATCTTTTCAGTTTATTGCAAACATCAGTATTTTGACAATTTATTAATTATCAGAAAAGCGGAACAATTGGAGATTATGCTTCTTATGATAATATAGGGGGTTTTTTGTCATTATTTTTAAAATAATCTGAAGCCTTTGACAGAGGGATCAACAAAAGCTAAGGCGTTAAGGTATTTAGGCTTAAGAAAAGGGTTTTGTTCAAGTCTTTTTGAAAGAAGGATGGATGTGTATGGAAGAAAGAGGTTTTCTGGTTCTTATTGGTGTGGTGTTTTCTTTTATCATAGACAGCATCAGTATACCCATGGTGGTCCTTCTGATATTGATTATTCTTGACTACATCCTGGGTATAGCTGCCGCAATTAAAAATGAAAAAAAGTTCGATCTGTCAAAGGCCATTTGGGGAGCAGTGAAAAAAATCGGGTATGCGATTGTCATTCTGTTTGCTATATTAGTTGACTTGCTTCTGATCCAGGGCATCAATGAGGTAGGCTGGGAAGTGCCTTTCAGGGCGATGTTTTCTGTAGCTGCGACCGTATATCTTTGCGGAATTGAATTCTTCAGCGGCTGCAGACATCTTATTACCTTAGGCGTTCCGGTTCCCAAGTTTTTAATGAAGTTTGCAGAGTTTCTCACTGAGAAAGCAGACAAAGTAATGGATGGTGAGCAAAAATGAGAGTAGTATTTGATATTGGCCATGGTTCAGATACCTGGCCGCCTTCAAAAGGAGTGTGGCTGCCGGATGGTTCCGGTTTTGCCGAACATGATTTTAACTCGGCTGTTGCTATCAAGGCAAGAGAATTGGCAGAAAAACAGGGGTTTGAGGTCCTGTTCACCCAGCAGCCATATTCTCCTGAGGTGAAACTTGGCCCGAGGTGCAACTGGGTAAACGAAGAACACAAGAAAAAGCCCATCTTGTGCCTCGTTTCTTTCCATGCCAATGCCAGCAGCAATGTTAAGGCTGCCGGCTGGGGAGTTTTTCATTGGCATAACTCGACCAAGGGAAAGAAACTTGCAGAATTATGGGCAAAGTACGCAAGGAATATGCTCCCCATCGGGGTGTGGGGGACAGGAATATGGCAGTGTGTACCTGGGACATGGTCCAACTTTGACATTGTCAGAAAACCGGTCATGCCTTGTATCCTGATTGAACATTTCTTCTTTACAAATTTTGATGAGCTTAAAAAGTGCAACACTCCTGAAATGATTGACCTGTTTGCACAGGTCACAGTTAAAGCTCTATGTGAATATGCAGGCATAGAGTACAAAGAAGAGGTTAAAGAAGAGCCCAAAGAAGAACCTAAAGAAGATTCAAAAGACCTGATTGAAGAATACAAGCGAATCATTCAGGAAAGATGCCGCTTTTCTAATCCTCAGGGCGTCTGGGATGTAATCGAAAAACACCATCCTTATGCCGAAGCATTGCTAATGCAATGGGCTCGGAGTTATAACGATTCCCCCCGGTAGTTACGGGGGGTCTTTTTTTGATTTCCTTTTCTGTGTGCCAGAGATAATCAGATAGTGTTAATATACTGGTGCAAGTATTCAAGTGCGCATAGATACCGGCAGCCTTTTCATGCCAATATATATTACAATATTGACATGGCTTAACCTGAAATTGCATAATGGAATGACAAAATATAAAGAAAGACTGGATCGGCGATGGATTTAAACAGGCATGATTTGACTCAGGGGAATATTTTTGAAAAGCTGCTTAAAGTTGCAGTGCCCATTATTGGTACCCAGTTTATGCAGATGGTATATAACCTTACCGATATGTTCTGGCTTGGACGCACGGAGAATTCTGTGGTGTCTGTTGCCTCAAGCGGGCTTGCCGGAATGTATCTCTGGCTTAGTGTTGCCCTTATGATGATTGGACGTATGGGCTCCGAGATAGGGACATCACAGAACCTTGGAAGAGGGGATACAGAAAGTTCTAAAGGCTATGCCCAGGATTCTACCAGAATGGCATTGATTTTGGGAATCTTCTATGGTTTGGTGCTGATAGTATTTGCAAAGCCTTTGGTTTCTTTGTTCAGAGTTAAGGACCAGAACGTGTTTGACAGTACTTGCGCGTACCTCAGGATTGTTGGGTTGGGTATACCGCTGGCTTATATTTCTGACGCAATTACAGGCGCTTTTAACGGCGCGGGAAATTCCAGGCTCAGTTTCTGGGCAAACGCCGTAGGTCTTGTGGTAAATATGACTCTTGATCCTCTTATGATATTGGGCTTCGGATGGGGTGTTGTAGGGGCTGCTGTTGCCACAGTCATCGCCCAGGCCGCAGTGTGTGTAATATTCATTTTGTTCATTAAAAAGCATCCGCACAGGCCATTTAACAAGTTCAAAATTATAGGGCGCACTGATTCCGCAAGGGTACGCCAGATTATAAAATGGAGCCTGCCTGTCGCACTGGAGAGTGGAGCTTTTACAGCTCTTGCAATGGTGGTTACTACAATGGTGTCAGCCTGGTATGGAGAGACCGCGGTAGCGGTACAGAGGGTAGGAAGCCAGATTGAATCCTTGTCCTGGCTGGTGGGAGGAGGATTCGCCTCAGCAGTTACAGCCTTCATAGGACAAAATTACGGTGCCCAAAAATGGGACCGCATTAGAAAAGGTTACCGGATTTCACTAATTACCTTGCTGGTATGGGAAGGACTTGTAACTTTGATTCTGATATTCGGGGGAAGGTTTTTCTTCTCGCTTTTCTTACAGGAGCCGCCGGAAATTTTAGATATGGGTGCCACCTATCTGAGTATACTTGCCGGATGTCAGATCTTTATGGCCCTTGAGGGGGCATGCGCCGGAACCTTCAGAGGAATCGGACAAACCCTGCCGCCAAGCCTGAGCAGCATTTCATCAAATCTCATACGCCCGGTTCTCTGCTGGTGGATGGCAAGCTGGATGGGCATGAACGGTTTGTGGATAGGTATTACTGCTTCGGCTGCCCTTCGTGGTTTAGTGGTATTTATATGGTTTATACTATATGAAAGAAAATTGCCCATAGAAAGGAATATCCAGGAAACATAGTTTTTCTGGTCGGGAATAAATGGCCTATTTTAGACGTAGTCTTTTAAGAGTGGGAGCAAAACACCTGCTTTGTGTTAAGTAGTATATTCTTTTGTTAATTCATTTTGCAAATCCTTCTTATAATAGATGCACCTTTAAAACCGGCATGAGAAGCACCTTTTAATTCCTCCACACACAATTTAGCAAAAAGTTACTGGGAGGGCTTGATAAATAATTGCAGTTAGGATATAATCAAGGTGCAGTATGTATACATTATACATAATTCAAAATACATAATACATAAACGTATCGCATATATTATAACATATAAGTCGCTGTTAATGCGATATAGAGAGAAAAACAAATGGGGGTTATAGAAATGAAAAAGAGCTTTAATGAAGGTAAATGGACGTCTACCATTGACGTCAGGGACTTCATACAAAAAAATTACACTCCTTATGACGGAGATGACAATTTCTTGGCCGGACCTACTTCCAAAACACTGAAATTGTGGGGAAAAGTCAAGGAACTTATGAAAGAGGAAAGGGAAAGAGGCGGAATCTGGGATATAGACACCCATACCATTTCCACCATCACTTCTCACAAGCCCGGTTACATTGATAAAGACATTGAAGAAATCGTCGGCCTTCAGACAGATGAGCCACTTAAAAGAGCAATAATGCCTTTTGGCGGAATCAGAATGGTCAGGTCTTCTTTAAAAGCCTATAACAGGCCAATGGATCCGGAAGTGGAGAATGTTTTCAAGTACAGGAAGACACATAATGACGGTGTCTTTGATGCCTACACCGATGAAATGAAAAAAGCAAGGCATACAGGTATTATTACAGGCCTTCCTGATGCCTACGGCAGAGGAAGAATTATCGGGGATTATCGAAGAGTAGCTCTTTATGGTGTGGATTACCTCATTGAAAAGAAGAAAGAGGCCAAAAAGAATTACGTATTTGACATAATGAATTCACCTGTTATAAGACAGCGTGAGGAACTCAGCGAGCAGATCAAAGCCCTTGAAGAGCTGAAGGAAATGGCCGCAAGCTATGGCTTTGACATAAGCAGGCCAGCAGAGGATACAAAAGAGGCTGTACAATGGCTGTATTTTGCGTACCTTGCCGCGGTCAAAGAACAAAACGGTGCGGCAATGAGCCTTGGTAGAGTTTCCACTTTCCTTGATATATACTCTGAAAGGGATCTTGCGGAAGGAAGATATACCGAGGAAGAAATACAGGAAATCGTAGACCACTTCGTAATGAAGCTCAGAATGGTAAGGTTCTTAAGGACTCCTGCCTATGACGAGTTGTTCTCCGGAGATCCTACCTGGGTAACAGAGTCCTTGGGCGGAATCGGACTTGATGGAAGACACATGGTTACCAAAATGACTTACAGGTTCCTGCATACGCTTACCAACCTCGGACCTGCTCCCGAACCCAATATGACGGTATTGTGGTCACCGAGGCTCCCTGAGAATTTCAAAAAATTCTGTGCAAAACTCTCAATTCAGACTTCATCCATTCAATATGAAAATGATGACCTGATGCGTGAGAAATTCGGAGATGACTATGGAATTGCATGCTGTGTATCGGCTATGAGAATTGGAAAGCAGATGCAGTTCTTCGGTGCCAGAGCGAACCTTGCTAAAGCCCTGCTGTATGCCATAAACGGAGGCAAGGACGAAATTTATGGAGAACAGGTGGGACCTGCGCTTGCGCCTATTACCTCTGAATACCTCGATTATGACGAGGTAATGAAGAGATTTGATGAAACCTTGGAATGGCTTTCCAAGCTTTATATAAACACACTTAACATTATCCATTACATGCATGACAAATACTGCTACGAAAGAATTGAAATGGCCCTGCATGACGAAGAAATACTGAGAACTTCTGCTTGCGGTATTGCAGGACTTTCGGTTGTGGCAGACTCCCTGTCCGCAATTAAATACGCAAAAGTAAAACCCATAAGAAATGAAAACGGACTTGTAGTGGATTATGAAATTGATGGCGAGTACCCTGCCTTCGGTAACAATGATCCAAGGGTGGATGAGATAGCTGTTAATCTGGTCAAAACTTTCATGAACAAGCTCAGCAAGCATAAGACTTACAGAAACAGCAAACCTACCATGTCAATACTGACAATAACATCAAACGTTGTATACGGAAAGAAGACCGGAAATACCCCTGACGGAAGAAAATACGGCGAACCATTCGCTCCCGGGGCAAACCCGATGCACAAGAGGGATACCAAGGGTTGTATTGCTTCCATGGCATCTGTTGCAAAACTTCCTTATGACTACAGCGAAGACGGAATTTCCTACACCTTCTCAATAATTCCCGGCGCTCTGGGCAAAGGGGACAGTGAAAGAGTCGGAAATCTTGTAAATCTCATGGACGGCTATTTCACCGATGGCGGCCACCATATCAATATCAACGTCCTGGACAAGAACGTTCTTCTGGACGCCATGGACCATCCTGAGAAGTATCCTCAGCTTACCATCAGGGTATCCGGTTACGCCGTAAACTTTATCAAGCTCACAAGGGAACAGCAGTTGGATGTTATCAACAGGACATTCCACGAAAGATTTTAAAGACCAGGGCTTAAGGTTTATGGGCAATTTAAATTTTGACTTACACGAAAAAGGAGGGTGGCAAGAATGAAAGGTTATGTGCATTCAATAGAAACCTGCGGGACTGTTGATGGCCCCGGAATAAGGTATGTGGTTTTTCTTCAGGGATGTCCGCTGAGGTGTAAATTTTGCCACAATCCTGATACCTGGGAGGTAAATACCGGGAAAATCTACACTGTAGAAGAGCTTATGGAAGATATATTGAAATACAGGAACTATATAAAAACCGGTGGGGTGACCGTCTCGGGAGGAGAACCCCTTTTACAGGCCGATTTCGTTGCCGAGCTTTTCAAAGAGTGCAAGAAACACGGAATCCATACCGCTGTCGATACTTCTGGCGCAATACCTCTTAAAAATTGCAAACATGCGGTTGATGCTGCAGATCTGGTACTCCTGGATATCAAATCCATAGATTCTTTTAAATGCAGGGCTCTTACAGGGAAAGGCAACGAGGACGCATTAAAGCTTCTCAATTATCTGGAGCGGGTAAGAAAAGAAGTGTGGATACGCCATGTGGTGGTTCCGGGTATAACCGAGAATTATGATGATATAGAGAAAATGGCTGAATACCTCTCGTATTACAGTGCTATAAGCCGTATCGAAATCCTTCCCTTTCATAAAATGGGGGAATACAAGTGGGAAGAGCTCAACCTTAAATATGAGCTTAAAGACACTCCTCCGCCGACAAAAGAATCAATTGAAAAAATAAAAGAGATATTTAAAAAATACAATAAAAACAAGCTTAATGTAGCATAATACTTTCCACAAACAGATACGCCGGACAAAGTCCGGCGTATTTTGCATGCAATATTTTAATTTTACTTTTCTTTAGGCTCTTTGTCTGCTGCCCGATATCATTTTGATAATGTAGAGTATCAGGAACAATCCTAAAATGGATACTGGAAGTACTATCCAGGCAGACTGTACAAATCCTGCAAGTATATAACCAAAGAATGAAACAGCGGCTACTGTAAGCGCATAAGGAATCTGGGTTGAAACGTGGTTAATATGGTTACACATAGCACCTGTTGAGGACATTATTGTAGTATCGGAAATTGGTGAGCAGTGGTCGCCGCATACAGCACCTGCGAGGCACGCAGAAACTGAAATTACCAATAATTCAGGCTCAAGGCCTACTGCCACTACTATCGGAAGCAGGATACCAAAGGTTCCCCAGGAAGTTCCGGTTGCAAAGGACATTCCTACAGCAACAGCAAATACTATTGCGGGCAGGAGCATTTTAAGCCCGGTTGCACTTTCGAATACACCACTGACGAAATCACTTGCGCCAAGAAGGCCGGTTACACCGCTCAATGTCCATGCGAAAGTAAGAATCAGGATGGCGGGAACCATTGCCTTAAATCCTTCGGGGATGCATCTCATGCACTCATTGAAGGAAAGAACTCTACGTGCAAGCATATAGATAATAATAATAATTAAAGCGAGAGTAGAACCAAGTGAAAGTCCAAGAGAAGCATCGCAGTTTGCGAAGGCATTAATAATATTTTCGCCTTCAAGTATTCCGCCGGTGTAAAGCATGCCAAGAATACAGAAGGTTATTAATATTATTACAGGGATAACAAGATCCTTAACCTTCCCTTTTCCGACAGTTACTTCACCATCCTGTCCTTCATAGGGACGATCGGGTGTGGTATAGACATCTCCGTGCTTTATGGCATTTTCTTCATGTATTCTCATCGGACCATACTCAATGCCGACTAAAGTAATAAAGATAATCATTGCAATGGTCAGAAGTGAGTAAAGATTGTAAGGAATTGCGCGAATAAAGAGATCCAGGCCGTCATAGCCTTCAACAACACCAGTAACTGCATCAGCCCAGCAACGGCACCCCCTGGCGGGAGACCGAAACTTCGGCGATCATTCTTTTCATCTGCCACAATGCCAGGCTTTAAATGACAGATTACTCGTAAGGACCGCGCCTCTATCTTCGCAAAAATATAAAGTTGTTTAATTAAGAATATGCTTTAATCGCACAAAAAGTCAATACTTAAACACAAAAAATGTTGAAAAAATGAGAAAATAAGTGGATTTGGAAGCGGATGACACCGGTGAATAGCACTTTCATACGCGAGCATAATAAGGATAAATCAGGCATTCGTCAGAAAGGGGTCGGGAAAAAGTGAGCAGCAGATTGGGGGATATTCTTGTTGACAGAGGAATTATCACCCGGCAACAATTGTCCTCGGTTCTCCAGCTTCAGAATGAAACGGGTAAAAGAGTGGGTGATTTAATAGTTGAAAAGGGCTTTGCAAGTGAGCGGCAGGTTATGGAGGCTCTCTCCCATCAGCTCGGTGTACCCATTTTTGATACCACTGCATCAAGAATTGATCCCGAAGCTGCAGCACTGATAAGTGAGGAACTTGCAAGAAAGTATGTCATTATCCCCGTCAAAATTGATGACAGAGGGCGATTGATACTTGCCATGGCCGACCCTCTCGATCTTACTGCCATTGATGAAGTGAAACTGAAAACGGGATTAAGCGTGGTTCCTGTTCTTGATTCAAAAAGTAATATCCTGATGGCCATCCATGTGCTTTTCAGCAGGCAGCACACCAACAAGGCGCTCAGGGAGCTTGACGCGGATATAAGAGCGACTGCATCAGCGAATACTCTTTCGGATGACAATATTGATGCCCCTGCAATACGGCTTGTTTCATCCATTATAAGGCAGGCCGTCCTCCAGAATGCAAGCGATATACATATCGAGCCCAGGGAAGACCGGGTTGTTGTACGGATACGGATTAACGGGGAACTGGTGGAGCTTTTAAGCTCACCTTCTTCAACCCACAACGTGCTGGTCTCAAGGCTTAAAATTCTTGGGAATATGAATATTGCGGAACACCGCATTCCCCAGGACGGGAGAACTACCTATACTGCCGAAGGCCGGGAGGTTGATCTCAGAATCTCAATACTTCCGACTATTTACGGTGAAAAAGCTGTTGTACGCATTCTTGATCACAGCAGATTTGAATATATAAGGCAGTATAATACCATGTCCGGAAAAGATCTTGAAATGTTCAGGAACATGATAAACCAACACAGCGGCATGGTCCTTGTCACAGGGCCCACAGGAAGCGGAAAGACCACAACTCTTTATTCGGCATTGGCAAAGCTAAATAAAGGGACCCGGAATATTGTCACCATTGAAGACCCGGTGGAATACAAACTTGACGGCATTAACCAGAGCCAGGTGAATGTTCGGGCAGGGTATACCTTTGCAAGCGGGCTTCGGGCAATTCTTAGGCAGGATCCGGATATCATCATGGTCGGTGAGATACGTGATACCGAAACCGCGCAAATTGCAGTCAGATCGGCAATAACAGGGCACCTGGTATTAAGCACCATGCACACCCAGGACACGGCGAGCACCGTCTCACGTCTTATGGACATGGGCATTGAACCTTACTTACTCTCCTCCGCCCTTACGGGGGTGGTCGCCCAAAGGCTTATCAGGAGAATATGTACGGCATGCAGGGAAAGCTATAAGGCCACCAATGAAGAGAAAATCCTGCTTAAGATAGAGGAGGATTCAGATGCGGTGCTGTACAGGGGCAAGGGCTGCTCGGTATGCGGAGGTACCGGCTATGGCGGCCGCTATGCTGTGTATGAGATAATGCCGGTCTACAGGGAAATAAGGGATATGATCCACAAAAGGTGCAGCAGTGATGAAATACGCGATACTGCGATAAGAAAGTATAATCTTGTAACTCTCAGGGAGAAGCTGGTTAAGGATGTCCTTGACGGCATCACCACAAGTGATGAGATGTATAAAGTTTCGACTTATCTGGATAAGTAACTGGAGGAGAAAATGCCCACATTTCTGATAGAGGCCTATGATGTGGAAGGCAGAAGAATATATAAAAAACTTACTGCCGATTCACGGAAGGACATATTAAAGTTTATTCAGGAACAGGGGCTACTTGCCGCGGACATTAAAAAGCAGCCTGAATTGCCTGGTTTTCTGAGGCTTTCGGTAAAAAAAGAAGGCAAAATGTCTTATAACCAATTGTCTGCTTTTTTAAGACAGTTTTACGCGCTGTACCGGGCAGGGGTCAGCATTCCCGAATGCGTAAGGGTCGTGGGAATGCAAATTGATAATGCCGGACTAAAAAGAATATTTTCACTGATACAAGAAAAAATAGAAACAGGTAATCCTTTGTCCCGCGCTTTGGCAGAACATCCCGGAGTTTTCCCCCCTCTGCTTCTGGCAATGATAGAAACCGGCGAGACAACGGGTTACCTGGAAGAAGTCCTGCGCAGGATGGCAGTTTTTTATGAGAAGGAGGGGCGGGTGGAAGCCAAAATAAAAAGCGCTACCATTTACCCCAAATTTCTTGCGCTGTTGTCTGTGGCTTTGGTGGTCTTTATGCTCACTTTTATATTACCCGCTTTCACCGGGATGTTTGAAGCCGCGGAAGTACCCCTGCCCGCTATAACAAGGTGGGTTATGGCAGCAGGTGATTTCCTGTACAGGTATTTTGTTTTGGTGCTGATATTCAGCATAATTATCTGGTTTTTAAGCCGCTATTTAAAACAATCTGAAAGGGTCAGGGAGTTCCTTGACAGAATGAAGCTTAAAATTCCCATTGTTAAAGAAGTTGTTGTAACAGGTATGTCCGCCCGTTTTTCCGGAGCTATGTCAATGCTTTTAAAAAGCGGGATACCGATGGTAAGAGCACTGGACATAACTCAAAAATTAATGGGAAACAGGCAGGGAGAGAGAAAAATTGGTGAGATCATGAGCAGGGTGGATCAGGGAGTGCCCCTGGCGCAGGCTATGAATGCCACCCGATTATTTAATCCTTTGCTGATTTCAACTGTAAGGACAGGCGAAGGGGCAGGAACACTTGACGATGTACTGGAGCAGATTTCAGACCACTTTGAAGAAGAGCGTACCAGAAGCCTTGAACGGCTGCTTCAGGTAATTGAACCGTTAATGATTGTTATTATGGCAGTGGTGATTGGGTTTATAGTGATTTCCATGATAATGCCCATGTTTGAAATGATATCGCAACTATCTTAGGAAAAGGAGAAGGTAAGAGTATGAAGAAATTTGAGAGCAAAAACAGAAAAAACAAAGGTTTCACTCTTGTTGAAGTTATAGCTGTAATTGCAATATTGGGAATTCTTGCAGCTATTGCAATCCCAAGATACATGGATATTCAGGATCGTTCCAGAGTAAAAGCCGACGGAGCAACCGCCATGGAAATTATCCGGCTTGCAAGGCTGGGAGAAATTGACACAAAATCTACTGATGTAACTACCATTGAAAACTATGTGAAAAAGAATTTTCCCAATAATGCCTTGCCCACTCCCCAGTCAGGAGGCACTTTTGCACTTTCCAAGACGGGAAATTACTGGACAGTTACCTGGACTCCCACTAATGCAGGGGATTACAATGTGGAGCAGACCATTAACGAGTCCAACATGAATACATGGACTCCTGCTGAGTCGACAACATAGGGATTATCGTGCATCCATCAAATTAAAAAATTCATCTGACCAGGGGAAAGGTTGTTAGAGTGGCAGGTATAAAAATCGGCATTGATTTGGGGACAAAATATACTAAACTTGTAATACTGAAAGAGAAGGGCGGAAAGCTCATAATCCTTGACCACAAAAAAATAAGAACCCCCGATGAATCCATTTTTGAGGGTGAAATAAAGGATGTAAAAAAGCTTGCCGCCATGTTCAGGGAAATAACCGGTTCTTACAGGACAAAGGGAAATGTTTTTTTGTCTTCTTCCATGCCTGCGCTTATTAACAGACAGTTGACCCTGCCCTTTATCAATAAAAGCAAACTTGATGGAATGGTAAAAATACAGTCGGAGCATTATTTCTCTGAATCCTTGGACGCCTATGCTGTACAGTACAGGCTTTCGGATATTATCTACGAAGAGGGGATAAGAAAAGCAGTTGTAAATGTTTTTGCTTTGCCGAAGAAAATCCTGTCAGGGTTTATTGAAGTGCTTGAAATGGCCGGAATAAGCCCCTGTATATTTGACGTCCACCCCAATTGTGTGACCAAGCTTCTTGAAAATAATATTATAAGCAATCTTAATTCCTCCGGTAATATTGCGCTCATTGATTTTGGTTACTCCATGACAGGCGTACACATTTTTGAGAATGGGCGCCTCGCTCTTACAAGGGTCTTTCCTATCGGTTCAAGAATGATTGAGGAGCTGATTATGGCAAGGTTCCAGGTCACAAAAGAGAATGCGGAGGAAATGATGCTTGAAAGTCCTGGCCTGGACACCGGACCGGGCAAGGAGGGAGCAGCCGGTCAGACAGATATAACAAAAGCTGTAATAGAGCGATTAAGCAACGAAATACTTCGCATATTCCGGTTTTACACACTGGACAGACAGGCGCAATCGGTGGACCGGGTGTATATATATGGCGGATATGCCGGGCTGCGAAATATGGACCAATACCTTTCCGGCCTTTTGAATTGTCCTGTGGAATTGCCCGCCATGCCTGAAAATATTGTTTTTAAGGACAATAAGAACAGCATGGTTTTTTCTGATTTTCTCAACGTGTTTGGGCTTCTCATAAGAAAAGATGCCAGACATGACAGAAAAGAGCTGATAAAAAGTGTATGATATAAATTTCTTTGAAGAATACAGGCAGGGCATTGCGGCAAGAAAAATCAGGCGTGTTTTTCGCGGAGTAGTTCTGTCAGTTCTTTTTGGCCTCGTACTTGGGGTATTGGCAGGGAACTTTTTCAGAATCAAAAAGCTGGAGTATATAAGAACGGAACTTATTCAAAACATTGAAAATCTTGAAGCAACTGAAGCAAAAAAACAGCTATCCAAAGAACAAAGTGAATTATTTCTATTAGAGGCGTATCATGCCTGGCTTAAAGGCATTGAAGGTTTAATTCAGGAAAGGTATCCGGAATCTTCCCTCTACCTGAATCAAGCCGGGAAGCAAGGCGCAGGGCTTGTTGATATTGCCCGCATCAGTATTAACGGTCGGACTTTTTCCATAACAGGATACACAGCCTCTCCCGAAGCGGTTGCCGAATACAAGTCCAGGCTTTCCGCATCAGGAGTGTTTTATGATATTGCCGTTCAGGAAATAAAGTCAGAAAATAACTCATACGTATTTACATTAACCGGGAAAACAGACATAAGTCCATGAAGGGGGGAGGGCTTTGGCGGATAAGAAGAAAAACTGCTTAGGACTAATAATGCTTGCTGTAATTCTTCTGATTTTTTTTATTGTCATACAAAGACAATACAGGTATCTTGGGCAGCTAAAAGAAGAGATAATAAACTATAGAAACCAAATGGACGAATATAATGTAGCCAGGTCGGAAAAGCCCTCGGTCACCCTGAAAAAAGAAACGGTTATAAAAAGCGTTGAATCTTTGAAATTAAAGTATTTTAGTCCCTTCTTGCAGGAAAACGTATTACTTAAAGTAAACGAGCTTTTCAGGAATGCAAATTTCAGAATTACAGCCATGACTTTTTCTGCCCCTCAGATAACCGAGTTTGGGAACGAGGATGATACCGAAACCGGAACACAGGGGTTAAAAAGTACTTTCCCTGATACTTTTGAAAAAGGTTTAACTGGTTCAAAAGAAGACGTTGAAAACGTGGATGAAAGCAAATACCTTATTAATCTGGCAAGACAGAAGTACAAAAGTGCTCTTGAGCTTATGACCGGGGATCAGCTTGATGAAAACCTGTTAGTACCCGAAGAGGTTAATTACAGCATTCCCAAGGTTGATTTGACTATAAATTTTACCGCACCCAATTATGAAAGCATAGTTTTGCTGATTCAGAATCTCGAGAAAAATACGCAAAAAATCTATATAAGTTCTCTTAATCTGCTTAAAGCCCAGACCGAATGGACCGGAAACATGACACTCCATTTTTATATATTGGATTAGTCAATTACAAAGGTGGCTATGGAAGGGAAACGACAAGGAATGGCAAAGAGATACTCCCATAAAAAACACAGACATAATTGCGGTGGGTTTTCCCTTGTAGAAATCATCTGCACTCTTGCCATAATTGCTGTATTAATGATCCCGGTCTACAACTCGGCCACCCGTATTACATCTGTCAAAGAACAGGCAAAACTGCGCTTTATGGCGAATATGCTGGCAAAAAGTGAGATGGAAAGCCTGTTTAATCAGAAAAACTACATTGAGGGCAGGAATACCTACAAGGACCCAATAGGCGATACAGAACTTTTTGTGGAGACTTTTGTGGAGGGGCTTCCTTCGGATATTGGTTCGGAGCCGGTCAACCTTAAATGGCATATAAGACTGGTTTTTAGGGGCATCAATTATCCTCTGTTAGGGGATGTCACACTGGTTGATGTCTACGACAATACAGGAAGGCATAAGGGTACGTTATATGCAAAATCCGCATCAAGCCTTTCAGATCTTATCTGTACCATGTATTACGACAATATAATCGATTTTACTGGTCTTATGAACAATGTAAGCTTTACTTCCGATGAACTTTTGGCGATGGGAATAGACCTTACAAAGCCGGGAACCGAGAAAACTTCAATAATAATGAAATGTGAAGGGGATGTGACAGAAAACCTCAATTTTTATTTCAATGTAGAAGGTCTTCTTCCCTCGCTGCCCAAATATGAGGTCCTGGTTTACAACAATATTAATAAACTTAATATCAAGGCCTTGCCGGGTGTAAGCCGCAATCTCAGATTATATGAGGAAAAATATAATGAGGAGGACTCCAATTTACTGGACGGAGTTTTCAGGCTGACTGTCAGAGTTTTTGAAAATGAAGAGAAGTATTTAAAAGGAGAGAAAGAACTTAGCAGCCTCAGAAGCATACGCCATGTGACCGCTATCCGTTAAGGGGTGATGGATTGTTTCATTTAAGGGCCAATAAGGGGATGACCCTGACCGAGCTTATCATATCATTATCTCTGATTATGGTTGTTATGGTCCCTGTAGGTCTTGTACTTATCAATAATACAAGGTTTTTCAATGATATTGCCGAAGACACAGATACCCAGCGTAAAGTACAGATTGCCATGAAGGAACTGCAGGACATCCTGTATGTTTCAGAAGGAATATATAAAGTGGAGACCGGACATGATACAGGCCGGGGCTTTGTCCTTATAAAAAGCATGGAAGTATTGATGCCTTCCGGTGTCCGCAGAAAAATCAGTGTCAATGAAAATGGGAACCTGTCAATAGACAGCAGGATTGTCGCCGAAGGCATTTTGCTTGAGGCAAGGCCGACCGACGGTACTTTTACTAATACTCCGGGAGTGGAATTGAGGATGACCGGCAGAATAAAAAATGCTGAAAACGGGGATTTGAGAATCATTAATCGGATATATTTCAGGAACACGGGATATTAACATGGGGTATCAATGAATAAAACATCTCAACATATCAATTCAGATAACTCTGGAAATATAAAAAAGCCCCCCGGCTCCAGGGCAAAAGACAATAAAGGTTCGGCGCTGGTCCTTGTAGTCCTGACGGCATCTTTGTTTGTAATACTTGCTGCGGGAATGTATACCGTGACTTACAGCAGTTACAGGTATAATGTGAATGACGGGAACAGAAACAAGGCTTTTTATATAGCCGAAGCATGCTTTGAGGAGACCAGGGCACGGGTGACGGCCCGCCTTCAGTCCTTTATAAACAAGGGGGATTACAGCCAGAACAGTTACACTTCTTTTTTGAACGCACTTCCGGAAATTGCAGGTGAGGTTACCGGAAACAATGTAATAAAAAGCCTTGGCGCCGATTCAATAGCGGGGAATTTCGTACCTGGCCCAAATAGCTGCACAGTCTTATGGAGAGTTACAGTAGGCGGAATTGCTCAGGAATTAAAAGCCTCATATTTGTTTGATGCTCCTGGTACTTTTACAAAAAGCAGTATAGCCACTGATAAGATGAAAATTCTGTGGGGACAGTAATAAGAGAGGGCAGGAATAAAAGGGTAGGAATAAGAGGGGACAGAATAAAAAAGTGCGCCCGTTTCATGAGCGCACTTTTTTGAATTATGAAAGCAATACCCTGTCATTTGCAAATTCTTCTCCGCTTGCCTTTCCGAATCGGGACAAAAGATCCTCCACCGTGAGATTCTTTTTCTCCTCGCCCTTTATATCAAGGATGATCTGACCGTCATGCATCATTATCAGCCTGTTTCCATACTTGATCGCATCGCGCATGTTGTGGGTGATCATCATTGTGGTTAGGTTACCTTCTTTAACCAGTTTATCGGTTTCTTCCAGCACCTTCTGGGCTGTCTTGGGGTCCAGGGCCGCAGTGTGCTCGTCAAGAAGAAGCAGCTTGGGCCTTTTCAAAGTGGCCATCAAAAGTGTAAGCGCCTGGCGCTGTCCGCCTGACAGACGGCCTACCTTTTCACTGAGCCTGTTCTCAAGACCAAGTCCCAGGGGACCCAAAAGCTCTCTGTAAAGAGCGCGTTCCTTGTTGGTTATACCCCATTTCAAAGTCCTTTTCTGACCGCGGCGGTAAGCCAGAGCCAGATTTTCTTCAATACCCATATTGGCTGCCGTACCCATTATAGGGTCCTGGAACACACGCCCGAGAAAGGCTGCCCGTTTATGCTCGGGCATTTTGGTAATATCTATTCCATCTAACACAATGGAGCCTCTGTCAATGGGGTAAACGCCCGCCACACAATTGAGGAGGGTGGATTTTCCGGCGCCATTTCCGCCAATCACGGTTACAAAGTCCCCTTCTTCAAGGGTCAGGTCGATGTTTCGCAGCGCGAGTTTTTCATTGACCGTTCCCGGATTGAAAACTTTATATAATCCCTGGATTTTTAACATCTCAGTTACCCTCCTTTATTGAGTTTTTGACAGGATACAGATACTCCCTTAATACGGGCAGTGACAGCGCGAGGGCAACTGTAATTGCGGTAAACAGCTTCAAATCGTTGGCCGGCATACCTAATTCAAGAACCAGAGCGATTATTATACGGTAAATGACAGAACCAAGAACAAGTGAAATCAACCTGCTCATGAAATTCTTCTTTCCAAACAGAACCTCGCCTATGATAACCGAGGCAAGGCCTATTACTATGGAACCTGTACCCATCTGCAAATCTGCGAAGGTCTGGTTTTGCGCTATCAGGGCACCGCTCAGGGCTACAAGGCCATTGCTTATAATAAGGCCTAAAATCTTTGTGGTGTTTGTGTTGACACCCTGGGCACGGACCATCTGCGGGTTCCTTCCGGTGGCCCGGATTGCGCATCCGATTTCGGTTCCGAAAAACCAGTACAGAATGCAAATAATTGCCGAAACACATATAAGGCCCAATAAAATGGTGGAACTGGTCCGATCCATGCCCCGGCTTTCAAAAACGGTATAGACTGTATCAAGTTTCAACAGGGAAAGGGTTGCCCTTCCCAGTATACGCAGATTAATGGAGTATAAACCTATCATGGTCAGGATACCTGACAAAAGAGCGGGTATTCTGAGGACCGTGTGTAAAAGGCCCGTGGCAAATCCTGCGGTCATTCCCCCAAAAAGGGCAAGAAACAGGGCGGCGAAGGGGTTAACCCCGTTGCTTATAGCTTTCGCCGCTATTGCCGCTCCCATAACTATACTTCCTTCAACGGTCAGGTCTGCGATATCCAGAATACGGTATGTAATATATACTCCAATGGTCATTACAGCCCATAACAAACCGAGGGAAATCGCACCTGTCAATATATCCAACATTTGTATTCACCTTCTTATGCATGCTCGACAGTCAAAAATTATTTTACGTACTGTACCAGGTCTTCAGGAATCTCCAAACCTATTTCTTCAGCTATTGCTCCGTTAATTGCAAAATCAAAGCCTTTGGCGGATTCAATGGGCATTGTTGCAGGTTTTGCCTCTCCCTTGAGAACTTTAACTGCCATTAATCCGGTCTGGTAGCCAAGGTCATAGTAGTTTATACCCAATGTAGCCAGGCCTCCGTTATCAACCATTCCGGACTCACCACATATAACGGGAGTCCTGGACTGGGTTGTGATTCCGGATACAACCGGCATTGCGGATGCAAAAGTGTTGTCGGTGGGTATATAAATTGCATCACATTTGCTTACTATGGACTGGGTAGCCTGCTGAACATCGTTGGAATTAGCCACAGTTACCTCTGTGTATGTAAGTCCCAGGTTTTCAATGGCCTCTTTTGCCAAAGCAGCCTGCAGTATGGAGTTGTCCTCGCTTGATGTATAAAGGACGCCTACTGTTTTTGCATCAGGAACAAGTTTTACAAGCAGGTCAATCTGCTCTTTAATGGGGTTCATGTCTGTAGTTCCGCTGACGTTTCCGCCAGGAGCTTCATTTGATTCTGCCAACTTTGCGGATACGTAGTCAGTAATGGCAGTTCCCAGAATAGGTATGTCTTTTGTTCTTCCTGCTATACTCTGAGCCGCAGGGGTGGCAATTGCCAGTACCAGGTCAACCTTGTTGCTGACAAACCGGTCACTGATTGTGGTCAAATTGCTCTGGTCGCCCTGGGCATTCTGATAGTCAATTACAATATTTTCACCGTCAACATAACCATTGTCTTTAAGTGCATTAATAAAACCTTCACGCGCATTGTCAAGCGCAACGTGGTCCATGTACTGGATTATACCGATTGTAACCTTTTTTTCCTTTGCACATCCTGCGGAAACAACCGCCAGGATTACAACCAATACAAGTGTCAAAATTCGTGTTAATTTTCTTACCATATTACCGTCCTCCTAAAAAATTTGTGATATAAAAAACGCCCCTGCTATGTAACAGGGGCGAATTATCCAATTCGCGGTACCACCTTGTCTTCGTTGTAATAAATTACAACCTCGGTGAGCAACCAACATTGCTCCTCCGCTGTAACGGTCGGACTCCGGCACAGCCTACTCGGAAAGCCTTTCAGCCTACTGCTCTCAGGACGAATTCACGATACCGATATCCTGCTTTCTTCCCACCAAACGAAAGCTCTCTTGAGGATACTTATAATACCGCTACGGTTCCCGGTCATAGCATTTAAGTCATTTAAATATAGATTTTTTACTATTCTATGCGATCAAGTCCAATTTTTTGTGTAAAAATCCCTCTAGTTAGAACCAAGTGTTTCTATCACCACCGCTTGGCTTATTATACCGCCTCCGACCCTTTAGGTGTTAAGGATACACTATCACTGGGCTT
>JAAYLX010000057.1 GCA_012521705.1 Clostridiaceae bacterium | reverse complement strand
TCAAATGCGTGAACCTGCGGGTTATTTGAATAGCAAACAAAATCCATGATATCCTTCGGCAAACGTTCACGGTTTATCTGGGTAAAGAAAGCGTCGGTACCCGAACCAACCGGAACTCCAATATTGGCGAGCTTCCTGCGGGATTTCGCAAGAATCTCTTCAGAAACTACTTTTGCGCCCTCTTTGTGGATAATGACGCCATTAATATCCTGTTTATTCTCATTTACAAGTTCATAAAGCGCTTCAAGTTCCTTTTCCCAGTTATCAGTGAAAAATACCGTCAGCAACAACTTTACACCTAATTCACGCACCTGCTCCAATATGGTTTTTATATGTTTGGGTGAATTTTTAAAGTGATAATCATATCGAAGATGTGAAAGTCTGATTGCTTTTATCCGCTGTTTCTGCAACTCTGAGAGGGGCCCGGTAATTAAGCTTCCCAGAGAAAAGCTTTCATTCTTTTTAAATTGCCCATTAAATAACGAGATTGTATTTTTGTTTTCATTAACACTGACATCCGTCACAAAAGGCTCGGTTTTCAGTGAAACACGAACGGTCTGACTAAAGCGTTCCCCTTTTTTAACCTGTACAGGAAAAGGTAATGACAATGGGGTACAGTAAGTTTTATACGAAGCATCGGTCCAGTTCCTCTGGTCTTCCATCTCAAAAACATCGCCTTCGAATTTGACCTCTGCCTTTACACCCTTTTGGGGATAGTGTGCGATGGATTTGATATCAAAGAAAGGTTGATGCGGAGATATACTCACAGGAAATGTACCTTTTTCAGATTCTCCACCGGAATGTATTATTTCGCATTCCAATCCGGCGCAGGATGCCGGATGAAGTACGCAAAATCCGATTCGGTTTCTCATAAAATCAGAAAGTGCAGTTCCGTCAAACGAGTATGTTATATCTGAGTTCTTACTGCCGACAATTCTTCCGTCCCATTTAAACTGGATGCCATCGCTGTCATGAGAAGCTGTAAATGAAATTTCAAACTTATCTTTATTCTCATTAACGTTCAGGTTTTCTATGCGGTACGGAATGGTACCCCAGTTGTAATCCCTCAAAGCGAAATATATTTCGCTTATTAATTTTTGTCCGTTGAATGAGATATCAAGAATACGGCCTGAAGCAAATTTCATCTCCAGCTTTCCGGCGCGTAAACAAACCGGTTTTTCCTGTTTGTCCACTGACCCGATCCATTCATTTTTTCGAATCTTATCGATAAACATATTATGTATCTCGCTTTCAAATAGGTTAGACGTTATATGTTTTATATCGTTTCGCCGTTTACATAAATAGTTAAACATACGACAATTCTTTTGTCAATAGACTATTTATGGATTTCACACAATTTTGTTGTCTCACCCATTAAGATTATTTGTATGATGTTTATATAATTAATCATCAGATGTCTTGTTTGTTTTTTAACAATCTTTCAAATTTCGGTTTAGTAACAATGTCCTGATAGTATGTATATTATGTATCAGAAATATTTGTCGAATTTTAGGAGGTAGTAAGTGAAAGAAAAAGGAAAAACTGAAAACTGCATAAAGGACGAACGAGAAGAATATGTGCCTGTTGATGATAAAGTGAAGGATTTCTGGTCCAGGATTGATAAGAGTGTTGTCATACAGGAATGCGATGACACTTCCGAAAGCCCTGTCTGCAGGGTTTGTGAATGCAAATATAACCGTCTGGAAGAAGCCCGTTTCTGGTCCAGAATTCTTCAGGAGCACGCCCTTTTTATTAAATTGGGGTTGCCTGCCGACCAGAAAGAATTCAGAGAAGAGGCGGAATCATTCATTGAACTCTTCAAAGAGCTAAGAAAGCGTCTGGATAAGGCCAAAGAACTGAAGGGCGATTTATTGGAAGACTTAATAAAAGCAGTCAAAGCAATAATCGATTTTAAGGCCAGGCTTCTCAGGCAGATTATCCAGTGCAGGAAAGCGCCCGGAAGTAATTTCCCCCTGCTTCTGGATCATATAAGAAGAGAGGCGGAACGGTTTTTGGGTCTTCTTCTGAAACCGGAACCTGAAGATGCGCTATCCCTGCTTTTGCAACAGGAAGCATTCTGGCTCAGGATAATGAAAGAGCACATAGAATTGGTAATACACTTATTGGATCCCTCTGAAAGAGAACTTATAGAACAGGCCGAAGAATTCAGAAAGACATTTTCACGACTGCTTGAAACAGCCCGTGATCTTGAATCCATGGACGATACCAAACCAAAGAATTTCAACACTGTTATCCGCTTTACCGAGGATGTAGTAAGACACACTATGGAATTGCGCGACTTTAAAGCAGCCGCTTATGAACTGGCTGTTATGTGTAAAATATTAGGCATTATCTCAACACCACTGCTCCTTGACCATATAAGACGCGAAGCCGATAAATTCCTTGATGAGCTTGAGGTAATGCTTCCCGAAGTAATAAGATGCCAGTCCAAATGCAAGAAAGCTAAAGATGAGTAATTATCAAAGAAAAAGCTGCCTTTTTGCTGTCATGCGAAAAGGCAGCTTTTACGTCCGATATTTTCAGAAACCCAGTACCAAACCGGCGATATTGAAATAGATTATTAGCGAAATAGTATCCACTATTGTTGTAATAAACGGGCTTGCCATTACTGCAGGGTCGAAACCGACCTTCTCTGCCAGCATGGGAAGAGAGCATCCCACAAGTTTGGCTACCGAAATTGTCACCACAAGAGTAAGAGATACTGTCAAGGCTATATAAACACCTGTATGGTCAAATGCTATAAGTTTCGCAAAATTAACCACAGCCAAAGTAAGCCCGCACATTATTGCTATGCGGAACTCCTTCCACAGCACACGGAAAATATCCCCAAATTCAATTTCACTTAAGGACAGACTTCTAATTATAGTAACCGAGGACTGGCTACCGGAATTTCCGCCCGTACCCATGAGCATGGGTATGTATGCCGTAAGTAAAACATAGGTTTTCAATGTGTCTTCAAAGGATGTTATTATCATTCCGGTAAAAGTAGCAGAAATCATAAGGGCGAGCAGCCATGGTATCCGGCTCTTCCAGATTTCAAAAGTGGTTTTCTTAAGATACGGTTTATCGGTCGGGGTAATGGCCGCCATTTTTTCAATATCTTCTGTTGCCTCTTTCCGCAATACATCAATAGCGTCGTCTACCGTTACAATTCCGACAAGCCTTGTGTCATTATCCACTACCGGTAAAACCGTAAGGTCGTATTTTTCGAATAAATTTGCCACAGTTTCCTGATCTTCCAGTGTGCCCACAGATATGATGCCGCGCTCCATGACATCCTGGATTTTCAGGTTCTCATCCGAAAGAATTATAGTCCTTATGGTTACAAATCCTATCAGATGTCTGACATTATCAGTAACATAACATGTATCAATTGTTTCACTGTCGAATCCCTTTTCCCTGATCCGCTTTATGGCATCGGCTATGGTCATTTCAGCATTCAGGCTTATAAACTCGGTTGTCATGATGCTCCCGGCGGAATCCTCCGGATATTTGAGCAATTCATTTACCAGCATTCGGGTTTTGGCGTCGGTATTCATAAGAATACGGTTTACAACATTGGCAGGCATTTCTTCAACAATGTCCACCATGTCGTCAATATATAATTCATTGACAACCTCACGCAATTCCCTGTCCGAAAAACTCCGGATAAGCATTTCCTTCTGCTCATTATTCATTTCGACAAAAGTATCTGCCGCAAGATCCTTGGGCAGAATGCGAAACAACAGAAGAAAGTTCTTCTCGGAGAAATCTTCCAACAGTTCTGCTATATCAACAGGATTCATGGTCGAGAAAAAATTCTTCAGATCTTTGTACTTTTTCCCTTCCAGAAGATCAAGAACATTCTGCTCCAGTAATTTATCTTTTGCCATAGGCCTTTCCTCCTTCCAAAGTATAAACGTGCAAATACAATATGCCCGTTATCCTTGACAGGAGTAAGACACAACGAGATCGAAGCGTCAGTGACACACGGACGCCGCCGCAGTATAATTTCTTATACGACTTCGATCCGGTATTGTGCCACTACTACTGCCAACGTCCATAATCTCACTTCGCTCCTTTCTTAAGAAAAATGTTTTAAGATATGAGTATACAGAAAAGATAACAGGTAACCGCTCAAATGGCTGTTTTTCAAAACCGCCGGCAAATGAGCCAATTACCTTTATATATTTCCTTTTTAAGTTTATTCTCAATAAATTAAGCTGTCAAGCACGCCTTTGATACTTTAAGATAATTATTGACAATGAACTACACATTATGTTATTATGTGGACAAATTGAATACTCAGGGGAGCTTGTGTGCAGGCTGAGAGGAAGAGATTACAGCTTCGACCCTTGAACCTGATTTGGGTAATGCCAACGTAGGGAATCAGTGAGAATTATCGTTGAAGGGAGGTACCTGTTGGTTACTTCCCTTTTTTGATTAATATAAGGTTCTCACCCGTCAATCAGGGTATTTTGGGGCAAGGTATACTTATGCCGGCCGGATACAATAGCTTTATAAGCGGGCAGAACCTTTCTGATTCCGAACTATCTGTTTACCCGCTACATTTATTTTAAGGAGGTCCGCAAATGTTCGGAGAAATTCTAAAAAATGTTCACCAAAAAACACCTTTGGTCCATTGTATTACTAATTATGTAACTGTCAACGATGTTGCAAATATGCTTATTGCCTGCGGGGGATCCCCAATTATGGCCGACGACGAAAAAGACGCCGTGGAGATTACTGCTATTTGCAACGCTCTGGTGATAAACATCGGAACCCTGAATGAAAGAACAATCTCTACAATGCTGAAGACCGGAAAAAGGGCAAACGATCTTCAGCATCCCGTTGTTCTTGACCCGGTGGGCGCGGGAGCTTCCAAACTTCGCACAGACACCACTTTCAAGCTGCTGGAGGAAGTCAGGTTCTCAGTTATCCGCGGAAATATCTCGGAGATAAAAACCGTATTCAGAGGAAGCGGTATTACCAAGGGTGTTGACGCAGATGCAAGTGAAGCCGTAACAGATAAAAATCTGGACGAAACAATTGCACTGGCGAAAGAGTTAAGCGCAAAAACCGGAGCTGTAATTGCCATATCGGGAGCAACCGATATTGTTGCAGATGCCAACAACGCTTTTATTATCCGCAACGGACACCCCTATATGTCAAAGGTCAGCGGCACCGGATGCATGCTGACGGCAGTAATTGCAGCCTATTGCGCTGCAAATCCTGACAATCATCTGAAGGCAACAGCCGCGGCAATATCCGCAATGGGACTCTGCGGGGAACTGGCTTATGAGAGACTTGTAAAAAACGATGCGGGCATATCCTCATATCGCACTTATCTCATCGATGCCATGAGCAAGCTGGACGAAGACACCCTAAAAGGAGGCATTAAAATTGAAAGCAGATAAATCCTCCCTCCTTCTCTATGCAGTAACCGACAGGTCATGGCTTCATGGCCGTTCGCTGGCCGATGTCGTTGAGGAAGCTCTGAAATCCGGTGTAACATTTTTGCAGCTTCGTGAAAAAGATATAGATACCCCTTCCTTTATTGAGCTTGCAAAGGAGATTAAAGCCATTGCCGACAAGTACAATGTCCCTTATGTCATCAACGACAATGTGGAAGTTGCAATGGCATGCGGAGCACATGGAGTCCATGTGGGGCAAAAAGACATGAAAGCAATGGATGTACGGAAAATCATTGGCCCTGATAAAATCCTCGGGGTTTCCGCCCAGACCGTGGAACAGGCTTTGGAAGCTGAGAAAAACGGCGCGGATTATATTGGTGTGGGAACAATGTTTCCCACTTCCACCAAGCTTGATGCAGAAGCTGTTTCCTTTGAAACCCTCAAAAATATCTGCGCTGCGGTTTCAATACCGGTAGTGGCAATTGGCGGAATAAACAAGGATAACGCCATTAAACTTTCCGGAAGCGGAATTGCCGGCATTGCCGTAGTCTCGGCTATTTTCGCCCAGGATGATATTGCGGCTGCGGTAAAGGATCTGAGACAAATTGCGCAAAAGTTGGTCGGTCATGAACATTAAAGGTGCAATTTTTGATCTTGACGGGACCTTGCTGGACTCAATGCCTTACTGGGAAAACTTAGGGTATGAATATTTGATCAGAGAAGGTTATTCGCCCCGGGAAGACCTTAATGAAGCCCTTAAGACAATGAGCCTTGCCCAGTCTGCCCGGTATTTCAGGGAATTCTATTCGGTTCCCAAAAGCGAGCAGGAAATCATAAATGACATTATCAGGCTTATTGAGGAGCAGTATCGTTGTGAAGTGCCCCTGAAAGCCTCGGCAAAAGATGTTCTTAAAAAACTTCATAAAAGCGGCGTCAGAATGTGTATTGCAACCGCCACCGGGCATGATTTGGCTAAAGCTGCATTAAAAAGGCTGGATGCGGAAAAATACTTTGAGTTTATTCTCACCCCCCTGGAAGCAGGAACGGGAAAGGACGACCCGGCATTTTTTGAAAAGGCGCTTAATATGCTTGATACACCCAGGCATGAAACCATTGTGGTTGAAGATGCCCTTCATGCAATAATTAGCGCCAAAAAGGCAGGATTATTTGTTGCTGCCATTTACGACAAAAGCGCCCACTATGAAAAGGAAGAAATAAAAAGAACGGCGGACATATATTTTAATTCTTTTGAAGATTGGAAGGTTGTATTATGAAAAAAGTACTTACCATAGCCGGATCGGACTCAAGCGGAGGAGCGGGAATCCAGGCTGACATCAAAACCATAACAGCCCACAAATTATATGCCATGAGCGCAATAACCGCCCTGACCGCTCAGAATACCACCGGGGTCTTTGATGTAATGGAGGCAACTCCTGAGTTTGTCGGAAAACAGCTTGACTGCATATTTGAAGATATAAGGCCGGATGCTGTAAAAATCGGAATGGTATCAAACGCCGAAATTATAAAAGTCATAGCCGAAAAGCTTCGGGAATACGAGGCGGAAAATATCGTAGTTGACCCTGTCATGGTTTCAACCAGCGGCAGCAAATTGCTGAACGACAATGCAACTGATGCTTTGATTAACCAGCTCTTCCCTCTCGCTACCATAATAACGCCCAATATATTTGAGGCGGAAAACCTTACGGGCATCACCATAAAAAGCAGGGATGAAATGCAAAGAGCCGCGGTGGCAATTTCAATGCTTACAAAGGGCAGCGTACTTGTAAAAGGAGGACATTTAAAGGACAGCGCAGATGACCTATTAATTACTGAAGGTCAGCTTTTCTGGTTTGAAACATCGAAGATTGACAACCCGAATACTCATGGAACAGGTTGCACCTTGTCCTCAGCCATCGCCTGCAACCTTGCCCTGGGATTTGATATTGCTGAGAGTGTAAAGCGTGCCAAGGACTATGTGACTGGTGCAATTAAAGCAAACCTCAACATCGGCAAAGGACGGGGGCCTCTTAACCATTGCTATAACATATAAACACTCAGGGCACTGGATTGACAGTGCCCTGTTTTTCTTTGAAAATCTGTACTTTACTGTTATTAAATCTTGATATAACCATCATGAACAATAATGGCATCCAGTTTCTGTCCCGAATTGCACATGGGACATTCGGTAGGATAATAAAGCTGATAGTCCGGGACATCCTCATTGGTGAAAATGGAATTAATCTCATGTTTCTGTTTTTTTGGATTTGCATTGAACAAAGCTGATATTCCTGTTAAAACACCACCATAATAGGACAGGCATTCCAATGCGATGTTGAGAGTTATCCCGCTGGATACGGAAGATACCAGCAAAATAATATTACGATTATAAATCAGTTTCTGCATATTATTGTTGAACATCAGGTTCCTGTTGACATTGCTGATTGGTGTCACCACATGAATCGCCTTTTCGCTGTTTACTGAATTTAATCCTTTCTGCATAAGCTCTTCTGCCAGATAGGCCCCGATTATTTCTGTTCTTTCCATGCACACTATGGTATCGATGGTTTTTCCAGTCAGATATGGCACCGCAAGTTCTTTGGCGACTTCTCTTGCCATCGCCGCATTGGTTTTTAATAAGTCCAAATCAAGATAATGATTCATATGGAGATGGCTTGTGGTAAAATGGCCTGGTATTACTTTCATTTCAATGGCTGGATTTTTGGTTAACGAAACAGTAAAAGCTTCTCTTTCCATAATCATTTCTCCCTGAATAAAATTTTTTGAGGTATAAATTTGACTGTAACTGCATAGGCAACAAAGCTGTATACCTGATACCCTCTCCTAAGAAATAATTATGAGTCTGATTACAGCTTTTTGACCAACGGGAAAGATATTTTGCAGTAAAGTGATTATGTAGAATACTCCTGTTCCTATTAACCCTGTGCCACGACCCGGATAGATGCTGAACAATGATTGGATAAATTATTGGCGGTGTTTATTATTAATATACCCACAAATACAATTAAGATTTCAAATTTCCATACTATATTTTACTTCGCTCGCCCTGAGAACTCGGAAGCTTATTTTAAAATTTTTTGATGTTTAGCAGATTTTCCTTATTATATCCTTTTTTATACCCTTCTCGAATCAAAAAACAGGGTTGTTGAGTTAGCAAATCAAACTATCAGGATTGATAAGCTTTAATTCAGCAATGTCTTAAAAAAAATGCGAGACAACTGTCTCGCATGGGAATGATTCAGAATGAGCCAAGCAGATTAAATTAAATTTATATATAGTGAAATGTCAGTCCGCATTAATCCAATCACCAACCTGATTCCTGAGCCAATCGGTCCAGGCGCTTATTCCCTCCCCTGTCTTTGCGGAAATGGGAAATATCTTAAGGTTGGGGTTTCTCATAAGTGCATATTCCTTTACCTTTTCCAGATCAAAATCAAAATAGGGCAATACATCTATCTTATTGATAATCAAAACATCGCACACTGTAAAAATGAGAGGATATTTCAGAGGTTTGTCATGCCCCTCCGGAACTGAAAGGATCATGGCGTTCTTCACCGCACCGGTATCAAATTCGGCAGGGCAAACCAGATTTCCCACATTCTCCAGAATCACCAAATCCAGATTTTCCATACCAAGTTCATTCAATCCCTGCTCTGTCATACCGGCATCAAGGTGGCACATACCGCCAGTGTGGAGTTGGATGGATTTAACACCTGTTGTGGCAATCTTCTCTGCATCCACCGAGGAGTCAATGTCCGCCTCCATCACCCCAATGCGAAATTCGTGTTTCAGCTCCTCAATGGTGCGCATGAGAGTTGTTGTTTTTCCGCTTCCGGGAGAGGACATAAGGTTCAGAAGGAAAGTCCTTTCATTTTTCAGTCTGGCGCGCAGGCGGGCAGCTTCCCTGTTATTATCTTCGAAAATACTTTCCTTGACCTCTATAATCCTTATTTTATCCATATTCAAAAATCCTCCTGTCAGCAAGCTTTTATTTCTTTCAGGTTTATTTCCCTTCCCTGAACAAGGTAAGTGTTTTCGCTGCCACAGTATGGGCAGACACGCCCAAACTCTACTGTTCCATAGGTTTTTCCGCAGCTTTCGCAAAGCGTCAGTGCCGGTATGGTTTCTATAAGGAGCTTTGCTTCTTTCATTAATTCTGTCTTCTTAACTGCCCAATTCCAGCAATCGTTGAGCTCCGAAGGCACTACCCCCGATACTTCACCTAATTCAAGAGTCACTTCCGAAACATTTGTCAGACTGTTCTCATCACCTACACGTTCGACTGTTTTAATAATGTGAAAAACTATTCCCAGCTCATGCATCTTATTTGCCTTTCTTTTTGCCGAACTTGATCTTGATGGCGCGCTTTAACATGTATGGAAGTATGGCTTTCATCTTGTCTTCAGAGCGTACCATAGTGCTGCATTCGGGACGCTCACGGTAAAGATGAATTGCATCAAAGTCACATTTTGTAGTACAAATGCCACAGCCAATGCATTTATTTGGGTCCACAACCGAAGCGCCGCAGTCAAGGCAGCGGGCAGTTTCTTTTTTTACCTGTTCTTCAGTAAAGCCAATACGATTGTCACGGAAAGTCTTAGCCAGAGCCTCGTTATAACCAATACGCTGTCTGGGAGTATTGTCGAAACTCTCTGGAATGAGAATGTTTTCTTTGTCCAGTTCAATGAACTCGCGGCGGTTCCTTCCTATTGTCAGGCTGGTGTCAGGCTGCACAAAGCGGTGCAGTGAAACAGCGCCTTCTCTGCCGGCAGCAATGGCATCAATAACAAATTTCATGCCTGTACATACATCTCCCCCGACGAAGATATCAGGTTCGGAAGTCTGGAATGTCACAGGATCCGCCTTTATGGTTCCGTTGGGATTGAACTCCACTTTTGTGCCATCCAGAAGCTGCTTCCAATCAGGCTTCTGACCGATACAGTAAAGTACGATATCGCATTCGGCAGTTTCTGTGACGCTTTCGTCAAAGGAAGGAGAAAATCTGCCCTGTCCATCCTTGACAGACAGGCACTTTTTAAAGGTAATTCCGGTAGTTTTGCCGTCATTATTTATAATTTCCACAGGCCCCCAGCCTGCACGGATATTGATTCCCTCATGTTCACATTCAGTACGGTCTTCCTCTCCACATGGCATTTCCTCATAGCTCTCAAGGCAGTACATGGAAACGCTCTCAGCGCCACAGCGCAAAGCTGTCCGGGCAACGTCACAGGCTACATTTCCTCCTCCAATGACAACCACTTTTCCGGATAGTTTGTACTCACCTGTAAGATTGAGTTTCCTCAAAAAGTCTATACCGGCTATCACACCTTCACTGTCTTCCCCGGGTATGTTCAGCTTTCCGCCGTTCTGGAGGCCCACGGCCACATAGAAACCTTTATAGCCCTGTTGCCGAAGTTCCGGGATGGTGACATCCTTGCCCACCTCAACGCCGCATTTGAATTCGACGCCCAGTTCACGGAGAATATCTATTTCAGCTTCTACCACATCTTTTTCCAGACGGAAGCTGGGAATGGCGTTCATTAGCATACCGCCGGGGCGGGACTCTTTCTCAAAAACTGTAGGTTTATATCCCTTTAATGCAAGGAAATATGCGCAGCTCATTCCGGCAGGACCTGCACCTATAATGGCTATTTTCTCCTCAAACCCGCCTCCGATTTTGGGAATGACGGGTTCTGGTATGAAGCGGGTGTTGGAATCCAGATCCTGCTGGGCTATAAAGCGCTTGACTTCATCAATGGCAACTGCCTGGTCAACCGTACCCCTGGTGCAGGCATCCTCACAACGGCGGTTGCAAATACGGCCGCAGACAGCAGGGAAAGGATTATCACGTTTTATAAGACGCAACGCATCACGATACCTGCCCTGTGCCGCCAATTTAAGGTATCCCTGCACGGCGATATGGGCTGGACAGGCAGTTTTGCAAGGAGAGGTTCCAGTGTCATAACAATTTATTCGGTTTTTATCCCGGTAGTCAATGCTCCATTTCTCAGGTCCCCACGGGGTTTCATCGGGCAATTCTACTCTGGGATATTCTATGGGGCCGTCCTTTGTACACAGTTTCTGACCCAATTTAACCGCACCTGCCGGACAATGCTCCACACATTGGCCACAAGCCACACAGTTTTCGCTCTTGACCCTTGCCACATAAGCACTGCGGCTTAAGTTGGGGGTGTTAAAAAGCTGTGAAGTTCTGAGGGCATTGCAGACATTCACATTGCAGTTGCAGATGGCAAAAATTTTGTTCTCGCCGTCGATGTTGGTGATCTGATGGACAAAACCGTTGTCTTCGGCCTGTTTAAGTATGTCCAGCACCTCATCGTAGGTGATGTATTCGCCCCTGTCGGTTTCAACGATGTAATCAGCCATATCGCCCACAGCGATACACCAGTTCATCGGGTCGTCCCCACATCCTTCGCCCAGTTTGGCGCGGCTGATGCGGCATGAACACATGCTTTTTGCATATTTACCATCGTACTTCTTTAACCAATATGAAATATGCTCCACGTTAACAGACTGGTTTTCTGTCTCGATAGCCTTTTCAACCGGTATTACATGCATTCCTATGCCTGCTCCTCCGGGAGGTACCATGGGGGTAACTCTTTCCAGAGGAAGGAAAGTCATGCGCTCAAAAAAGGCTGCTACTTCCGGATGTTCGTCAAGCTGGGATTTGCGCATATTGAAAAATTCCGCGCTGCCGGGTACATACCTCGGAAGCACATACTGTTTTTCATGCTGAGGATTTTCCCAGTTGTATTCTATAAGGCCTATGTACGCCATTTCGTTGAGTATCTTCTCCAGATATGCTTCATCCTTGCCCGTTAGCTTAACCAATTGGGACAAGGTCTTGGGTTTGCGGACTCCCATTTTCAGAGCAATATCTGCCATTTCATCAGTAACCAGGCCGGCAAGTCCCCAGTATTCAGGGTCATTTCCTGTAACCCCTTTCAGCTTTGCCGGAAGCCGGTCGGTAATCATCTTACCGAGTTTTATTATTTTTTCCCTGGGCTCGTCGGTACGGGGGATCTTAAAAGACAGCTTGCTCTCATCCAAAGGCATGTTGGATTTGGTTTGCTCGCTCATATGGATACTCTCCTTTTTATTATTATGGACGCGTTTTGCGCCTCAATTTTATTATGGCAACAATTATCAGGAAGCTATTTATAATGTTTGCTCTTCAAGACGTTCAAGATAGTCTTCAATACCTTCAGCCAAAAGATTGTAGGCCCCTCCGCCATCACGGGCCTCAATTAAATCAATAAACCTCTCCAGCCTGTCTATCGCAAAGGAAGTGCCGTACATTCTGAGGTAATTGACCCAGAAGGCAATGGACACATCGTGGGTGGTGTTCATAAAAAGAGTCAGGATATTCTTTCCGCTCAAAATACAAATCTCCCGGTGCCAGACAAAAAAGCGTTCGGCTAACTCTTCCAACCCAATACCGCGGGAACATTTTCGAATATCTTCAGTCACAGAACGCAAATACGCAATATCCTCTTCGCTTCTGCATTGGGCAAGGGCACGGAATGCCATTCCTTCTATGGCAAGACGCAGGTCAAGAATACCTGTCGTAACTTCTTTGCTTAATTCATTTCCATTTAGCTGGACTATGGCGTTAAGAGTTTCAATATTTCCGGTTTTCATATAGTCGGCCACATAGATGCCTGATTGGGGTTTAATATCTACCAGTCCCATGGAAGCGAGCTTTTCAAAAGCTGAATGAACGACTGTCTTCCCCATTCCCAGTTCTGACGCGAACTCACGCTCTGAGGGCAGCTTGTCACCAGGATTCCATTTTCCCGATAGAATTTCCCTTGTAATTTTACGAATGAAAAAATCTTTATTAGTAATCACAGGAGCCCTGTTTGTTTGCTGCATAAGACACTCCTTTGATTTTGTCCCTGGCAAAAAGATGTTTATTGAAGGGTTTACTGGTCCGACCAGCTTAGTTATTATTTTAACAATCATGAGC
Source organism: Clostridiaceae bacterium (assembly GCA_012521705.1). Classification (GTDB taxonomy): domain Bacteria; phylum Bacillota; class Clostridia; order DSM-8532; family DSM-8532; genus DTU059. Next base: position 99,422 of record JAAYLX010000057.1, on the reverse strand, counting down.
AGAAAAGTCAATATTGTTTGCTAATTCTTTGTTGTATTAATTTGCATGTTCGGAAGAATACCAATAGTGGAAACAAAGGAAGTCAAGCTCTAAGATGTTAAAATTTCGACATTAGTGGACAATACCCTCATTAAATGAAAGTCTGATTCAGTCCTGAATCTGATATGGATTATAAAGGATAGTTAATGCAGTATTTTCTCCAGCATGGCCAGAAGCACAATGGAGAATCCTTCTTCACTTTTAATAATTCTTATTGCCTCATCCAGCCCATATACATCCGGCCTTGAGGGACGGCCTGCTGAGATCGTATCAATTGCATCCGCAATCATTACAATTCTGCTGTCAAGGCTTATCTCATTATCTTTCAGTCCTTTTGGATACCCGCTTCCGTCAAGCCTCTCATGATGCTGCATGACAATATTGGTGCATTCATGAGGAAGGTTAAAAGATACAAGGGAACTCACGCCCAGTTCACAATGCTGTTGTATAAGGATCTCTTCTGTGATTGACAGGGGTTCCTGCTTTTCAATGATTTCCTTGGGGAGCAATAGTTTACCTACATCATGCATTAATGCGCCCAAACCCAGATTATACAGTTGTTTCTCCCCTTAACCTAATTCAACAGCAATAATCAGCGACATCATAGCAACGTCAATGGAATGTGTATATAACCAGCTGAGACGGTTAGCCAAAGCATTTATGTATATCCACCAGGGTTCATTCTTGGATTCAAAAATAATACTGCTTAACAGCTTATTGGGCTTTTCCAGAATACGTTCATTACGAATGCCCTTTCTTTGTCCGAAGGACTGGATTACCTCATCACATTTGCAAGATTCTTCAGGACTATTGCATATGTTATTTAATTTAACTTCATTACTGATTCCATTACCGGATTCATTATGGCAAAACATTTCTCTCTTAGAATTAGCGCCATTCCATATCTCAAAACTATCAGGACTTATTTTAAAAACACCCGTAAATCTCCTTATCTTTTGTATAACCTCACCGCTTACTTTTTGACCTTTGCTTATTAACAATATTCCATTTTCCGTGTAGATATCTTCTTTCGTAATATAAAGTGACATATATATCCCCCTAATCTATACTTTTTATATTTTTATATAATATGAATCTAATCTTGCTGTTTTCTGGCAATCAGTTGAAAAAGATCATTTACACCGTGCTTATTTTCGCGCGGCGTAGATATATTTGTTTGAAGCTGGAAGCAGAGACATGTTCTGAGGAAACAAAAAACAGGCAGTTTGAACTGCCTGTGGTGTTTGTGATACATGGATAAAATTCAATTTTCTGTATTTACAGCAGACGTAGATACAGAAAGGAAATAAGATTAATAAACCTTGTTTTATATGAATCTCTTATTTTTCTAAGAACATTACCCTTTAACACTTCAGAAATGGCAGCCCAACCATCATGACAATTTCTTGTTTTAGACTTGCGGCTTTGCGTCTCCGCTTTTCAACGGATTTGCCTTTTTTCAATTCTTTATTATTTGTTAACAATTTAAAATCAAATTAAATTCAATAACGGACGAGAATACCTCCCTGTTATTCTGTAATTGGGCATAAAATGATTACGTTTCTTGGAATATTATATCATTTTTTATATTTTTATATTTTCTATCAATAATTATAATAATTATTGAATTTTATTTCAATAATAACTATGAATAATTTTTTTGCATTGAGTTAAAAATTTTTTAATATTTTGCCTAATTATTAACAAAGACTTCTGTATCTGTTTTAAAGCATAGTTTTCTAAGTATTTTCCTTCTAAAAGCTAAATTATTATAATCTAATCCTTGCTAAATTGACTAATATAAATTGATTTGCTGATTTTTCCGATATATAATACAAGTTTTTCATTTCTTAGTTGAAAGGAGCATGTCAAATGGCTATCAAATGGACTTCCGATTTATCAGTAGGTGTTGAAAAAATAGATTCCCAGCACATAGTATGGTTTGAGAAGGCCAGCAATCTTTTTGAAGCCGGAAAACAAGGAAAATCAAAAGAGGTAATTGCCGAAATGTTTGATTTTCTTGAAGAATACACCCAGCAGCATTTCAGGGATGAAGAGCAGTATATGGCTCAAATCAAATACCCTGATATTGAAAAGCAAAAAACGGCCCATAAAAATTTCGTTGAAGAGCTTACAAAATTAAAGAAGGAGTTCGAGGAATCGGGCGGAAAAATCTCTGTAATTATCAACGCGAACAAAATGATTATCAATTGGCTGACCAATCATATCATAAAAATGGATAAGCAAATCGGTGTTTATGTCAAGAGCTTATAATTACTATAAGCTCTTGATGTGCATATTTTCTGAATTATGCCGGCTGTTTTCAATGTCTCTGAAAGCCAAAAGGTAATTAATCCCCGACACAATTATTCCGCCACCAATGAAATTTCCGGCTCCTGATACGGCCAGGTTATAAATAATATCTTTGGCTGTAAGTTCTGCGCCTGAAAACAGGGCGGCAAACAAGTAATACATATTGGCAACAACATGCTCCGTCCCGGTGAGAATGAATACCACAATTGCGAGCCAAAGGACGGCTATTTTAGCGATTTCTTCTTTACAACTGTAAGACAGGCATACACCCGTGCAGACAATGATATTGCACAGAACCGAGCTTGTAAACAGACGGTAAAATGGCATATTCACTTTATGAAGCGCTTTGTCAATAATGAGTTTCGTTGCCGCGCCGTCAAAAATTCCGGAGGCTTGCGTCAAAAAAGCAATAAAAATTGCTCCGAGCAAATTTGAAAGGAAAATTATCAATAGAATTCTAACAATCTTATGTATTTTTGTCCTGCCTGCAAAAACTGCGGTCATAACCAGGCAATCGCTTGTAAACAGCTCTGCTTGCATAAATACTATGGCAATAATCCCTACGGGGAAAACCAATGCGCCCAGGAAATTACCAATGCCGGGAGCGGTTACGCTCGCCGCAACTTTTAGACTTCCTAACGCGCCTACGGCAATATACATACCTGCGAGAAATCCTTGCGCCAAAAGTATAAGGAATCGTTTACTGGCCTTATGTTTACTAAGATTAAGTATGTACGATGTCAAAGCTTTAGGTCCTGAATTTCCGGTCATAGATTAGTCCTTTCTAAATTATGCGTGCTCAAAGAGTGTTTCCGACAGAAGAAATTTCACCAAGTAGACATGATAACATATTTTTATCAAAATACAATGACAGAATCTGGCGAATTCATCTTTATATCTCAAACTGGCTGTTGTACAAATCGGCATAGAACCCGCCTTTTTCCAATAGCTCTTCATGAGTTCCCTGCTCGATGATTTTTCCTTTGTTCATAACTAAAATCAAGTCAGCTTCCCTGATGGTGGAAAGCCTGTGAGCTACAATAAAGCTTGTACGGCCCTCCATCATTTTTGCAAAGGCTCTCTGGATTTTTATTTCAGTTCTTGTGTCTATTGATGATGTGGCCTCGTCAAGAATCAGCATTGGGGGTAGAGTCAGCATTACCCTTGCGATGGAGAGTAACTGCTTTTCTCCCTGTGAGATATTCTCCCCCTCCTCTGATACTCTGGTTTCATATCCTTGGGGAAGTCGCTTAATAAAACCATGGGCATGGGCGGCCTTTGCAGCTTCAACTATTTCATCAAAAGATGCATCGGGTCTGCCGTAAGCAATATTTTCACGGATGGTACCTGTTTTCAGCCATGTATCCTGAAGAACCATACCGAACAAGGAGCGCAAATTGTCTCTTTTTATTTCTTTAATTGGATAACCGCTGACTGAAATCTCTCCGGAATCCACATCATAGAATCTCATCAAAAGGTTTATAATTGTTGTTTTCCCGCTTCCTGTCGGACCCACAATAGCAATCCTCTGTCCCGGTTTTACCGAAAGGTTCAGATTCTCAATGAGCTTTAAACCAGGACGGTATGAAAAATAAACATCTTTGAAGCTTACCCTTCCGTCAGCATCTTCTATCTCAATGGCATTGGGAGCATCGGGAGTTTGGGGTTCCTGGTCAATTATGTCAAATACTCTTTTTGCGGATGCAAATGCGCTCTGAAGTTCTGTGACCACTCCCGATATTTCGTTGAAGGGTTTTGTATACTGGTTTGCGTAACTTAAAAAGGCTGAAAGCTGTCCAACTGAAATATTGCCGTTTATAGCCAGAAAGGCGCCAGTTATTCCCACAGATGTATAAACTACTCCGTTTACAAATCTCGTAGCAGGATTTGTAATGGAAGAGAAAAACGTAGCTTTAAGCCCATATTTCTGAAGACGGGAATTGATCTCCTCAAACTTTTTCTGGGATTCTTTTTCATATCCGAAGGCCTTTACCACCTTCTGGTTGGAAATCATCTCCTCCACCAGAGAGGTAAGTTCCCCTCTTGTCTCTGACTGGAGTTTGAACATGTTATATGTGCGCCTTGCGATAAAACTTGCCACAAACAACGAAAGGGGTGTAAGAACAACAACAATGGCCGTTATTTTAAAGTCTATTGTGAGCATGAACCCGATTGTTCCAAGGATTGTGATTACCCCGGCAAAAAGCTGGGTAAACCCCATAAGAAGTCCATCGGATATTTGCTCCACATCGGTAATAACCCTGCTTAAAATATCTCCGTGCCGGTTGGAGTCAATAAATTTCAGAGGCACTGTTTGCAAGCGTTTAAAAGCATCTGTCCGGATATCCTCGGCAGTATGAAAGGAGACTTTATTGGTGCAAAGCCCCATAAGCCATTGAGAGACTGCAGTGGTGACAATTAATGCCCCTAACCCTGTAAGAATGGGCAAAAGCCCCTGAAAATCAACATTTCCTTTTCCCAGAATTCGGTCCACGCTAACTCCAATGAGTATAGGGGTGTAAAGAGTGGTCGAGACATTAATAATTGCCATAACAAGCGCCAGAATCAGATATATTATATATGGCTTTGTATACTTTAAGATTCGTTTGAGTACTCCGCCATTAACCATTTTCATCTTCTGTTCACCTCGTCTTCCGAGAGCTGAGACAGGCAGATTTCTTTGTAAACCCCGCAGGATTCAAGAAGCTCGTCATGTTTCCCCATCCCAACCATTCTTCCATTATCAAGCACGATGATTTTATCTGCATTTTTGATAGCTGACGCCCTTTGGGATACTATAAAAACCGTCATGTTCCGTGTGCGGGTGGAGAGAGCTTTTCTCAACCTTGCATCAGTGGCAAAGTCGAGGGCGGAGGAACTGTCATCCAGTATCAGAATCTGTGGCTCTGCCACAAGAGCCCTTGCAATGGTAAGTCTTTGTCTCTGTCCTCCTGAAAGGTTTTTCCCTCCCTGGAGAATTTCGAAGTCAAGACCATCTGGTTTTTCATCAACGAAATCCCTGGCCTGGGCTATTTCAAGAGCCCTGTATATCTCCTCGTCGGTTGCGTCTTCTTTGCCCCATTGCATGTTCTGCCTTATGGTTCCCCTGAAAAGAACTGCTTTTTGGGGTACCACAGCAATTTTCTTCCTGAGCTCGGAAAATGCGTAATCTTTTACATTCTTCCCGTCAATGAGAATTTCTCCGTAGGTCACGTCATAGAAACGGGGTATCAGATTTACAAGGGTGGATTTACCTGAACCGGTACCACCTATAATACCAACTGTTTCACCGCTTTCAACCCTGAAAGAAATACCCGACAGGGCTTCCTCCTCGGATTGGTTATATGAAAAAGACACATCTCTGAATTCAACTTTCGGGGAATTTGCTTCTGCATATTCATTCACTTTCGAACTTGCTTCATTCATTGAAGATTTAACCGCAAATACTTCGTTTATTCTGACAGCTGAAGCAGATGCCCTTGTAAATGAGATTATCAGGTTTGAAAAAGCAATAAGTGCCAGAAGGATCTGGGACATGTAGTTAATAAGCGCAATTACCTCTCCCTGGGTAATAATTCCGTCATATACCTCAAAACCCCCGTACCATATGACAGCAATTATTCCGGCGTTTAAAATAATATATGTCACCGGGTTTAAAAGAGCTGATATTCTGCCAACCAAAAGCTGTGTATTTGTCAGATCATCGTGGGATTGTTCAAAATCCTTCATTTCATCTTCCTGTTTTGAAAAGGCACGGATGACTCTCACTCCGGTAAGGTTTTCCCTGGTAACAAGGGATACCCGGTCAAGCTTATTTTGAGCTTTTTTATAAAGAGGAATGGATTTTGACATTATAAAGTAAATCACCAAAGATATCAGTAATGTCACAATCAGAAAGAATATTGCCAGTCTGGCGTTTATAAGAAAGGACATAATTATTGCGCCCGCAACAATGAAGGGCGACCGCAAAAAAAGCCTCAGAACCAGATTAACTCCTGTCTGGGCCTGGTTGATATCACTTGTAATCCTTGTTATCAGCGTCGATGTACCTATTTTATCAAGCTCTGAAAATGACAGAGTATTTATGTGGGAGAACAATTCGTTTCGAAGGGCAGTACCAAATCCCAAAGCTGCTTTTGCGGCAAAATACTGGGCTGTCAGAGAACACACCAGACCCAGAACGCCCAGAAATATCATTAATCCGCCCATTTTGAGAATAAAAGACGTGTCATTGTTTTTTATGCCTATATCAATGATGTTGGCCATTACTAAAGGGACAATCAATTCGAAACAGGCCTCAAGAAATTTAAAAAGCGGTCCAATGATACTTTCCTTAATATAACCTTTCAAAAACCTTGCAAGCTTCAGCATCAACTACTCTCCCCGGTTTTTCACTTTTCTGTCTTCATGTCTACCAATCCTTATAATATCATGTTTTTTGCAAAAATCACGGTGAATCTTAGTAATTATTAAAATTATCCGTATAGTAACTATCTTAACCGGTCTTTTTTTACCCTGAAAGTTCTTTTGTAATTTAAGGACAGGTACAGGGTTGTAATATGGATGCCATTTTTCGGACACAAGTAAAACCGCCGGTTAATGGAGTTTCTCCTTAAACGGCGGCATGTTTTATCTGTAAAAAACATCACAATTATTATTTGCTTATTTCGAAACTTATTTTATGCATTCCAATAAAGAAGCCGCGATCTTATCCAAAGGAAGCTGTTCAACAACTGCACCGATTTCGTATGCAACTCTCGGCATTCCATATACTACCGATGTATTTTCGTCCTGACCAATGGTATGTGCCCCGCTGTTTTTCATGGTAAGAAGGCCTTTAGCTCCATCAGACCCCATTCCGGTGAGTATAACACCTATGGCTTTACTGCCCGCTTCCTTTGCCACAGATTCAAAGAGGACATCAACGGACGGACGGTGTCCGTTTACCTTTTCCCCGTCAAAGCATTCCACTTTATAGCCGCTTCCTGATTTCTTAATTGCCATGTGTTTACCTCCGGGCGCTACAAGTATTTTGCCTTGTTCTACAAGGTCACCGGTCTGTGCCTCTTTTGCATTTAATTTAGTGGTACTGTTCAGTCTCTCGGCAAAAATGGCTGAAAAGAGGGGCGGAATATGCTGAACCACCACTATGCCGGGAGAAGTAGCCGGCATTTCCATAAGGATTTTACTTATAGCATCCGGGCCACCGGTGGAAGCTCCAATTGCAATAATCCGGTCAGAATCGTATCGTGCCTGTTCTACGTTTAATTTTATACTGCTATTTATTTTGCCCTGAACAACTTTTGCACACGAAGCTATTTTGATCTTTTCGATCATGTCATTGATAAAGTCATGAACATTTCTGGGCAAGCCAAAATCCGGCTTGACAACAAAGTCAACAGCGCCGGCACTCATTGCATCAAAAACGGCATTGCTTATCGTGCTCACAACAATGACAGGTATGGGGTATTCCGGAAGGAGTCTGCGAACAAATTCAATGCCGTCCATTTTTGGCATTTGCACATCACAGGTTATTACATCGGGTTTATACTGAAATACTTTCTCTCTTGCGTCAAAGGCATCCTTTGCCGTAGCGACAACTTCTATCTGGGGATCAGCTGAAATTCCCTTTGACAAAAGCATTCTGAACACAAGACTGTCATCAACTATTAAAACCCTGATTTTTTTGCTCATTTTTACACCTCATACGACCGCTTAAAATCCGCAAAAAGTTATTAATAACTTTTTTGGAATGAAGAACGTTTTATCTGTCTGTTGCAAAGGTCAGCGGTTCAAATTTGGCCTACCGGGGCGAACCTGATGAATGGTTCTTATAATATGAAACATTAAATTGAATCCGATAAATATTATTTTGGCATTTAAAATATACCACCGATTCATGGCTAATAAAACATAAGTTTGGAATTTTTTTTGCATAATTTCATCGTCTAAAACAAATTTACCAGTTTGCTTCCATTATATAGAAAAAAATAAAGAAACACGGCAATTAGAGTGTTTCTTTGAAATTTGTACAATTTTATTAAAAATCAGTATTTACTTGTTAGTCTAAGAGCGAGCAAATATGTACCCTTAACATGTCAAACAGAAAAATAATATGCCACCTTCTCCAATTCTGACGGGAATTCTCTTACTACAGCCTGGACATCTTCGGGTGTCAATCCAAGTGAGTCCATAACTTTTTTACTTATTTCATGATTAAGATTTACTCCCAGCATTCTTTCGTAATATTGGGTACTGATAACGTCTGCCGCATAAATCAGGCGCACCACTTCGATATTGCTTTTTGCCATAAAAGGGGCGTGATGAAATTCCACAATATTGATGATATCTTCGCGTATATTCCATTTTTTGCAGAGCCATGCACCTATTTCTGCATGGGTTATACCGCCCAAAATAATCCTCTCAGCAATTAATTGATGTACTCCGCTTATGAGTTTCTCGGTAATCCTGTCTATATGGTTCGGGAGACATGCATCCAATACAACTATCCCTATATCATGTATCAGCCCGTAGGAAAAAAGTTCATATTTATCTCCCTTGTTTATACGTGAAGACAACATACAGCTTGCCATCGATGTCCCCAGCACATGCCTCCAGTATTTATATATATCAAAAGTTCTGTTGCTCTCTCTCATGGAATCGGGGAACAACTGACGTGTTATGTAAAAAATCAGCATATTTTGCACGGTCTGCATTCCCAAATACACAATTGCTTCTTTAACAGTTTTTATTTCTTTTTTAAGTCTGAAATATCCGGAATTTATATTTTTCAGCATCAGATCATGCAATTCCCCTGACCTTGTCACCCTGTCTATAAGCAAATCAATATCTACTTCCATGGGATTTTTAATTATGTCAAGAATCTGGCTCACATCTTCCGGCAGCCGGGGAAGGTGACCTGATTCTTCAATAATCTTAAAAACAATCTCTTTTTGCATGTTCCCCTCCTGATAGTTTGGAACTCAATCTATATTTCCCCTTTCCCTGGCACATGATAAACAATATCTGTTATTATTCATGTAATTTCTTTTCCAAACAGACCAGTCTGACTCGGTCAATACCGTTAAAAACACAGGATACAATGGAGACTTCTTTGTATCCAAGCTTTTTATATAATTTTCTTGCGTTTAGATTCTTCTCATTCGTATCCATGCGAAGATAACAACAACCATTTTTCAGGGCATAGTTCTCATAGAAATCTACAAATTTTGAACCATAACCATTACCACGCATTCGGGGTGAAACAACCAATGTATGAAGCACCATTACCTCATTTTCAGGGGCGTTATAGTTCCATGATGCTGCTGAATACTCGGGAACCTGGTCCTGGTTTATTATCGCTGCAGCAACTATCTGCCCGTTTTCTTCCGCAACAAACATATGGCCTTTGGAGATTGCATCTTCCGCAGTTTTCCTGGTCGGGTATATGTTTCTTACCCAGCCAACCGATAAATTTCCCTTTTCCTGTTCGGTCAGGATCTCATCATATATTTCCGTGATTCTGTCAAGATCCTGCATTATAGCCTTTCTGAACACTATTATTACTCCTCATAAGATAATTCCTGTTATCAGGGTAGTTTTAAAAAACAGTACTTGCACTGATTGTTTGTGCAAGCACTGCTTTAATAGGAATATTACATTTAAAAGTCATATTCGTCATGATGCTGAAGTTTCTTCCAATATCTTTGCAAAGGGATCAAGCCAGTCTCCTTCGAAAAGCTCGATCATACCCTTATCGCATGCCGCCGTAATTTTAGGGTCTATCGGCAGTTTTGCAAGAACTTTAAGGTTATGCTTTTCTGCAATTTCTTCAATATGGCTGTCTCCGAAGATTTTATGCTCTTTGCCGCAATCAGAACACTTATAATAGGACATATTTTCTACCAGACCGATAACAGGAATGTTCATCATTTCAGCCATCCTGACCGCTTTTGTTACAATCATGGATACCAGTTCCTGTGGTGATGTAACAACAATAATCCCGTCAACGGGTATGGACTGGAATACAGTAAGAGGTACATCTCCCGTTCCCGGCGGCATATCAACAAACATGAAATCCACATCACTCCAGATAACATCAGTCCAGAACTGCTTGACTACGCCGGCAATGACAGGGCCTCTCCATACTACAGGATCAGTGTCTTTTTCCAAAAGCAGATTGACAGACATTATATCAATTCCGGTTTTTGTTCTGACAGGCAAAAGGCCGAACTCATTGCCAACTGCTTTCTCTTTGATTCCAAAAGCTTTAGGTATTGAAGGGCCGGTAACGTCCGCATCTAAAATAGCGGAATTATAGCCTTTTCTGTTCATTGTAACTGCAAGAAGGGAGGTAACGAGGGATTTTCCTACCCCGCCTTTTCCACTGACAATACCAATGACCTTTTTTATACTGCTCATATCATGGGGCTTCTCTAAAAAATCAGTTTTTTGTGCTTTTCTTTCAGCACAGTTGGCAGAGCAACTGCTGCAGCTATGATTGCAATTTTCACTCATAATTTCGACTCCTTTAATGAATATTCTTTATGACACATCCTGCTCTCAGTTATTCCGAATTCATATATCCATGTCCATATTTCAGGATTGTATGGATTTGGAACAGAAAGTTTCTATTTTTTATCCAGAACTAAATATACTACAAAATTTTTTATTTTACATCAAAAACAATTCAATTTTATGCTCCAAATATCCATCACACTGCAATGAGGAACTTAACATCTGTTAATACAAATGCAACTCTTGAGTGTAAAACCACTTTATTGCTGGTAACTCAGAAAAGATATTATAAATATCTCTGAACTATTTCTTTTAAGACAGGCAAAACTTCATTTTCATACCAGGGATTTCGTTTCAGCCAGCCAATGTTTAATGGGGAAGGATGAATCAATGGAAAATATTCAGGCAAATACTTTCGAAAATTCCTCACTGTCTCGGTAAGATTTTTCTCACGTCGTTTATTTAAGTAATATTTCTGCGCATAGTTCCCAACCAAAATGATGGTTTTAACATTCGGCATTCCCTCCAGCAAACGTGGATGCCATTTTTCAGCAAACCCCTTTCTGGGCGGGGCATCACCTGTTCCGGCTTTTCCGGGATAGTAAAAGTCCATAGGCAAATGAGCAATACGATCAGTTTTATAGAACACCTCGCGGGATATTCCCATCCACTCTCTTAACCTGTCACCACTTAAATCATTCCAGAAAAGTCGGGTAGCCTCTGCTTTAACTCCAGGCGCCTGTCCGACAATTACTATGCGGGCATCTTCAGAAGCTTTGAACAAAGGTGGGATTCCTCTCTCAGTATAAGATTTGTTCATTGGATCGGCCATTATTTCCTGCTTAATTTTATCGAATATCATAATACACTTTCGTCCGATAATATTAATCTCTCTGTACTTTTTTTAATATACACCAGTTATATTCCCTCATCAAACCTTTTTCATTCTTCCAATACGCGTACTTTTCTATTGATTAATACCACATAAAAAAGCTGCCCCAAATCAGCAGCGGGGCAGCTTGTTCTCATAAAGTGCATCGAATTAATACAAGATAAGTACTGTTAAACGATATTTACACCAGCGCTGGCAAATCCTGAAATTATAGTAGCAATGTCAATTCCTCCGGTAACAGCAGCCGAGAATACCATTAATAACCTTGATTCAGCTGGAACAACAATATTCAGACCCGTTGTAATTCCGCTTACAACCGTACCAACGTTGACCAGGCCGGTCAGCGGCGGACCAAGAGTAACAATTGCTCCGGGAATAGGAGAAAAGATGTTGTCCGGCGCAGATGATTCATACAATTGAGCGAATATTGTCACTTCACTGCCAACCAAGGATACTGATGCTCCTACAGAGAAAAATGCCGCAATTTCGGTAATTGTACCTTCTCTTGGCATGGAGAAAGCAACATTGACAAGGCCTGTTGTGTCAATTACGCCTCCTACCAGCACCGCCGTCTCACTTGCACCAAAGCCTATCAGTCCCTGAGTACCTGCAATTCCTCCCAATACGGTTGTTAATGTTACCAGGGGTCCTGACGCGAATGGTATAATCGCACCTTGACCCGGTGGACCTGTTGGGCCTGTAGGGCCGGTAGGACCTGTCGGACCTGTCGGACCGGTTGGACCTTGAAGGCCTGTAGCACCTGTCGGGCCGGGAGGACCTTGATATCCTCTTGGACCCTGGGGACCGCGAGGACCTTGGGGACCGACTATACAACGGATTTTTCCGCAAGTATCTACACCTTTGCCATCGCAATCTTTTTTAGATTTATCGATCCAGTTATCCATATTTCCCTCTCAATAAAGTATTCCTGATACATAATATGAGAGGTTGTCTACTTTGTGCTCCTCTTCGACAAAATTTACTCTCTGTTGACATATTGACTTATATAATCGCGGTTATATCTTAATCGCTCATTATCAGGTGCCATTTTCACGGCGGATTCTGCAAAATCGAGGGCCTCTTCATACCTTCCAAGCTCAAATGCGCTTAGAGCACCAAAATCGTAAAGGGTATAGTCCCATGAAGATGCTTCGTTAATGTAGGTCGAGGATTTTTTGCTGATCTTCAGAGCCTCTTTCACCATGTGGTACACTCCCGGCCAATTCTTCTCCTCGTAAAAAACTCTTGTCAGTTCCACATAGGGCTCCCTTAAATGGGGCGCCTCCCCAATGGCTCTGTAAAGCCAGTTTTTTGCCTCCGTTAAGTTATTTTTTGCCTGGTAGGCCATGGCAATATATCTCATGGAGGCACTTCTTTCTTCCCGCCAGGTTGCGGAGGGCATGGACAAATGATTTCTTAATGTTCGTATGCAATCATCCCATCTCTGGTGATAAAGGTATTCCCTGCCGAGATAGTGCACATTGCGGTCATCATGGGGAGCTTCTTTTACCGCCTGTTCAAGGAGTAACAGATAACTGTTTCTTGACTCTTTTAACTTAGGAAAATGATTGAGCCGGATATTTTCTTCGTAAACAACATTCTCCCTTCTGTACTCCTGAAATTCAAGGATCTCATGGATAGGACGGGTCCACCTGTAACCTCTCCGGGAGTGGATCTTGTTTTTCCAAAAAGTGGTCCCCCTTGAGCCATCCTTGTTGAAACTAAAAGTAAACATAAAATAAAGGCAATCGGTACTTGGAGTCCATGCCTTTTCCAGCCACTTTCTCCACCCCGGTTCCATGACTTCGTCAAGGTCGGTGCAGATACATATATCCACATCGGAAGGAATTAAAGCCATGGAAATATTGCGTGCAACATCAAAACGCCAGGGATCAACCTTTATTTCATAGACCGTAACACCTTTGTCCCTTAATTTTATTACAGTATCATCCGTCGAACCGGTATCGCAAACTATAATACTGTCTGCTTCAGAAAGGGATTCCACCCACCGGTCCACAAAATCGGCTTCATTTTTACAGATGGCATAAGCGCATATTTTATATTTGCTCATGAATTCATCTCCTCCAACGCAAGTTCTTTTTCCGCTTCCATAAAGGATTCAAGCTTCGTAATATCACTGACTGGTAAAGATGGGTGGTCAATCTGACTCATTAATAATTCTTTTGCCTTTTTAAGACAGACATAGGCTTCCAGATGACGATTGACTCCGGATAGAATTTTCGCTTGTTCTATATATAGGTGAAATTTGTTCTTATATATTATCGCCCTGCTCAAATAATGGAGGGCTTCCTCAGAAAGACCCTGACTTAGATATATCTTTGCTTTTAGTTCATATAATTCCGACTTGTCACATCCATCAAGCTGTATAGCTCTATTAATAGTCTGATGTGCTTCTTTGTGGTTACCCCTGTCCAATAAAACCCTGGCAAGGTGAAATAATGGAACCCAGCTTTGCGGCTCTTCCTTGATATACTGTTCAAGAAGTCCGATTACATTATGCTCATAATCCCAGCAAGTTTTTTTCTTAATTACATGTGGAATTAAAAGAGTGTTTTCTTCTTCGGTTATGAGTCTTTCATACACCGGGTATTTCCAGAAACAACCTCTGTTCCGGTGTATTTTTCTTTCTGTTGTAGTATTTACAGAGTCTTCTTTTTCTTCCTCAACATAGTACTCATAGATGGCTTTTCCTGGCTCATAGTAAGAATCCAGAATGGTTTTCCATTCAGGAACAAGGTTTTCTTCAATATTCATGCAAATACAGAGGTCTATCGAGCGGCTTACAAGGGAAAGGCCAATATTCCGTATATCGTCATACCGCCATGGAGAGATGTAAACGGGATATACTTTAATATTCACTTTTGGGTTTTCGGAAATAAATGTTTCAATCATTCTTGACGTATTATCAATGGAACCGGCATTGCACAGTATGATTTCATCCGCATCTTTGATACTGTTGAGGAAGTTCAGGATAAGTGACTCATGATTAATAAAGAAAGCATAAACTCCATATTTTGGTCTTGCTATATCCAATGGTTTTGCTCCTTAAATAAATATTTGCATTAAATATATACTCCTCAATCCATCGGAAAAACACTTGCAGTATACTTGTAATAATGTGAGATGGAGACGCTTTGTAACAATATTACTTATCCTGCATAGCATATATTAGATTTCAAAGAGTGAAGGAGATATATGATGAGCGAGTTAGACAGCAAATGCAAGGAAATAGTAATAGACCTTAAGAAAATAGACATCTTTGCAAAGTATGTGTTGGCAAAAACAGAATTCAAAGATACGGAGATACTCTTCCAGGAAGCTTACAATGAGAATAACGTCGGTACAGGAGAAAAACTTCCGCTGAGATTGTTAATTATCAATCATAATTCAGTTCCCGGACCCACTCCTGACCCCGGTGCTGAGGTAAGATGCGTCAAGGTTTATAAAAGGCTGATCGCTGATGGTTATCCTCTGAATACCATTATATGCACAAAGAAATCCAGGGTAACCATAAGATATCAGGTAATCCTTGTAGTGGAATACGAAGATGGATTTGTCGACATAATCACATTGCCGAATAATCTGTCAAATCCTTTCCAGTACAACCCGTTGACTACAAAAGCATTTGTTGACTCTACGGTTATAAACGCTGCAGGTGTACCTGTAGTTCAGCACCAAAACATTAAAGTGCCTTATGAAACGCTTACAATAGTAAGCAACGGGGTGAATGACTATCCCTGGTTCGATTACAATATAACTATACCCTTTAATATGTTTGACAAGTATTACAAACACTTCGACCTGTGCCATCAGGAGCTTGAATCATACGTGCTCCTCAGATGCCTGAAAAGCGATATAGATATCTTAGGCAGCCAGTTGGTTCCTTTGAATCTTGATAATACGCTTTCTGTCTGGGCTACCGAAGTGTCGATAAGCTTGTACGAAGATATTATTGATAAGCTGGGAGTCGACAGCGATGTCATAGTTTGCGGAGCCACCGAATTCGATGATGACAAGGATTGTGACAGGGATTGCCACAAACCTTCTTGCTGTGACAAACCTTCTTGCTGTGATTAATTGAAAAGTTTTTGCCTGACAGCTTTATAAGTTCAATGATATTATTTTTGATTAATATCAAAGAGCGGCCTTCCATAAGAAAAGCCGCTTTTTTGATGCGTTAAATTTACGATCTCTAATACTCTGATACAGCCCCTCTTACTGCTTTATATAATTTTCTTTACTTTTACTTGAAGTTGTTTCAGATTTCATTTTTCCTATACTATAAAAAAGAATGGCGCGGACTATTAATATAGTCTGCGCCACTCATAAATATATTGCAGCAAATAGATAGCAAAAACTATAACTTATTTCATGTTTCTTCTGTCTCACTCATAATAGCTTCCAGCACAGCTTCTTCCGACATGACGGGTTTTTTGGTTATTGATTTTATGGGTGTTCCGTCTTCCGTATAGTCGTTTTTGAAAATGTCATACTTTTTCGGATTCAGTGCAACCTTTACCAGCGAAACGCATATCAAAAGCTCCAAAACAAGGGCAGGTCCGCCACCGAGATTCGAGAGCATTTTGACACCATCTATACCCGATGAAGTTATCATAATCCAGCTTACTATACCGATTATGGCTCCCCAGAAAATCTTTAATTTTGCAGATGGTTCAGGTGACTTAGGCGAAATTCCGGTTGAACTCATACCGCCAAGGGTGGTTGTGTAAGCGTCCGAACCTGTTACGTAGGAGAGGAACATACAGAATATAAAGACTGGGATTGTGACTTCCACAATCGGATACTTATCAAGCAGCGCGTAGACACCAAATTCCGGTCCGGCTGCCATTGCCTCCGAGAGCTTGACTCCTTCAAGTTCAAGCTTTATAGCAGCACCTCCGAAAATCACCATCCAGAGAATATCGAAAAGTGCCGGCAGAACAAATACCACAAAGAGCGCTTTTCTGATAGTTTGTCCGTATGAGATTCTTCCAAGGAACATACCCGAAATGGGTGCCCATGCCAGCCAGTTGCACCAGCCACAGGATTATAAGCCTTACGAAAAAACAAGGACTGTTTTCTTTATATTTATTGAGGAAGTCATTCTGCGTCTTCTTGCCGAAAGCCGTAAAGCAGAAGAAGATACTGAAAGTGAAGAGATAGTTCAGACAAATTCTTAAAAAAATCAAACGGGTATAGACTTACCCGTTTTTCTTTTTGTCATAATCCATCTTTTCCTGTTAATTCTTTTTGTCCTGAAGTATTAAGCTGTATTGTCTTCAACATAACTTGCCTGCTTATTGATATTTGTAATTCTTAGATATGATATGACATAGGATACAAGGCTTTCGGCTCCCATATTGAGATTTAAACCATCGCGAGTCAGGCCGTCGAAGCAGCCTCCTGTTTCCTCATCTATCAGGCTTATGCCTTTGGAATTAAGGCCTTCGTACCATTCATGGCATTTTTGCGCCTTATGCAAGTATTCTGTTTCCCCTGTGGCCTCATAAGCCTCAAGATAAGTTAAAACTCCTTCACATGCTTCCACTGTCTGCTCGTCAAACTCGGCTGGAAGTTCTCCCTTTAACAGCCATCCTTTGCAGCCCACCGGTCGGAAAAAACCATCCTTGAAGGTTATCTTTCCCAGAAACTCAAGTGTCTCCCTGGCTGCAACAAGGAATTTCTTTTCTCCGGTAACCCGGAAGGCTGCTATCATGGACCAGGGAAGTACGTTGTTGCAATATGAGATAATGTTCTCAAACCACTTCCATTCCCCATCCCTGCACGCTTCATACCGGCATAGTATGGACTGCGCAATTTCAGAAATCAGTTTTCTCGTTTCGGGGCTGTCAAGATATGAAAGGCCTATGATGGAATATGCCTTTGCTCTTAGATAGTGAAGAGAAGTCACATTGGGCAGGGCTTTTTGCAGCATATTTGAAAGCACGCTCTTGATACCGTTAGGAGTATATTTACTGGAAAGTGCATAACCAATCGCCCAGAGACACCTCCCGAAACAGTCCTCCGATCCTTCTTCTTCAAGCCATTTCCTGTCATATCCCATGAAATTCCTGAACCGGCCGTATTTATTCTGGGCATAAAGCAAAAAGGCAGCATACCTGAAAACAAGGTCAAGATACTTTTTCTTTTTGTATCTTTCATAGAGCATAAGGGCCATAATAAGTGCCCTGGCATTATCGTCAGTGGTATAACCAAAGTTCGGATCCGGCAGGGTGTATTTTGAGTGCTGCAGCATCCCTGTATCATCGGTCATACGGAAGATATGGGTATCATTAAAGGTTTCATTGTGGACAAGGGTAGCCATCACACCACCACACTGTCCGCCAGTTTTATATTGTCAAGGGTCTCAATGAAGAGCTTTGTATAATGGGAAGCGACATTTCTCCACATCATGGTCCTGCCTACACTCAAAGTCCTCTTCTCCATCTCCTTTTTGGCTTGCGGGTTGTCAAGGACATACATTATGTGTTTTGCCAGCGAATCGGAGTCCCTGAACTCTGCCAGAAGCCCCCTGCCCTCAGCCAGCATTTCCTGTGCATAGCTGTATGGAGTAGACACAATAACCTTGCCATATCCGACTGCGTATGCAAGAGTACCGCTGACAGCCTGTTCCTTGCCAAGGTATGGAGTCATGTAGATATCGGACAACTGAAGGTAATGTATGATTTCGTCCTTTGTAAGGTACTTGTCTACGAACTTCACATGATCTCCTATTCCGAGTTGGTCCACCATTTCCATAAGCTTCTCCCTGTAGGCTTCGCCAAACTGCGCTTTGACGACTGGATGGGTCTGCCCGAGTATCAGGTAAAGAATGTCCTTATGGTGTTTGGCAACCTTGGCAATAGCCTCAATTCCATACTCCAGTCCCTTGCCCGGACTCAATAGGCCAAAAGTGCTTACTATACTTCTTCCGGAAAAGCCATGTTTTTCTTTCAGTTTTTCTCTTTTCTCAAGTGCCCTGTAGGGTACTCCGTGATGTATTACTTCTATCTTTGAAGGATTAATCCCGTATACTGTTTCAAGAATTGGCTTTGTATTTTTAGCCATTGTTACTACTTTTGCACTCTTTTTGCCCAAATGCCTCAGTATTTTTCTCTGCTTTGAAGACGGCTCGGAGAGTACCGTATGCAGTGTAGTAATTACCGGAATTCTGAGGTTGTCTATAAAATCCAAAATGTACTCCCCTGAATCCCCTCCAAAGATTCCGTACTCATGCTCTATGACAAGAAGCTCTATATCAGAACTGTTGACAGCCTGGGCGGTTTTGATGTAGCTTTCCCTGTCATGTTGTGAAAGCTCCATTATGACTCTGTCACTGTAACTGTAATTTTTATTGTCGCTAACTGCGATTACCCTGGGCCTTCTTAATAAATCCATATCGTCAAGCGCCCTTGCAAGGTCCTGCGTGAAAGTGGCAAGGCCGCATTCCCTTGAAGGGTAGGTACTTAGAAATGCCACATTCCGTTTTTTATTCGGTGCCATTTGAATACCTCCTGTTAAAAAGTTCTTCTAAATAAACCTTCTGCCAAATAGTTCTTTTCAGAAATTATATCCAAAAACTCATACCGCTATCGGATGGCTTAAATTTCCGGACAATACAGAATTCTGCTCTACACAGTTTTGGTCAATTCTGCAATTGGACATTACCACCGAGTCAATAACCGATGCCCCGCTTCCGATATTTACGTTATCCCAGATCACACTTCCTATGATTTTTGCGCCGCTTCCCACTGAAGAGGCTCTGCACAGAACAGTTCCGGGGCCTATAACTGAGAAAGAACCGATTTCAACATTATCTCCAATGTATGCCGGTCCTATGATTTCCACGCCGCGGTTCACCTTTGCGGTGCTGCTGATATATCTTAAGTTTTCACAAAAATCGTGCTCGCATATTTTTAGAGCTCCCTCAAGGATATCCTTATGGGCTTTCAGATATTTGTCGGGGGTGCCCAGATCAAGCCAGTATGAACATTTGTCATAAACCGCTATTTTATACCCCTTTTCAAGGAGGGTCGGATAGGTTTCACGCTCAACGGACACAGCTCTTCCGACCGGAATTTCATCCAGAAGCTCCGGTTCAAATATATACACACCTGCATTTATTAGCTTTGAGCTACTCTCATGGGGTTTGGGTTTTTCCTTGAAGGCTGTTATATAGCCATTTTCATCATGCTCAATTACCCCATAGGCTGAAGGGTTTTCAACCTGTGTCACCGCTATGGTTGCCAATGCTCCCTTTTCCTTATGGAAGCGAATCATTTCTGAAAAGTCGATATCGCTTAAGATATCCGCATTAAACACAAGAAAAGTATCATTGAAAAAATCCTGCGCATTTTTGATTGCGCCTGCGGTACCCAAGGGCACATCCTCTGTCACGTAGTTGATTCTTACGCCAAAATCGCTGCCGTCTTTGAAGTAATCTTTTATTTTGCCGGGTTTATAGCATGTGCTCAGTACAATTTCGTCCACACCATATTTTTTAAGTCTCTCAATATTTCTTTCAAGCAGAGGTTTGCCTATTATGGGCACCATCGGTTTAGGCAAGTCGTTAGTAATCGGTCTTAAGCGGGTTCCAAGTCCACCTGCTAAAAATAATGCCTTCATACGCATTCCTCCTTACTTCAATATTGAATTCTCATGATTAGGCTCCGGACATTTCATGATGTAGTCCAGCAAGTCAGACACATTTGTTGTTGCCAGAGCAATACAAGTATCAGCTGCGCCATAATACATTTTTATTTCTCCGGTCGCCTTGTCATGAATCCATCCGCAGGGAAATACTACATCGTGAACATCCCCCTCTCTCTCATAAATCTCCTGCGGTCCGAATACCCATTCATCACTCCTTCTTAGAACTTTGAGGGGATTTTCCAGGTCCAGAAGGGCAAGCCCAAGCCTGTATATGGCTCCGGCGGCAGTCTGTCTTACGCCGTGGTACAGTATCAGCCAGCCTTCATCGGTTTCAAGGGGTGGAGTGTTGATTCCCACTTTATTGGCATCCCACCATCCTCCCTTCCTGGCATTAATCAGTATCTGATGTTCTCCCCAGAACTTAAGGTCTTCTGACATTGAGATCCATATATGTGCTCCCGGCTCGCTGTAAGCCGGAATCGGTCTGTGAATCAGTAGCCATTTCCCATTAATTCTTTTGGGGAACAGTACTGCGTCCTTATCCTCGGGCGGCATTACCGGCCCAAGCCTTTCGAAGGTTTCAAAATCCTCTGTAAGTGCCATTGCAACCATTGGCCCGCCCTCAGAAAATGCGGTATATACAACGGCATACTTACCAAGTTCCTCTACCCACGTGATTCTGGGATCCTCAATACCCCATTTCTCCTCCGGATAATTCTCCGGATCAGGTTCAAGGGTGGGCATATCATCTATAAACCAATTGGAGACGCCGTCATCACTGACAGCCTTTGTGAGATGTGAAAAGCCCCTCCTGTCTTCAACCCTTGCCAGAAGAAGTACTTTTCCGTTGTATATGGTTGCAGCAGGATTAAATACTGAGTTTGCAGCATACGGCCAGTTCTTTGCTGTTAAGATTGGATTTTCACTCGCTCTTTTAAACAGTTCCCTGTAGGATTGCTTGTCTGGACCGACAAGTCTTGTCACAAACTTTTTAGCCATAAATCTTCACTCCTTTACACAAGCAACTGCTAAAACAGAAACATAAACAAAATCAAAAAGCGTTTATATTTCTTGTAGTTTTTGACACCATATAAATAACGACAGGTCGTTATAAATATAATTATCTCAAACCAAAAAAATATTAACACTTTTATCAGTAAACTATATTATTGAAAATATTGTATAAATCAAGGCATTATTTGTCAAGGCTGCTCATGGGCAATATAAGCCCTTTTTAAGCTTCCTGTTTCCAAATATTCTCATAATTCTACTTATATGATTCCATAGCTGCTATTTATGCCCCTTTTATTATTATTTCAGGCCTTTGCCCTCAGCCATTCCAGAACAGGAGCCAGATTTTCCTCTTTTATCCCGTCAAATCCGTTTTCTATATTGTAAATTGCTTCTTCAGTCTCTTCATCCATGTCCTTGCGTTTTTTTAACATCTTTACGAAAAAGGACAACATAAGCCTGTCCATGCCCTTTAACTGTTTCAAAGGCAAACAACCTCCGCGCATATAGAAAAAGGGGATATTTCCTATATTATTTCGTGCAATAACTGTTTCTGTATCGGGTTCCGCAGTTCTTCCGGTACCGGACCCGATAACAGCTTTGACATTATACTTGCGCACTTTATCAAAACCCTGTACTTTTCCGACTTTCATCCATCCCAGGAAGATTATTTCTTCATTTTTATCAATTTTCTCTATTTCCTTTACAGAAAAAACTTTAAAGCCTGTCTTTGAAGCAAGCATTTCGGCATACCTTTTGGTGAAACCGGTTTTCGATTCGTAAACAATTACCATGGGCATATTCTCCCTTCAAAAATATTCAAACATCCCCTGCAGATGCTTTGTTCTGATTCTCATTGATCGTAATTTATTAAAAATTCCACCCACTCATTATATATATCCTGTTGTGATTTTCCAAAACACTCCTGATAATCTTCTGTTTTCAGAAGCTTTAGGACACTGTCCCAGCCATAAGTAACATCAAGATATTCAATATATGTATGAGCAAACATTCATACCTGATGATTTCATGCTAAAGGAAGGAATAAAATTGATTAAACATAATAAGCATAAACATGCGATAATAACGAGTATGATTTTTATTATCGACTTTTTCATATATGCACCTTCAGATTATGTATTACTAATAATATCTCGCTTCCGGCCAAGCTCTGAAGAATTCTTACCTTTTCAATTATACTCCTATTCTTTGTCTTTCACTATATAGGGGTTATTACTTACATCTGCATGCGGATAAATTCACACAATTAATATGCTATAATTGTTTTGCTATTCTGTTTTTTTAGATTTATGCACCAAAAGTCAGGAGATATATAATGAGAGTCTGGCCGGACCAAAAACCATATTATTCAGCAAATCAATATTATCGGGATATTTTTGGCAACAAAATATATAAAATCTCGTTGGATATTGGCTGCACCTGCCCTACCAGGGACGGAAGAAAAGGTGTAGATGGCTGTACCTTTTGTTCGGAGAGAGGTTCCGGTGATTTCGCCATAGCAGGGCCAATGCAAATCCGCGGAAAAATCGATTCAGCCATACAAATGGTGGCCTCAAAAATCAGCTCAGATAAATACATTGCATATCTGCAATCCTTTACCAATACCTATGGACCGGTGAGACTTCTGGTACCTGTGTATGAAGAAATCCTTGCCGATGAAAGAGTGGTAGGAATTTCAATCGGTACAAGGCCTGACTGTCTGTCTAATGCGATGTTAAGAGAGCTTGCGCGTTTATCCAAAACAAAGCCCCTATGGATTGAATTGGGACTTCAAACAATCCATCAAAAAACAGCAGACCGCTTTCACAGGGGATACAACCTGTCTGTTTATGAAGACGCAGTAACTCGCTTGAATCAAGCTGGCATCCCCATAATCGTTCATCTCATTGTAGGCCTTATGGGTGAGACTTATGACGATTTTATGTCTACAGTCGATTACATTGCGAATCAGCCCATAAGCGGCATCAAAATGTCCATGCTGCATATCCTGAAGGATAGTCCTTTATACAAAGAGTATTTGGAAAATCCTTTTCCATTATTGGATGAAGCTACTTATATAAAATGGGTGGCAGAAGCGATAACAAGGATGCCTGAGAATATGGTTATTCACAGAGTGACCGGAGATGGAAATCAGAAGAACTTGATCGCTCCTAAATGGAGCGCATATAAGCGTAAGGTCCTGACCGGGCTGATTCGTTACATGACTGTGAATGGATTGTATCAAGGACTCAATTATAGATGATAATAGAGCAGCAGTTATTCAAAGAGCGGCATTCCTGAAGGTATGCCGCTCTTTCTGTGTCTATTATTCATTTTATCCGAACAAGCAAAAGAAAGACTTTTTTAGTCATTTATCTGGACATCAGATTATACAACAATTGCGCCATTTGCGCTCTTGTGGTAAGAGCGTTGGGAATGAGCAACCCGTTATTGCCGTTCACGACACCGGTCTTAACAAGATAATCTATAGCTTCCCGGGCATAAGGGGCTATGTCGCTATTGTCAGTAAAACTGCCCGTAGTTTTGCCTGAATCTCCCTCCGGAAGCTTACCAAGGAGTTTCAGAGTCTTATACAGGAAGGTAAACATCTCCTGCCTGGTAATTGGCTGCTCCGGACCGTATTTGTTGTTGCCTGTCCCTGCGGATATTCCGAGCCGCTTTGCTACAGAAAGGTAACCGGTGTAAAAGGTATTACCTGCATCGATAAAGTTGTCTTCCGGTTCCTTGTCCGCTTCTATTCCGTAAGCCCTTAGGAGTAATGTTATGAACTGGCCGCGGGTGAGGGTTGATTCAGGGCTGAAGGTTACTGAGCTTGTTCCCGAGGTAATATTCCGCGCTGCAATAAAGATTACCGCATCATAATACCAGGAACCATCAGATACATCAGTAAAGTTCAATTTATTATACCCTACTGCGTAATGGCTAAAATGGGTAGTGGTGAAAGACACTGTATCGGTTTGGGCATCGTATCTCCCGTTGGTTACGCAGCTGAGATTACCGTCTCCGTCAATATACCAGATTACAATGGCGTTGGGATCCTCGCCCTGGGACGGAGTGTAAGGAATACTCACCGTTACAGGGGCATTGTCATTATTCCAGCGAATAGGCTCCCCGTCGATGGAAAGGGAGAGAGAAATCACCGGCCTGGTTCCCACAGCTTTTCTGGCTTCAGACGAAAGCCGGGAAGGATCGACCTCACCAATGGAAAATGTAACCGTGCTTTCGGGTATGGCATTAGTTCCCGTCAGCATACCAGAAGGGAGGATTACGCTTCCGAGACCTGTAACAATGGTAAGTTTACTGTCACTGTTGTTAGACAATCCCGTAGTCGGAAGGCTCAGAGAATAATTTGTCACTCCCTCCACTGTCGGCAGGGACACGCTTAAGGATTGTCCATCGGAAAGAAGTTTACCGTGATCGGATGTCAGTTCCGCCAAAGTGCTTCTTTCGTTTGTGGTAACATGGACTGTATCGGTTTCACCATTGCCGGTTGAAACTGTCCCTGTGGATACATTGGCCGGTGTGGAACCACCACCGGGAGTATTACCTTGTACAGGCTGGGAAGGAGTCGGCGTTTGAGGCTCAGAGTTTGATAATTTGATCTTTCCGGTGGTCAAATCTTCCGAGTTTGGATTACCTGCCTTGTCATAAATAAAAGCTCCTGCTGCCAAACTTATTTCTATTGTTTCAGCGCCAGAGGGTTTACCCTCCATGTTCAAAAAAACCCTGATTGCGTCTTCACCTCCGGTAAGCTCCGGAGCAGAAACCTCGTAAGTGTCAGTTTTTTGTTTTATGGAACTTATACTCACATCCTTTACATTTCCTCCATTGGATGTGAAATCAAGATGCAGCATTTCGTCAGCCAGCGCGGCAATACCGTCATCCGACCCGTATATGGCTTCATTGAATGTAATGTCCAGGAACCTGTATAATGGATCCATCTGTACAGATACTATTGACGGTCTTACTGCGTCGATTAAGATCCCGCTGGTATCGGTAGCGTTACCTAAAGTCCCTGTTATATTGTTCCCTGCCCTGTCGCTTATGAATAAAGCATCACCAAGGATTATTCCATCACTGTCATTTTCGCCTTCCTGTACCTTATAGCTAAACCTCAATTCCTGTGTACCTGATCCGTCCACATAAGCGGCGTATGCTCTTTGCTCATTATCCAAAATAATCTCAACCGCGGGTTGTTCAGTCTCATCAGCAAAAACTGGTTCATCAAAACTGACAGTGAAAAACAATTCATCATCCGCAGTATAGGTGCCATTTGAAGGGATTGATACCGATACGATGCCGGGGTTTTTTGTATCCATAACGATATCTACATAATACGGTATCATGTAGTTTATGTCATATTCATCCACCGTATGTCCTGCCTGATCCCTCAGAAAAGATGCACCTATAAACTCATAAAACCGCATCGTGTTCGCTGCATCCCCGGCTTTGACAGTATACCGGAAACGAAGGCTTTCAGTGCCTGAACCATCCACATAATCTACGGTTATGAACTTAATGTTGTCAAGTAAGAAACTTAGATACGGTATTTCCTCCGAAGGTTCAACTACAATCTTCTCATTGAAATGAATGATAAAATCCAGCATTGATCCCGCTTTATAAGCAACGGCAGGAGGTATGTCCACACCAATGGCATATGGCCACGTGACATCAATCATGATATCTGCAGTATCAGGAAGTCCTCTTAAAGCAAGGTCTGCATCATTTCCATCACTATCCCTGATGCTGCTAAAGTATGTATCAACTATTATACTGCTTCCAATATTGATTCCGTCTGAGCCATACCATCTAACCTGATAAGTGAACTCCAGACATTCAGTTCCTGAGCCTTGGCTATATTCGGCAGATACAGTACGGCCACCATCCAAAGTCAATTCTATTTTAGGTTTCATGGAAGAAAACATATATTCCACATAAACCTTTTCATTAAAAGTAACCTGTAAAACGATATTGTCATTTTCCTTATAAATCTTCTTTTCGCCTATGGATACAGAGACAACCTTAGGTGTCATACCTGAAAGCTTCACCCCATACAGGCTTCCCACATTGTTTAGCATTAAGTCTGCATGATTTCCCGAAGCGCCTGTCAAAGTTCCTCCTGATAATTCTATTTCAGGCCCGATACCTATGCCGTCAGGTGACCCGTCATCATCCTGTACCGTGTACCCGAATTCAAGGCTCGTTGTCCCTGACCCTGTTATATATTCTGCGTTTCTTTTTTCCGTTCCGCCTTTGATGATCAGTTCAATATAAGGGGGTGCGTCTACCGTATTCAATTGGACCGGTTTGTCGTAATTTACCGTAAATATTAAATGCTCCCCGGCATCATAGGTGCCACTGGGAGGTACGGTCACCGATAAAACCCTTGGAGGATTACCCTCTATCCGGATATTTGATGTATCAGGTAACTCCTGAATTGTTAACGCTGGCAGGCTTTCATCCGCATATCCAATGTTTCCGCCTTCAAGCCGGATCTGACTATCCAGAGCGATGCCATTTGAATCTCCAACGCCGGATATAACTGTGTAACGAAAAGTAAGCCTGTCAGTGCCTGTTCCGTCCACATAAAGCGCTTTCGCAGTCGATCCTCCATCAAGCCTCAACTCTATACAGGGCGTACCTTTGGATGTATCCACATAAACAGGTTGGTCGAATTTCACATTAAAATCCAATGCATCACCTATTATATAAGTGCCGGGTTCAGGTATGGCATCCAATTGCGCCAGACGCGTCGCGTTAACCTTGATCCCGGAGCTGTCTCCAAAACTCGTTGTCAATGGTGCCGGATTCCCCGCAACATCAGAAATGACCCCTTCATTTAAGTTAATGTGGTCGTTTACAGTAATACCATCATCATCTATGTCACCATTTCCAACCGTGTATCTGAATACAAGCCTGTCCGTTCCTGATCCTTCGGCATATTCCGCTCTTTTTGAAACATCACCCAGCAAAAATTCGATATAGGGTATTCCGGTCACATAAACCGGCTCATCGTAAGTCACAATAAATTCTAAATCCCTTCCTGCACCGTAGATCTGGTTGGCAGGTAATACGGACTCTTCGATGGACGGAAGTTGTGTGTCTATCCTTATACCGCTTATATCCTTTCCGGCCAAAACAGAAGTCAAATCTCTGTTGAGTTCCCTTACAAAAGTGTTAAAACTGGTTTCTCCTTTTATTTGTCCTCCCTGGATGCTGCTTCCCAAGGTAATTCCGTCAGCATCCATGTCCCCCTCCTGCACTGTATAGGAGTATTTCACAGAACTGCAGATATTGTAAGAGTCGTAAGTACATGTTAATTGGGCAGTACGCCCATTATCCATTTCCAGGGGAATTGCTGAAGTCCCCCTGACACCCACTGCTTCACTGAAGTAAACAGTCAATTCCAGCTTTTCACCGGCTTTGTATGTTTTATTCTCCGGCAGTTTTATACTATGGACATATGGTGTTACAGCATTGACAAAGTACTTCATATTTTCGATATTATATAACGTGGTATCAATATTCTGCGAACTATCAATGTAACTGTAGATCTTCCCTCCATTGAGCTCGATAGAGTTTCCTTTGTTGATCTCGAGTGGAGAGTAATCTCCCTCCTGAGGAGTGTAAACAAAGAGCAGCGTTTCTCCGGATTCACGTCCGCCAACAAGCCGGAGTGTTGCCCTGACTTTTTTTCCGCCGAGCAATCCGATTTCTATGTAGGGGACCCCCTCGCTTAAATCTACAGTGACCAATTGATCAAACACCACATAATATATAAGTTCCTCTCCCAAGGTAAAATAATGTCTGTCATAGTAATTAAAGTATACCTCGGTCACTTTGGGCTGGGTTGCTTCTCCTTCTCCGGAGGCCTTGGTTGGAAATACATGGAAAGTAATGCTTATTACCAGAAATATAATTATCAGAGATGTGATACGCTTTTTTTTCAAAAATACCGCCCCCCATCATAACGCTTGTTCTATCTGTTGTATTCCAATTGATTATTTGAGAAATATCATAAATCACTTTATATGACTACGGTCATGTTTGTAATAAAATTATACATTATCGTACATATCAATACAATAAAAATACGGAATAAATTTTGAAATATGAAGATAACGGGGGAAAAAAAGAAGAATGAATACAAGCATCTGGAGGTTAATTCCAAGTGCTCATAAATCAATCTTACATGACCTTGGTCATATTGGTAAAATTATTATATAATAGTCTCATATATGATAAAAATACAACAAAGAAAGAGGGAAAAATGTTGAATAAGGAAAAAAACAGACGGAAAACAGAGAAAGGCGAAAAGACAAAGCAGAAGCTATATACTGCCGCTGCAACGCTGTTTAATCAGCATGATTTCAGAGAAGTCACTGTGGACCGGATTGTAAAGCAGGCAGGAGTAGCCAAAGGCACTTTCTATATATATTTTGAATCAAAAGATGCCTTGATTGTCTCTTTCTTGCTTGATTATGTCCGTAAAGTGGACATAGATTACCGGGCTGTTCTTGACTCGTTTTCCCCTGGCACATCTTCCTCTCGTATGCTACTGGGATTAATCAGTAAGATCGCGGATACCCTTACAGATGTCATAGGATGTACGAGCATGAGAACCGTATATAAACTATTGCTGGCTGATGACATAGATACGGATGCTGTCAAGGGGTATAACAGAGATCTCTATAAGATATTTTCCGAATTGCTGAAAAGAGGAATTGAGAGCGGGGAATTTTGCGACACTTTATCATTGGATGAAATGGCCAGGCATTTTGTGATGGCCATCAGAGGCATATGCTATGAATGGTGCATCAGATATCCTGACTTCGACTTAAAGGAACAGGCTTTGGCACATTTTCAGATACTATTGGATGGTATAAAAGTTAAATAGAATGCCGGAAGCACACAACATCCCTCTGATCCCCTGATTTTAACGCCGTGAGAGGCAAAAAATCGATAGATGAATAGTAAAGAGCGGCCTTCTTAAAGGAATGCCGCTCTTTTTGTCCACCATTTCACTATCTGATAGGGCTGAAACGATGCTTGTTTCATTTTGTATTACATTTCATCACCTGAGTAAGAAGCAATCTTCCACAGGGTGGTAATCTCATCACCCACTTCAAGCAGGCGCAGTTCTTTGTCAGCCATACCGCTGTCAGCTTTTTCATGTTAAGCATCCTTTCAGTACTAAAATTCAGCGGCTCAAAGAGTAATTGCAAGTGATCGAATCATCAACGCATCCCACTATTTACTTTTTTATTCTCCTCGACCACAGCCCGAAAGCCCATTATCATGGCCGGGATCCGGTTCATGGGTTTATTCAGTATACGGTTATAACTCTTAGCTGCTTCAAAGCAGAGCATTCTGCTTGTTTCAAACATACTGGCGGCAGCCTTCCCATTAGGACCGTCTTTTGCCTGAATGTACATCTTCTCGTGAAGGCGAAGTTGAACCTCAAGGTCGTAAAGGCTGTTTCGCGTTAATGAAAGCTCTTTATAGACGGTTGAGAACCATATAGTAACAAATCCAGCCAGACAAATTCCTGCAATTAAACAGGCGATAATAGTAGGCATATAGCATGCACCTCTCTTATTTCTCAGCATAGCAAAAAAAATGACAAATTAGAGATTTTTGCCTGAACGGTAGTGGATTCGCGCCTGAATGGTAGTTTTTTGTTGTAATATACCAAAAAAAATAGTATCATGCTCTTATAGAAGTTAGGAGTCAAATCTATGAAGATAGCTATTTGCGATGATGACAGCCATGATTTATTAAGAATTGCCTCTCTTGTAGAAACTTACCGGAACACCCGGAAAGCGGATCTGACCTACATAAGCTTTCAAAGCGCCTCTGAACTTCTTTTCTCCATGGACAGAGAAGATTATGACGTGCTTTTTTTGGACGTGCTTATGCCCGGTCTCAATGGAATGCAGGCAGCCCGGGAAATACGTGAGCAGAACAGAGATGTGGAAATAGTGTTCCTTACATCATCCCCTGAATTCGCAGTGGAAAGCTATAGTGTCCGTGCACATTATTATCTATTGAAGCCGGTTTCGGAAGAAAAACTCTTTCCCATTCTGGACAGACTTCAGGATGATTTCAAAAAGCCGGAAGATGCCTTGCGCATAAAGACCCAGTCCAGTGTACTTAGTCTTCCCTATAGCAAAATAGAATAGCAATCAAGAAAAAATAATATTGCTGTTACATGGGTTTGCATAATTCTCCTTTTTGCTCAAACCTTAAGCTGGAGACTTTTTGGAATAGAACTGACATCAAAGTTATATCCTCTGATTATTCATCTGCCCATGATTATTTTTCTAACAAAATTTCTGAAACGACCTTTGCTAATCTCTACCGTAAGTGTGCTTTCTGCCTACCTTTGCTGTCAGGTACCCCGATGGATCGGCAGCATTGGCGGAACCATCTTCAGAAGCAGCCTTGCCGATCATATAACCTATATAATTGCAGTATTTGTTGCCTTTTATTTTTTTCACAAATACGTTGCAAATACTCTTTTGCAGCTTATGGAGAAATCCACCAAATCCTGCGTGCTGCTTGGAGCTGTCCCGCTATTTTATTATCTGTTCGATTACATAACTACAATTTATACAGATTTGCTTTACCAGGGAGTAAGTGGAGCGGTTCAGTTCATGCCCTCTGTGTTTTCTATCGTATATTTCGTATTTATTATCATTTACTATGCCGAAATGCAAAAGCAGGCGTTCGCCCACAGGGAAAGGGATATGCTTGCAGCCCAGCTCCGCGGCGCCCATTCTGAACTTGCCACCCTCCGTCAGATGCAGAATATGGCTGCCGCCTACCGGCATGACATGCGTCATCATTTTGCTATCCTGCATAGTATGGCTTCCGAAGGAAGTATAGAAAAGATCAAAACATATCTGAATACTGCACGGTCAGACATTGATGAAATAACTCCCCTCCGCTTTTGCGAGAATGAAACCGTCAATTTGATTCTGTCAACTTTTATGGCCAAGGCAAAGAATGCAGGAGTAAACATGAATGTGGAGGCAAAGCTGCCGGGATTGATACCTTTGAATGACACGGAGCTCTGTTCACTTCTCTCGAACGGTCTTGAAAACGCCATATTCGCTGCCGGATCCTGCCTCGACCCGGAGCGCAGGACTGTTACAGCCAAAGCAACCATCCATAAAGGTAATTTGCTGATTTTGATAGAAAACCCCTATGATGGTGTTGTTGTATTTGAAGGTGGTCTTCCCCAATCATCTCAGAAGGACCATGGCTTTGGAACCCGCAGCATTGCAGCTATTGCCGAAGCACATAGAGGACAGGCAATTTTTAATGCCGAGGATGGTGTATTTACTATGAAAATAATGATTTCGCTCAGAAAACTGGACGTATGATCACTATACTCCCAGGAGATTCATGATTGCGTCTATGTTTTCTTTATATTTCTCGGTAAGGGCGGGAATGTCAATAAAAAAATAAAAATTCTTGTTTCTCAGCATAGCAAAAAAATGAAAAAAGAATCGGATCTTGCCTGAAAGGTAGTATTTTTCTGCCTGAACGGTAATTAACGTGAGGCATCATAGCACCATTTTGCTATATCTGTTATCAAATCAACAGGAAGCGGTTTGTCATAGGGAAGCTGAATAGCACCCTTGCTGGTCTTGTATCCAGACAGACGGTCAGCAAAATATTCTATTGCTTTATCTCCCGGATAAAGGCCGACGTGATTTTTGTGCGCTGCAAAATGGATGATATTAATTCTTCCCCGATAAGTCGGCATGCTCCACGAAATACACTCCTTTGCATCTGGAAGCGCCTTGCGAAGAACATCCCGTATCTGATTGAGAATGGGCTGAACACTCTCAGATTGCCCGGCAATATATTCATCTATGGTTTTAGGTTTTTCGCAAAAATGGTTCTGGTTGGTTGTTTTAAATTCACGTCCACATTTCGGACACTGCCACATAGAATTCACTACATCCTTTCTTTGATAGAAACTTTTACTTTGTCTCCAGGTTCTTTTCCGCTTTTTTTGCGGGTATCCTTCCTTATACCTATGGTGTTACACACCGAGCCTTCTTCGTTTTTCATACCCATATCCTGTCGCATTGACTTTCAACTCACAAAAGAACATGTTTCAAATCATACTGGCTGCTTAGGTAATGTAATAACAAATTCGGTTCCTTCATCAACTTTGCTCTTTACCTCGATCTTACCTTTGTGGGCTTCAACTATCGCCTTTGTGATTGTAAGGCCAATTCCGGCTCCTCCGGTCATCCTGTTTCTTGATTTGTCCGCACGATAGAAGCGTTCAAATATATAGGGCAGGTCCTCGGGAGAAATACCCTTTCCATTATCTCTTACGTATATCTCAGTAAGATCATCTTCACCTTTAACCATGACCTCAACTGCACCACCCTTCGGTGTATACTTCAGGGCATTGGACAGTAAATTTACTATTACCTGGCTTATTTTATCCTTATCAGCATGCACTATCTCTTTTTCGCCGGAAAAGCTAATACCTATACCCTTACTTGCAAAATCATTTTCGAAGTTCTGAATAATATTGTTGATAAGTTCGGAAACATCAAAGCTTGTCCTTGTAAGAATCAGGTTCTCGCTTTCATACCGGGCAAGTTTTTCAAGATCACCTACCAACCTGTTTATTCTCATTATCTCCTCATGGCAGCTCTTAAGCCTTTGTGTGTCAGGTTCCCAGATTCCGTCAATCATTGCCTCCATGTGACTTTGCAACGTGGCCAGGGGAGTTCTTAATTCATGGGCCACATCTGCCGTGAGCCTTTTCCTTAAGGATTCCTGATTCTCCAGAGTTTCTGCAAGGTTATTTATGGTCTCGGTTAACTGTGCGGTCTCCTTAGTATTGAATTTTTCGGTTATCCTGTCACCAAAATAGCCTTTTGAAATCATCCGGGCAGTGGTTATAACTCTTGAAATAGGCGTACTCAGTCTTTTTGCCATAACCGAGCCAACCAGGAAGGATAATATAAGGGAAAAAGCGCCGATACCAGTGATAATCCGGTTTATTGTATTTATAAATGCCAGGTCACTGTCATTGAAATAAAAGGGACCATAATAGCCTATAGTGATTTTCCCTGCATTCCCCAGCTTATTTGAAACAGGATAGACATTTTCTACATACTTGCCTTCCCAGTTGGGATAGCGGCTGCTCATGTTTCTTTCCATCTGGGCAAGCATCTGCTCACATTGATGGTTGTCATGTAGTCTTGCATCCCATACGACATTGTCTGAGGGATCCACTACTTTAATAATCATGCCCTGTTTCAACGCGTTGATACAAATACTCTCGATGCCTTCTTTATCCCATGTTCCATCCATCCTGTACTGCTGGCTGACCTGGAAAACTATTTCACGGCTCTTCCGCTCCTGGTTTTCTATGATGTATTCTTTGAAATGCTTGTCCAGCAAAAGATTCGTTACAACGCTTATCATGAACACGGAAATAAGAACCACAAAAATATATGATAATGTCAACTTGGTTCTAAGACTATATTTCATAATACAATCGCCTTTCTATTCGCCACCAAACCGGTAGCCTATACCATGAACGGTCAGGATGTATTTCGGGTTTTTAGGGTCGGGTTCGATTTTTTGTCTGATGTTCTTAATATAAGTATCTATTGTTCTGTCATAACCGTTGAAATCCTCCCCCAGACTGATACATATCAGCTCATCCCTGGTAAATGTCTTGTCAGGATACTTCACCATGGTTAACAAAATCTTATATTCATTTGGAGTCAGGTTGATGGCTTCCCCGGACCTTTTTACTTCATACTTAAGTGTATCTATGACAAGCTCATCATCGTTAAAAGATAGAATGCTTGACAATGGTGCCAACGGGTCTCCAGACCTTCTTAAAACCGCCTCAACCCTTGCTACCAGTTGCCTGGGGCTGAAGGGCTTTGTGACATAATCATCAGCACCAATATTAAGGCCTTCCAAAACACTTTCTTCTTCAATCTTTGCCGTAAGCATTATGACAGGCACCCTTGATTTTTTCCGTAAGGTTTTGCATACTTCTTCGCCCGAAATATCAGGAAGCATCAAATCCAAAATGACAAGGGAAGGCTTATGCTTTTCAAAGCTGTTCAGGGCTTCCTTGCCGCTGTACGCTTCAATTACCGTATACCCGCTCTTTTCAAGATAGGATTTAACTACCTCCACAATTTTAAGCTCGTCATCCACGACCAGAATCTTTTTTGAAACATTGCCCATATAAAACCTCCGGCAATAGCTGAACAAAAACTATTGGAGTATACGAAAAAATCCCCTGCCAGGCAAGGGGATTTTTTTGTTCACATTAATTATACAACAACCTGTACTTGCTCCACAATCTCATTCTTGTACTTGCCTGGCTTTATCTTAAACCCCCCGGATATCTGTGAAAGTATTCCACCCCATTTTTTCAATGGCTGGAAGGAAGGCCACTGTAATCTACAAATTCCTGTTTTTGCGGTACAAATTGCTCTACTTCTTTCTTTATAGCCTCAATTTCAATTTTGCCTATATCGCCCACAACTTTTACATAGCCGTAAAATGCACTGTCTGAGGTAGTAAAATCAAAGTCCCCGTCAGGAATCAAAAATATTTCATTCTTTCCTTCCTGCATATTTAATTGGGCATTATACCGCGGAAATAAAAGTGTACTGTTGGTATCGGTCAATTCCACGCCGTTAATTGTCCATATTGTTTCCAATCCACTCTGCATTACCACTACCGCTGGAGAAAATCTGTCGCTTTTAAGATTTATTTCAACAGATTGTTTTCCGTCCTTTATCTTTGCAATGGCAATTTCATCAGCAGGGATTTTATAATCCGACTTTTGTTCCCCTCCGGCTGTATCCGATGCATTAAAATTGTTTATGTCATCTACAACGGTAATTTTACTTCTGATCATTCCCATCCAGCAGCTATACGCAAATGTGCCTGTTTCGGTGGGTGTGAACTCTATTACATTGTCACCTGCAGCAAGTTTTTTGGAAGTATTGAATTTTGGTATTATAATCTCATTGTTGCATCCGTTCAGATTGCTTTTTTCGGCCTTAATTGTCCATTTTACAGGTATACCCTTCTGAACTATAATTGGCTCATATCTGCCAGATGAAAGCTCCGTGGTTACTGTCTGAACTCCATTCCGGATCTGCGCAACACCGTTTTCCCGGTCATCATTTTTTGTTTCAAAGGACAAGGAGGAAAAAGAAATACCTGACAATGCCAAGCCACGGTTTGTCATAACCACTCCAAGCACGATTACCAAAACAGCACTTACTTTCATCATCTTATGGGTGAACTTGCCGCTAAGTATGGTACTTAACGCGCCAAGACCAAACATCAAAGGCACTGTGCCCATGCTGAACATGAACATTGATAATGCGCCGACAACGAAACTTCCTGTTCCCAAAGCATAAATCTGCATTGCCTGAAGGGGACCGCAGGGCATCAAGCCATTTAAAAGTCCGATATAAAATGGACCGTGCTTTCCTCCGTTAATGTATATTTTTCTTCCGAAGATTTTTGGCATCCTGGGATTCAGCTTTCTTAGCCAGGGGAATATGTTGAGCATATTTAACCCCATAATGACCATAAAAATACCCGATATTACAGCCACAAATCCCTTGGCGGGACCTGAAAAACCTATACCGGAACCCAGAGCTCCGGCAATCCCTCCGATGACGGTATAGGATACCACCCTTCCGCTGTTATAAAGAAGACTTGGCTTAATTTTTGAAAACTTGCCTAAATCCCCGCTTTCATCCTTGTATGAAATGCACTGGGTCAAGTTTATGCCTCCGCACATGGAAACACAATGAAGCGAAGTAAGCATTCCCACAACAAACAGGATTCCATACCCCATAGACTGATTTATCTCAGGAATAAAGTTAAACCCCACCGTGTTATTAATAATGACATAGAGAGCAAACAAAATGATGCCAATCCCCAGAAGTTGTTTGACTGACATTTTATCACCGGCTGCTTTCCTGTCGTTTGACTTTAGCAAAATTTCAGAGCCTGAATTATTCTTGACTTCATAATCCATCTTTTCTATGGTCTCAATAATTTTATCCAGGCTTATTGCATTTGCGTCAAAAGTAATATAAACATTGGAACTGCTCAATATCGCCTTGGCTTCCTTTACTCCTTCAAGCTTTTTCAGAGCATTTTCTATTCTCAATTCACAGCTTGAACAAGTCATTCCCTCTATCTGGAGAACCTTTCGAATCAGTCTTTGTTCCATCTTACGCCCCCTGTGCCAGATTACTTGCTTTTCACTGTTTGTCACAGAATTTAGCATATTTTTGTGAAGATTTTATGAAGATATAAAATATGGGTGCTCCTTTTTAATTACATGTTGAGTTTTGCCAGGCTTTATGATACTCTTAGGAATCAAAAGAACGGAGATATTTTGTCCAAAAAATATTCTGAAAGGGCAAGTGTTATGAAATACACGCTGAAAAACGAAGATATTGCTTCCTACAATCAGGGCGAAAGTTCCACTTTTCCGAAATATACTTCCCAGCTTATAAACTGGGCTAACCAGAATGCCCAGGGAACCCGCCCCGCAGTTGTAGGGAAAATGTCCGAGTTATTCCTTGAATTTTTGGATTCCGGTGAAGACATAACCATAGAAAACTGGAGAAAATGGTATATAAAAAAACACCCGGAAGCATTCGAAAAGGCGACAGACAAAATCTACACCCAGGTACTTAACCTCCAAAAGGCCATAAAACTCATTGACAGAGAAATGGTCGGCCAATGGGTTGAGGATCTTGTAATAAACAAGACCTTTAACGGCCTCTATGTCCAGAAGGCAATACTTGCTTCCCTGGCTGAAAAAAAGGGAACCACGTACCGGACTGCAACTTCGGAAGAAGAATCAAAAGGAATAGACGGGTATGTCGGAAACGTGCCATATTCAGTAAAGCCCCATACTTACAAAACCATGGGGCGCCTTTCAGAATCCATTGATGTAAAAATGATATATTATGAAAAGACAAAGAACGGTCTGAAAATTGAAGTCGAGGATTAATGACGCCGAATTCCCTTAAAGGGGACCGGCGTTTTTATTTATTCGTAAGAACAGGTAAATATATATCCGTTCTGGTCAACAGATGCTAATCGGTCGATTTTGATGGCAGTTTCCTGTTTTGTTATTACTTCAAAGCCGTGGGGAATGTTTTTATAACAGCGTTTCCGTTTGTCAGCAGGCAAAGAGTCAATAAACTCAACATGTCGGTTAATGCGGGAATCAATAATGCCGTTAAGATTGTTTGCTGATGCAGCAATATTCTTTACAGCAAGTTCCGCGATTTCTTCATTTATCTCTACTCCAATACTATTTCTGTTTGAAGCCATACACGCAAGGGTGGTCGTTCCAAGCCCCATAAAGGGGTCAACCACGGTATCCCCTTTAACCGAATACATATTAACAAGTCTGTACGGGATTTCGAAAGGATATGCTGCGCTCCGGCTCCGGCTTGTTTTGGAAGCTGTAATTACCTGCGAAGTACCTTTTATGTCCCACAGATCAGAGAACCAAACATTTCTTTCTTCCCAGAAAAATGCGCTTTCCTGTCTACGTTCCCTGCCTGTGCCTTTAAATACCCTTTTACCGCCTTTTCTGAAAATCAAAATATACTCATGCTCATAGGTCACATAAGCACCGGCAGGATACATCCCTGAACCCATGAACTTGTTTGGCGCGTTGGATTGTTTGCGCCAGTGAATATCCGGCAGGACACTGTATCCCTTCTCAAGAAAAAAGCTGATTACCTGGGTGTGGTTGGAGAATAGTCTGAAGTCTCCGTTTATAGTTCTTGTTGCGTCCCCGATATTAATGCAGATAAAACCGTTATCGGCAAGGATACGGTCGCACTCTTCCCATGTCCGGTTGAGAAGTTTATGCATTTTATAAAATGCGTTCATCCCGTCTCCCTTTGACAGGCTTTCATTGATGGATGAGTCCTGATTTCCAAACATCTCATCCCACATCTCTATCATCGGGTATGGAGGGGAAGTGACAATCAGTTGAACCGACCCGCTCGGGATTTCCGGTATGTTTTTGCTGTCTCCAATCAAAATTCTGTGTTCAGTCATTAAATAATTACCTCGGTAAATCAACGCTTTGCTGTATTATGCCACAGAATATATTATAAAACAAGAATGATGAATCGTGTCGATTTGTTATGCCTTATATTCACCGTATTCTATACGGTTCCGGCCTGAAGTCTTGGCTTTATAAAGCAGTTTGTCAGCCGTGGCTATAATATCTTCAAGGGAAGTTTCCGGTGAATACTGAACTGTTGTAACTCCAAAACTTGCTGTAACATACTCACTAACAGGAGATTTCTTGTGTTCGATTTTAAGATCCATAATTCTTTGCCTGATTTTTTCCGCTATTTTCACTGCTGGTTCAAGGTCAGTATCAGGCAATATACATGCAAACTCTTCTCCCCCGTAACGGGCTGCCAGATCAATGGATCTGGTTATACAGTCGTTCAATACCCCGCCAATCCGGCGCAGGCATTCATCTCCCATGACATGGCCATAATAATCATTGTATGCTTTAAAAAAGTCAAGATCAAACAAAATCACCGATAGCCGGGACTTTGTCCGTCTAAGCCTGGAATACTCCTGTTCCAGCGTTGCATCAAACAATCTTCTGTTTGCTATACCCGTAAGGCTGTCCTTATTGCTTAATTCTGTAAGCTGCCTGTTTGACTCTTCCAGTTGGAGTTCCATTTCTTTTCTCTGGTTGATATCAGTTAACATGCCAAAAGAGCCTTCGAATCTGCCGGACTCATCGAGAATTGCTTTTGCTGAGACAAGGAACCAATGCTTTTGCCCGTCTTTTCGTAAAAGGCAGCATTCGTATACAGAATCTTTGCCCTTTTTCCGGAGAGACTCCTGCTGTTTATAAATTTGCATATCGCTTTCGGGGAAAAAGGAGTAATACGGTCTTCCAAGCATCTCATCAACCGTATATCCAAGGACCGAAGCCATTTTATTATTTGCAAAGGTAATTCTGTATTGATTGTCGAATATTAGGATGCCTTCAAGAGCAGTTTCCACAATTATCTGGAATTGAATCTTACTCTTCTCCAAATTTTTCTGAATTTGCAGTGCCTGCATTTCGCTTCTTTCCTTGGCAAGCATCAGCAAAATAAATACGCTTATCAGAAATATGCAATAACTCACAAATGGTATGATGGCAAATAAAGCACCTTTCTCAAGATTTAAGACATATTCAGGGGAACTAAAGCATACAAAGGAGCCTATAAGAAACACAATACCTGCTCCGCAATAGCATATGGCCAATAGTGAGCGAAGCGAGGATATTTTCTCCGATTTACGGAACAGGAACATTCCCGGCAATAAGAAAAAGACACTCTGCAGGAAAAAAACAAGTCCTGTGCGGTAATGACTTGCCAGAAACAAGGATATAAGGCAAGCCAGTACTATCCCGGCTGATGTGGTAATATGCATCCAGCGTTTTACAAGTCGACCGGCCAGAATCCTGACAGCCCAGGCTTCATAGGCGAAGCCCAACAGCAAAACCGTATTTGCCAGTACCGTAAAGCTTTCAAAGTGAATTGTCCTGAAATAAAGCATAAGAGATCCTGCAGCCTGCAAAAGCTTGGCTGCGATCCAGAAAGGGACTTCATGTGGGTTGTCTTTATTGAATTTGAATACCAGCAATAGCAGTCCGAATAAAAAAGAACCGACTGCCAACAGCAACATTACAGTTCTTAAATCCACGTTAACCCCCCAGAATCTCCTGAACCTATTGCTTTACTAAAGCGGACTACTGTTTCTGAATCCAATGATTATAATTTCTGTATTTTTTATCGGTTCGACAGTTTTCTAAAATAAGAGTTGCTACAGAAAATTCAATTGCGGTTTTTACTGGTACTATATAAATTATAACAGTCTTTCCATTTATTGAATAGTTCCATTTATGTTATTGGCACAGACAAAAACTAATTCTTATGATTTTTTCGGTACAGGAAGTGTTATTCAAAAAGATAAACTGTCATTGTCAGCGACCCTAATTCACAGGATTTGTTGAAAACACTTATCTTATCATCTTCATCCGATGCGCCGAGTACATACAACAAAGGATAAAAATTGCTTTCACACTCCCCTCTAATCTTCCGGTGTTCTCCAGAATTTGGTGAAATCTTTTTTATCCTCAATGTTGAAAGCAATGATTTTAAACAATAAGTCATAATCCACTTTATCATTCCATTTAATCCTGAACAGTTGTTGTGTGAGGGAGTATCCAGCTTTTTTTATCTCCTTTTCAAATTGTTTTATAACTTTTGCTTCAGGTGCCACAGCTATATGTCCTTTAGCTATACTGAAAGCAATAATAAAAGTTCCGTGGTCAGTGAACATTGGCTGATTCCACTTTACTTCTTCTTTCAATTGGGGAAACTTCTCTTTTATTTTCACGAGAATTTCATTCATCCGCTCTTTTTTCTCAGGCTCAGCTATGGTGTCCAAAAAAGCTTTAAAATCTTTCATATTAGTCACAACCTTGTGAAATATTTTTGAGACTTTACACGCAGAAATGTTCCCAGTATACTGTAAGATTACCCAAAGTAATTCACAAAATAACCCTGAATAAATAATAATTATCTTAATGAGGTTGTGATTTGATTTATACAGAAAACCTCCATACCGCTCGGCCGGATTCGTCGTTAACAGTTACTGAAGGATTATAACCTCTATCAATTAATCCAAGCCAAATATGACTTGCGCAGATTCCTATATCAACGTTTGGATGTTCCCATTTAAAATGCTTGTATCCCACCGGCATGGCTACAGTAATCGTCCTGAAATCATCTTCATATCCGAATCTCCACATTTGGGAATTTGCAGCAGAAGGCGCTTTTCTGCCTAAATCAAGAGCATATAATACATCCTCTGACAGTTTTTCATATTCATCCGGATTCTCAAGCAATTCTTTAATTTCCTTGCGTCTGAAGCTTGAGGTTTTCTTAGTAAACCTGTCCATAAGACGTAGTCCACCTTCTTCATAATACCCAAGGGGAGTAATACAGATTGCTCTTCGGCCGGTTGTTACACCTTTTGAATATCCATAACCCATGTTTGACTCTTTTAACTGCTCGGGAGACTGCAAATGAGGCATCAGCCTCTCAAGTTCCACAAGTTTATAATGTCCGTACCAACACGTTGCAAGGCCTTTACTCTGTGCAAAAAGTATTAGTAACTCTCCAATAAACCCCACCTTTGAAATTGACACAATATCAGTTTCTGCTATAAAGGCTACATTATCAGGTGGTGATTTCATTACTGTATAAAGCGTTTTTGTCGGATCAGCTTTAAAGAACCTAATCTCCACATCATGTTCAAAAGGAACTTCCATTGATTTTGCAAAGTCCTTTATGGATTTCATAACATTATCTTCAACATCTATCATTTTATAACTACGGGAAGATCTCCGGGAATCAATAGTGCTCTTTACAGGGAAAGGAATTATCATAACTTTACCTC
This sequence comes from Clostridiaceae bacterium, assembly GCA_012521705.1. GTDB lineage: Bacteria > Bacillota > Clostridia > DSM-8532 > DSM-8532 > DTU059. The sequence goes on along the minus strand of JAAYLX010000057.1, from coordinate 57,406 downwards.
CTGCTATTCTGAAAAAACTTCAAACATTATACTGACCTGAGGGTCAATGTTACTTTATAATTTTTTGACCGTTAGTTACATTTTAAGCCTGCCTCGTTCTACTATTTATTATTAAGTTATTTTCATAGGGATTTACCTGAATACTCTTTCTCTTTTTCGGGCGCGCAGTAAAAAAGAGCTCGGAAATCTGAAAAAATATCATTTTACGTTGCATTATGGCTGAAAATTCTCAGTCAATATATTTTGCCAAGAAGTTTTCCACCCTGTAACGATATTCAAACTTATGATCTGTCCACATTTCACAGTGCCCGCTGTCTTCCACCGTCCAGAGTTCTTTGTTACCTCCTGAAATTGCATCATAAATATCCTTGCCCATGAAATATGGAGTCACTTTATCCTGCTTGCTGTTTATAATAAGTACCGGTGTTTTCACATTTTTCATTGCTTTTGCCACGTCGGCATCCTGATAGAAAAAGCCCAATTTTATCTTGTTTACGATATTGCCACACAAGGTCATATAGGACACAGGTATTCCGACATCCATACTTTTCATTTCCTGCTCAATCATCCATTCCATGCTGCTTATAGGGCAATCGAGAATCAGAAAATCAACCTTTTCATCCACATCTTCATAGCCCAATGCCAAACCGGCTGTAGCCCCTCCGAAAGACTCTCCCCATACTCCGACTATCTGACCTGGTGCCTGTTCTTCCACATAATTAACCCAATCTATAAGGTCGTATTTTTCCCAATAGCCAAAGGTTGTGTATTGAGCGGTGTTTTCATTTGAGCTTCGCTGATCGTAAGTAATGACATTGAAACCTTCTTCAAGGAAAAACTCGGCCATGGGATAATTAGTATACCGGTTTCCTCCCAGGCCGTGAATAAGTATAACGGTTTTGTGATCCTTGCTGTTATTTGAATCCTGCGAATAGATATAATCGCCAGGAATAATATGTTCGCCAAAGGAAGACGTGATTTCTATCTTTTCCACCTTATATGTACTGCAGAAGCTTTTATAATCCAGACCACGCTTTTCCCAAAAGTCACCGGGGACATCTTTTGTTTTTTCATTGGTGGTAAGCTGGGTTGACCCCGAAAACACCTGCAATCCAATAAAGCCAGATAATCCAATAAACAAAATAAATACTATCAAAACAACAGCTATCAGAATTGTTTTTGCTCTTTTTCCGGTTTTTTTCATCTTCTACTGCCACCCGCTTATATTGCTTTATTGAAAAGACTATGCAATCTCTTTTGTTAAGTTTTCAGCTTTCTCTTAATACCGCCTTAGAGCTAATTGGATACCACTTTCCTTTTTATGGTACAACATTATTTTATTGTTGCCCAGACCCATATTATCAATTGTGGCAGTTAAATTAATCAGTTAATAATTTCTCCTTCGTTTTGCTCTACTTTTTCTCGCCATTTGCCCGCTTCGTCATTTGAAAGCTTTGAATATCCTGTTTCTTCGCCAATAATCTTTAAAGGATACTTTGAGCGATATGAACGTGTTAAGTTTCCCGGAAACTTCTTGTCTGTAACATTTGGGTCATTCTCAAATTCGCCTGTCGGCTCAACTATATAAACACGTTCCCTTCCCCCGCCCTTTGCCAATGCTGCTGCAAGAACCGCGCCATTGATATTTGCAGTGAAATAAATGTGATTCATTTGAAGTCCAGGTTTGTAATTTGAAAAACCACCCGGTGTCAATAGATCACCTACCTTTAAATCTGCCTTTGTTCCGTGGTAAAACGGCCCTTTATCAGTAGGCGCACCTTTATACAACTCAGATAATTCAAAATATCTTTTAGCATTGTCGAAATCACTTAGCTGCTCATAACATTTTGCTATGTTTTCATATAAAGTCGGGTATGCACTCTTAACATTTTCATCATTTATATTTTGCGCACACTGCAAAGATGTTTCCAGCCACTTCAATTTGTCTGAAGTATTCTTCTGCTGTCTGGACAAATGATACGCGGGTGCCCCTTGCACGTGAACCGCCCAAAACAATGCCTTCTATAAATGGCAGTGCGGATAACTTCTTTGCTGTTAAGTCGATAATTGTATTAACCATAGGGAGACACTCCTTTAACAATAAAAACCTAAGCGCTTAAATAGATTTTCCTCTTCAAATAAATCTTAGGCACTTACCATATATAAAACATTGTGCGCAGAGAACTTTTTTATTGTCAATATCTATTAGCCTAAAACCCATGAAGCCAATACTTCCATGCAAATGTTCCCATTATTTGTCAATTTATTAACTGCACTTATATATGTTATAATTTATGTCAGTCTATAATATATTTTCAATTTCTTACTGTCTGGAGGAATAAAATGCTATTAATTATTATAGCTGCAATAGTATTATTACTGTTTTTCCCTCTACTTTCATTATCTTTACCTATTTTGTCGGTGGCACTCTTCTTGTATGCTATCCTGTATACTGCTTTTAAGATTTACGAGTATATTTATTTTAAAAGCAAGAAATTCCGCAATATCAAACAGGAAATTGAAACTTATATCAATGAGTGCAATGAACTTAACCGGCATATTGAAGAGTTAAAACATTCGGATTTGATTTTTGAAAAAAGTGACTTCCAAAGTTAAGGGAGTTAATAAAAGAGAGAGATAATTATACATGTCGCAACTGTCATAACTCCACCGCTAAAGAACCCAACTTGTTGCTGGAGATTGACCATATCATTCCATTATCAAAGGGCGGTATGACAGAAGTGGACAACCTTCAGACTCTTTGTTGGAAATGTAATCGAAGTAAAGGAGCAAAAGTTACAGGATAAGGCGATAAGCCTGTCCTTTTTTTATGTTAATATAAAGTTAAGAGTATTGATAAGGAAGTGAAAGGATTTGGATTTTTTAAATAAAACCGTAATTGTGACAGGCGCCGGGAATGGAATAGGAAAAGGGATCGCGTTACTTTACGCTGAAAAAGGAGCCAAAGTCGTTGTGGCAGATGTAGATACCAAAGGCGGAGAGCAAACAGTTTCCTTGATTAAAGAACAAGGCAGGGAGGCAGTTTTTGTACAAACAGATGTAAGGATTGAACAAGACATTGTCAGGCTGATGGAAACTGTCAACCGGACTTTCGGACAGATAGATGTATTAATCAATAATGCCGGTAAATCAGTTTTTAAGTCACCTTTTGAATTAGCTACAGAAGAATGGGACGATATAATAAATACCAATTTAAGAAGCGTTTTTCTGGCATCACGTGAAGCTGCCAGATTTATGCGGAATAACAAGGAAGGCGGGGCAATTATTAATATTGCCTCCACCCGGGCGATCATGTCCGAGCCGAATTCAGAAGCTTATGCTGCAACTAAAGGCGGGATTGTCGCCCTCACCCATGCTCTTGCAGCCTCGTTCAGCCAGTACAGGATTACTGTAAATACCATATCCCCCGGTTGGATTGAAACTGGCGATTATTCAAAACTAAGAAAAGAAGATCATGAACAGCATTTTTCAATGCGTGTAGGAAAGCCGGATGATATTGCACGTGCATGCCTCTATCTTACTGCAAAAGAGAATAACTTTGCCACAGGAATCAATCTGATAGTGGATGGCGGAATGACCAGAAAGATGATATATGCAGAATAGCATGTTTTTTTAAGTCATAAATACAATTACGCCATGTGTAGTCACCGAGTCATCGGAAGATACAGGAAAAACTGTGGCCTTGGTATAGCGGTCTGATTTAAGATTTTGTTGATCGATTCCCGAGAAAATTGAAAACGGGTTTTTTAAATTCTCTAAAATTGAGGTCTTCCCGTCGAAAACATTGGTTATGGCTGCAGCCAGTTGCATATCTTCGGCCTTGTATCGGAGGATTTTAATTTCTTCTATTTTGGTATCCTTAAGACGAATATTTGTTGCGTCTGTAAAGGCTTTGTTAACCATGGACAGTGTATATTGGGATGTAAACATTGCCATAGGATACGGAAAATAATCGATAATTTGAGTAAACAAACTGTCATTAGCCAGGAACATCTTAAATTTTCTGATCATCTGGCCATGAATCTCGGTTCTTTCTTCAAGCATTCTCTGCACTTCCGACAATTCCTCAAGAAGTTGTTCCTTCGTCTTATCACACATCCGAATTCTCCTTTCCAACCGAATTTCAGATTGCTGTAATAAACGGCGACTTTAATGTCTTTATTTTATTAACCTCCCAAAATTTAGAATAGATTAAATATGATTATAAAAAGTAAGAAAAAAATTATCTTGGAATTTACTGTCCTGGGATAATATACAAAGACGGGTCTTCCTGCCGGATTAAAACTAAATGCTCATCAGCCTCACTCTCTACTTAACTGTGACCTTCCGGTATTCAGAAGGGGTGAGCCCTGTCTTTTCCCTGAACAGTCTTGCGGCGTATCCGTTATAATCCATATTACAGGCTGCGAAAGCCTGGGTAATTGAAAGGTTCGGGTCTCTTAGTTTTTCTTTCAATTTGCTGATTTTGTAATTGGTATAGTATTCGAGTGGAGTGACACCGGTATGCTTTTTGAAAAGCTTTGAAAAATGTGCTTTACTGAGGCATGCAGTTTTTGCTGCTTCATTTAAGTCAAATTTGTTAAACCAGTTGGTTTCGATATATTCTCTTGCCCTTTCTATTTCATTTTTGCCGCGGTAAACCCTCCTGTTAATCAAAAGCGCTACAACATATATCACCTTTTTGTTATCATCAAAGATGGGAAAAAGAGTTATATCCTGATATGCTGCCACCACATCCAGATCTTTTATGCCATACCGGTCCACAATATCTTCCAGCGGAACTTTAATATCGGTAAGATATAATGTTTCTCCCCTGAAAGCCCGCTTTACTGTGTCCACTCCGTTTAATTCAATAATATAGGGATCTTTAAATATATTGTATTTGCCTATGATCATTTCCGGGGTGGTAAGATTGTACTCATCAAGCATTGCTTTATTGACAAGTACAGATGTCCCTTCCGGGTCATAGACCTGAATAGGGTAAGGAAAGAAATCAATTATTTTGGCAATGATTTCCTGTCTCTCGGAAATTGATTGAAGTGACTCAATAATATTATTTTGCAGATTTGCAACGTTATCCAGCATATTTATCCACCTCAATTTATCAATTGAAATGAAACCGCCATAGCCAAACCTGTAAAATAAAACGTCTGACCTCCTTTTTCAGCGGACTCAGACGTTTTATTGTTTATTTATTTTTTCCCTGCCAGTCTGACAGGGTGGGGGAGCGAATACCCAAGGGCGCCTTCTCAGGTACGAAGAGCTTACTCACTCCTGCTGCCGATAATTGTAAGAGACTTATCATTTATAAAATATTGAATATGCACTCTCGCACCTTCAGAGTTTTTCCCATTAAAAACAATGGAGTCATCAGAGTTAACTTCATATGTCTCTTCTGTAAAATCCTTTTTAATGTTTTTCACATAGTCCTCGATATCTTTCTTTGCCACTTCTTCAAATATTACCGCTATAGAGTCTTTTTCATCTTTGGATGTACTGATGATTTTACCTTTTTTAAACTCGGGTATGTAATCAACATCAGGCCATTTGCCGGCGCCAAATGAGAAGCTTTCCCCATCTTTGCCCTCAATGGTGATTTTACCTCCGTCTATATCAACTTTGGCATTTTCATCGCTGAGGGCATCTTCAACAACTTTCTCAACAATCGACTCGCCTATCTTTTGCTGGATTTTTTGCTTAACTCCGCAGCCTGCTACCAAAGTACTTACAGATAAAAGTATGAGAAGCGCAAGAGTTATTTTCCTCATCGTCCTGTTCTCCCTTCATGCTAACAGATACTTAAACATTATTTCAAAATATCAATCTTACCAAATATCGGAAGACGCTTTGCCTTTCCATTGAATCCGTTTATAAGACCAATGATTGCGAAAATAAAAATGGCAAGACCAAAAAGAGGCAATAATAACCAACCGATTATCGGGATCATTCCTAAGACGATATTTCCCACAACAGCGACTATGAGGAGCAGAAGTGCCTGGTTAGCATGAAATTTAGCATACTTGGACTGAGGGCAAACCAGAAGCGGCAGGAAGAAGATCAAATAGGCGAGGCCAGCCATGGTCTTGTTACTGTCAATATCGGACTGATCAAAAGTGGCAACTTGTTCTTGTATTTGTTCTGACATTTCACAACCTCCTAATTTCAAATCTCGATTATTGGTTATTGTGGGTACCGACCAGGTTCCGGTAAATCTCCCCCGGGAACGCTGTAAAGCGGTTGCGCCCTGAAAAGCTGAAAATATAAACAACTCCCATATTTACCGGCCGCTTTTTCTTTCTATAAGTATATTCACCAACTGGTCACTATTAGTATTTTATTCACGGCCTTGCTGGTATGATAGGATGAATATGCTTAAATATAGTACGAAAAATGTTATTTTTTAATTGTCTAAAACGACATTTTGCGGAATTCTGACGGGGAAACACCTACTTTCTTTCTGAACAGTTTCGCGGAATGTCCGTTATAATCCATGTTGCAGGCGGCAAAAGCCTGGGAAATGGAAAGGTTGGTATCAAGAAGTTTTTCCTTCAGTTTCCCGATTTTATAGTTTATGTAATACTCATAAGGCGTTACCCCGGTATGCTCCTTGAACAGCTTTGAAAACTGCGCCTTGCTGAGACATGCCGCTTTTGCGGTTTTGTTCAGGTCAAAAGGCTCCTGCCAGTGGCTTTCCAAATACTTTCTGCCCAAACCGATTTCTTCTTTTCCTCTGTAAACTGTTTTGAATATAAAAACTGCGGCAAAAAACTCCACTTCTCCGGAAGAGTTTAATATGGGAAAACAGGTAATATCTGAACTAATCATCTGAATATCCCTGTCTACCACATTAAAATACCGGATGAGATCCCGATAGTGAACATTAAAATCGGTTATATATACGGTTTTTCCTGTCAACACCTGCCTGACCTGATCCAAAACTCCAAGCTTCCTCACTATAGGGTCTTCGAAAACATTGTATTTTCCAACATGTTCCTCGACGCTTCTTATGCCAATCATGTCCAGTGTCGCTTTGTTAATTAGCCTCGCTGTCCCGTCCGGGGAGAATAACTGCACCGGATAGGGAAAGAACTCGATTACTTTAGCCAGTAACTCCTGTTTCCCAAAAAGTGACTTGAACGATTCGATAATGGCATCCTGCTTATTTTCTATATAATTTCCCATATTATTCCACCCTGTATATCTATCGTCTTCAATTTACGAATCCTTAAGTAGTAGCCGCATTTAAGAATTATTCAAGACTATAAACGAAATCAGACAAATCTCGCATCAGATAGTAACTTATACCAAAAAACAACAATATTACCAAATATAGTATATCCCAAAAAACGGCAAAATTCAACCCAAGTTGCTTCGCTGTGTATTGTTAATGCGCCCTCATAATCCAATGGCATAACAATTCAGTTGCCTCAAATCCCGAAGGACTTGAGGCAGCAATTTTTGATGAGCCAGTACTTTTTCAGTGAACAAAAGCATATTAACCAGGTCCAGAAAGTCAAATTATGTTTATTCCACCGCTGGCATATCCTTCAACTGATACTAAAATTATCAATCCCCCTATGGCATTAGCTGAAAACACCATCATTAGCCGCGTTTCGGCAGTGACATTAATGGAAAGATTATTCAATGCTCCTCTTAGAACCGTTCCCGGTAATACGTCACCTGTAAGCGGCGGAAAAAATATAACTGTTCCGGGAACCTGAGTGAAGACATTGTTTGGTGTGCTTGAGCTAAACAACGACGCGGTAATTGTTAATACTGTATTACCCAGCGACAAAGCTCCTGAAATACTGAAAAACGCCGCAATGTAAGTAATTGTTCCATCTCTTGGCATCGAGAATGCTACATTATTTGCCGAAGTAATATCAAGTTGCCCTCCTGACAGCGGAAATTCAGCATTCGCACCAAAACCAATGGCGCTTACAAAAAACGGCGCTCCACCCAGTTCAGTTACTAATCTTACTGTGCCACCAGATGCAAGGGGAATCACTCCTCCGAGTGCTCCGGGACCCGTGGGACCTGTTGGTCCGGTCGGTCCGGTAGGACCTGTTGGCCCGGTTGAACCTGTTGGACCTTGTAGGCCGGTAGGTCCGGTTGGTCCGGTAGGACCTGTTGGCCCGGTTGAGCCTGTTGGGCCTTGTAGACCGGCAGGGCCGGTTGGACCTTGAGGCCCCTGAAAACCTCTGGGGCCCTGCGGACCTGGAGGACCCTGTGGTCCGACAACACAGCGGATTTTGCCGCAATCATCCAAATCTTTGCATTCGCAATTTTCTGTCTCCAATGTACATTCACATTCTTTTTGACTAACTTCATTGACTGATTTATCATATTCAGTATCCATATTTACCTCTTTCATAATTTTCATGGTAAATAGTATGTAAATGGTTTGTTCCATTATGTTTACGCCTTAATCCCGGATTACTTGTCCAAAAAGCTTCTAAGGTTTATTTGTATTATCCCTTTGAGCACTTCAAAGTTTCATCGCAAAAAAAAGATTGCGTTCCACACTTTAATTTGTTGAAACGCAATTTGCATTTAACTATAATGGTTATGTCAAATTAATATTCCGGAGGAGTAATTAATGAATTGTAATAATACCATCAATTGCACCTGTACATACACCTCATGTTCCCGTCGCGGAAAATGCTGCCAATGCGTAGCATATCACCGTAAAAGCGGCGAAGTGCCAGGATGCTTCTTTTCACCATCCGGTGAAAGGACTTATGACAGATCAATTGAGAATCTATACTACGACTACAAAAAGAATCGCTAACCTTGCTGTTTGACTTGCCTGGGGGAAGGTATACCACTTCCCCCTTTGATTTATTTTATCTTCCAATCTGAAACCAAAATACGCTGCCTTTTCCTTCCTCTGATTCAACCCCATACATGCCGCCGTGCATATCGACAACTTTTTTTACAATCGAAAGGCCAAGGCCTGTGCCCATTATAGGCCTTTTGTGCTTTTTGTCCACCTTATAGTAACGCTCCCATATATGAGGCAAATCACTCGGACTTATGCCTTCCCCATGATCAATCACCTCAATTTTCACTGCATCATCTTTTGCGATTTGTCGCACAAGTACATTTTTATCATCACCGCTGTGAGTAATCGCGTTTAGCAAGAGGTTATAGATAACCTGGGTAATCTTTACTTCATCGGCAATTACAAAGATCTCTTCGTCATACTCGAAATCTATTTTATAACCCTGCTTTTTTATAAGTTCATTCATGCGGCTGATAGTTTTTCCGAGACTTTCTGTAAGATTATAACTGGTCTTGTTAAGTTTAGCTTCTCCCGCCTCAATGAGTGAGATATCAAGCATATCGTTTACAAGGGAGGTCAGACACTTTGCCTCATCCATAATAATCTGGCATTGCTCAGGAGTGACTTCATCGGGAAAATCGTGCATCATCTCTGCATAGCTGTAAATAAAGGCAAGGGGCGTGCGTAAATCATGGGAGATATTCGCTATCAATTCGCGCCTGAACTGATCCACTTTGGAAAGCTCTTTAGCCGCGGCATTCAATGTGTCAGACAGTTCCTCAATTTCAAGATATCCCTTTCCTTGAAATTCAGTTGCGTAGTTCCCCATGGCCAGCGTCTTTGCGCTTTGATTTATCCTCACAATTGGTTTGGATATCCGCATGGATATTATTACGGCAAGAAGGATCGCAAGAACAACCATTATTCCCGTAATAATCAAAAGCTGCAACTGCAAAGTCGTTATTGTGGATTCAACCGGTGTTATCATAGCATAAAATGTCAGTGACAACTTGCTGCCGTCATCCAGAACATACTCATGAACCTTGGTAAGGGTTTCAGGCAGGTGGCCATGTCTGTCCGGCTGCGGTGGATGAGGAGGGTCAAATTCATTTGTTGGCCATACAGTTATCCCTTTGGTGGTTTCAAGTTCGTCCAATATGTCTTCAAGTTCCGGTTTATTTATGTTTTTCCCCACCAAAGAAATAGCTCTGTCTATCTCAACCTTGCGGACAATTTTATACATGTCGCTAAGCCATATTGTCTGAAACACCCACAGGATGGTCAGCAGCAAGAGGCAGAACCCTAAGAGATATAAGAAGATTTTTCTTCGCAATTTCATTTTAGCCATCGAACCGATACCCCAACCCGCGCAAGGTTTTAATGAAATGAGCATAGGGACCCAGGGATTTTCTGAGCAGCTTTATATGCGTATCCAAAGTCCTGTCATCGCCAAAGTAGTCAAATCCCCATACTTCAGCCATTATCTTTTCCCGGGGAACTGCAATATTGTTATTTCTTATCAAAAAGAACAAAAGGTCATACTCCTTTGGCGCCAGATCTACTTCGTTTCCGTCTATGAAAACTTTATATGCAGTAAGATCAGCCTTGAACCCTTCCTTCTCAAAAATAACATGGCCTTCGTCATCCGACTTTGCCTGCCTGCTCTTTCCAACTCTTCGCAGGATGGCATTAATTCTGAGCATTATTTCTTTGGACGAAAACGGCTTTACAACATAATCATCAATACCGAGTTCAAAGCCCAGAACCTTGTCATACTCCTCTCCCCGGGCAGACAGCATGATAATCGGAGTATCCGAGAACTTCCGGATTTCCTTTACTGCTGAAAAACCGTCCAGTTCCGGCATCATAATATCCATAATGATGATGTCAAAATTGTTATTGCGGCATAGCTGTACAGCTTCCATGCCATCGCCGGCTTCCATAACTTCATGGCCTTCAAAAACGGCATATCTCTTTATCACAGTCCGAAGCCCTGCTTCATCGTCACATATCAGGATTTTTGCCATATATAATCGTCCCCCTCCTCACATTCAAAAAAACCAAACATAAGGATCATTAATTCTATCATATCACTAATTTCGGTTAGTATTAGCGGACCGAAAGCCATAAAACTATTAAGTATTACGACTATTGATCAATCAATTTCCTTTTCTCCTGGTCTTTTTTTCAAGCCGGATAAAGGATGTATCGTAGTTATAAATATAATGTTTCAGTTCGTATCTACTCAGGGACTGACTCATCATACCCGCTCTTTTTCCCGGGATAATATAATGATAGACCACAAATCTGAAGCACAATTGTATGTTATCTGAACTTTATCTGAAGAATAAAAAACCTTCACAGGATCATCCGTGAAGGCTCTTCGCTCCTTTTTTAATTGTTTAATTTCATCATTACTTATATTATTCCACATTCCTTCTTTTTCAAATCTTTAAGAATTTGTTCCTATCTTCTTCTGCCATGGCTATTTCTGTCTGGAACTCCAATCCATTGGCTTTCTCATCCGTAACATGTCTTCAATCTTATCGGATAACTCCGCATCCATTTCTCTTACTTCTTCGATGTATGACCCAATATTCTCAAATTCCCTTATCTGTTTCCCCAGTAAAATTTCTTCCATCTGATTTCTGATCCTGTGAGCATTTGTCAAGTTCTCTTCTTCATTAACAGTATTGATTAACCAAAGGGTATCCACCAGGCTGTCTAAAACTTTCTCTTTTGAAAAAGGTTTATTCAGATTGTTGGGCCCGGCATTAGGTGGTAACTCATGGTACTTCTGATTGACCAATGCAGACTGAATAATCTCTTTTGATTGCCCGATATGGCACTGATTCCCCTGACAAGCACAGCAATGCTCAAGCCCCAGACAAATATCATTCAGGTCTTCTTTCATGTGCAGATAATAATCATGAAGCAGTTTTGATTTGGAAAGAAACTCAGATTGGATTCCAGCGCGCTTTCTGCGAATTAATGTGTTTATCATTAAAAATACTATAAGCGCCAATACAGATATAAAGGGAATTACTATATACATACTTAAGAATTGGGCAGGCACTGTTTGATACAGTTTCTGAAGTCCAAAGAACATGAATATGGAAGCTGCCAGTATTTTAATGCCCAATTCAGGAATCTTGTCTCCTAACTTTTTACCGATTATAATTCCCAAAGCACCGGTTGCTATCATACCTGAAACAGTTCCTGCAAGGATCATTAAAGGATACCTTGCATCCGCTGACAGAGTGATTGCCGTAAGCTGAGTCTTATCACCAAGTTCACCTAAAAAGAAAGCAAATGCAACCGTAACTGTCGGTCCAAACTGAAATCCCGGTTCTTTTTCGTCATCTTCCTCTTTTTCAGGCTTCAGTGTCCAAAGGGCAAATCCAACAAATGCAGCGCCGGCTATCATCTGTATGGTGTTGATCGGAACCATTCGGGACAAGTAGCTTCCTAAAGCGACTGCCAGACCATGGTTAAGAAACGCTCCCAGGCCTATGCCCATAAGCACTTTTCTCACTGGGAATCTTGTGGCAAATGCCATGGCTAATATTTGGGTCTTGTCCCCCATTTCTGCTACAAAAATTAATAAGAATGCCCTAATCATCTCTTGAATCATGATGACTCTCCCTTATTCATGTATTCCCACTTATTGTTCGAACAAAGTTCCCTTCTTTATGTCAAATAAAAAAGACTTTTAGATTATCAGGCATGTACTGATAATCTAAAAGTCTCGCTTACTTTAACAATCATTAAAGCAGATAAGACCAGGATTTCTCCAGTATGTTGATCTTATCTCGGTTTCCCACAGCTACTCCCTTTTAGAATCGATGTTATTTTATCAATGTCACATTTTTTTGTCAATCCATAGATCAGCAATAGCTTTATACAAAATGACGATGAATAATATAGAATTTAATGCAAAGTATCCAAATTTCTAATATTGACAGTTAAATTACGAATTCTTATAATTTATTTCTATACGATTCATGTGGAATATTTTAACGTTCGACGAATGCATAATAAGCTATGAGTCAGGCAGAATGAAGCATGATAGCTGAATAACAAAGGTGGTAGCAAACCTTGAAGGTTTTCGAGATATTAACCGGCATAGCCGGTGGTTTTTTTATGGAACTGATGCTGATGTATTTAACAGAAAAGCTAACAGGACAACTGCTACGGTCAGATAGTTTTAAAAGCAGATTTCTGATGCTGATAACTTCAAGAACCATTATTACTTTAGTGGTTTTGTTATTAGCCGCAATGCATTCGACTGTAATGATGTTGCTGATGGGAGCCGGAAGCATACTTTATATTCATTTATATATTATTCTGAAGAATCTGCGTTATGAAAAGGCCTTATGAAAACAGGGAGTGATTTGAGTGAAAGTTATTGAAATAAATCCCGAGGTATGGTTTACAATCCCTATTTTAGGCGGAATACCGGTAACCGACGCCGTGTGTGTATCATGGGTCGTAGTTGCCGGTCTAATAATTTTCGCCGTAATAATAAGGTTTTGGTGCTTGCCGAAGTTCAATGAAATACCAAGGGGTTTCCAGAATATCATAGAGCTCTATGTGGAATGGATATACAAATATACCGGGGACTCGGTTCATGAATTCAGTAATGGCCTTGCTCCCTATATAGGAACTCTTGCACTCTATCTTGGTCTTGCCAACATAATTGAACTTGTGGGACTAAGGCCTCCGACGACCTATATTGTCATCACTCTCGCGCTTTCAATTATTACATTTGTCCTTATAAACTACTATGGAATCAAAAAGAAGGGGTTACTGGGAAGAATACAGGATTATGGGAAACCTGTGCCTGTTATCGCCCCGGTAAAAGTCATCACCGATCTGGCAATTCCCGTCTCCCTTGCTTCCCGTTTATTCGGAAACATCCTGGGTGGACTGGTTGTAATGGAACTGGTGCGTGAACTGATACCCGTTGTAGTACCATCCTTCTTGTCACTTTATTTTGTTCTGTTTGACGGACTTATACAGACATTCATTTTTATCACATTATCATTGGCTTTCATTGGTGAAGCTACAGAATAAGTGAGAATATTAAAACTATTTTTACCGGGAGGTGTAGATTATGGAATTAGCGGCTATTGGCGCCGGATTGGCTGTATTGGCCGGCTTTGGAGCAGGAATAGGAATGGGTATCGCTACCGGAAAGGCTGTTGAGGCAACCGGAAGACAACCCGAAGCTGCAAACCAGATTAACAGGATTCTGCTGTTGGGTCTGGCATTGACCGAATCAATCGCGATTTACGGATTCGTAACAGCATTGCTCATTATCTTTACAAGATAATTCAGACACATATTTTATGAATTAATGAATGAATAAGGAAATGGTGAACTTTATATGAAGGAGTATGTTTGGACCTTCATTTTCCAAATAATTAACCTTGTTGTTCTGTATTTTGTTTTGAGGTGGCTGCTGTTCAAGCCTGTTAAAGGCTTCCTTGACAAGCGTACCCAAGCATTCCAGTCCAAAAAAGATGAACTGGAAAAAATGCAGCAGGAAATTGAAACCAATAAAAAATTGGCTGAAAAAGAGCTTGAAAATGTGCGTGAGCAGGTAAAGCTTATTACGGAGCAGGCTGAAAAAGCCGCACAGGAGCGAATAAAAGAAGCTCAGGAAAAAGCGCAAAAGCAGGCCGAGGAAATAATAGAACAAGCAAGGAAAAAAGTTGAAAATGAGCGGATGCAGGCAATCGAGGCATTTAAAGATAAGGCTGCTTCACTGGCTGTTGAAATTGCTTCCAGAATAATAACAAACAATGTTACCGCTGAAGAGAATAAAGAGATTATTGACAAATTCCTTGAGAAGGTGGAATTGAAGTGACAGAAAATATAGAAACCGGAGTCTTGTGGTCTGCTTATCCGCTTGAACAGGATGAAATAGTACAAATTGAAAACAAGTTCTCCGAACTGTATGGCAAAAAAGTCAAACTTGACTTAAAGGTCAAGCCTGAGATCATAGGCGGTATCATTGTATCCATAGGCGATAAAGTCTATGATGGAAGCATATTTGGACAGCTTAGCAGAATGAAAAGCCATCTTTTGGGCCTGAAAAAAGGCGAAATCAATATGGGGATCGGAATTCATTCCCATGATGATATCGCTTTAGATTCTGTCGGAGATTTTATCCGAAGCAAGATCCAGGAATTTGATCAGAAACCCGGTATTGAAAATGTAGGCCGTGTAATTCGTTCAGGTGACGGAGTGGTTTTGGCCAGCGGCCTAAAAAACTGCAAATATGGAGAACTTCTCAGGTTTGAAGGGAACGCATTCGGAATAGCCTTCAACCTTGAAAAAGATACTGTAGGTATAGTTCTGCTTAATTACCAGAATTCTGTTTCAGAAGGAACAATGGTATACAGCACAGGACAAGTTGTCCAGGTCCCGGTTGGTGAAGGACTTCTGGGAAGAGTGGTCAACCCTCTGGGACAGCCATTGGACGGAAAAGGCAATATCCATGCTACACAGTACAGGGAGATCGAGCAGAAAGCTCCCGGCATATATGAGAGGGAAGCGGTAAACCAGCCAATGCAAACCGGTTTATTGGCAATTGACTCAATGATTCCCATTGGAAGGGGTCAGCGCCAGTTGATTATTGGAGACAGGCAAACCGGTAAGACTGCTATTGCTTTGGACACAATACTTAATCAGAAGGATACCGGAGTAATCTGTATCTATGTTGCCATCGGCCAAAAAGCGTCTACTGTTTCCCAGGTGATTAATACTTTGAGACGCACAGGTGCTATGGATTATACCATTGTTGTATCGGCTACAGCCAGCGACTCTGCTCCAATGCAGTATATTGCGCCTTATACAGGATGCGCCATGGGCGAATATTTCATGCAAAACGGAAAGGATGTCCTAATTGTCTATGATGACCTATCCAAGCATGCCATAGCCTACAGAACCCTGTCATTGCTATTAAGGCGCCCACCCGGAAGAGAAGCATATCCCGGAGATATTTTCTATCTTCATTCAAGGCTTCTGGAACGTTCGGCCAAATTGAACAAGGAAAATGGCGGCGGCTCAATGACGGCGTTACCCATTGTTGAAACACAGGCCGGTGATATTTCAGGATATATTCCTACAAATATTATATCCATTACCGATGGGCAGCTTTTCTTGGAGGATGAACTGTTTTTTGCCGGTATTCGTCCTGCAGTAAATGTTGGTTTATCTGTTTCCCGGGTCGGTAAGGCAGCACAGACCAGGGCAATGGCAAGAGTTTCAGGTACCCTGCGTCTGGAATTGGCACAGTACCGTGAACTTCAGGTTTTCTCACAGTTTGGTTCGGAGCTGGATCAATCCACCCAGGAACTTCTCGCCCAAGGTGAAAGAATTACCGAAATATTGAAGCAGGAGCAATATCAGCCACTGGATATGGCTCATCAGGTTATCCTTCTGTATGCGGCCTCCCGTAAATTGCTTCTGGACGTACCGGTTAACAAGATCAGGGACTTCAAACAGCAGTTTATTGACTATATTGACCGGTATCATATGGACATGGTAGACAACATAAGGGAAACCGAGGACATAACTGAAGCCGAAATGACCCGCATTGAAGATGCGGTTAAAGATTTCAAGCGGTTATTTTTAAAGTAAACAGGTGTAATATATGCAGAGTTTGGTAGAAATCAAAAGGAGAATCGGGGCCATCCGCCAGACGCGCCAGTTGACCAAGGCAATGCACCTTATTGCCTCATCGAAACTTAGCAGGGCAATGGATAAGTACAGGGCAAATCATATCTACTTTGACAAGATACGTTCCACGTTAAAAGATATCCTTGCCCATACTCCGGAAATCAATCACTCGTTCTTCCGCCCGAGGGAGAATGCGCGCATTGCGTATTTTGTCATAGCAGGCGATAAAGGACTGTGCGGAGCGTACAACCATAATGTTCTCCATACAGCTCTTTCCCATATTGAAGAGCATGAGGGAGTAAAAAACATATTTGTTGTTGGTAATGTCGCCCGTGATTTTTTTATAAGAAAGGGCTACAATGTTGATGCAGAATTTCTTTATGCCGCTCAGAACCCAACCTTTTTTTACTCCAGGGAAATAGCCGAACAGCTTATAAAAGCTTACAGCCAGCATAAGATTGATGAATTATACCTTGTTTATACCCGCCTGGAATCGTCAATAAAGATGATTCCCAAGGTTATTAAACTTTTTCCTGTTGAGCTGTCGAATTTTGAGGATGTCAGCCTTGATTTGGAGTACCGTGCGGATATGGTCTATCATCCTTCCCCAAGAGCAGTTCTGGATTTATTGATTCCCAAATTTGTAATTGGTGTAGTGTACGGTGCTTTAATTCAGTCTTTTGCCAGCGAGCAGCAAGCCAGAATGCTGGCCATGGATACCGCCACAAAGAACGCTGATGAAATGATTTCCAAATTGCAGATAAAGTATAACCAGGCAAGGCAGTCTGTAATAACCAACGAGATTGCTGAAATAATGGGCGGTGTGGCTGCTCTTGATTAAAACTGGCACCAAAAGGAGATGAACGTAAAGTGGAGTTAAAAAACAAAGGGAAGGTAATACAGATTGTAGGTCCTGTAATAGATATACAGTTTGAATCAGACAACATCCCTCCCCTGCTCAATGCAATAAAAATTGTCGATGGGGATCGTGTGGTATTGGCAGAGGTATCACAGCACATGGGAAACAATACCGTTCGCTGCATAGCGCTCCAGGCAACCGACGGTTTGAAAAGAAATCTGGATGCGTACGATACCGGAGCCCCTGTACGTGTTCCGGTAGGAAAAGAAGTTTTAGGAAGGGTATTTAATGTCCTGGGTCAGCCAATAGACGGAAAAGAACCGGTGGAAACCACTAACTTGATGTCCATCCATCGTCCAGCACCCTCCCTCGAAGAACAGAATCCTGCTACCGATATTCTGGAAACAGGCATCAAGGTTATTGACCTTCTGGCTCCTTATCCAAAGGGCGGAAAGATTGGCCTGTTTGGCGGTGCCGGTGTTGGTAAAACTGTCCTCATCATGGAGCTGATACACAACATCGTAACCCAGCATGGTGGAGTTTCAGTATTTACAGGTGTGGGCGAGCGTACCCGTGAAGGACATGAATTGGTGAGTGAAATGACCCACTCGGGAGTGTTGGACAAGACTTCCCTTGTGTTCGGCCAAATGGATGAGCCGCCCGGGGCAAGAATGCGAGTAGCGTTGACCGGTTTGACCATCGCCGAATATTTCAGGGATTTTGGCAGACAGGATGTACTTCTTTTTATAGATAATATTTTCCGCTATATCCAGGCAGGCTCGGAAGTATCCGCTTTGCTGGGGCGTATGCCTTCAGCGGTAGGATATCAACCTACTCTGGCTGCAGAAGTTGGTGCGTTGCAGGAACGCATTGCGTCAACCAAAAGCGGATCAATAACATCAGTACAGGCAGTTTACGTCCCTGCAGACGACCTTACAGATCCGGCACCTGCGACCATATTCGCCCACCTGGATGCAACCACAGTTTTGTCAAGACAGATTGCTGAGATGGGTATCTATCCTGCAATAGACCCTCTTGATTCAAGTTCAAGAATTCTGGACCCAAGAATAATTGGTGAAGAACATTACAAGGTTGCACGCAGAGTCCAGGAAGTTCTGCAAAGGTATAAAGAACTGCAGGATATTATCGCCATACTGGGTATGGAAGAACTTGATGAAGAAGACAGACTTGCTGTTTACAGAGCCAGAAAGATTCAAAGGTTCTTATCCCAGCCATTCCATGTGGCTGCAACCTACACCGGAATTGAAGGAAGATTTGTACCTGTAAAAGAAACCATAAAGGGATTCAAGGCAATTGTTGACGGCGAAACAGACGACATTCCTGAATCAGCCTTTTTCATGGCTGGAAACCTTGACGAAGTACTTGAAAGAGCCAAAAATATGAAAAAGTAGGATGGTATTTGTGGCCAGCGAATTTTATCTCGAAGTAATAACTCCTGAAAGAACCTTTTTTCAGGGAAACGTTGAAATGATTATAGTGGACAGTCTGGATGGTGAATTGGGTGTTATGAAAGGGCACCTTCCTATGGTTGCTTCAATTGCCATTGGTACACTTAAGATAAAACAGAACGGAAAGTGGAAAGAAGCAGCCATCAACGAAGGTTTTATGGAAGTGCTCCCCGACAGGACTATTATTCTTTCCCATACGGTTGAATGGCCAGAAGAGATAGATACCAGACGCGCTCAGGCGGCCCTGGAACGCGCTCAGGAGAGAATTCGCCAGCGCCGAAGCATGACGGAATACTACCAGTCCAAAGCAGCAATGGCCCGTGCAATGTCCAGGTTAAAAGTAAAAAAGAGATATAACCTTGACTAAGCAAAAAATGATGTACGAATTTTGGTGAAAAATTTTACTTGATTTTTGTATTGACAAACAAACCGGATTTAGTTATTATATGGTACAAATAGCAAAGGCGCTGCTGGCGAAAGCCAACATCGCCTTTGTTTGTTTTATGGGTTAAAGGTAAATATTATATTGAGTGATATGCCGGGCTTCCCGGAAGTGGGATTTTTCACATGGAGCTCCACCCGGCAGCCAATTAACTCGTAAAAGTTTAAAATTAATAATCAGAACTTATTGCGCACAAAGGCGTGTGTTTTATTGATGTCTCAATAAAATACACGCCTTAATTTTTTCAAGGAGGAGAGAATTATGACTACCACTATGATAGTTGATACCTTTTGGGTGATGTTTGCAGCCGTGCTGGTGTTTTTTATGAACCTCGGTTTTGCAGCGGTTGAATCTGGATTTGCCAGATCAAAAAACACCGTCAACATCCTGTCAAAGAACTTTATTGTATTTGCGGTTTCCTCCCTCGGCTTCATGATCCTTGGCTGGGGTCTTATGTTTGGCGGAGACAATCCGTTTGTCGGAACCCAGCAACTTTTTATCCTGAACAACTCCAGTTTAGACTTTTATAAAGATACATTGACTTCGGACGTCCCGTTCTGGGGAAAATTCTTTTTCCAGCTGGTATTCTGCGGAACTGCAGCAACCATTGTATCGGGTGCGGTTGCAGAACGCGTTAAATACATAGCATTTATAGTGTTTTCCTTCGCTCTGACCCTTGTCATCTACCCCATAGTCGGTCACTGGATATGGGGTGGCGGCTGGCTTGCGAATCTTGGATTCCTGGATTTTGCAGGTGATACCGTCGTCCACTCGGTGGGTGGCTGGGCTGCTCTGTCAGGAGCCATTATACTTGGTCCACGTTACGGAAAATATGATAAAGACGGAAAACCAAAGGCTATACCGGGTCATAACATGTCTCTGGCAGTTATAGGGCTGTTCGTTCTCTGGCTTGGGTGGTTTGGCTTTAATCCCGGTTCCACAATGAGTTTCCAGAATCCAGGCGATGTCGCACATATTTTTATGACCACAAATACAGCCGCCATTGCTGCTGTACTCACTGCTACCGCTACTTCCTGGATCTTTATTGGCAAACCCGATCTTGGCATGACCATAAATGGCTGTCTTGCCGGTCTTGTCGGAATCACCGGAAGCTGCGCCTATGTAAGCGTTACAAGTTCACTTATTATTGGTGCGATAGCGGGTATTATCGTTGTGTTCGCAGTACTCTTTTTTGACAGAAAAAAGATTGATGACCCCGTCGGTGCCACCTCAGTACACCTGGTCTGCGGCATTTTCGGCACATTATGTGTGGGACTTTTCGCCCAGGAAGGTGTAACCAGCCTTTCCGAAGTCAACGGCCTGTTCTTCGGCGGAGGTCTTTCATTACTTTGGGCAGAAATAATCGGTATTGTTGCAGTTGGAGTATTCGTGTTTGCAGCTTCAGCCCTTGTGTGGTTTATTCTTCATAAGACCATCGGCATCCGTGTCAGTCTTGAGGAGGAAATTCAGGGTCTTGATATCGGAGAACACGGTAACTCCGCTTATCCTGATTTTGCCATTGTGGCTCCTATTATGGCTACTGACAACGGTAACGGGGACAGAATAACTGAAATAAGTCCGCTTGAACCTACAACTCCTTCTTTCCATAATGTTTCTCCTGAGACTCCGACTTCAATAATCAATGTGACCCGCACCGGACCTAAGATGACAAAAGTCACCATTATAACCAATCAGGAAAAGATGACACAGCTCCAGAACGCCCTTGACAAAATTGGCATCACAGGTCTTACAGTCACGAATGTTCTTGGTTACGGCATGCAGAAAGGACATGAGGAGTACTACCGCGGTGCGCCTGTCAAAACAAGACTACTTCCAAAAGTTCAGATTGATATAGTAGTGTGTAAGATACCTGTCGAAACGGTAGTGGAAACAGTAAAGAGAGCGTTGTACACAGGGAAAATGGGAGATGGCAAAATCTTTATTTACGATGTTGAAAATGTTATAAAGATAAGTACCGGTGAAGAAGGATATGATGCATTACAGGATGATTAATAAAGATAATTTTAAAAAAAACGAGAGTGCCCCGCTTTTAGAGGCGCTCTCCTTTTTATCATGCTTTATGTTCCACTCTTTTTGTTATTTTGCTTTTTCCACAAACCTCTGCAGAATTGCCGCAGTTTGTGCCCTGTTGGCGTTCTCCTTTGGTATCAGAGCGCCGTTTGAGCCAACTATTATTCCGTTCTCCACTGCCCATGCCATGGCATCAACAGCATATACTGCTACGTTTCCTGCGTCGGTGAATCTGCTGATGTCTCTGCTGACCTTGGGTGAGCCCGCATATCTCCACAGTATCGATATCATCTGCTCACGTGTAATGGTGTTGTCGGGGGTTGCTCCATCGGTCAGCCCTGCCTCCATTGCCCATATACGCGCAGCTTCAAATTCATTCTTTCCTGTGAATTTCTGTCCGTCCAGCCGGCTCAGTACTGTCCAGAACATAGCCCTGGTCATGGACATTGTCGATGAGAAGGTGTCCGCTCCGGTTCCCGCAAACAGCCCCTTCTGCTTTACAAATTTCACTGCTTCATAGTACCAGTCGCTCTCTTTTACATCTTTGAAAGGATTGCTCCAGGGCTCTGTCCCCGGTTCCTGTTTTGAACCGGCAACTCCCACTACATAGAAGGAAAAGTGGGTGACTTCAAAGGTAGCCAGCTGTGTGACAGGGTCATATATACAGGCGATTTCAGTCATTGTACCCTCCTCTGCAATGTGCCATACGGTAACGTCTTCAGGCCGCTCTCCTTCCTTTAACTCATAAGGAAGAGAAACTTTTACCTTTCCGCCAAAGTTCGATATTGTCCTGCCATTGGAACTCACCGTCAGGGAGAATACCATTTTACCGGGAAGATTCTCCTTATGTTCTTCGGAAACATCATTAATTTCCACTTGAATGTTTTCTGTCGCCTGGCTGCTGATTCCCTCAAGGGCATCGGTATCAAACACAAGCTGAGCGCCTTTTTCGTCATCGACCACAGTCAGCGTTTTATTCTCTGAAACAAGTCTCTGAATGTTTGTGCCGGTAGTAGTGCTTCCATTGTTGATTTGCGTCACCGGTGTAGGAGCAGTACCGCCGCCGGAAGATGAGCCTCCTGAACTGCCGCCTGAAGAACCTCCTCCGCCGGAGCCGCCTGTGTTCTCTCGCCATATTGCGGTAACTGTCATATCAGATGTCATATTATCAAAGGATTTGTCCCATCTGTCAAAAGTATAGCCGCTGCGGGAAAGAACAGGCGCTGTTGCCGCACTGCCTTCCGCGACAGTCTGGGTCAATTCGCCGTCAGCGCCACCGGCATCGCTGATAATAGCTTTATCCTTCCCATCACCCTTTACCGTCATTCCCGAGTAAGCATAGTTATCTGAGAGTGTACAGCCATTGTTGGCTAACCCTGCTATACGTCCAACATAATCACCTGAACCAAAGGATCCACTGACAGATGAATTTAGCGCTACACAATTTATTATTGTACTGCTGGAATATACATACCCCGCTATACCGCCGACAGCAGCACCTGTTGTACTGCTTATAATTCCCGTGGTGTAGCAATTTTCTACTGTGCTGCCAGATAAATAACCTGCTACACCCCCGAGATAACTTCCTCCACTTCTTATATCACCGGTGCTGTAACAGTTTTTAACGGTACCATTATTTATATAACCCACTATACCACCGGTCCTATTATTACTGGTGCTTATATCACATGCGCTGTAGCAATTTTGTATCGTTCCTAGACTGACATATCCTGCCACGCCTCCGCAATAGATACTATCTGTTCCTGTTGCTGTAACATCTCCGGTGGTATAGCAGTATTCCACATTGCCATTATTATTGATGTATGCTGCCACTCCTCCGACATAAGCCTTGCCGGTTATATCGATATTGGTCACACCAAGATTTTTTACCGTTCCACCATATATATTGCCAAACAGTCCTTGTTTTTCATTATCGGGGCGATTTATTTTAAGGCCTGATATTACTTTATTATTGCCGTCAAATGTGCCCCTGAATGGTGATGAACCTGTTCCTATGGGGGTCCATCCCTCACCGGTTTGATAATCTGAAAGATCGATGTTATTTTCCAGTTTGAAATGTACACTACTTTCATTATAAGGCGTTCTGTACGTATTCACCAGTTGAGCCAAATTTGCAAGGTCTGCGGCTGTTTTTATAAGATAGGGGTCCCCACTTGTACCCATACCCGCGAATTCTTTAGCGTTGATATGGACAGGAATAGCGCCGTCTTGCCCGCTCAGGCCTTTGAGTGTGGGCAGTTTGTAATTTTCGATATTCCATATATCTTCGTCCCACGGACTATTGTTCCAGTTAGTTGTTGATTTCCAGAAAGCGCTTTGAACCAGGCTTTCCGCTGTCTTGTCCGCACCGTTCTTTCTATCGTGAACCTTATCATTCCATGATCCCGGAATACCCGAAAATGCATAGTTACTTGATAACGTGCCAGAGGAACTCCCCACAACACGGCCCACATTACTCGCACCACCACTAATCGAAGAGTTAAGTGCTGCGCAATTCATAACAGAAGAACTATTAGCAGTTCCAACCACACCGCCCACATTACAATTACCACCGGAGCCACTTACACTGCCGATACTGTAGCAATTAACAATGTTCCCATTAGAACTTCCTACCACACCGCCAACATAGCACGTATTAGAAGCAGTTCCGCTTACACTGCTGGTACTGTAACAATTATCAATGCTTCCATTTGAACTTCCAGCCACACCGCCAACATAGCACGAGTCAGAAGAAGTAGCGCTTATACTACAGGTGCTGTAGCAGTTTCTAACTGTACCAAAAGAACTTCCGACCACGCCGCCTACAAAACAAGTAAATATCCGGCCACTCCTCCTGCATATGCGCCACCTTGAATATTAACATTTATCACTCCAAGATTCCTTACAGTTCCACCATTTATATAGCCAAACAATCCATAATATCCATTACCACTGCGGTTGATCTTTAGGCCTATTATGACTTTATTGTTGCCGTCAAATATGCTCTTAAATGGGTTATTCCAATTACCTATAGAAACCCAGCCTTCACCGCTTTGATAGTCCGATAAATCGATATCATTCATTAGCTTAAGATGGACTTGTGTACCTGAATTATTAAATAAAAACCGCTCCAGACCGCTCGGCTTGGAATTGACCAGTGTCGCAATCTCGGCAAGCTGTGCGGCAGTGTAGATCTCCAGCGGGCTACCATCGGTGCCGCTTCCTGCCATTCGCATCATCATGCCTGCATTTTGCGGAATATATACAGTTATACGAGGAAGCTCTGTACCGTATGCGGCTTCATAGTCATCACCTAAAACTGCTGTAAATACATACAGTCCCCGTTGAGGGTTATCAGCGTCATAGCGATGATCCGCTTCCCATGTTACCGGGATTTGGGTTGTTGTGCCATCAACGGTACCTTCAACTGTCTCCGGTAATTCGGGAGTCATGGTATTCTGCCAGCGGATATCTTCGCGGAGTTCCCTGAACTCAGTGATTTCTCCTTCAACAGCCTTAGTATTAATTGCTTCATCCACTGTAACTGTTATCACCGGGAGTTCTGCACTAACAGTAAAGCCCTCAATCGAAGGAGTGAAAATATATATACCTGCGGCATCACCGTCATATGCGGGAGAGGATGTCCAGGTCACAGGAACAGGAATATTCATAGTAACAGGCTCTGATACCGTCTTTTCTTCTTCGGTGTCAATCTGTCCGCCAATAATCTGGTTCTGTTCATCCTGAATATTCAGGGAAATTGCAGAATCCGTAACTACGGAAGTTTCCTCCGGGGAAGTTCCTTCAGTGGAAATTCCTTCTGCCGGAAAACTTACTTTCGCCACCAGAATGTCCGGAAGATTCAATTCTGATTCCTGAGTGCCTGTCGGCACATTCTGAACCATAATATCGGGAGACAATTCCTCAAAGGAAATAATCTTACCTATTCCTGACAGCAGCCCGTCGTTTTCGGTTCCCTCCACAGCAAAAACTGGCATTTGTGCCATTGGGACATTGCCCATAAGCAGTACAAATGCCAGCAACACAGACAGAATCCTTGAAAGGATCATTTTCTTTTTCATCTATTTACCCTCCGCTCCCCAATATCTTTCGATTCTACGAGCCGGATAAAGCTGTATTAAATCCGGCTTATTTTCTTGTATATCTGAAAGAATTATGCCTTAAAATAACCGAAAAAAGTTTGCTTTTGCCTGAAATGTAGGAGATTTCGTCCTGAATTGCATAATTCCGCAGGGAGCGAGAGTAAAATAAGTAAGTATTGCAACGTTTTACCTGTCAATCTTTTTCAAATTACTGACTGTGACTTTTCCGGTTGCATTCTTACCGGTTATTCGTATTTCATATTTATCCGTTTCAGACACTGTTACAGTGAATACCATTGACCTATTGATATTTCCTGCATAAGGTTCACTTCCGTTTTCCCCGAGGATTAAAAGCGTATATTCCCCACTTTCACTGACAGCTACAATTTGCAGTGTATCTCCTTTTTTAAGGTATAATTCACATTTGTTTTTTGAGCTCCATTCTTTGAAGTCCATGGTGAAACCTGTACCATTCGGATTCTCAAGAATTATGATGCTGTCCTTCGGAGCGGAGTACGCCTGGATGGCTATTAGAATGGCAATAAAAAGCGGCAGAAAAACGATCGGATGCATATTACATCTCATCCTTATTCTTGCGTGTTGTTTTCCGAAAAACATGCCAATACCTCCTCTGCAAACCTGGCAGGTTCGTTAATCCATGGGTTGTGGCCTGAATGTTCAAACCAAACTATTTTTTTATCAGGTGCATTCAGAACCTGCATATATTCCTCTGCCAGAGAGGTAGGTGCATTGACATCATGCCGTCCAAGTAAGAAATATACAGGAACATCAAGTTCGGTATAATCAGTCCTCAAATCAATGGTGTATAGTTTTTGATACACCTGATTGTATGTGTTGATAATTCCACGGAAAAAATTGATTTTATCAAGGAGCCCGTATTCTGAGGATGCAATGTCCCGAAATGTGTTGTAGCCGGGATTGTGAATACTGGGATTGCTTGTCATATATGCGCTCAGATAGTTAAGGTAAGCCGCACTTTTCCATGTTACATCGTTTCCGTAATATGGTGGTTCGCCATTTGCTTTAAGGCGTTCTATAAGTGCCGTATCTCCTTTGGATTGTGCTATTTCCATAGCCTTTGCATAATCAATCCGTTCTGTTTCAACAAAGTCAACCATTTGCCCTGTGCCAATAAATGCGTGATAGGACTCGGGATACTTATCTGCAAGAAATATCCCCAGAGCGCTTCCCCAGGATTCCCCTACAAGGTAAATCTTATCTTTAGAAAAACGCTCCTTTAAATATTCTGTCAGGGCATGGCCATCCTGGATATAGGTTTGTGGAGTAATGAACTTTATTTTTTCTGCGTAGTATGACTTTCCGGAGCCGGGCTGGTCCCAGTTGACGACCACAAAATGCTTTTCCAATTCAGAAAGTTCATGCCTTACCGCAGCCATCTGAGTTCCACCCGGGCCTCCTGCCAGAAAGAGAAGTACCGGAGCATTTTTGTCCCAGCCTCTTATACTGATCCACTGTTTCCTGCCATTCAGTTCAATTTTTCTTAGCTCTGCAATGCTGTTTTTGGGAGTGTTTCCATTTTCATCGACAATAGGAGGTGTTGATGCTGTAAGCTGGGAAACAGTTATCAACCCAACATTCAATATCATAATTACTGCGAAGAGTATCGCAGTTTTCTTCAGTCGGGAAAAAGAAGCAGGATTTGTCTTTCCGATTATAAAAGCAATAGCGTAATAAGCTGATTTAAGAATAACAAATGCGAGGGTAACAACCAATATAACAGTCAAAACCATAAAAACTATTATCTGTGTCATAAAGAAACCTCCTTTATTGTTTAACATACAGACTTTCAAGGGCATTTCCCATCAGCGGAATATCGGTTACGCGGCTTTCCTTAAGAATCAGCCTGTTTTTTTCTGTCAGATCTTTGATAACCTTCAATTTGTCAGCTTCATTCAGTGGCTCACGAAAAGCGAATACACCTCCGGTCCGAAGCGAGTTTATAAGGGCTGGAACAGTTTTTTCCAATTCACTTTTCGAGATATCGTGTAATACAAAGTGGCAGTACACTATATCAAAGCATTCGTCTTCAAGGTCCGGGGATTCACATAAGATATAACTGATGTTTTCATAATCCCGCAAAGTACTTCGGCAGGCATTTAACCAGCGCCCGGAAATATCCATACAGGTCAGATGTCCATGTGTAAGTTTTTTCGCGGCATAGTACGCTACTGTTCCCATACCGCATCCGAAATCAAGTACCCGTTCCCCTCCGTTAAGGGGCAGACGGTCGGCAAAGCTTTTGTACACAGACTTTCCGTAAAAATAAAACGCAATTTTTGTGAGTAAAATCTCTAAAAAGGTCGGTTCATTTTTCATTACTCATCACCTCGGCATATCCAACCTGAATGCGTTTTTTGATGAGTTCATGTGTCATAATATCCCTTCAAAAAAAAAACAGCTGTATTCAGGTTCAATACTATCTTAGCAACCGAACCTGTCATACAGCTGATATAAACCTTAAATTTTCCTTAAATTGCGGGAACAGTTATCCGGAAGGTGCTGCCCGCATTCTCACCGTGGCACAGCGTTAAATCTCCAGCATGGGCCAGAGCTATTTTTTTTGCAATGGACAGTCCCAACCCGCTGCCGCCTGACTTTGAATTGCGGGAATCATCCACCCGGACAAAAGGATTGAAAATATTTTCTTTAAGGTGGGATGGTATCCCAATTCCATTGTCCCTGAAATCTATAATCACCTGATTATTCTGTACAGTAAGCCTTACCGAAATCAGTGTTCCTGTCGGATTGTATCTGACCGCGTTATTTGCAAGGTTTTGGATAATCCGGCCAAACCGGTCAGCATCAAGCATCACAAAAACGCTTTCTTCGCTAATATCAAATTGATATTCGAATCCCTGACTCTCAAGCAC
The DNA here is from genome assembly GCA_012521705.1 of Clostridiaceae bacterium. Classification (GTDB taxonomy): domain Bacteria; phylum Bacillota; class Clostridia; order DSM-8532; family DSM-8532; genus DTU059. Next base: position 29,095 of record JAAYLX010000057.1, on the reverse strand, counting down.
AGGTACGAGCTCAGCGCAAATTTGCCGGATATATTCGCAGATATCTGTTCTTTCAAGCTTAAGGGAAAACTCCGGACTGTCCATCTGGGAAAGTTCAAACAATTCGGTAAGGAGTTTGTTAGCCCTGATGCTGTTACTAAGAATAATCTCCAGATATTCATTACGTTTCTGTGCGGTCATATCTTCCTTATTCATTATCAGTTCCACATAACCTTGTATACTGGACATAGGATTTTTCAGGTCATGGGAGATGTCCAGAATTAAGCGCCGCCTGTCCTCCTCCGATTTTTTGCGAAGGGAGATTTCCTGCTCTATACGGGCAGCCATATCGTTAAAAGTATCCTGAAGTTCAGCAAACTCATTTTTAAGGCGCAAATCCACTCTTGCAGAATAGTCGCCCTCCCGTAACAGCCTTGTTCCGTCACGGAGCTTTTTAAGAGGTACAGTTATGCCTGCTGCCGTAATCTTTGAATAGATATAGGTAAAAAGCGCGAGTATAAGAACAAAGACCAGTACGACAAAAGTCAGAACCAAACCGGACCGAATAAAATCACCCGTGGCTGCTTCTTTGTTATGCACCAGTGAAAAATCCAGCCGTAAAGAAGTGGGAAAAGTGACAATCAGCCAAAACTCGCCTTCCGGTTGATAGATAATATCGTAATGATACGGTTTGCTCCTGCTCTCGGTCAGGAATCTTGTAAATTCCTGTGCAGTAAGTTCATTCTTACCGATGGTATCAATGCCCCCCGAAAATACGACGCGGTATTCCCTGTCCACAACCTGTACACCCCCACCGCGTTCTATGACTGAAGAGGCGTCTATCTGACTGTAATCCTCTTTGATAATTGCACTTGCGGGATACTGGTTTTTTGCCAGTGAATCTGAAATCAGGCTGCTTGCATAAGACAAGAGCACAAAAGCAAGTACCGTATCCAGTATGGTCAGAAGAAATATCACCAGAAAACTTCTGAGAAATTGATTGGAAAGTTTACTCTTCATTGCTTATCTCCGGTATAATGGAGCTTGTATCCAATACCTCGAATGGTTTTCAGATACTCAGGATTTTGCGGATCGTCCTCTATCCGGTTTCTGATGCGGCTGATGTGCACCATCACCGTATTGTCGTCAAAATAATAATCTTCGCCCCAAACCGCCTGATAAAGCTGCCTTTTTGTAAATACTCTCTCCGGGTTTTCGATAAAGTGAAGAAGCAGCTTGTATTCCTTTGCTCCAAGTTCAATAGGTTCGCCGTCCTTAAAGGCGCAGCATTTTTCTTTGTCTATGGTCAAATTTCCGTAAGTAAGGCTTTCTGTTCTCCCCTTGCGGGAAAGATACTCGTTATTTCTTCTTAGCTGTGCACCTACCCTGGCAACCAGCTCAGCGACAGAAAAGGGCTTTGCAAGATAGTCGTCCGCCCCCAATCCAAGGCCAAGAACCTTGTCCATGTCATCCGCCCTTGCAGTCAGGAATATGACGGGGAGTGTGCTTTGTTCCCGTATTTTCCGGAGGACGTTAAATCCGTCCATTACGGGCATCATCACATCAAGGATTGCGAGATGGACTTCTTCTGTTTGAAATATATCCCAAGCTTCCTTGCCGTTTTTCGCCGTCAATACTGTATATCCGTTTTCTTCAAGACTAATCTTTATTAAATTTCTGATATCATCCTCATCGTCAGCAATAAGGATTCTCATACGGTTTTGGCACCTCCCGCCAATGGGGTTTGTTATACACTTCGGTCCGTGTACCCTCTTCTTTAATGATACCGGATATTTCTATTGCTGTAAAAATAATTTTTTATATTATTCTCTGCAGGTGAAAACAAAAAACCAGGCTTTTATACCTGGCTTTTTGTTTTATGTTAATATTTACACTTTTTTTGACCACTGAAAAATGTATCATTTCGCGAATATACTATACAGTATTTGTGCCATCTTGAGCTCTGGTAGTAGTATCGTTCGGGAATAGTCTGCCATTGCTGCCGCTGATGAAACCTGATTCCACAAGATACGTCATTGCCTCTTTAGCCCAAGTTGCTATGTCGCCCGCATCAGAGAAAGATGACAGGGATTGCCCCCCGTTTACCTTGGGAAGTCTTCCGATTATCCTGAGGGCATTATACAGCATGGTGAACATCTCCTGACGAGTAATCTCCAGGTCAGGTCCGAACATGTTGTTTCCTATACCACTGGTTATGCCAAGTCGTTTTGCAGTAGCAAGATAACCAGTATAATAGGTATTTCCGGCATCTGCGAAATTATCCCGGGCATCCATATCGGGGTCTAATCCATATGCCTTCATCAGCATTACTATAAACTGGGCTCTGGTAAGTTTCGCTTCGGGGCTGTAATTTCCGTTGCCTGTACCTGATGTTATGCCCCGTGCTGCTATGAAGGACACGGCTTTATTGTACCATGCCGATTCAGGCACATCTTTAAAGTTCACTTTATTATAACCCACAGCATATTTTGAGAAGTGGTTTGTGGTAAATCTTACGGTACCTGTTTCAGGGTCATAGACACAGTTTGTCACTGTCTCCGGTTGCCCTTCCGCATTGATGTAGTAGATCACTATAGCGTTTATATCTTCTCCTGGCTTTGGAGTATATGGAACGGACACCGTTACATTTCCTCCGAACTGAGAGATTACCTTATCCCCACTGGTTATTCTGAATTCAAATACAGGTCTGTTCCCAACCAGTTGCTTTACATCATCTCTCAGTACTTCTGTATTTACCTTGGAAGCTTCAATTCTGACGTTGCCCGATGCTTCTCCTGCGATGGTGTTCAGAGTACTCCGGTCAAAAGTAATATCCGCAACAGAAGTTGACAGGGTAAGAGCCTCCTGATGGATTGCTTCCGCCTCCCGATGAGCCGCCGGAAGAATCTCCCGAACCTTTTTGGACGGTTATTATTACCGTATATGTATCTGTAGACTCGGACTTTCCGTCACTTGCTCTGAAAATCAGTGTTATGGTTCCCGTTCCCGTCAAAGCATAGTCATATAAAGCGCTTGTTGCTTCGTAAGGGCCACCGTTTACTGACACGTAATAGATAAGAGAGTCTCCGTCATTATCCTCGAATATTTCTGACAGATCCAGACTGAAGATATCCCCTTTAATTGCATCAGCGGTTGTTATGCCCGGTACCTCCGCCTTACGATTCGGCATAGTGTTAGGCACAGGTGTTTCCGGAATATCATTTAAAGCAACCCAAACTGCTGATGCTACGGTATTTTCAGCACCCATTGTGAAGGTCTCACCCGGTTGATATATTCTGTCTCTGACAAACCATCCGGCAAACAGGTGGTTGTCCCTGGTAAGATTATTAACATTGTCGAGTATGGTAACAGTCTCTCCTATTCCATAGGGGACGGGGTCCACCGGAAAAGAACCTCCGGTGTTCAGGTTGCCATTATATGAAAAGGTTCTTGCAGGTACCCATACGGCATAAAGTGTGGTATTTTGCACAGAGTTCTCCATATAGTATGTCTGCCCTGGCAAGTACAGCTTAACATTGTCAGTCCATCCTCCAAACACATAACCAGGCCTTGTCAGATTACCTGTATTATGCGGCAATACCGCTCCTTGTCCTGCAGGGCAGGATATACTTTCCGGTACAGTTCCACCGGTACTTCCATTGCCGTTGAAAGATATGGTAATAAAAACGTCATTGTCCCGGTCGGCAGGCACCCAGATGGCAATTGCAGTGACTTCTCTATTTTTCATAATAAAGTTGTCACCCGGCAAATAAACCATATTATCGATTAACCAGCCGTAAAGGATATATCCGTCCTTTTGGAGACTTCCGCCATTTTTCAAAGTTACTGCTGTTCCTGATAAATATCTGTTATTGTCTACTGGAACTTCTCCACCTGTATGACCATAGCTCTTATATGTTATTGGATATGTTTCCGGTGTTATTTCAGGCGGAAACTCCTTCCATACTGCATACAGGACTATATCCTCAACCCCCGCAGTGATAATATCCCCGGCCTGATAGTCACCACTGCTTGCATCAGGTATGGTACTCCAACCATCGAAATAATATCCGTTCTTTTTAAGGGTGTTCTGGTTTTGAACTGTTATTTTTTGACCTGTCTTATACCTCCTGGATGCCGGAGATTCTCCTTCAGTTGCTCCATTCCCGTTGTATGTAAAAGAGATATTGCTCACAGTAAATTGCGCATATAAGGTAATATCCTGCATCCCGAATCTGATTTTATCTCCTGGATAATAGATATTGCCATAACCGTAAAAGCTCGTACTCCAGCACAGGAATTCCTGCCCCGGATAGGTCGGTATTTCTGAACTCACTGTAGCTACGTCCCCTGACTCATACAGGGTATTGTCGACCGGTAGTCCGCTGGCTCCGCTGTAAGAATCTCCGGGAACATAATTAATTCTATAATGTGTTACAACTGGAAGCCAAACCGGATCAAAAGTATAAGCACGGGTTATAGTGACTGGTGTACCTGGCTCATATACTTTTCCACTGTTTCTGTCTTTCCAGCCTCCAAATGTGTAACCTTTTTTGTAAAGACCACTAAAGTCCTTAACGTGAATTACATCTCCTTTTTGCACCTTCTGAGAGGAGTTTAAAATCGGATAAGAAACAACATACTTCTTTACAGTTTCTGTTACGCGGATACTAATAATTACCGAAGGATCAGGCGTCTTCCACATAGCGAATAATGTTACCTCATGACTTGGCATAGTCAGAGTATCCCCTGGTCTGAAGGTTAATCCACTCCCATCAGGTCTGGTGTTCCAGCAGTCAAATACATAGCCTTCCCTGTAGAAATTGCCGGTATTGCCCTTAATTTCAACTATTGAGCCTGGAGAATAGAATCCGTGCTCCGGTGGACCCCCTCCTTCTGCCAGGTTCCCATTGTAGTTAAAGGGCAATATAAAAATAAGAGGAACTTCAGGATCAATAACTATTAAGTCATAATAGGTCGCATATAGCGTAGTATCAGCAGTGATGTAAAAAACATCTCCCGGATTATAAGATATTCCGCTGCCGTCAGGCTTTGTGTTCCAGTTCTTGAAGCTTGTTACTTTAAATGGCTTCACTGTAACCGGCATACCTTCCAGATAAACTGTATTGTCTTCCGGGGCTGTAACACCTATAGCGCCTCTCTTATCATAGGTAACCCTGAAAATCTTTATCCATCTGGCATAAAAGGTTGTGTTTTTATTAATTCTTACAGCTTCACCGGCAGCATATTCACGGCCATCATTATCAAACCATCCGGTAAAGGCATGTTCTTCCTTAGCAAGTGTTCCCTGTTCGGGAAGATAAATTTCCTCACCTGCGGCTATCACACGTTTTTGGGGTAAAAAGCCATCTGTATTTCCGTTGCCGTCAAAGGTTACAATGTATCCTCCGGGGTTTGTTTCAAATATGGGATATAATGTTAAATCTGAATCCAGAGAAATTACATCACCTGGCATGTAGGTCTCACCGGACCCGTCGGATTCGGTGTTCCACCCCTTGAATGTGGCAGGTGCAGGTCCATTTATTACCTCGTGATATTCTAAAAGCTTCACATTGGTCCCCGATGCATGCTGATTCGAAATACTGGGAACTGATGCGTTGGTGTCAGCCATATAAGAAATGGTAAAGACCGGAGTCCAATGAGCATACAGCGAAAGATGTCCAAGTGTATCGTGTTTATCTCCCGGTTTGTACAACTCTCCTGTACCATCCGGCTTCGTGTTCCATCCGGCAAACGCGTATCCATCCTTACGCAGACCTCCCGGATTGCCGCTCATGGTTACAGGGGAGTACTGAGAAACTCTTTCGGGAGTATAGCCGTCGGTTGCACCATTGGCATAATAGGTTACTTCATAGACGGTCAGATTTACAAGAGGCGGAAATGTCGAGTACTGAGCATATAATGTGATATCTGAATTCTCTATAACGAGGGTTGATCCTGGATAATAAGTGGTCCCGCTTCCGTCCGGTTTTGTGTTCCAACTCTGCAAACCATAATAGCCAGGTTTATCAAGGCCGCCAGTGTTGCCCTTCACAATTACATGGGCACCTTTAGGGTATTCTACCGGGTCTGTAGGCGGGTAGCCGCTGTGCATGCCATTTGGGTCGTAATAGACCCTGTAAACGGGAATCCATACAGCCTTGAGGACAATATCACCGTTTCCGATAATAAAGGTGTCTCCGGGCTGGAAAATGATATTCTCCGTCATCCAGCCTCCAAATTGAAAGCCATTCCTGGTCAGACCGCCGATGTTATCCAGAACCTGGACCGTATCCCCTTCAATGTATGTATTTTTATCCTCAGGAACCGAACCCGAGTCAGCGCCGTTGCTCTCATAAATCACTGAAACAGAATCAGATACGTCAGCTTCGGCATTCACAATACAGGGGCTAATAACATTGGATACCAAAAGGACAAATATCATCGCAAAAGGTATTGCGCTCCACTTGATTCTCTTTTTCATCAAGATACCCCCTTATTCAGGAAACTAATACTGAAATCAATTTTTGATTGCTGCTTACTCATTTTCATAATCCTCACTAACTTCTTTTTTCTTTTCTCGATGGCGGATGCTCAGAACTGTAATCACTACCGCCACAATGAAGGACAGCACTCCTGTCAGAACATAACCCCCTGCGTCCTCTGAAAGCAGTGTTGAACCGTAAAGCCCGGGCACATAACCATGAGCACCTCTGCCCGATGCTCCTACCACTTCCGCGATACTGACCATTATTATAAGACAAATAACGCACAGCATGGCGGTAAGCTTTTTTTCGCTCTTCCTGCGAATCAGGTTCGCCCGTTGTTCCACCATTGCTATCCGTGTTTCTGTACTGTACACAGTTTCCCCCTCCTCAAAAAGTGAAGCAAAATAGTACTTTTATTAACATAAATACATATTATTCAAAAACTCCCCACCAAAAGATCAAATAATTTATCTCTTTTGGGCAAAAAAAGAGCTGCCTCAACGGCAGCTCTTATAATCTTTAATTGCCTTATTCAGTTAATTTCGATCTCAGAAATCCGGTAATATGAACTCCGAAGAAAGCAGTCAGTACAGGTATGAGCAAGCCCACCGTCTGCACAACTCCTCCTACGCTTATAAGCAGATTGTAGATTGCGTGAAAAGTAATGGAAATACACAAAAGTCCAAAAGTACCCGCCACTTTTAGCCAAGGAAGCTTCCAAACATACAGGAGTCCCTGCCCCACAACGGCTCCGCAGACAATATGCATCGCCCCCGTGCCAAAGCCGCGCATGAGCAAAAACATTAGCTGGGATGAGCCGTTTTCAATCAGGTAACAGACATTTTCGAAAGTTGCAAAGCCTGCCGCTACAAACAGAATGGCGTTTTGCGCCTCCTGCCGTTTTGGTTCAAATACCAGCAGAAGAAAAAGTACGGGCAGGAGTTTCATAGTTTCCTCTATCACCGGAGCGAGTTCCACAGTTGCCTGTGTCAAATCGGCATCATATAAGCCCCCTGAGAGCATTATATCCGCATGCCCCCATCAGCAAGGCATACAGAATATTCAGAAAATAGTGGCCCCATCTGAAAAAGAAAAGGCACATAATGGCGCTGAATACCGGGGCAGCCAGTGCCAAAACCGGACGGTATGTATTCTCTCCCGGCAAGCGCAGGGTATCCTGCAGAACCAGCAGAAACGACACTCCTGCCAGCCAGCTTAAATCAGATACAGGAGAAAGTTTCGGATTCCCTGAGTAAAACACCATGAACAGAAGCCAATGAATCAGTCCAAGGGCAAAAGCTCCATAGAAACATGTGAGCAAAAACCATACCTGCCCTTTATTTTTTATTGACAGAACAGCGGAGTATATACAGCAGCCTGCAAGGACCACAAGCTGAATGGCATTGTCAATGATCTCTATCATTTTTATGATCCTCCTTATTCCGCTGTCTTTCAGGCTGCAACATATAACAAAGAATAGTCAGGCACACACCGAGTGCAAATGCCAGAATCCCAACCAGTACATAGCCCAGAGCTTTTCCCTCATGGAAAATGCTCGCCATAAAACCGGAATTGTTATATTCCTGTGCGGTAAGCCCTTCCATAATGCCGGGCATGGAAAATCCCAAACCAACTATAAAAGCAAGACAAGCTGCAACAGCCGCAAAACTGACATAATGGTACCGGCGCTGTCTTTTTTGCTGTTCCAATTCCCTCACGCGACTTTCAACTGCGGCGAGCCTTTCATCAGTAGTTCGCATTGGTGATTCCCTCCTTTTCCAATAAAGGTCGCAGTCTTTTTTTGCCACGCTCCAGCAAATGATCGATTTGTTTTATGCTTTTTCTCATCACCTGTGCCACCTGCGCATAGTTCATATTTTCAAAATATGTCAGATACAAAGCCTCGCAATAATCGGGATTAAGCTGTTCAATACATTTTTTCAGGATGCGGTTTTGTTCCTCGATGTGAACCACCGTTTCCACCATCATCTCGCTTACAGGTTCATCCTCTAAACCTTCAAGGCTAAAAAAAACATGGCGGCGGCGCCTTTGAGTATGCCGCAAGGCAAGATTTCTGGCGGTTTTGTACAGATATGCCTTAAATCCGTTGTCTGAAAGGCGTGGCCGGGCGTGTATCATGCGTGAAAAGGCTTCTGTCATCAAGTCTTCAGCCTCATGAATATCGCGTATGTACCCATTGATATAGAGTGTCAAAGTATCCCCATGGCGTTCCATGAGAATACGAAGGGCATTCCCATCACCGCTAAGGTAGGCAGAGAAAAGCTCTTCATTTGTTACCGCTGCTGATGCCGTAACAACACCTCCAGTTTTGCGAATTGCGTAGGTTGGTAGCCTTATAAAAAAACCGTCGACATCCCATATTATGTCAATAGATTGTCACACCCGGCGCGACTGCTCAACTGTCAAATTACCTTCAGAAGTTCTATTCTTTGACAGGGTCCTTAACAAAATGTGGTTTTCTTAAAACCTTATATGGAGAAAAGAAAAAGAGGCAGTTTACTTTTTCAGCAAACTGCCTTTTCTCAGATTGAGGAGTCTATTTCAGAAAAAGCTGTTAATCATTCCGGTAATAATCAAACCGATTATAAAAAGTGCGCATGCTCCACAAATAAAGCCGGGCAGAAAGATTATAACAATATTTCTTTTCTTGTGCCGGCTGTTTTTTATTTCGTTGAACCTATACACCGCCAGACATGCCAGGAGCATGGGTATTGTCCCAAAAGAAAGCCAAATAAAGGCCTGCTCTTTCCATGATAAAGGAATCATCGCATCAGGGTTTGTAATTCGGTTCGGACCGAAAAGTGCAATACAGGAAAGAAGTAAAACAATTGCAACACCTATACCGTAAACTATATTGCTTATAAGTCTTGCGCTTTTGTTCATAGTCTTTTACCTCTTTTATAAACCTATTTCTGAAATCCAATTAAAATATTATATGACCCTTATTCAGATTATTCCACTACTTTGTCCTTCATTTTATTAATGAGCTCTAATACTCCGGTCTCCACCTTATTGAGGTCTTCCGTAGTCGGGCAGCCTTCAAATTCCACTGATTCAATGAAACTCCAATTCATCTTATTTCTTTCGACTATCTCACTCAGTTCTTTTTCGGCACCGCCGGACCATCCGTATGACCCGAATCTGAATGCCTGTTTACCAGTAATCTTCTTTCTTCCAACCTCATTTAACGCTTCGGCAACCGGAGGGAATAGCTTGTACTCATATGTGGGCGCTGCAATAATAATGCCTGCTGATTTGAATACGGTCGCGACCATTTCACTTTCACTTTCCAGCGGCATTTCCAGCTTGCTGTATTTTACACCTTCTCTTCTTAGTATTCCTTCCACAAAATCAACTGCTTTTGCAGTCATTCCATACATGGATCCCCACAGGATGGTAATTTCATCCTTACCTGCCCCTTCGGCATAGCGGGTATACCTGGTATAGTCATCAATTATTTTTTGGGGATTTGTTCTGTAAACCGGGCCATGACCGGGTGCTATGACTTTAATATCCAATGTTTTTGCTTTTTCTATAGCCTTTTTCACCATTGGCGTAAATGTTGCCATTACATTGGAATAATATCTTATTCCTTCTGCTTCAAAGAAATCAACTTCTTCCGGTGTGAGCTCATCATCAAAACAATGAACCTCCATTCTTCCGAATGCTCCGAACATATCACAGGAGAAGAGAGTTTTTGTACCGCTTTCGTAGGTGTACATGGTGTCCGGCCAGTGAACGTTCGGTACCGGGTGGAAACTCAACACTTTACCGTTTCCGAGATCTAAAGTATCTCCTTCCTTAACAACCCTTATTTTGTCTTCGCCATAAAAGGAAGCCACCATCTTTGCAGCTTTATCGGTACATATTATTGTGAAATCATCCTTGATTTTTCTGAAGTTTGAAATCCAGCCGGAATGGTCCGGTTCCATATGATTAACTATCAAGTAATCAATAGTTTTTGGATCAACTCCTATTTCCTCCAGGTTTCTGTAAAGGGTTTCAGGTATTCCGTCCCATCCAATTACACCATCAATTATTGCGGTCTTTTCTCCCTGAACTATATAGGAGTTAAGAGTTACTCCGCTGGCAATCTCCCATATTCCTTCGAATAATATGTCCTCAACATTCATAGTAAGCATATGTATTCCATCTGCAATTTTCAATTTCTTCATATGCGTCCTCCTTGGTTTTATAGTATTGCCTTATTAACAAATATTCTATCGCATTATTCTGCGAAGTCTATTAGAATACATTAACTAAATAAGAAATTTTTCTCTATAATTATACCAATTAAATTGCAACATTCACAGGCAAGAAAAAAATCTCCTTCCCGGGACGATTCAGATAAATCTAAGAAGGAGATTAATAGGGCATTAATCCATAAAACCAATTCAGGAGGTTTGTCAAAAGTTATATATATATTTATTCTGTTTCCTCAGTTGGAGTGTATGTGAATGAAATATTTTCACCGTCAGAGGTAAGTCCTGTGACCTCATCACCCTTTATGGAGTACCACTCCGGGCATTGTTTGGGGAATTCTATTGATTCATTTCCGGTTAATGACTCAGGATTTTCTGTGGCATCAGCCATACCGACTACTCCATCCTTTCCGCTGACTGCAATCTGATAAACATATGATGTTCCATCATCTTTAATGGTATATATTTGACCAACATATCCGAAGGAAGTTTTGCAATATTCATAAACCAATTCTTCCTTGCCTTCTATCAATCCTGTACATTTGAGCGCATCTGCCGCTTTGTTGTACTCGCCTTTCAACTCACAGGGAGTACCTTCAGCGTTCTTATACTTAACGCTGTATTGGTCTCCGTTTTCACTATAAACAACATCTTGAAATCCAAACAATCCAAGAGCAGATGCAGCTGCCTGATCACCCAAGCCGAAACTGGTGGCAGGAAGCATCGCAAGATCCACCAAAGCCAGGCCCATAAAACTTAAAGAGGTCAGTCCGGTATCCGGATTATTTGCCAAAGCATCAGTAAGCCTGGTGACCATATTACTTTTTGCCTCCAAAAATTGGCTGTAAGATTGTGCTGCAGTTGCAGGAGTAACATATTTGCCTGTATCATTTTCTTTTTCTGATTTTTTGTCTGAATCCTGCTGTTTATTCTGCTGTTCTGTCACTCCCGGTTTTCCTTCGTTTTCAGGCTTATCACCACCTGAAGGGGTATTCCTGCCGCAACTGACAAGGATCATCATAATAAGAATGGTGGCAGTCAGCTGATACAGGAATCGCATGGTTTTACTATTCTTTTTTTTTAACATTTAATATCCTCCTTAAATTATTTTTGGTGAGCTTTTCGGATATTTCATGTGATCTGCATGACATTGAGCAGCTAAAATTGTTCGATATAAACATTCTATGTCGCATGCTTTTCCGGTGAATAGCTTAAATATGCTTAAATTTAGTAAGAATAATATCAATTAGCAACAAAAAAGCCAGGCTCGTATTGGGCCTGGCCTCTTATGCAACTTATTTCTATTTCTCTAATAGACTCTTGCTATAAATCCTTACAATATCTTCGAATTCTACTTCTTCAGGGTGATTTTTAAGTTTTCCTTTATTGGCAATTATGCTTCTTGAATACTCATTTATTTCATCCATTGTAATATCAAGTTTAATATTAATTAAACTATTAAATATTTTCTCCAATTCCCCAAGGTCCGAAAGTCCTAAAATGTTTAGCATCCTGTTTATCTTGGTTCGATTTTTAAAGGTCTTCAGATATTCTATGGTTAAAACACCATTGGCAAGTCCATGATGAAGTCCTTTAAAGTAAGTGAGCGGATATCCCATTCCATGGGGCAGGGAGGTTCCAGTCTGCGCAATTTGCATTCCTCCCATAACTGAAGCAAGCATAACTCTCTCTCTGAACTCAGGGCTAAAATCTTTATTTAATAATTTTTCAAAGCAGTATTTGAATAACTCAAAGCCTTTTTCTCCATAAATATCCGACATAAAAGTACTGTTAGTGTTCAGATAACCTTCAACCAAATGTGTAAAAGCATCGATGGCTGTATTCACTGTAATATCATAAGGCAAATCATTAGTATATCTGCAATCAATAAACGCATATTTGGGAAATACTCTTTGCCCGAGGTTTTTCTTGGTCTTTTCCTTATTGACAGTCACTATGCTGTGCTGGGTAACTTCCGAACCTGTCCCTGAAGTTGTGGGCACTGCAACCACTGGAATACTTTCAAGTTTTCCCGAACCAAATATGTTATCCTTATTTATTTCAGGATTTTTTATAAATACCGCAATGGCTTTGGCAGCATCCATGGGGGAGCCCCCACCGATACCTATAACAAAATCCACATTATGTTTCTTTCCTATATCGCTTCCTTTTTCTATTGTCTCCAGTGACGGGTTTTCCTCCACCTCATCAAAAAGTACATAATCGATATTCACTTCATCAAGCGCCTTTTTGACATCATCGTATGAGCCATTTATTTTTGCTGATCTCCTTCCGGTAACAATCAGGGCTTTGCTGCCAAGGGAACGGAATAAATCTTTATTCTTTAAAATAACACCTTCACCAAAATGGACTTCGGTGGTCATCGAAAACTTAAATTCCATAACACTTCTCCTTTCGTGAAACAATAACTCCACAGATTCTTTACATATTTCTTTATATTAATTCAATTTCAACCTTACTTGAAAAGATAATACTGATATTCCGGATAATTTATTTCATGTTTAAGTTAGTCTTCATACAAATAGCTTATATAAGCAGTGTAGCATTTGATATGCCCTATGTAAATTTCTTTCGACTGAAAATTGATTTGTAAGAATAAAAAACCAAGCCATTAACTTTTAAGGCCCGGTTTTTCACTAATCTGCCATTTATGAATGATAATATTAATTCTATAATTTCGTATATTCCAGTTCGAGGGCAGCTAATTGTTTTTTGCAAAGATTAAGGGCATATTCCTGATTCGGTCTTAAGTATTCCGGTATCTGCTCCATTATATCTTCGCTTTCTTTAATTAGTCCGCTCATCCTGTCAATTAATTTTTTAATTTTTTCTTTCTTATCCATTATTCACACCTGCCTTTTAAACAATCGGAGTTATCAGCCTTTTTGTCAAAGCATGTATCACAAACTTCACCTGGTGATTCACAAGGTTCACATGGTTTCTCCTTATTATTAATCAGACTATTGTCGGAGCCTATGTCGTTTATATTTTGAGGAATATTGCATATAAGTTTATTATCCTTAATCAACGATCCGGTGGATACGAGGAAAAATCCTGAATTACTATTGTAAGAAACTTCGTTGTTTAGGAACATTCCGTTCTCGCCCTGATCGAAAATACCTGCCAGGCGGTTACATTCACTACGGTTCTCTCCCGCAAAGTGATTGATACAACCAAAGTTTACAACATAGCCGTCCACTTTGCTGCCTTTTATCTCATTTCCAATGGCCACTGAGCTGCTGCCTGCATTTAATAACATTCCCTGATTGTTATCTGTTGAAGTATTATTTAGAAATAAATTATTGTTGCCAAATATATCAAAGCCTGTGAAACGATTTTTTATGGCTTTATTGGCTATAAAGGCATTGCTGCTTAAAGTTGCGGAAACGGCTTCAAATCCATCGTCATAACACTCTTTTACTGTATTATCAATAATCCAGTTGTTGGACGACCCTTCTGATATCAACAGGATACCATCGCCGCATCTTGAGATTTCGTTATTCCAGATCAGGTTTCTCCCGGAATCGGATATTAATATACCGATGTTTAAAATATTACTGATTTTATTTTTAATTAATCTGTTGCCGGATCCGCCGTCAATTTCTATGCCAGTTACCCGGTAATGCTTTATATGCATTCCTTCTATTGCCACTCCCGTTACATTTGTGAGTATAAAAGCTGCGACAAGAGTGCTCCTTCCATCGAAGATGACTTTCGGGCCCTTGGCTACAAGACGGATATTATTCTTTGGAATAAGTACAGTCTGAAAATAAGTGCCCTCCTCTAATAGGATCACATCCCCTTCGTTTACACTGTCAGAGGCAATAAGCGCTGTAATATCGGTAAGTGGCGTTATATTTATTACTGCCATGCAGACACTTCCTTCCTAAGATATTGAACAAGCTTATAGTACAATATATTCTTTTTGGGACAATCTGCCACAAAGGTTTAACAAACTTAGGGAGTACGCATAAAAATAAGGGTTTCCGACATTGACACCCCTAAGCTGAGCAAAGCCAGAAAACCCTTTATTCATATTCTTTCAGTCTTTAATTCCCCTATTTATGTCATTGCAGAAAAATCGCAATTTACACTTTGAGCATTTTTATAAAATCATCCATGCCATATTGGAGCAGGCAGGCATTTCTGTGAAGTTCAAGAGGATTTGTATCCTTTGTGTTGAAACCATCATTGGATGTGAAAGCAAGAAGAGTACCGGATTCCTTTAACCAGTCAACATTCTCCTTTGAATAAAGTCCAAAAGGATATGCAAACACCTTCTTTGTATTAACAAAGGCTTCACACTCTCTAAAGTCTGCCAGGAATTTTTCTTTACCTTCAGTCATCACAGCTGATTCCATACCTTTTCTGGTATGCATTAAATTTGTATGATTGCAATATTCAAAGACGTCGCTCATGCTTAACAGCTCATCCCTGGACATGCAAACAGAGTATTCCTGCGTATACTCCTGAGGTTCATCAAAAAGCCAGCCTAAAACTACAAAACTGACTGCATGAAAATTATATTTTTTCAAAACCGTATAAGCATTCAGCAGCACCGATTTGTAAGCATCATCAAAAGTCAGAAGGACTGACTTTTCAGGGATTGGTCTGTTATTATAATAAAAATCAACCACTTGCTGTATTGTAAGAGTTGTATATCCATTCTCATACAGATAGGTCATATGTTTTTCAAACTCATCCTTAAAGCAGAAAAGGGGCTCGGGTAGAACATCATGATAGTCCTGCTTTACCTTAATCCCTTTGTATTTATTTCTGTCATACCCTTGCCTGTCAATTATTTCATGGTACATCAATGTGTAAAATCCGGTCATAACAACCTCCTGAGTATATAATGCACAAAGCATATACAATTATTGAATTCTTTATCCAGTATAACACCTGTTTGGCAATAAGCAAGGCACTCTGCGAATTATTACACAGGTTGCCCGATTTACACTGCAGATTTGTCCTATTACTCTTTATTCAATATCCCGTAAACTTCTGATTTTAAGATTTTTCTTTATGAAACGGTAATTGCAGAAATCAGGCAGGTCTTTCTTCATAATTTCAACCATTACCGCACTTTCGGGAAGAATGTCAAAATAGTTGTCGCTGAATACAACATCCGCATTCTTAATATCCAGCTCAACACACTTTGCAAGTACATCTGAAGACAGAGTGATAAGGAACCTGTCATCATATTCTTCGATATCTGAAGTAATTCTGGCTTCCTCAAATTCAAAGTGTTTGGGAGGAACAAACAATAATGCTGACCGTACCTCCCTGTCTTCTTCCGGAATCCATGCATATTCCAGATATGTGCTTCTTATATCTGACGGGCTGATAATACCTTCAAAATCAAAATCCAGCACTTTCTCTGCAGAAAGGGGATTCGCTCTGACTTCAACATCACCTTCCTGCAATACCTTTGAACCTTTTCCCCTTAAACGCCATTCAACTTTTCCCTTAACGGGACTAAGCAATTCATTGGTAACATGAAGGCTGACTTTTTCCCCATCCTCGCATGCAGACAGCAATACCGGGGAAAAGAAGCGCTTTGCATAGTAATGGAGGGCTTTCCACCTTCCATAATAGTCAATGCTTGACCAGGAAGCCACCGGCCAGCAGTCATTCAGCTGCCAGTATATCGCTCCCATACACCTTCCCCTGTTTCTTCTCCAATGCTCCACTCCGTATTTTATAGCCTCGGCCTGAAGCAGTTGTGATGCATATAAAAGGGAATCAAAGTTCTTTGGATACTTAAAGGTATATGAAAGATACGTCAGTATCTTTCCGTTAGCCGCACCGTTTTTCTGGTGTCTTTCCATAATGTATGAGAAAATATTCCTGTCCTCCGGCAGTGTAAAACTTTCAACAGTTTTAAGACAGGGGAAGGACTGGAATCCGAATTCAGACACAAATCTGAAGAAGTATTTTCTGTATTCAGTGAAAGGCTTAAGCCCGTGCCATACTTCCCAGAAATGCACATCTCCTCTGTTTTCGTCGTTCGGTTCATCAAAATTGCCGCCCGACGAAGGAGATGACGGCCAGTAATTTGTCTGGGGATCATGTTTTTTGACTGCTTCTCTTAACAATATTTCAAACTGTTCTATATAATCAGTTTTTAACCTGGGGATCTTGGGAAAATCCCAGGCTACCCACGCCCATTCCATTTCATTGTTTCCGCACCATAATCCGAGACAGGCGTGGTGCCTTATTCGTTTTATATTGTCCTCGGCTTCTCTCCTGATATTTTCAGAAAATTCATCGGTCATGACATATGCGGCACAGGCAAACATAAAATCCTGCCACACAATCAGGCCGTACTGATCGCACAAATCATAAAAATAGTCATCGGGATAATATCCGCCTCCCCAAACACGTAAACAGTTGAAATTCGCTTTCATACAGGCTTTCACAAGTTTTTCGGTTCTTTCTCTGTTGTTCCTGGGAAGAATACTGTCTTCCGGAATATAATTTGCTCCCATGGCAAATATGGATACATTGTTGACGCAGAACTCAAAGCTTTCTCCCCACCTGTCCTTCTCCCTGCGTACATACAATGTCCTCAGCCCAATCTTATACTGCTTCCTGTCGAGTTCTGCCCCGTTTCTCAGCAGTACAACATTAACTTCATACAGAGGCTGGCTGCCATACCCGTTAGGCCACCATAGTTCAGGGTTATTAATTCTGATGGCTATATGTTCTTCCTTTGAAATATCTGATTTATTTTCAGTAAGATTATTTTCGTCCGGGGAAACTATAATAACATTTACCGAAAAACCTGTCTCTTCAGGTAAATTGGTTTTGATTTTTATATCCAGCTCAACTTCTCCCGAATTATGCTTCTGAGTTATAAGCACATCTTCAATTTCCGCATCAAAAGCCTTGATATATATTTTTCTCCATATCCCCATATCCGGGATTGTCGGGCCCCAGTCCCATCCGAACATATAATGCGCTTTTCTGATATGAGGAAAGCCCTCCATTGCCTCCGGCGCACCATAAACGGGGAATTCGGCATGTTTCCTTTTAATAAATTTTGTTGGCGAGAAAATTGTTACCTGAAAAAGGTTATCTCCTGATACAAGATATTTATTAATATCAAACTCGTAAATACGATGCATATTCTCCGTGTTTGCCACGAATTTTCCGTTAATTCTGATTTCAGAGAGAGTGTCAATACCCTCGCACACAAGTCGGATGTGTTTATAATTCAAAAGCTTTTCATCAATATAAAAGCTGCACTGGTAATCATAATCGTATTTGACATACTCCGGGACCTTGTCTTCATTATCCCTCCAGTAGGGATCTTCAAGCCTTCCGGCTTTTATTAAATCGTGTAATACTGTACCAGGCACTGTTGCAGGTATCCATTCGGAATCGTCTGTTCTTTTTAGTCTCCATGACTTGTCAAGGTTGAGAATATGCATTCTGCAGCCTCCCTCTAAAAACTGTCCTGTTAGTTGTCAATCTCAAAGGCCTTGCCTTCCCAGTTTCGGAAGACCAATTTTTCTGCGCCAAGGTTTTCCCTATTTAACTCAGCATATGCATATCAAAATCTATTTGCATAATAGTCTTTGCGTGACTATATCGGAATATATCTCCATGCCATGGGTATTTGCAATATGAATCACATCTTTAAATTTATCGCTTTCGGGCAGGAAAGAAGAAAGCAGATTCTCTTTCCTCAGAATATGGTCAGTGTTGAAGATTACATCCTGATATCCATCAAAAATCGCAACATAGAAGATATCTGACTCAACAATATCTTGAAAGAAATGGCTGCCATAGGACAGCTCCGGCATAAAACCTTCTCTTTTTGAAGAATACTCGCAAAGAACCTTCATATTGCATAATTCCGTAAAGTGCACCGGCACCCCGAGGGACGGTGTAGTGCTTCCCCACCTGCCCGGGCCCACAAGCATGGCATTTTTCGCTTTCATGTCTCTGTTAATTAAGCCGATTTGTCTTGCCACTTCATATTTGTCCTGTTCACTAAGTTTTAAGTATGATTTCGCACTGATTAAAATTACATAATCGATGGGAAGGCGTACACTTCCACCCATGAAGTTACCTTTACTTGCGAAGAAGCAATCCTTTACATCCTTTAATTCAGGTATCTTTACGGTCTTGCCCAAGCCCTTGGTTTGCAACGGACGGCATTGAAGGAGATTTATTTTAAAGCCGTTATCTTTATTAAAGTTTGCAGTAAATTCAATATCTACAGGATAATCGTATGCCTTTGAAAGTAAAGCCAACATTTCTCTCATTATGACGGCAAACCTGGTATCGGTAAAAAGTTTTTTGAAATCCAACAGATAAGGAGTCTTCCGGTTCGTATAGCCCAATTCACGCAACCGGGCAGCAGTTGCATAGTCAGGGCTTACAAACAAATTCTTGTCTGTTTTTAAGGGAAGAGATAAAGCCTCATCCAGGTCCTTGCTTTCCAGGACATTTTCTTTAAGCGAAAGAAGGTCAAGTCGGTGCTGGGAAAACTTCTTCTGGTCTTCTAAATTCATGGGAGGAATCCTTAGCGGGTTGTCAAGGCATACTACCTTCACGTAATCTCCATCGGTTCGGTCCACCGCTCTGGTACCCAACCCGAATACGAGGCGGAGCATCCCTGCATTCATATCAATACTTTCATCCCATACATATAGGTTTGAAGAATTCCCTACGCCTGCGATGTGCGGGAAGAAATAGTCCCCATGCCGGTCTCCTGAAACACGTTGTACTAATATGGCCATCTGTTCATCCTGTTGTGCCAGTCCACGATTCATCCGGTAGTTTAGTGCATCTTCGTTCATGGTGCTTGCATATACAATCCGCACAGCCTGTTCAAAGGCTTCATAGCGTTCCTGGGGTGTTCCCTGATTAACGCAGAAAACACTCTCATATTTACCGGCAAATGCATTTCCAAAGTTATCCTCCAACAAGGAACTGGAACGTATGATAATTGGCGACTGGCCGAAATACTCCAGCATTTGAATAAACTGTTCCTGAATATCCTTTGGAAAGGTTCCATGCAAAAGCTTCTCTTTAAGCTCTGCCGCATATTTATAATAACCCTCAGGGGTTTTTTGCCTGGTCCGTAGTTTCCACCAGCCATTTTGTACAATGTAAGTGTAGAAAACATCTGAACCTATATAAAAAGAATCATGGGGCTCCAGATATGATTTAAAGCGGTCGCCGCCTTCTGCCTCCATTATTTTTCTTGCCAGAAGCATACCAACGCTTTTACCGCCAATAAAGCCTGTTCCAATTTCTCTGGATGCAATGCTCAGAATATCTTTCAAGGTGAAATACCGGTCACACAACTGAAACATCCTGGAATCATTGCCTATAAGCATATACATGAGACGCTTCTTTACTGCTTCCTGCTGACTACGGGGAAAGCTCAGCATTCTTTTTGCGTCATTAAATATTGTGTTCCAGTAATCCAGTCTCATTTCTCCGCGATTAATTCGGTTAAAAAGTTCGGAAGCATCTGAACTGGACGTAATACAAACAGCCTCCTGACCTTGAATTAAATGCGGGAAAAACATGGTGGGTGAGTAGCGCTGCCATACCTTCAGTGGATGAATATAAGTTTTATCATTGATTTGATATAAATCCAAAAGAAGCTGGGTTGTTTCACGTATTCCGGCAATAGTACTGTAGGTATGATAATTTCTCTTAATTGCAAAATACGCAACCGTATCCAGTTCGTATAAGTACGGGCAGGTAGCCTTGAAAAAGTTACCTATCATCAAATCCGAATGCCAATATTCCAATAAGTCAGTCAGGCAATCAAAAACATAAAGTACCCCTTTGCCCTCGTTTTTAATTAGATTGTGTATTTCGGTGGCAAAACTCTCAAAGCCTTTTCCCGGATCTATGCTATAAATCCTGATATCCTTGCTCTCATCAAGTATGGGGTCATGATTGGCAAAGCGGACATAAACCATGCTCATCTTTTCTGTCTTTGCACTTTCCACATAATAATCAACAATTTTCTTATAGTCAGAAACAGAATCCACTTGCCATACTACGTTATCGCCAAGTCTCAAATAATCTATGACCTGGTCAAAACCTTTCAATCCAGTACTGACTTTGTCGTATAAATTCATGGCTTCCCCCCCCATTTCCTTTAACTTTATTATTTTTTATTTTTCCAATTGAAACATCACTAAAACAACTTATTAAATTTTGATTATTTAATTTGATACGGTCTGATATAAATAACTTGTTTAAACGAAGTTTATAAAACTGCTGAACCCATTCAGGGTATGATTTATATTCCCCGGTATTTTTTATTTCTTCCAGAGTGCGTTTCCCCACGCGCCTGTCCATTATGGCCAAAACACGTCGGGCAGGTTCTATAATCCTTCTGTTTTGTTTTGAAAGATATAGTCTTTTGATACGGTACTTATACAATCTCAATATTATACGCTCTCATCCAGCTATCCACCTGAATCAAATACGCCATTAACTGAGGACCTGTCATTAGCTGACCATACCAGGGCGAAGAAAGTGCCTTTCCACCGGAATCTATAATCTCCTGCACCTTTTGTTTGTCTACTATCTGCACCAATGGAGAACTGGAATCATTAAGTATATTCTGCAGTCTTATCTTAACTGCTTTCAGATATTTGGGGTTGTGAGTTTTTGGATATGGACTTTTTTTGCGCCAAATAATTTCATCCGGTAAGATGCCCTTCATTGCCTCTCTGACAATTCCTTTTTCCCTGCCGTTAAGAGCCTTGATGCTCCAGGGCATATTATATGCATACTCTACCAGGCGGTGGTCGCAAAAAGGTACTCTCACCTCAAGCCCGCTGTACATGCTCATTTTGTCCTTTCTGTCCAACAATGTCTGCATGAACCAATTTAGGTTCAGCATAAACATTTGCCTCATGCGAACCTCAAACTCTCCTTCACCCGGCAAAGTATCGGTCGCGTTTACGGTATCACTGTACTGCTGTTTTACATACTCTTCTCCATCCGTCAGCAGACCCCGCTTTAAAATGCCGAGTCTTAATTCCAGAGAATGTGACCATGGAAAGGTTTCTTTGAACAATATCTCTTTGTTGTGATACCACGGATACCCGCCAAATATTTCGTCCGCACATTCGCCGGAGACAGCAACGGTAAATTCCTTTTTAATTTCTCTGCAAAACATGAGTAATGAGGAATCTACATCAGCCATACCGGGCAAATCACGGGCAAGAACAGCTTCATCCAAATACTTTTCCAAATATTCATTGTCCAGCAAAACTTCATGGTGCTGTGATCCTATATCGTTTACCATCAGCTCAATATATTCTTCATCGGAATCAGGCTGAAAAACACTTTTTTCAAAATACTTTTTATTGTCAACATAGTTGACCGAATAAGTATGAAGCCTTCCTTTATTATCAGATAAATACTCATCCGAGGCTATTTTTGAAATAATGCTTGAATCAAGTCCTCCGGACAAAAAGCAGCACAACGGCACATCTGATACCAATTGCCGCTTAACTGCATCGGTTATTAAAAAGCGGGTCTTTTCAATGGTTGTTTTGACATCATCGGTATGTTCAAAGGCCTTCAAACTCCAATACCTGCGAACTTGCACTCCTGTTTTCTGTTCAAAGGTCAGGAACTCTGCGGGTTTTAATTCTGTTACTCCCTTAATAACGCCTTTTCCGCTTGTTCTACCCGGGCCTAAGAGGAAAATCTCTTTAAGGCCATCATTGTCAACCCTGGGCCTGACCAGAGGATTTGCCAGCAAGGTTTTCAATTCTGAGCCAAAAATAATGCCATCGGGGTAGCTATATACAAATAACGGTTTTACTCCCATCCTGTCTCTGGCCAAAAACAAAGTTTTGCTTTCATCGTTCCAGACTCCGAAAGCGTAAATACCGTTCAGCTTCTCAAGGCACATTTCACCCCAATGCACATATGCTGTAAGAAGAACCTCGGTGTCCGAATGTCCTTTGAAGCAGTATCCGAATTTTATAAGCTCGTCTCTGAGTTCCTTTGTATTATAAAGCTCTCCGTTATATACGATGGTATAGCTTGCATCTCCTTTTTTAATTGTCATTGGCTGGATTCCGTTTTCAGGGTCAATCACAATGAGCCTTCGGTGCATCAGGCACACGTTTTCCCTAAGATAAATGCCTTGAGCATCAGGACCTCTGCGCACTAATGTGCCCGTCATTTTATTTATGATATCCTTACTGTTTATGAGATCCCGGCTAAAATCTATCCACCCTGCAATTCCGCACATAAGCACCCTCCTTGTACAATTAACAAAAAATAAAGGCGCCATTATAAATGACGCCTTTGTCACCGGTATACTTATTTTTATGCAATGCCTCAATAATTGTTTCTTAGAAAGCCAGTCCTATCTTAGCATATTTCTCTCAAGGACATGATTTTTGGATTCAGGTAATTTTCCTCATCTCCGCTAAAAATGCTTATTATCACCTCGGAATAAATATCCGGGTAAAGTGTACTACTCCTCCTCAAACTTTTGTTACTTTTGTTCAACAATTGGGTAAATATTCTAAAATAATCGACAATTTATGTGCTTAAAATTAACTGTTCTACAAAAAAGTAAGTAATTTATACAGAAATAAGATTATGGGGGTAACTGAATGTTGAAGTTTGGTATTTTCCCGAAAAATCTTGACTTTACCAAAGGAGTTAAAAAATACATACCCTTAAAAGTAGCGCTTAGCATAGCCGGTATTTATTCTTTTCTCGGTGTCTGCTGGATTGTATTCTCAGACAGGCTGCTTGCAATGTGGGCAAGAGAGAAAGAAGTCTATGTTTTCTTAAGTTCTATCAAAGGTGTAGTCTATGTTACATTGTCTGCATTAGTAATTTTCTTCATGGTTTATTTTGCACTCAGGGCTTTAAATGAAGTCAATGAAATTGTGAAGAAGAATTATTTAGAATTGGAGCAGACCAATAAAAGGTTAGCTGAATCAGAAGACTTCAGCAAGGCAATTATCAATAAGATGATTAATGCCTATGCGCTTCACAGAATAATTCTGGACGAAAACGGCAATCCCTGCGATTATGAATTTATTGACGTTAACCCCTCCTTTGAACAATTTACGGGCATCTCCAAAGAAGAAATAATCGGTAAACGATACAAAGAAGAAGTAGAAAGCAGAGCGGAAGAAAATACTGATTGGGTTGGAATATATGGGAAAGTTGCCCTTACAGGCGAACCCGTATCTTTTGAAAGCTACACTTCCGCTTTTGACAAATGGGTGACTGTAAATGCCTACTCTCCAAAAAAATATTACTTTATAACAGTTTTTAGTGACATAACTGAGTTAAAGAAGAGTGAAGCTGAGATAAGAGAAAAGCACGAAGAGCTAACCGCTCTCTATGAAGAGCTGACAGCTTCAGAAGAGGAACTTCGTCAGCAGTTTGAAGAGCTCATATATCAACAGAACCTTCTTAAGATCAGTGAAGAACGTTTCCGACTTTCTGCGGAAGGTTCCAACGACATGATTTGGGACATAGATTTAGAGAACGGAGAGCAGTATTTCTCCGACAGATGGTATGAACTTTTGGGACACGATATAAGTGGAACTGAGAACTTGTTTGGTAAATGGCTCTCTTTAATCCATCCTGAAGAATACCAATATGTTATGAACCTCTTCGAACAGCATTTGCAAGGCAAATCAGATTATCTTAAATGCGAGTGCAGAATGCTTTGTAAAAACGGAAGCTATAAATGGTTCTTAATCAGAGGAAAAGCTTTATTTGATGAAAAAGGCAAAGTTGTGAGAATCGCAGGGTCATTTACCGATATAAATGACAGAAAAGAACATGAGAATCAACTTAAAGAAAATGCATACCATGATTCCTTAACTGGTTTGCCAAACAGACTTGCACTATATGAGGAATTCGAAAAGCAGATAAGCGCATATCCCCAAAAACCCGTTGCCATGTTCTTTATTGATTCAGATAATTTCAAGCTTATAAATGATACTATGGGACATTCCATTGGTGACCTTCTGATAAAGAAAATGGGTGAAAAATTAGCTTCATTGTTAGAAGACCGCCATGGTTCGGTATACAGACTGGGCGGGGATGAGTTCGTCCTTATCGCTGAGTATGATGATATAGATGAAGTGTGCAGATATGCCCAGGAAATAAGAAGCAGTTTTAACTTGCCTTTGGATATTGATGACAACACTCTTTGCATTACAGTTAGCATAAGTATTGCAGTATATCCGACCAACGGAAATAATATTGAAGAACTTATCAGGAATGCCGACATTGCCTTGTATAAGGCAAAGGAATCCGGCAAGAACTGTTATGTACTTTTCAGCGATGATATGCATGAAAAAGTCAAGGAAAGAATGCTTATTGAAAAGCACCTTAGAAATGCCATTGACAATAAGGAACTGCATGTTTATTATCAGCCCCAGTTAGATGTTAAGTCAGGTGCTATTTCAGGCTTTGAAGCATTGCTGCGCTGGAATAACAGTGAACTTGGATTTGTGTCTCCGTTAAAGTTTATTGGTGTTGCTGAAGAAACAAGGCTTATAAATCCCATAGGCAAATGGGTGCTTCGCGAAGCATGCTCTTTCCTCAGAAAAATGCATGAAACACAGAATTCCAATATCTCAATTGCTGTAAATATCTCTATTTTCCAGTTGTTACAGGAAGACTTCGTTGATTTTGCTTACTGCAACAGGCCTTGCTCCCCAGTATCTGGAGCTGGAGATTACAGAATCAATTCTGATGGATTCGTATAAAGTAATAAGCGCCAATCTCAACAGGTTGAAAAAGTTAGGAGTAAAAATAGCCCTTGATGACTTCGGGAAAGGGTACTCTTCATTAAGCTACTTAAAGCATCTCCCGATCGATACCTTAAAAATAGACAAGTCCTTTATTGACAATATACATCCGGACAAGGATGATGCCGACCTTACTGGAATGATAGTAAAGCTGGGTCAAAATCTCGGCCTGACCGTTGTGGCTGAGGGTGTTGAAGAGCAGGATCAAATGGACTACCTGCGGGCAAATGGTTGCCATAAGATTCAGGGTTACTTGATCAGCAAGCCTCTTCCTGAAGATGAAATAATCAAGTTCTATACCGAATGGTCAGAAAACTATTGATTATTACGCATGTATTTGGCAGGGGGCTAACCAACCGAAAGAATATTATTTATGGTCTCAATACTTACGTCGGTATTTATGAGTGGCTGGAGTTTATTGAAAGCTTTTGCATGTTCACCAACGAGAATATACCCAACAAATAATCCTTTATGGAATACAAGCTTTGAATAGATGAATTGCTCTTTGTCAATCTTCTGAGCTATTTCATAAGTCACTTCCAAATTATCTTGTTGGGTAACACCTGTATCACCTGAACAAACCACTCTTGTTCCCATGGTGGAAAGTATATAAGGAACTTCAGTTATTTTATAGACATCATTTCCGCCCGCAGCATTTGTTCCGGCAACCTGTCCCTGTTTGTTGGCTACTGACCACTGTCCAAACCATCTGCCGTTGACGCTGGCCACATCACCTGCCGCATATATGTCTTTAATTCTGGTCTCCATTTTTTCATTTACGGTTATAAAGCGGTTCATCTCTATTCCGCTATTCTGGAATACAGCAACATTAGGAGCAACACCGACCGATACAATAACAACATCTGCTTCAAGCACAGTGTCATCGGCCATTTTCACTTTTGTGACATGTCCATTTTCACCTTCAAACCCTGCAACAGAATTGCCGCAATAAACTGATATACCCAAACTTTGCACCTTATCTCTGAAAACTTCAGAGCCTTCTTCGTCAAGCTGTTTGGGCAGAAGTCTTGGCATACCTTCTATCAACGCTACTTTAATGCCCATTTCAGAGATTTTGTGTGCAGCCTCAAGCCCAAGAAGACCGCCACCAATAACAACTGCCTTCTTCGCATTTAAAAGGTCCTTATTTATTTTTTCAATATCCTCTATGGTCCATATGGTATGGACTCCGGTAAGTTCCTTACCCTTAAATGGAGGCATTATTGGCGTACTTCCGGTTGTCAGGACCAAGCTGTCATAGCTATACTCTTTACCATTTGCAATAATTTTCTTACTGGAGGCATCTATTGCTGTTACTTCTGAGGAAAGCTCAACTCGTATCCTGTTTTTTTCGAACCATTCCTCATTGCTGATCTTAAGCTCATCATAGTTTACACTTTTACCAATGTGCTCACATAAGCGAAGCCTGTAGTATGGTAATCTGTTTTCCTTGCCAAACACAATTATGCCTGCATCAGGATCCTGGCTTCTTGCCGCCTTTGCTGCCGAGAAGCCTGCAGCCCCGTTTCCGACAATCAGAATTTTTCTTGATCTGGAAAAATTATTTGTACTCATAACTCATGGCCTCCGTAAAAAACAATATACAAGTCCTTATTGTATTATTTTATCACAATCAAGATAATATTGAGAAAAATATTAGGAAGTTTAATCCAACCCAAACCTTTCACTAAGGTCAGAAACGCTTTGCAAGATAGTATAATAAAGCCTGCGTTGAAGGAGAACGATAAATCTGGTACAATCAGCGCAGTAAAAAAACTATTTCGAAAGGTGACACAAATGAAACAGGAACGGCAGTACCCTAAAGTCATTATATCCCCCAAGGCGGAGCGCAGTGTCAAGGATGGGCATCCCTGGATATACGGAGAAGAGATCCGCAAAACAGAAGGTAACCCTCAAAATGGTGAGCTGGTGGATGTTTTTGCCGGAAACGCTTTTATGGGAACGGGATTCTACAACAGTACCAGCAAGATTACCGTCCGTCTTATTTCACGCAATGCCAACGATGTTTTTGACGCCCGCTTTTGGCGCCGCCGTGTGGAGTACGCCGTTCGTTATCGCAAAACCGTCATGCCCGGTGCAGATTTCGAATGTTGCCGCCTGATTCATGGTGAGGCTGACCAGATGCCGGGACTGACAGTGGACCGCTACGGCGGCATTCTGTCCGTACAGATAGCCAGTCTTGGTATGGAAATCGTCAAGGATACAGTTTACCGAGCCCTTTGGGATGTGCTTACTGAAATGGGGGAAACCATTAATGGCATTTATGAACGCAATGACCTTGCCCTTCGAACACTGGAAGGGCTTTCGGAGTATAAGGGTTGGTACCGGTCGGATGGCATACCTGTTCCAGAATCGGCCGTAACTGAGATATGTGAAAACGGAGTAAGGTATCTGGTAGATGTTGAAAACGGGCAGAAAACCGGCTTTTTCCTTGACCAGAAATATAACCGCGCTGCTGTTGCCAGGATTGCCAAAGGCAAACGGGTACTGGACTGTTTTACCCATACCGGTTCATTCGGTCTGAATGCGGCATTGGGCGGGGCAGAACATGTGACCAGCGTGGATATCTCACAGTCCGCCATTGACATGGCTAAAGAAAATGCAGTACGTAACGGACTGGACGGAAAAATGGATTTTTTGTGTGAGAACGTGTTTGACCTGCTGACAGAGCTTGTAAACCGGAAATGCAAGGACTATGACTATATCATCCTTGATCCGCCTGCCTTTACAAAATCCCGCCAAACAATTCAGTCCGCTGCCCGCGGGTACAAAGAGATTAACCTGAAGGCCATGAAGCTGCTGCCCCGGGGCGGGTATCTTGCAACTTGCAGTTGCAGCCACTTCATGACCGATGAATTATTCCGAAAGATGCTGGCAAGCGCTGCAAAGGATGCTGCTGTATCCCTCAGGCAGATTGAAGCCCGCCAGCAGGCCCCGGACCATCCCATCTTGTGGAATGTTCCGGAGACCGACTACCTTAAGTTTTATATCTTCCAGGTGGTATGATCTGTATCTTTTACAATTGAAAATACATCATATCCCTCTATAAATTAAGCAGGCGGTCCCCTGCTTTTTTATAAGTGGTTATCCTAATAAAAGAAAGCCCGGAGCCGCCATCCATTCGAAAGGCAAAAATTACGATTCCTTTTTCTTACTTATTTGAGTTGTTTATTTCCTCCTTTTCTTCTGTCGCCTCAGCAATCCCATTTGGGGGAGGAGGAAGGGGAATGTACCAAGATCGAACAACAAATAATAAAGGGCTCCTGAAAATGCCTCATCCGGCAAAACGGCTTGGGGGGGGAAGCCAAAAGTACAGAAACCCTTTATTTGCTTAAATTATGATCACAATATCTTGCTATTACGGGAGTCAGTCAAGCACGAACTCGACAAACCTTTGAATAATTGCTGAGACCTCAGCTCGGGTGGCTGTCTCCTGCGGGGCGAATACTCCGCCTGCGCGTCCTGCGATGATTCCCGTGGTCTGGCAGTAGAGGGCTGCATTCTTCGCGTAATCCGAAATACTGTCTGAATCAGGATAACTAAGGACGGTATCCATATCGTAAAGCAT
>JAAYLX010000044.1 GCA_012521705.1 Clostridiaceae bacterium | reverse complement strand
CTTTTTATGGCTCGGACGCAGATGTTGCTCTTTCTTCAGGGCATGACTTCAGGCATGGACTCATAGGTCCTGGGGTAGCTGCTTCCCACGGCTATGAAAGAACTCATAAAGAAGGGCTTTTAAACACGCTGTGTCTCTTAAAAGAATACATTACTCACGAGTAAACAATGAGGTGTTTGTTACTATTAACTGTTGGCGAAATGCGAAGTTCGATTGGGGGCGATCGACAGGACGTCGAGCGAGCGGCGCTTGCCCGGATGGCAAGTTCGCCCGCGTACCCCAAGAGAACGAGCGTTGAGCCTTACAGCTTTCCTTAGCAGAGGACGTGAAAAAGACAGAGCCTTTGCACGTAACAACTTTCCGAAGCCGAGGACGTGAAAAAGACAGAGCCTTTGCACGGCACAGCTATTCAGAGCCGAGGGCACGCAAAAAAAAATGATGTTCATTGCTGAACATCATTTCTGATTTTTATTTATTTCCTTGACCTTGACCTTCCAAAGAGTCTTAAGAACGTAATGAACAGGTTGATAAAATCAAGGTAGAGTTCCAGGGCTCCAATTACTCCTAAGTTATTGCGAAGACCTGTGTCCCCCTGGGTTCCGAAATAAAATCCTTTAAGTTTCTGCATGTCATAAGCTGTAAGCCCTAAAAATACAAACAGGCTCAACATGCTGATAAACCATTCCATACCGCTGCTGCGCAGGAATATATTTACCAGTGAAAGAACAACAAGTCCTATAAGACCCATAAACAAAATGCTTCTGAATCTGGTCAGATCTGCCCGGGTAACATACCCGTAAATGCTCATAATACCAAAGGTCAAGGCAGTAATTCCAAGAGCGCTTGCAATGGATTCACCGGTAAATACCAGCAACAGCACTGATAAAGTAAGTCCGTTTACAGCCGCATAAATCAGAAACATTGCGACCGCTGTGGAATACCTGATCCTGGTGATGCGGGCAGATAAGACAGAGACAAGTATTACCTCACCTATCAAAAGCCCATAAAACAGAATGTTGTTGGATAATATTGCATAAAGCAAATTAACATTGCTTACGGTATACAACGCAACGCCTGCGGTTACAATCAAGCCTATGAACATCCATCCGTAGACTTTTGCGATAAATGTATTCATACCCCTTATGGTTGCAAACTCATCTTCATAAAGTCCTGTACCATAATTATTGTTTTCATTGTAATACACGACTCTTTCACCCCTTTTCATTATGTGATGCTAATTTTATTATATACCAAGAGTCAAAATTTGCAAGGAAATGCATAGTATGTTTCCGCTATGTAAGTATTTAATCATTAGCTTTTTAGATTTTTAGCCTTCAATTATTGTATAATTTAATCCTCTGTTTTTGAAAGCATTTCCAAAAGTCTTTTTTTATAGCCGTTGAATTCTGTGCCAAGAAGCATTTCCCTGACCCTTGGCCGCCCGAAAGTGACCGGAATATCCCCGATTATTGTTCCGGGTCTTGTACTCATAACCAGAACCCTGTCGGACAAATAAACAGCCTCATCAATGTCATGAGTCACAAACAGGACGGTCTTTTTGTGTTTTTCCCACACTCTTATAAGCCAGTCCTGCATTTGCATCCGGGTGATTTCATCCAGTGACCCGAAGGGTTCGTCAAGGAGCATTATTTCCCCTTCCATAAGATAGGTCCTTAGAAGTGCCGCCCTTTGCCTCATCCCACCTGAGAGCTGGTTAGGCCTGTAGTTTTCAAATCCTGAAAGTCCGAATTCCGATATCAGTGATTCCATCTTTTGCCTAACTTTTTTTATATCCCCTTTCCTGACCTCCACCGGAAGCAGGATGTTTGACATAATTGTCCTCCATGGCAAAAGGCAGTCTTTCTGAAGCATATAGCTTACCGGAACCCGGGATTCTTTTACGTCCACTCCGCAAAGGGAAACAGTTCCCTCATATTCCTTGTCAAGGCCAGCTATTAATTTAAGGAGCGTACTTTTACCGCATCCGCTTGGCCCTACCAGGGAAACAAACTCGTTGTTCCTGACCGTGAATGAGACATTGCGCAAGGCATTTAATCCCGGATCCTTTACAAACGGGTCAGGATCTGAAAAAACCTTATTAACATGAGTTATTTCAATAATGTTTTCTTTGTTCATTACTTCTCCACAAACTTGTTTGTAAAAGCTTTGGTTACATCAATTCTCTCTTCAATAAATCCGTTTTCATAAAGCCAATTTGTGTAGTTTTCCCACACTTCCACTTTCTGCATACCCCAGTAAGGAGCATCAGCCTGGTATTTATCCGCAAGGAATTTCTGGCTCTCTTTTACAAGTTCTGCATCTATCTCAGGTACGGCTTTTATCAAAATATCCGCTGCAGCCTCAGGTTCTTTTATGGCAAATTCATAGCCCTTTACCACTGCCTCCATAAATGATCTTACCAGTTCCTCATCTTTATTGAGAGTATTCTCGCTGGTTATTATGACAGGAGTATAATAGTCAAACACAGGCGCAATTTTGCCCAGATCAATATAGTTGAGCTCCATACCCTTTAGTTTTGCGGCAATTCCATCCCAGCCTGCAAATATCCACGCAAAGTCAATCTGTCCACTCTGGCTTGCCTGGAAGAAGTCCGCATCGCCGGTAGTGGCAATGGTAACTTTGGAGAAGTCCGCACCTTCCTGGTCCATCAGATATTTAATAGTTGCCTCTTCTATGGGTGAACCCCAGCCGCCGTAGGTTTTTCCTTCAAAATCTTTGGGAGACAGGATGTTTTTATTTTTTATTGAGGCAAAGCCGGATGTGTTGTGCTGTATCACGGCTGCCAGCGATACCAGAGGTACACCCTGAGCACGGGCGAATGTCACGCCTTCCTGATAACTGATTCCAAACTGGGCAGAGCCTGAAGCCACAATTGAGTCAGATGTACCTTCTGAAGGCTGAATGATTTCAACATCAAGGCCAGCGTCTTTAAAGTAGCCTTTATCACGGGCCACATAAATACCTGTATGGTTTGTATTTGGTGCCCAGTCAAGAACAAAGGTTACTTTTCTTAAGGATTCATTATTTGCAGCATCCTGAGTAGAAT
>JAAYLX010000043.1 GCA_012521705.1 Clostridiaceae bacterium | reverse complement strand
CAGCCGCAGGCGGTGGTGCCGGAACAGGAGCCTCAGTGGTTCTCAATAGAGTGGCTTTCCCTCTTTCAACTTCAACTTCATAGTTTTTACCATTAAGATTAACTATATATTTCATATTGATCATCCTCCGGATATCTCTTAATCGAGAGCTTTGATGCTTTTGAATATAAGCTCGGACAATGGAATTCCTGATTCATCACATACTATTGCCATTATCAGGGCTGCAGTTTTTTCATCAACATTATATAATCTGAGATTGCCTGCTGTAATAACATTGTCTTCTTCTGCCGGCACAGTAACTTCTGTGGCCGGAATTTCCTGTTTTTCGGGCAAAGTATTCTTTTTGGATGTAAAAATATTAATTAATTTTGATTGTATACCTATGATTCCGCTGAGGGCTATAAGGACCGCGAACACAATGCCCAAACCAAAGACCGATATTAAAATACTATCTAAAAAAGTCATAAATATCATCCTTTACATTTTTGTAATAGTATAGCTTACAACCCTTGATCTCTTCTCTTCCCGTTCTTTGAAGAATTTTTCAGCAATCTGGGGGAAAGCTATATAGGTAAGGACATCCTCGTCAGATTCTGCAATATCACCAAGTTCTTTCTTGGTCTTTTCAAAGATTGGTTCCAAAGTATCGGCAAACCTTCCGGTAATACGCTCTTCATCGCCAAGTACTTTCTTGATAAGATCAGGGTCTATTTCGCCGGGAGCCTTTCCATACTCACCCTTTATATAAGCCTTGACTTCTTTTGATACGCTCTTGTACCTTTCTCCCAAAAGAACGTTGGTTGCGGCCTGTACACCTACCATCTGGCTCATTGGAGTTACAAGAGGCGGGTAGCCCAGATCTTTTCTGACTCTTGGTGTTTCCAGCAGCACTTCATCCAGCTTATCCAATGCGTTCTGCTGTTTGAGCTGGGCAATGAGGTTTGAGAGCATGCCTCCGGGAATCTGATATTTCAGAGCATCTGTCTCAGTACCCATTACATAGGTGTTAAGGCCACCGGACTGAATAAATTTCTCTTTAACGGGTCTGAAGAAGTCATTTATTTCTTTCAGGACATCTTCTTTGAGATCTGTTTCATATCCCATTTGCTTAAGTGCATAGTTGAGAGTTTCTGTGGCAGGTTGGGCTGTTCCGCCGGAGAATACCGATATAGCAGTGTCAATTCTGTCACAGCCTGCTTCTACAGCCTTTACACATGTTATAGGGCCAAGACCTGTGGTTGAATGGGTGTGAAGAACAAGCGGAACTTTTACTGTACTTTTAAGAGCCTTAAAAAGGTCATAGGCTTCCTGAGGTCCTAAGATTCCTGCCATGTCCTTTACGCATATGGAGTTTACCCCCATGCTTTCAAGGGTTTTTCCCATTTCAACATATTTTTCAAGATTGTGAATCGGGCTTGTTGTATAGCAGATGGCACCCTGTGCATGACCTCCGCATTTTAAGGTCTCTTCTACTGCTACCTCAATATTCCTGAAATCGTTCAGGGCGTCAAATATGCGTATAATATCTATACCATTTTTTATGGAGTGCTGTACGAATTTTCTTACCACATCGTCAGGATAGTGTTTGTAACCTAACAGGTTCTGCCCCCTCAGAAGCATCTGAAGTTTTGTCTTCTTTACTTTCTGCCTTATTTTTCTTAGCCTTTCCCATGGGTCCTCGGACAAATATCTCAGACATGAATCGAATGTTGCACCCCCCCAACATTCAATGGAAGCATACCCGGCATTATCCATGGCTTCCAGGATGCCCTCAAAATCTTCAAAGGACATTCTTGTCGCGATCAGAGACTGATTGGCGTCTCTCAGGACGGTTTCTGTGATGCCAATTTTCATGACGAATCCCCTTTCCAAATTTATTTTTATTTTTGTTTTAATTACCATTCGTAAAGTATCAATATAAGTCTGATTAAATTTAATCAGAGCTTATAAAGTTCATTGGGGCTGTCAAAGATTGTGAATCTCTTGTATCTCGATGCATCAATTACTATTTTAAAATTTATCCTCCAGTATTGTAATAACTCATTATGCCTAAAGAATCAATAGATTTTTTGTTTCTGTTTGAATTATGAAGTGCTTTTTTGAACATAAAAAAAGCGCTTTTCCCGTAATTGGATGTTAATTTCCCTGGGGGGGGGTATATATGTCAACAACGCCTGAAAAAGGCGAAAATACTTTATTCCACGCTGTTTTCAATTATTTATTTTTGTCACAATATAAATGTTGACATTTTAAAAAATGATTGTTATTATTTTAACGTATATTTAGAAGAAATTCAATCACTTTGAAGCATACAGTTCTTTAAGTTGACATAATATTTTGCTATACATCAAGTCATAAACATTCAAGAAACTATCCTGAGTATTCAACAGAATATTGAAACATGATATGGCCTTTGAAAAGTAATTGAAAAGAAGAGAGGTTAAAAATTTAACAAGAATTTTTACCTTCAATTAAATTATAGCCAATTGTGTATACAAATGCAATTCGCAGTTTAATAAAATATAACATGCTGTTTTTATGATGAACGTAGAACTTTTTATTTATGCGGCTTAAAAGTTGCTGATGGTATCTGCGCAATGTATACTAAATACATAATGAATGCAAAAACTGTTTTCGTGCGAATTAAGCATGCATACAAATTGTTGCATGTTTATTTGTTATAGACTATTATTCTTATTAATTATTTAGATGGAGTTGATAATATGAAATTCCATTCTTTCAGAGGTGGTGTTCACCCGCCTCACGCAAAGAACACTGAAAATTGTGCGACCATTCCATTGGGTGTGCCTTCAAAGGTGGTAATCCCAATGGTTCAGCACATTGGAGCGCCCTGCCGGCCCCTTGTGAAAAAGGGGGACACTGTAAAAGTCGGGCAAGTAATAGGGGATACCGATGCTTATGTATCTGCACCTGTCCATTCCAGCGTATCCGGAACTGTTACTGCTGTGGAAGACCGGATTATTACTGGAAGCCGGCCTGTCACATGCGTAGAAATCGTGCCTGATGGTTTGCAGGAAGTGAGCGGTGATGTGGCACCTCCTGTTGTGGAAACCAGGGAGGACTTCTTAAAAGCAGTCCGGGCCTCCGGTCTGACAGGCCTCGGAGGGGCAGGTTTCCCGGCGCATGTTAAACTCAATCCTCCCAAAGAAGCAAATGTAGACACTCTGATCATTAATGCCGCAGAATGTGAGCCCTATATCACTTCTGACTGCAGAGAATGTATTGAAAATACAGATTATATCATTAAAGGCATCAGGCATGTTCTTAAATGGACAGGCATTCCCAGGGCTTTTATAGGCATAGAGGACAATAAGCCCGAAGCAATAAAAATACTTGAAGACGCTGTAAAACCGTATTCTGACATTACGGTATGCGTTGTAAAGACCATTTACCCCCAGGGCGCTGAAAAAATGCTGATCCGTACCCTGACCGGCAGAGAGGTTGCTCCCGGAAAACTTCCTGCAGATGCTGGCTGTATAGTCATGAATGTTGGCAGCGTTTCGTTTCTTGGAAGATACATGGAAAACGGGATGCCTTTGATTAAGAAAAGAATCACAGTGGATGGCGAAAGTGTAAAAACACCAACCAATGTGGAAGTGTTAATTGGAACTCCGATTCAGGAAGTATTTGATTTTTGTGGTGGATTTTCAGAGGAACCCGCAAAGCTTATTATGGGCGGTCCCATGATGGGAGTAGCATTATATTCTCTTGATATTCCTGTTTTAAAACATACAAATGCATTGCTGGCTTTCAGCAAAGAGCAGGTTAAATTAACTGAAGAGACTTCATGTATACGTTGCGGACGTTGCGTGGAAGTCTGCCCGATGGGGCTATTACCATTTGAACTTGACCGCCTGATAAGGGCAAAATCTTATGAAGATGCGCAGAAGAATAACCTTATGGACTGTATGGAATGTGGCTCATGTGTTTTTGCATGCCCGGCCAAGAGGTTGATTGTACAGTCAATAAGGCTTGGAAAAGATGCTTTGCGAAGAGCTTCTGCTAAGTAAAAAATAATCCAAAATATATATAAGGAGGAATATTCTTTGGATAAGAAATTATTGGTAAGTTCCTCTCCGCATATAAGAAGTGAAATTACCACTCAAAAATTAATGCTGGATGTAATTATTGCTCTTATTCCCGCTGCCATTGGCGGAATCTGGTTTTTCGGCATAAGAGCTGCAATATTGATAATTACTTCAGTTGTCTCATGTGTTCTTTTTGAATACTTAGCCCGGAAACTTATGAAACGCAGTTCTACAATCTCTGATTTAAGTGCTGTTGTAACTGGCCTTCTCCTGGCCATGAACCTTCCTCCGACACTTCCTGTCTGGATGGCCATTGTAGGTTCGTTTTTTGCGATTGTTATTGTCAAACAGCTTTTTGGCGGGCTTGGCCACAATTTTGTTAACCCCGCTTTGGCGGCTCGTGCGATGCTGTTGGCTTCTTATGGTTCAAAAATGACATCCTGGATTGAACCTGTCAATAAAATTGCAGTGGGTGTTGCTTCTTCTGCCACACCTCCGGCAGACATTGATTCCTATGCCACTCCTCTTGCGGCGATAAAAGGAGGCGGCAAACTGCCTGAGCTTATGGATATGTTTCTTGGCAATATAGGCGGATCGCTGGGTGAGACCTCAGCAATGTTATTGATTATTGGCGGTATTTACCTGATATTGCGCGGAGTAATATCATGGCATATACCTGTAATATATTGTGGCACTGTATTTGTCTTAACATGGGTAATGGGTCCGGAAGGGCTCTTTACAGGAAACCCGGTGTTCCATCTTCTTGCCGGTGGACTTATGCTGGGAGCCATATACATGGCGACTGACTATACTACAAGTCCCATGACAAAAAAGGGTATGGTCATATATGCTGTAGGATGCGGTATTCTTACCGTCCTGTTCAGGTTATATACCAATATGCCTGAAGGAGTATCCTATGCGATTCTTCTTATGAATGTGGCTGTTCCGCTTATAGACAGATACTCAAAACCTAAAAGATTCGGAGGTGGCAAGAATGTATAAAGAAATAATTAAGCCCTCTATAATACTGTTTCTTGTATGTGCGGTTATAACAGGAGCTCTTGCATACGTTGCTGCAGTTACCAAGCCAATTATCGCTGAAAACGATAAACTTGCAAAACAGGAAGCAATGGCGGAAGTGCTCCCGGAAGCAAAAAGTTTTTCTGATCCTGTATCCTTCGAAGCCCTTGAAAAAGAAGGATTTCCTGTAACAGGCACAATTAAGAATATCTACGTGGCTCCTGATTGCGGTTTTGTAGTTGAAGTCACAACAAAGGGCTACGGCGGAGAAGTTAACATGATGGTTGGTATCGGGAATGACAAAACTGTTAAGGGTGTAAAGCTTACCAGCCATAACGAGACTCCCGGATTGGGCGCAAAAGCGGCCAACCCAGAGTTCGTTGAACAGTATCTTGGCCCAATCCCTGAAGGTGGATTTGTTGTTGTTAAAGGCGCCTCCAAATCAGATTCTGAAATAGAGGCTGTAAGCGGGGCTACAATATCATCGAGAGCCGTAACTAAGGGAGTGACCGAAGCAGTCAATCTGATAGATTATATTATTGATGAAGATGCTGCGGCTACTCTGAACACATTGGCAGGAGGTAACTGAGATGGAAGAGAAAAAAGGGTTTCTGTCAATTTTATTCAACGGAATAATTAAAGAAAATCCAACGTTCAGACTTCTTTTGGGTATGTGTCCTTCACTGGCTGTTACAACAATGGCCAAAAATGGTTTGGGAATGGGCGCAGCAGCGACATTCGTTCTGGTTGGATCTAATTTGGTTATTTCTCTTATAAGGAAAATTGTTCCGGATAAGGTTCGTATTCCGGTTTTCATAACTGTAATTGCAGGTTTTACTACAATAGTCCATATGCTTCTTGCGGCCTTTTTGCCGGAGATAAATAAACAATTGGGTATCTACATACCGCTGATAGTCGTTAACTGTATTATTTTCGCCCGTGCAGAAATGTTTGCGCAAAAAAATGGCCCTATATCCTCCATATTGGATGGAATAGGAATGGGAATAGGATTTACTCTTGCAATTACTCTTATAGGTTCTGTACGTGAAATCCTCGGTGCAGGGACCTGGATGGGTATCCCTGTTACAGTTAACTTGTTTGATCCGGCAGTCCTGTTCATTCTTCCTCCGGGAGGATTCATGGTTATGGGGCTACTGGTTGCAGCATTTAACAAGATTACCGAGCGCAAGAGGAAAGAGACCGGAAATGAAGCTGACAGCGAAGCCGGTTGTGCAGCGGGATGCCCGGGCTGCAGCAAAGCTATGCATGGAGGTGAGGCATAATGAAAGAACTTTTTGCCATACTTATTGGAGCTATGTTTGTTGAGAATTTCGTTCTTTCAAAGTTTTTGGGTATATGCCCGTTCCTCGGAGTTTCAAAGAAAACCTCAACTGCAGTGGGCATGAGCGGTGCGGTAATTTTCGTTCTCGTTCTTTCACAGGCGGTTACATGGCTTGTAAACCATTATTTATTGGTTCCCAATGAATTGGAATATCTCCAGACCATAGCGTTTATTCTCACAATCGCTGCGCTGGTTCAGTTGGTTGAAACAATTCTGAAAAAGATGATTCCTTCGCTGTATAAGGCGCTGGGTGTTTATCTTCCTCTTATAACCACCAACTGTGCGGTATTGGGCTCTGCACTTCTGTTTGTTGAACGTCAGTACAGCTTTGTACAAGCAGTATTCTTCGGCTTTGCGGCCGGACTTGGATTCACATTGGCTCTGGTCCTGTTCTCAGGTGTGAGAGAGAGACTTGAAACATGTGATATTCCGGAAGCATTTAAAGGAATGCCAATTACTCTGATCGCGGCATCCCTTGTTTCAGTAACATTTATGGGCTTTGCAAGTCTTATTATTCCATAGAAGGGGGGAGAAAGAGGATGTCTATTGTTGTACCAATAGCTATTGTATCAGGCCTTGGCCTGGTTTTTGGAGTAGGTCTTTCTATTGCCTCCAAAGTTTTTGAAGTGAAGGTAGATGAAAGGATAGGAAAGGTCAGGGAAATGCTTCCCGGCGCAAACTGCGGTGGCTGCGGATATTCCGGTTGTGACGGATTGGCTGAAGCCATAGTAATGGAAGGTGTTTCACCTGACAGATGCCCTGTGGGTGGCGCAGCTACAGCAAAAGCCATAGCGGAATTTATGGGTGTTGACGCCGGGGATGTTATAGCCAAAGAAGCCAGAGTAATGTGCAACGGCACCTGTGAAAATGCTGAGAATAAATATGAGTATTTTGGTATTGAGGACTGCCATGCGGCGAATGCACTGGCAAGTGGATCGAGTGCCTGCAGCTACGGTTGTCTGGGGCTTGGCAGTTGTAAAAAGGTATGTCCTTTTGACGCCATTGTCATAGAAAATGGTGTAGCCAAAGTTATTTCGGAACGTTGCACAGGATGTGCAAAATGTGTTGCCGAGTGCCCCAAAAAGATCATACACCTTGTTCCTACTACTTCCGGATTTACTGTGTTCTGTTCCAACAAGGATAAAGGAGCTCAGGCAAGAAAAGTATGTAAGGTTGCATGTATTGCCTGCCGCAGATGTGAGAAGGCTTGTAATTACGGGGCGATTACCGTTAACGACAATCTTGCGGTAATAGATCCTGAGAAGTGTGTAAACTGCGGCGAATGTGCTGCTGTGTGCCCGCAGAAGACCATTTCAGACGCAAGGGTAAGACAGACCGTAGGTGTCTGAGAAGAAGGGCATAAATAAGTCAGGCAATTTTGATTTTGTAATTGAAATATGTACGAGATATCTGGATGAAATTAATGTTGGAGTACTGGGAGGAAAAACTCGGTACTCCTTTTTATTATTATAAACCGAAGGGTATCAAAAGTGTTGTTGAAGATAACTTATCATTTAAGAGCGTAGAGACAAATAAACACTGGGAAAATAGAAATCTGACTAATAATAATTTTCAACCTGTCTTAAGAGAATAAGTTTAAAATTGTATGCTCAATAAGGTAAAATGGACGCAAAAAGAATGAAACGATTATAAGGCCATAATAACTACCATCGAAATCATCGAAAATGCCTGTGGAGTCCTGAAAGGTAAACAAACCGGAACCAGCGAATACAATAAAAAAATAATAATAAAAACTGGCAGACCACAAAAGTCATCTGCCAGTTTTATTTTCAGTTTGTTATCTATATGCTTTTAGTCTGTTTAATACAGAACTATTAATCAGCAATAGATGTGTACATGAAGTACTTGTATCCCAGAGGTGAGGAGTAGAAGCCCTGAACCTTCTGGTTGAGGAGGAAGAGATCAACATAGTAGTAAATAGGACAGAGAACTGATTCTTCGAAGAGTAAGTCTTCTGCTTTATGCATCAGTTCAAAACGCTTAACCGGATCGTCAGTCTTCTTAGCCTCAGCGATAAGGGCATCGTACTGTGCATTTGACCACTGAGCGTCGTTGTTACCGCCACCTGTGATCCACATATCAAGCATGCTTATAGGATCGTTGTAGTCGCAGAGCCAGCCGTTACGTGCAATGTAGTAGTCGCCGTTCTTTCTTGTGTTAAGGAATGTTCCCCATTCCTGTGAAGCTATGGTTACGTTGATACCTAACTTAGCCCACATATCCTGGAGAGCTTCAGCGATAGCCTGATGTCCTGTACCTTCATTGTAAAGGTATTCAACTGTTGGGAAGCCTTTTCCGTCAGGATATCCTGCTTCAGCAAGAAGCTTCTTGGCCTCTTCAAGGTTACCCTCGTAATCATATGGATCATAGTAGTCGCCGCCTACTTCACGGAATTCCTTGGTAGGATCAGCATCGGAAAGACCTGTGGGAACAAATGCCCCTGCAGGCTCCTGTCCGGATTTACCAATTTCTCTTACAATAAATTCACGGTCAACTGCAAGTGTTAAAGCCTTACGAACCTTGGGGTTGTCAAAGGGAGCTCTCTGGGTGTTGAATGATACATAATAGGTACCCAACTGACCTTCAAGGTTGAATTCAGGTTTGTCTCTCCATGCATCGATTTCATCATTGGGCATTGTGTCAGCAAAAAGGATTTCACCTTTCTGGAATGCATTGAGGATAGCAACATCGTCATCCATCAGGACGAACTTGATGTGATCAGGTCCAAGTGCTTTATAGTTCCAGTAGTTTTCGTTCTTGGACATAATGATGTGTGAGTTTGGTACCCACTCTGTTATTTTGTAAGGTCCGTTACCAATGTATGTTTCAGGCTTTGTTGCCCATGCATCGCCATTGGCTTCGATAATGTCCTTACGAACAGGTGAGAAGGTAGGGAATGCAGTCAGTTCAAGGAAGTAAGGAACTGCATTTTTAAGTGTTACTACAAGAGTCTTGGCATCTTTAGCAACAACATTGAGTTTTCCTTCGTCATAACCTTCAATTACGTCAAACATGTATTCGTAGTCAGCAGCGGTTTCAGGAGATATTGCTCTGTTCCATGCATATACGAAATCTTCGGCTGTAACTTCTTTTCCGTCACTCCATTTTAAGCCGTCACGAAGGTGGAAAGTATAAACTCTCTTGTCCTCGGAAATGTCAACTGATTCAGCCTGGCCAGGGATGGGTACTCCGTTTTTATCAAGAGTATAAAGTCCCTCAAAGGCGTGAATAATCATTGTTGCGCCGTCAACAGCAGAGTTGAGAGCCGGATCAATTGTGTCCGGGTTGGGGCCTACATTGACTGGCAAAGTAATTCCTTCAGCTTTGTTACCACCTTTGTTACCATCGTTTCCGGCTTTGTTGCCGCAAGCGGGTAAAATGATCATCGCGATCATTACCATTGCCAATAATAAAGCAATTCTTTTCTTCATTCTTATCCCTCCGTTTGATAAACTTCTCGTACTCTGTACGAAATTTATTATAACATTTTCAGGAGGGAAATATCTCTAAGGATACACCACCTGAAAATGTATTTACTTATGGATATTTCCCAAAATCAATCAGTTCACTTTGTCCAAATGGTGGCATGCAGCAAAATGACCGTTGGAAATTTCCTTAAATTCAGGCTCTTTTTGCGCGCAGAGCTCTGTTGCATACGGGCAACGGGTTCTGAAACGGCAGCCACTTGGAGGATTGACAGGGCTGGGAACATCTCCTTCAAGTATTATTCGCTTGCTTGCCCTGGCTTGCTTGGGATCAGCAATAGGTATTGCTGAAATTAGGGACTTGGTATATGGATGAGCGCTGTGGAATATAAGCTCGTTACTATCCGCAAGCTCAACCAGTTTACCCAGATACATAACACCGATACGACGGCTTATATGTTTAACAACACTTAGATCATGGGCGATAAAAAGGTAAGTCAGGCCAAGATCCTGCTGCAGTTCCTCGAACATGTTAACAATCTGAGCCTGGATGGACACGTCCAGGGCAGAGATTGGCTCGTCACAGACAATAAACTCAGGGCTTACCGCAAGTGCCCTTGCAATGCCTATACGCTGGCGCTGGCCCCCAGAGAACTCGTGGGGATACCGGTTAGCGTGCTCACTGTTGAGTCCTACGCGCTGCAACATACTTATAATTATGTCCTGACGGTCCTTCTTAGACTGGGCAAGTTTATGAATATCAATAGCTTCACCTATTATATCCCCGACGGTCATACGGGGATCAAGACTTGCATAAGGGTCCTGAAACACTATCTGCATTTTGCGTCTGTAGGGAAGCATATCTACATTGGTAATATCTTTTCCGTCATATAAAATCTTTCCGGCTGTGGGTTCATACAGACGGAGGATGGTTCGGCCGACTGTGGTTTTTCCGCAGCCGCTTTCGCCAACAAGTCCAAGCGTTTCACCGCGTTCAATATAAAAGCTTACATCGTCAACGGCCTTGACATATATAGGCTTTAAAAATGTGCCGCCGGTATGGAAATACTGTTTTAAATTTTTAACTTCTACTAATTTGTTGCTCACTTTTTGTCACCGCCTTGCTCAAATTCCTTTTTCTGCAATAACCAGCAGGCACTTATATGATCATCTTTTACGGTTGTATAAGGAGGCATCTCTCTGAGACAAATCCTCATGCAACTATCGCACCGTGGAGCAAAGGGACATCCTTTGGGTGGGTTCAAAAGATCCACCGGTGTGCCTTCAATAGGAACCAACTTGGTGTGTTCCTTCTCATTGAGTTTAGGGATACTCCGCAAAAGTCCCTTTGTATATTCATGCTGCGGATTATAGAAAATTTCATCCACAGTACCGTATTCGACTATTTTACCTGCGTACATAACTGCAATCTTTTCACACATTCTTGCGACAATTCCAA
Source organism: Clostridiaceae bacterium (assembly GCA_012521705.1). Lineage (GTDB taxonomy): Bacteria > Bacillota > Clostridia > DSM-8532 > DSM-8532 > DTU059. The sequence continues at coordinate 28,202 of JAAYLX010000043.1, read as the reverse complement.
GGTCATGGGTAATCATGATTATGGACATGCCGATTTTCTCTTTAAGTTCCATCATGAGTTCAAGAATCTGAGCCTGTATGGTAACGTCCAGCGCCGTTGTTGGTTCATCGGCAATAAGAAGCTTGGGCTCGCAAGCAAGCGCCATGGCTATCATAACCCTCTGGCGCATACCGCCGGACAACTCATGAGGATACTGTTTTAGCCTTTTCTTAGGCTCATTTATACCAACAAGGGTAAGAAGCTCTTCAGCTCGTTCCTGAGCTTCTTTCCTGGTCTTATTGGTATGAAGCATAATAACTTCACGGATCTGGTTTCCTATGGTGAAAACCGGGTTGAGGCTGGTCATGGGATCCTGGAATATTATGCTGACCTCATTTCCCCGGATTTTTCTCATTTCTTCTTCACTCATACTATTTATATGGTGATCATTAAAGGCAATGTTTCCGTCAATGACTTTGGCATTTTCAGGCAACAGCCGCATTACCGAGTAAGCCGTAACGCTCTTTCCGCTTCCACTTTCACCGACAATACCCAATACATCGCCTTCATATAATTGTATAGACACATCGTTAAGCGCTTTTACCTCACCTGCAGGGGTGAAGAAAGAGAGACGCTCGTTTTTTATATCCAATAATAATTTTTTCAACATCAACACCTCAATTCTTTAGCTTGGGGTCAAAGGCGTCACGCAATCCGTCACCCAACAGATTGAAGGAAAGGATTATAAGGCTTATCATAATAGCCGGAGCCAATAGCCTGTAGGGGTATGAATAAACGCCGTCAATTGCCATGGTTGCCATGGACCCAAGACTCGGCATTGGAGCGGCAACACCAATTCCCATAAAACTTAAGAAGCTTTCAGTAAATATGGCGGAAGGAATCTGCAGTGTAGAGGTTACTATAAGAGTACCCATTACATTGGTGAGCAAGTGTTTCTTAATTATTCTTGCGTGACTTGCTCCCAATGCCTTTGCCGCAGTAACAAATTCCTGCTCTTTAATGGTAAGTATCTGGCTTCTGACAATACGGGCCATGCTTACCCAATAGAGTAATGAGAAAACAATGAATATACAGATAAGACCTACGCCGATGGTATTAATCCATCCAAAACCTTCTACATTGTTTGCAAGATTCTGGAGTGGATATTTTAATGTAACCATCAGCAGAATAATAATCAATATATCAGGAACTGTGTAAATTATATCCACTATTCGCATCATTACGAGGTCCACTTTGCCGCCGAAATATCCGGCGATGGTCCCGTAGAGCGAGCCTATCAAAAGAACCAGTGCACTTGCTATTATACCTACTAATAGTGAGATTCTGCTGCCCATCATAAGGCGAACCATGGTGTCACGACCAAGGGAGTCTGTTCCGAGAATATGGGGGAATACGTTTTCCCCGGCTGCAATTCGTGCAAGTTCTTCATCTGAGTATTCCATGGGGGCAAGATTTTCACTTCCCCTAACCTGCTGTTCATATGAATATGGGTAAAAATTAGGCATAATGAACGCAAAAATCATTATCAAAATTATGACGAATAAACTTGTCATTGCTATTTTGTTTTTTCTGAATCTTCTTAATCCGTCGCGCCAAAAGTTGACACTCTCGCGCATTACTACCAGACTTTGCTTCTCTTCCTCGTTGGCAGGAAGGAAGTCAGACACATCGAGTTGCATACTTAAAATATTCTTCTTCTTTTCCATGTCACTCTATCCTTCCTATTTAAGCTTAATTCTCGGGTCAATTATTGTATAGGCTATATCAACCAGAAGATTCATGGTAATGATAAGGAAAGCAAGGAAAATAGTTGTTCCCATTATCATTGTGTAATCCCTGTTAATAATCGAACTGATAAATTCATTTCCAAGCCCGGGGATGGTAAATATTCTCTCCACAATAAAGCTGCCTGTAAGTGTGTATGCAAGGAGAGGTCCCAAATAAGTAACTACCGGCAGGACTGCGTTTCTCAGGGCATGCTTGAATAAGGATTTGGACTGGGAAAGTCCTTTGGCTCTGGCAGTACGCATATAATCCTGGCCAAGAACTTCCAGCATACTTGAACGCATAAGTCTTGAAATATAGGCAGTAGGATAAAATGACAATGATATAACAGGCAATATATAATGCTTCCATGAACTGAGCCCGTAGGTGGGCAACAAATCAAGTTTGACACTGAAAATAATCATTAGAACCGTACTGACCACGAAACTGGGAATAGCGATTCCGGTGGTTGCAATAAGGATAATTAAATTGTCAAGCCATTTGCCACGGTTAAGAGCGGCTATACAGCCCAATGGAATGCCAATACTCACGGCTACAAGAATTGCAATGCCTCCGAGTTTCGCTGAAACTTTAAACCCGGAAGAAATAATATCCTGTACTGTTCTTCCTCTCTGCTTTATGGATTCGCCCATTTCACCTTTGAGCAGATTGAGCATATAGTTTTTGTACTGGACTGGGACCGGCTGGTCCAGACCATATTTTTTGTTAAGTGCTTCCAATGTTGCTGCCGAAGGTGTTTTTTCAGCAAGGAAAGGTCCACCGGGAACCATAAACATCAGAAAGAAAGTAATTGTAGACACGAGCCAGAGAGTCAATAATGATATTACGGCTCTCTTTGCCAAATACCTTGCCACATTTATCACTCCTCAATATTACGTCATCTAATAAGTCTGTTATGCGGAAGTGATTGCTTTTAGAAAATAAGGTATTACATTTATATTCTTGATGTACCTCTGTTGACTTGATGCGGCCAAACTTTTTCGGTGCATTAACGGAAACGGAGGATTTACCTCTCATGCAGAATTTTCGCTTTTTTCAGGCAAAAATATATGCTCTGCAAGAGCCGCAATACCCCATAATTAGCCATGTTAGTCGTGATATAATATAACAATACCCCGCAAATACTACTGACTTATTATAAATCCTTTCATTGAATAAAGCAACAATTTGATAAATAAGGTAAAACGGCACTGTGATTGTACTTTAAAGTGATAAAACAGCAAAGATATAGTATCCTCAGTAGTACCCATAAAGCAGAAACATTCCGCGAACATTTGTTTGAAGTGAACCCTGTGTGTATAATATAATGTATTACAATAATTATAATTTATTTTACCTGAAAGTCCAATAAAAACTACATGTATTTCTAATGACTGGAGGAACATAATGAATCTATTGGAAGGCCTTAACCCGGAACAAAAAAAGGCAGTGCTTCATACCGAAGGACCGCTTTTGGTGCTGGCAGGCGCAGGTTCCGGGAAAACGAGGGTTCTGACCCACAGAATAGCATATTTGATTGAAGAAACAGGCGTAAGACCGTGGAATATACTCGCCATAACTTTTACCAACAAGGCTGCCCGCGAAATGAAAGAGAGGATAGAAAACCTTATTGGTTCTGACGCTAACGACATTTGGGTAGGGACATTCCACAGCTGCTGTGTGAGAATACTAAGGCGCGAAATTGAAAGACTTGGTTATGACAGGAATTTTGTAATCTATGACGCAGACGATCAGGTCAGCCTTATTAAAAGCTGTCTTGAACAGCTTAATATTAACGACAAGAATTTCCCGCCCCGTTCAGTGCTATATGAAATCGGAAGGGCGAAGGACGAGCTTATTTCTCCTGATGAGTACAAGAAGCTATACAACTCCGATTACCGGCTGAGCAAAATTGCCGCCATTTACGACCTTTACCAGAGGAAGCTGAAATCCAGCAACGCCCTGGATTTTGATGATATAATCCTTTTGACCATCCGTGTGCTGTCTGATTTCCCTGAAGTTTTGGATTATTATTCCGAGAAATTCCGCTACATCCTTGTGGACGAGTATCAGGATACAAATACCGCCCAGTACCTTTTAGTGAGCATGTTGGCGAGAAGATACGGAAATATTTGTGTAGTCGGAGACGACGACCAGATGATTTACGGATGGCGTGGAGCAAATCTGAGGAATATTCTGGACTTTGAAAAGGATTTCAAAAATTGCACCGTCATAAAGCTGGAGCAGAATTACAGGTCCACAAAAACCATTCTTTCCGCCGCAAATGAGGTAATAAGAAACAACAAGGGGCGAAAGGGCAAGGAGCTTTGGACAAAAAATGTCCAGGGAGCCCCAATCCACAGATATGAAGCCAATGATGAGCGGGATGAAGCCTATTATGTGGCAGGAATGATGAAAACCCTTAAAAACTCCGGCAGAAAATTCAGTGATATGGCTGTACTTTACAGGGTAAACGCCCAGTCCCGTGTCCTTGAGGAAGCTTTCATGAAGCAGGGCATTCCTTATAAAATATATGGGGGACTGAAATTCTATGCCCGCAAAGAAATCAAGGACGTTATTGCGTGGCTCAGGGTTATCCAGAACTCCAGTGACGATATCAGCCTGACAAGAATTATCAATGTGCCCAAACGCGGAATAGGGAAAACCACCCTTGGCAAAGTCGAGCAGTATGCGGCTATGGAAAATGTGAGCATGTACAGGATTATATCCAGGGCCAATGATTATTCTGAGCTGTCAAGGCAGCACAAAGCCCTGTATGAGTTTTTCAGTTTTGTCGAGAGCATGAAAGAGCTGGCTTCCAGAACCGGCCTTGTTGAGTTTATTGAGCTTCTTTTGGAGAAAAGCGGGCTGATTAAAGAACTTGAGATGGAGATGACCGTTGAAGCAAGGACAAGAATCGAAAATATCAGGGAATTTGTTTCAGTGGCCAGGGAGTTTGAGGAAAATTCCGAAGAAGAAAACCCCACCCTGGAAGATTTTTTGGCCCACATATCCCTGGTGGCCGACATAGATGATACTGAAGAAGTGGGCGACAGGGTTGTGCTTATGACCCTCCACAGCGCAAAAGGCCTGGAATTCCCCGTAGTCTTTATGGTGGGACTTGAAGAGGGCCTGTTCCCCGGATACAGGTCAATAGGCGAAGAATCCGAGCTGGAAGAGGAAAGAAGGTTGTGCTATGTTGGTATGACAAGGGCAAAGGAAGAGCTCTACATAAGTAACGCCAGATGCCGTATGATTTTTGGAAGTACAACCTACAACCGGGTGTCCCGTTTTATTACAGAGATGCCCGAACACCTGATTGAAAACGCTGTTCAGGAAGGAATACGGAGAAGAAGCTCTGGAGTATCCTCTGAAGGTCATAGCTTTGTCCCGGGTGGAAAAAAGGTGGACCTTTCCGATCTTAAGGAAAGAATTAAGGAATTTAACCGTACTGAAGCCGGTGACAGTGTTGAGGTAGGGGACAGGGTAGTTCACAAAAAATTCGGTGAGGGTACTGTGACAGCCAAAGTTAAAGAAAACAGTGACTACAGGCTTGACATTTTATTCGACCAACACGGATTAAAAAGGTTAATGGAGAGTTTTGCAAAACTTAAAAAGATATAATGACCGGAGGGGCTATGATTAAGGCATTGGTTTTTGATATGGATGGTGTGATTATAGACAGCGAGCCTCTGCACGCCGAAATATCGGAGGGAGTCCTCAAAGAATTGGGAGGACAACCCGCAGAACGCGAATTATATGAATTCGTCGGGGTAAGAAACGAAGAAATGTGGGCAATTCTCAAGGAACGTCATAAACTTAAAGAATCAGTGGAAGAAATTCTTGCGCTGCATGAAAAGCATAAGAGAAGGCGTTTCACAGAAGAGCCCATTGAGCCGGTTGAAGGAATACCCGAGCTTATTCGGGAAGCAAAAAGCAAAAACCTTAAAATTGCTCTTGCAACATCTTCACCCAAATTTCTTGCAGAAATCATACTGGAAAGATTAAACCTGTACAGCTTTTTTGATATACTTATCGCGGCAAGTGACATTTCAAGGGCAAAACCTGACCCGGAAATATATCTTAAAGCAGCTGAAAAACTTGGGGTCAGGCCGGAGGAGTGCATAGCAGTTGAGGACTCATACTACGGAATGATGGCGGCTATAAATGCAGGTATGAAATGCATAGTCTACGATAACCCCAACGCGGGGAACATGGAAAAAAGCAAGGCGGATTATGTGGTCGCATCAATTACTGAAATTGATCTTGACTCAATTATTGGATAAAGGCAGGTCGGGTCCATGGACGAAAAATCCAACAAAAACAGTTTTACAAATGAATTGAATTCGCTGCTTGACGAGATGGATTCCATTCTCAGGCGCAATTATATGTCCGACATTTATGATGATATTTTTGAGAGGAAACTTCCGATTATTGACGATACCAATAAGTCAAACACTGATTCTGAAAATGTCCAGTTTGACCCCGGTAACGTTTCTGGTAATCCAAAAGAGCCTGAGGATGATACCCCCAGGAAAAGCCTTGACGAGCTCATGAATGAGCTTAACAGTCTTGTGGGGCTTACTAGAGTAAAGGAAGACGTAAAATCCCTTATTAATATTGTTAAAATCATGAAAATCCGCAAGGAAAGAGGACTTCCCGAAGTTGAGATGTCTTTGCACCTGGTGTTTACCGGAAACCCCGGTACAGGAAAAACCACGGTTGCCCGGTTGCTGGCGGCTATCTACAGGGAGATAGGTGTTCTTTCAAAAGGGCATCTTGTGGAAGTTGACCGTTCAAGACTTGTCGCCAAATATGTTGGACAGACAGCTCCGCAGGTTATGGAAGTGGTCAATGAGGCAATGGGAGGGGTGCTTTTCATAGATGAAGCATACTCATTGGTCTCCCGCAGAGGGGAGAACGATTTTGGCTATGAGGCTGTGGACACTCTCATAAAAGCCATGGAAGACCACAGGGATGACCTCATTGTCATAGTGGCAGGGTACCCGGACAAAATGGAGGAATTCCTCCAGTCCAATCCTGGCCTTCAATCCAGGTTCAACAAGTACATTAATTTTGACGATTATTCACCTGAAGAGCTGCTTGCCATATTCAACAGAATGTGCGAGAAGAACGGGTACAAACCAACCGAAGGCACTGTTGAAAAAGTGAAGCAAATGCTGTCATTTCTCCATGAAACCCGTTCTGACAGTTTTGCCAATGCAAGAACTGTTAGAAACCTGTTCGAGAAGCTCCTGACAATTCAGGCCGACAGGCTTGCAACTTATGAAACAGTCTCCAATGAAGACCTTGCCGCAATCATCGAAGAGGATGCTGACAAAATCGATTTGGGAGAATTAATGAGATAACGGAAAACAGTTCAATTGACGCTACACTGTATTAACCAGTCAACAAGTTGGTTAATACAGTTTTTTATGAGCAAATTTCCCGGGAGTCTTTTACTATTCTTAAATACTATTAAATAATTTAATCAGTAACAGAAGAACTTTCTTGGAAAAGGGCATTCTTTGTAAATTCAAAACCTATTTTCTTATTTCCCTTCCTCCGCGGGAATAAGTCTATTTGCAAGGGGTGCGGCATATAATGAATCTGGGCTGTTTGTACCCCTTTATGCAAAAGATGAAGTCGGAGGAATACTAATGGAAAATATTACTGTACTTAAGGATGGGAAAAAGATCTTCAAACAACTCCTTGGATATGTGTCCGAGATATCTTTTAACCAGGTGGTTTCGTTTATAATATGTTTCATCTTTTCAAGAGCCAATTTCTTTGGCGTCATTAAACCTTTTGCCACAGCACTCTATGTTTCTGCAAGGTTTACCCGGATGTCCAAAGTTGCTGCAATTATTACCATAACCCTGGGCAATGCCCTGTTTTCAAATTACTTTGAAACTGCCAGACAAACCCTTGCCTTATTGTTGTTTGAAGCCTTCTCTCATCTTATTTTCAGGCTTGGAAACAAGAACGAAACAGATTACAGCCGGGCAGTATTAATGTCAGTTGTGGTGTTTTTTACCGGTATTATCAGGGGAATGGCACAGGGGATACATCTATATGATTTTGTTGTCTCTGTTTTATGCGCAGCTCTTGTTTTTTCTCTTGCAGCCATTTTGGCCCCTGCCATGGAATCCTTCAGAAATACTCAGAATAAAGCATCAGCCCCTGAAAAAGTGTTTTTCTCCAAATCTGTCCTTTTAAGCTGTCTTATTATTAGTCTTAAAGGAATAAAAATATTGAACCTCGAAACAGGTTTTATTCTGGCAGGAATAGCTGTGATTTTAATTGCAAGACACAAGGGAAGTGCCAGAGGAGCACTGGCAGGCGCGCTCATAGGCATAGTCATAGCCTTCTATGATATTCCGTCTTCTTTGCAAATTCCAGGAATGCTTGCCCTGGCAGGAGCTGCATCCGGAATTTCCGACAAGTCAAAAACCCTGAACGCGACAATGTGGCTTATTGTTACGATCTTCTTTTCAGGGTTGTCATCTTTGTCCAACAATCTTACTGTCATATATTATGAGTCCCTTGCAGCCGGGGTCCTGTTCCTGGTAATGCCCTCCCCCATAATTAATTATCTTGGAAATAAGCTGACAGGAATAAAATACAATCCCCGGCCACAGGGCTCCAACGAGTACGGTCAGATACATGAAGCAGCGGACAAATTGTTGCTTCTGAGCAGGGCATTATCACGGGTTTCAAGGAATATTGAAGAAACCGTTTTGGAGGAGGAAGAAGCAAAATCGGGCACAGAATGGATAGCCGAGATGACCGCAGAAAGAGTATGTTCCCAGTGCAGTTTTTCGGTAAGGTGCTGGAAAATGAACTTTGTAAAGACATACAAGCTGGTGGAAAACGCGATATCGGGCCTTAAGACTGATGAATACGGACAATTTGAAGTTCCGGCATGGTTCAAAAAGTCCTGTCCCAAATACAATAAATTCTTTGAAAATCTTGGCACAGCCTATTCACTGTATAAAACCGAAAGCATCTGGAAGGAGAAAATAAGCGAAAGCCGTATGCTTCTTGCCAGGCAGGTGGCTCTGATTTCGGGAAATATTCTGGCTGCCGCACGCTCAATGCTTGATATGTCGGTGCGCGACCGTGAAATTGAAGACGCCGTTCTTGGTATGGCTGCATCAAGCAAGATACCTGTGACCACTGTGAGGTACAACAAAAAACAGGATACCAGACCATATCTTGACGTGGTGCTTGAATCAAGGCATAAAGTAAATCCCTCTGAAATTGATGAAATAGTTGAGAGCATATTAAGCAGCAGGTTTGTGCGCGCAGGGGAAAACAGAAGGGATATGATGGGGTATTCTGTAATCAGGTACATGAAACAGCCCCGTTATAAAACAGTGACCGGAATAGCAAGGGTAAGCAGAACCGGAAAGGAGATTTCAGGTGATACTTATACATTCTTTATCTCAAGGGAAGGTTATCATATCAGTGCCATAAGTGATGGAGCGGGGTCGGGCAGCCTTGCTGAAAAATACAGCAGAACGGCAATACAAATGCTGGAGAACCTTGTTTCAGACGGAATTGAACTGGGGCAGGCAATAAGGCTTCTGAACCTCTACCTGGATCTCAGGGGCGAAAATGAAAGACTTGCCACCATGGATATATGCGCTATTGATTTATATACTGGTGATGTATCTTTCTACAAGTATGACGCCGCACCGTCATTTGTCACCGGTCAGGAAGGAGTATCGGTCTTCAGCCACGGAAAACGCATGGATGAAGAAAATACGCCGCATTACAGCTGTACTTCCATGAAAAAAGGAGACATGGTCATCATGGTCTCCGACGGCATAATTGAGGCCTTTTCAGAAGATGGCGAAATTACTCCTTTGCAGAGATTCATCCAGAATACCGATACCGTAAATGCGCAACACCTGGCTGATTTGATTTTGCAGGAGGCAGTAGCCCGCTCGGAAGGAAATCATGATGACATGACAGTCCTTACCACCAGACTATGGTAGGCTGCATTCCTTGTGAGTTGCAAGGAACATTTCTCCTGCTCTGTAAATGGTCCCTGCTCCCATGGTAAGAACAAGGTCCCCCTGGTTTGTATTCTCGGACAGATAGTTTATAACTTCCTCAAAAGTTGATAAATAAACAGCGTTGCCAGAATTGACATTTATCCTGTCGGTAAGTGTCCTGGAATTAATAATTCCGGTGTCTTTTTCACGGGCGGCATAAATATCTGTCACAATAACCGTGTCACACAGGGCAAATGCGCGGGAAAAATCATCAAGGAGCTCATAGGTCCGGGTATAGGTATGGGGCTGGAAGACGCAAATGAGTTTGCCGACAGTCAGGGACCTTGCGGCATTCAATGTAGCCTGTATTTCAGTGGGATGATGTGCGTAATCATCCATAACCCTTACTCCGTTGACCGTGCCTTTGTCCTCCAGACGGCGCTTTGCTCCGGTGAATTTCTCAAGTCCTCTTACAATTGCATCCTTGGGAATGCAGATTGCGTGGCAGGCCGCAATTGCAGCCAGGGCGTTGGAAATATTATGTGCGCCCGGCACGCCAAGGGTTATTTGTCCCCAGAGAGAGTTTCTGTAAATAACTTTGAAACTGGAATATCCTTCTTTAATAGTTATATCGTCCGCTGTCCAGTCAGTCCCGGCACTATGGATTCCGTAAGAGATAAAGGAACGGCTAAGGCCTTTGGAAAGGGTTTTTGTCTGCGGATCGTCCATGTTGAGGACAATGTACCCGGGATTTCTGACATTGCCTAAAAATGCCTCAAAAGAGCTTCTTATATGATCAATATTCCGGAAAAAATCCAGGTGGTCGGAATCAATGTTGAGTAAAACCGCCAGATACGGACGGAACTTCAGAAAACTGTTCTTGTATTCGCAAGCCTCGGCAATAAAGCACTGGCTGTTTCCGATACGGGTGTTTCCTCCGATCAAGTCAAGGATGCCTCCCACGTGGATTGTGGGGTCCTTTCCTGCCTCAAGGGCTATGGAAGAGATCATGGAAGTTGTTGTAGTTTTGCCATGTGTACCTGATACGGCAATACTCTCACTGAACTGGTCCATTATTGCTCCAAGAAGATCTGCCCTCTCAATAACCGGAATACCGAGCTTCTTTGCCTTGACAATCTCAGGATTATCCTGGGAAACTGCTGCTGTGTAAACCACCAAATTCTGGTCCCTAATATTTTCTGCGTCATGGTTATTATATATTACAGCGCCTTTGTTTCTAAGATGTTGGATTATTTCCGAATCATTTATATCTGAACCTGTAATTGTTACGTTCTTATGCATGAGTATTTCTGCGAGGCCGCTCATGCTTATTCCGCCGATACCTATCATGTGGATTTTCAGGTTATTGCTGTTCAAAGTTAAGATTTGTCCCATTTACAACTCTCCAATTAAGTTTTCGCTTAGATTATACATCATATCAAAACATATTAACAATATTTGTTGATTCCCCCTTAAAATAATAACCTGTTTTTGCGGGAGGATTGTATTTACTATTAAAAAGCTTTACATTAAAAGTATTGATATACTTTATAATTTAATACTCCTGAGCTGAATTTTTCCCAATCAATATAAAATGTATAAATTTTTTTTTGGATAAAGAAGGAATTTTGGAATATTTGGCGAATTTATAATAACATACAAAAAACTACAATGGATTATCGGAAGGTGGGCTGCTTTAATGGAGATTACAGACATTAGAATTCGCAAGGTAGAAGCGGAAAGCAAAATGAAGGCTGTTGTTTCAGTAACCTTTGACAATGAGTTTGTTGTCCATGACATCAAAATCATTGAGAGTCAGGGTGGTCTTTTTATTGCAATGCCAAGTCGCAAGACTCCTGCAGGCGAGTTCAGAGACATTGCGCACCCAATTAATGCTGAGGCTAGGAACAAGATCCAGAACGCCATTCTGGAAAAATACCAGACCATGCTGGCTGAGGAAGAAGCAGCAGGTACAATGAGCAAAGAATAATACATAGCTGTATTTTCTTGCACCAACAAGGGCGCCTTCGTTAAGATAGGTGCCTTTTTATTTTATCCTAAGTTCTTAGATAGAAATTATAAAAAAAGCAGGCGTTTCTACTTATCCGAACGCCTGCTAACTTTTTATTTATTTGTATTTAACTGACATGAGTTTTTTTTGATTATATTGAGCATGAGGGGAATTGTAATGTACATCAATAATAATAAAATAGTTAAATAATTAATGTTATCAAAAGTAAATTCATAAAACGGTACAGTTAATCCATCTTTTATCTTGTTTAACATACTGTACTCAACACATAGATTTACTATAAATAGACCTATGTATAATAACCCATAGAGAATAGTATAGTTTTTCTTTATTTTAATGAAACATAAACCAATTAATATTATTATAAAACCTGCCAAATCTATTAATTGGTTATATTTTATTGATATATATCTACTTGCTATTATAAATACAACTCCTAATACAATCAGAATAAAAGATAAAACATTAAATTTCTTCATTAAATAATTCCCCTCCTTTATATTTTATTGACGTATTTTCCAAAAACCAATATAAGGATGGAATATGCTTTTTATTTTCATTTGTTATAAACATATTATCAGCTGAGGTATCAACTAAAAATACATTCTTTTCATTATCATTTATTTTATCTAAGTATGCAGAATCTAATTCAACATAGCAGTCAATAATACCTTTAAATTCTGCTTTCGATTTATCAAGCATTGAATTTAAAATATTTTCCGGGACTACTTCGTTTTCGCCGGGTTTACCAGAAATTGTAACTCTGTCTCCAATTTGATTAATTGCTCTGATTGAAAATTGGTTAACTTTTATATCATATTTATTAACAAAATCGGCAAATACATCTATGCTTATTGGGTAATTAAAAGTTATAGTTGCTAAAACATTATCTTTTTTATTTTCTTTATAAATTTTTTGATTTGATAATACTTTATTTTTATATTCCTTCAAGCTACTCAAAGATGAAGTATCAATAGACCTATACAAATCAAGTATTTGAGATTTATTTTTTTCTAAAGCAATTTTCGCATCATTTAATTCAGATGATTTTATAGTGTCGTTATTAATATTATTGATTATTGAGTATTGACCGAAATTTTTACCATAAGTAAGTGTAGCTTGAGCACGGCTGGAATACCATATTGTATTATATTCACCAGTAAGAGGATTCTTTTCGCTTAAACATGCCCTATTTTCTACAGTACCACCTGATGTGCCATCTCTTTTATCCTCAAAGTCTACCATGTAATAGTACTCTTTATTTGGTTCTACCAAAGATAGAGCAGTTACTTCTGTTTCATCTTTGAAACCGTTTCCAAATGGAAATGGATCATCTTCACAATCAAATTTGGGATTAGGTAAGTTGGTAGAATACCATCCGGTAGCAGTTATTGTTCTATCATAATCATTTATATTAGAAACATCCCAAGTGAAGTAAAGGCCCTGATTCATATAATTTTTAATTGAATTAACTACAGTCTGATTAAAATACATATAACTATAGAATGTTAAATATTTGGTTGTTGAGTTACCTGTAAGAATATAGCCTGCACGACCTTTATATGGCACATAGCTACCATACTGATCTTTATAGGATGAACCATAATCCCAACTTGTGCTTGATGCAGCAAATGCAGATAAAGTAAGATATACGCATAGTACTACGCATATACCAATAGAAATTAAAGCTTTTTTCTTTAACATAGTAAAACACTCCTTTTTAAAAATTATTTTATTATATATGATAGCAATTAATTAGAAAAAGTTTCAAAAACAAGAAAAATTTATATATAATAATTATGTTGTTATTCACTATACTTTATAGCTATAAATTAAAATTTTTGGGAATTGCTTATGTGGCATAGAAATATTATATTCTATATGTTAAAATCTGGACTAAGAACATAATGCTGTATTTGATTCAACAACTCAACTGACTTTATACTAATTGCTTATTAAATTATAATTATCCGTATATTAATAAACTTTTGCAGCTGTTATAGATATGCAGTTGCTATAGATAAAGACTCGTTATTTATAGAAAAATGTCTAATTTAACAATTGCATTACTAAGACAAAAATGAGAGAATGTTTTATGATAGGAGGACAGACTAATAATGCAGGAACTGGTCACTATAATCCTTGCTGATGAAAGTAATGCAAGTAATAAATATGGGCCTGAGCCGGGTTATGAAATCTGCGGAGCGCCCTGTTTGACATATATTACAGATGCAGTTAAACAAATTGGTACAGATTCGATAATAATGGTATATAATAATATGCCGGATGAATCGAACCAAATTTCCGATACAAATCTCAAAATCACCACAGTAAAGAGTGTCACAGAAATATTAAACAACCAGATATCCATAAATAAAAACAAGCATGTACTTCTTATTATAGGTGCAAATCTTCCGGCCATATCCGGAGAAACACTTAAAGATGCTTTTAATAACCATATTTCAGGGGACAAACAAATAACCGTTCTTACTTCTTACAACTCAGATTCTAACTCAGGTATTTATTACTTAAATATAGACACTTTTCTTTCCATTTTTTCTCAGCACAATTCAGAAAATAATACTCCTGGAAGCGCAATCGAAAATGCACTGGACTCTTTCAGTATCAACATCTATAAAGCATCCGACAGCTCAGAACTTATAAGAGTTCATGACAGCGTCTCTCTAAATGAGGCTGAAGAAATCATTCGCAAAAGAATTATCAGAAGCCATATGGAAAACGGCGTTGTTTTTCATTTGCCCGACACAAGCATCATACACAAAAATGTGAAAATCGGACGCAACACGGTAATTAACCCCGGCACAATTCTTGAAGGGGATACATATATAGGGGAGAACTGTGAAATTGGGCCTTATGCCAGAATTCAAAACAGCAGGTTGGGCGATAATGTCAAATTTATGAATTCTGTCATGATTGAGTCCCGAATAGGTGATAATACCACAGTAGGGCCCTTTGCCTACATCAGACCAAATTGTGATATTGGCAATAATATAAAAATCGGTGATTTTGTTGAGGTTAAAAACTCTATAATTGGAGACAACACAAAAGTACCCCATCTTTCATACGTTGGAGACGCGGATGTGGGTAAATTCGTTAATTTCGGATGCGGAAGCGTCCTGGTTAATTATGACGGCAGAAAGAAGCACAGGACAACAGTTTGCGACCACGCATTCATTGGCTGCAACGTAAATCTTGTTTCACCCGTCACAGTTAAGGAATATGCTTATATTGCGGCTGGCTCGACGATTACAGAGGAAGTCCCGGAATACGCTCTTGCTATTGCAAGAAGCAGGCAGACGATTATAGAGAATTGGGTTAAAAGAAAAGGTCTTGATAAGAAATGATTTGTATGGATAATTTTTTGGAGGGTGTTTAGTAAAATGAATCTTCACGGAAAGGACATAAAAATTTTTGCAGGCAACTCAAACAAAGAGCTGGCTGAAGAAATTGCTGCAAAGGTAGGATTGCCTTTAGGCGCGTCCACAGTCTCCAAATTCTCGGATGGGGAGATTGCAATTTCTATTTACGAAGTAGTAAGAGGCTCGGACGTATTTATCATCCAGTCCACCTGCACTCCGGTCAACGACAACCTGGTTGAGTTGCTGATATTGATTGATGCACTGAAACGTGCTTCAGCCGGACGTATTACCGCGGTTATGCCATATTTCGGTTATGCCCGTCAGGACAGAAAGGCAAAGGCCAGGGATCCTATTTCAGCCAAACTGGTGGCCAACCTTATAACCACTGCGGGAGCGGACAGGGTTCTTACAATGGATCTCCATGCGCCACAGCTCCAGGGCTTCTTTGATATCCCCCTTGACCATTTGCATGGTGCTCCTATTTTAGCTCAATATTTTATGAAAAAGTTCAACAATAAACTTGACGACGTAGTTGTTGTATCCCCGGACATCGGAAGCGTTGGAAGATCGAGAAAATTTGCAGAAAAGCTTGACGTGCCTCTGGCAATTATCGATAAACGCCGTCCCAAGGCCAATGTGTGTGAAATTATGAATATTATCGGAGATGTAAGGGGCAAGAGGGCAATCCTTGTTGATGATATGATAGATACCGGCGGCACAATCGTGAATGCCGCAAGCGCTCTGGCGGACATAGGCGCCACTGAGATATATGCCTGCTGTACCCACGGGGTATTGTCAGGTCCCGCAATAGACAGAATCAGGACATCATGCATCAAGGAACTGGTTACCCTGAATACAGTTCCGCTGACGAAGGAAAAGAGAATTAACAAAATTACCCAGCTTTCAGTAGCCGAAGTATTTGCTGAGGCAATAGAAAGAATTTATGGAGATATCTCAATATCTACATTGTTTACTCAGCAATAAACTGCTTCTTTACAAATTCACAAAAACTGCGCGGATATTGGGCAAGTGTTCTTTATCCGCTTTTGTTTTATAACGGAGGTTTTTATGTTCGTACTTGCCGGATTGGGAAATATGGGCCCCCAGTATGAAGGTACCCGCCATAATATGGGGTTTGACACAATAGACTTTTTGGCGGCCAAATACAGATTGACCAATTTTAAGTTCAAGCATAAATCCATGGTCGCTGAGGGAATTATACAGGGTCAAAAATGCATGCTTGTAAAACCCCAGACTTACATGAACAACAGCGGCGAAGCCATAAAGGAAATACTTGATTATTACAAAATCCCTTCCCGGAATCTTATTGTAATCTACGATGATATTGACCTGGACGTGGGAAGGCTAAGAATCAGAACCAAGGGCAGCGCCGGTACCCATAACGGTATGCGTTCAATTATTTCACATATTAAAACAGACGATTTTCCACGAATCAGGATAGGTATAGGAAAGCCGCCCGAGAACTTTGATCTCGCTGATTTTGTCCTGAGCAGGTTTATTCCCGAAGAGAGAAAAATTATCAATGAGGCCATTGAAAACGCGGCTCTTGCCGCTGTCACAATTGTCTGTTCATCGGTTGAAACTGCCATGAGCAGGTACAACAAATGATTTAAATAGTAAATTGATTTTTAAAATCCTTTTAAGTATAATGGGTATAATATTTTTACAAAATTCATTGAATTGTTGATTTATAAAAGAAAAAATCCTGGAATAGCGGAGGTAGGATTATGGATGACAGATATGGAAGAATCGGGTTGACATTTGATGACGTGCTGTTGGTTCCGCAGTATTCAGATATACTTCCCAGGGATATAGATGTGTCCACGTATTTGACCAACAAAATAAAACTTAATATACCGCTCCTTAGCGCGGCCATGGATACGGTCACTGAATCCAGACTTGCCATTGCCATAGCAAGGGAAGGCGGTATCGGAATTATCCATAAGAATATGTCAATTGAACAACAGGCCACAGAAGTCGATCGGGTAAAAAGATCAGAGCACGGGGTTATTGTAGATCCTTTTTATCTCTCACCCGAGCACACAATAGCAGACGCCGAAGAACTTATGGCAAAATACAGAATTTCCGGCGTTCCCATCACCGAGAACGGTAAACTGGTAGGAATCCTGACCAACAGGGATATGAGATTCCTCACTGATTACAGCCAGAAGATAGGCGATGTAATGACCAAGGAGAACCTGGTTACTGCTCCTGTGGGAACTGACCTGAACAAGGCCAAGGAAATTCTTCGCAAGCACAAAATCGAGAAACTTCCCCTTGTTGATGAGCATGGGTATTTAAAAGGACTTATTACTATAAAAGATATTGAAAAGACAATCCAGTATCCGAATTCGGCAAAGGACGAAAACGGAAGACTTTTGGTAGGTGCCGCCATAGGCGTTACCTCCGACATGATGGACAGAGCGCAGGCCCTTATAAAGGCCAAGGTTGATGTTCTGGTTCTTGACTCTGCCCACGGTCATTCAAAGAATATCATTGAAGCGGTTAAGAAAATTAAGAGCGCATTCCCTGATATTCAGCTTATAGCCGGCAATGTAGCCACCGCGGAAGGCGTAAGGGACCTTGCAAAGGCAGGTGCTGACGCGGTTAAAGTGGGTATAGGCCCTGGTTCAATATGTACAACCCGTGTTGTTACCGGTGTCGGTGTGCCGCAGATTACAGCTATCAACGATTGCAGCATCGAAGCCAGGAAACATAATGTAAGAATAATTGCCGACGGTGGAATTAAGTACAGCGGCGATATTCCGAAAGCAATAGCAGCAGGCGCTCACACTGTCATGATAGGAAATCTGTTTGCGGGTACTGAAGAAAGCCCCGGAGAATCTGAGATTTATCAGGGCAGAAGGTTCAAGGTCTACAGAGGAATGGGATCATTGGCAGCCATGCAGAAAGGAAGCCAGGACAGGTATTTCCAGGAAGGCACAACAAAACTTGTTCCTGAAGGAGTTGAAGGACGTGTTCCCTTTAAAGGCCCCCTGTCCGAGACAGTATTCCAGCTTGTTGAAGGCCTTAAGCATGCAATGGGGTATTGCGGCACAAGGAATATAGAAGAGCTTATAAACAACTCCAAATTCATGCGCATTACCAATGCAGGCCTTAAAGAAAGTCACCCGCATGACATCAGCATTACAAAAGAAGCGCCTAATTACAGCCTGAGAACTTAATAATATAGAAATATTATTATGGAGCAGTCCTGCAATTTCCTCAGGGCTGCTCTTTTGTACTCCCTGGGGCAGATTGTTTCTTACCTGAAATTATGAGGTTATCTTTACAGGGGCATGACCGTATTATGTTATCAGGATTCACTTTACTCCCGGGAGAGAAAATGAACATTGGAGTTATCATACCTTCAAATCTCCAGAAAAAGGAGTATACCAAACCTCCGGGACTGATGGACAAGATACGGTCGTTTTTTTCCTCATCTTCGGGTGTCGAGGTATCAAGAGCGGACATTCTGGAAGATTTAAGCCTTGTGATATGCTCGGTGCCCTTTGACAACCCGGAAAAAATCAGCGAGCGCTGCCGCAGGAAAATGAGGTCCAGAATCAGATTGGCCTTTGAAAAAGAAGGAGCCTTACCGCTTTTGGAACATCCCAAAATAAACGGGCTTTGCGGCCTTCCCAATTATGAATTTGAAGAGGTAATACGGAAAGTTGCATTAAAACGCTTTCCGGAATTATTGAATATAATAAGGGGTGTAGGAAATTTGGAGGACCGTGAGGTTACGGTTACAGGCAATTCCCCTTATCTGGAATATGCCATATCCAGCCTTATTACAAAAGTAAAGGTATTAAACCTCCTTCTGCCCATGGACAGTGTTGCACCTGCCGAGGCAGAACAGGCTTTTGAGGAAACAGGAATACCGGTACATATAACCAACGACGCTGAGGTTTTGGGGAGGAGTGCGATATGGATACGTTTTCCTGACGACCACAAGAGCTTTGACATACTGCCCCGGAAATATGATGGAATAATTGTGGATTTGGGAGCGATGAAAATTGTTGATACAAAAAATAGAAAAATATTCAGCATAGTGATTGAATTTTCAGAAAGAATCAGGAGAAAAATAGGTTTCAGTATTCTTGAGGGATGGAAGGCAGGATATGTGGAAAGCGCTGTAATTGCCATGTGTGCTAATATGTGGAATATGAATCTTGCGGAAACATCCTTACGACTTGGAACGGTATTGACTTTTATAACTTGACATTAATCATCAGCGTGCTCTATAATGTAACGTAATGCTAAAAAAGGTATCAGATAATCTGGGCTTCGTGCCGGATAAAAAAGGGGAGAGTAAAATGAGCAATAAGGAAATTTTGCTTACTTACGAAGGTCTGAGGAAGCTTGAAGAGGAGCTTAAATACCTGAAAGGTGAAAAGAGAAAAGAGATAGCAGAAAGAATTAAACAAGCACTTGCTTTTGGAGATATATCTGAGAATTCAGAATATGACGAAGCAAAAAATGAGCAGGCCCAGAACGAGATGAGAATCATGCAGCTTGAAAACATGCTGAAGAATGCAACCGTTATAGATGAGGACGAAGTTGATACCGCAGTAGTAAATCTGGGTACAAAAGTCAAAATCCTGGAGCTTGATTCAAAAGAAGAATATGAATATCAGATTGTAGGTTCAACAGAAGCAAATCCGCTTTTGGCGAGAATTTCAAACGAGTCACCGGTGGGAAGCGCGCTTATGGGGCGTAAAGTCGGTGAAACCGTGGAGATTCTTACTCCAGGGGGCAAAAAAAGGTATAAGATAGTTGAAATAAACAAGTGATAAACTTGTCCCTGGAACCAAATTAATGTATAATATTTTCTTATATAAACAGTTTACATTGTATATGTAAGCTGTTTTTAATTTTGCATATTATTATTCAAAGCTTATGGTAAAATATACTATGCAATGAAGCCTATTTGTGGGAGGTTAATATGTCAAACAATAATGAAATCAATAATAATGAACTCAAGAATACTGAGGAGTTAGATCTGAATGAAATTCTGCTGGTAAGGCGGGAGAAGCTTAAAGACCTTCAGAACGCGGGTCAGGACCCATTTAAGATAGTAAAATACGATGTGACCCATCATACAGCAGAAATAATTGAGAATTTCGAAGAATTTGAGGGCAAGGATGTATCACTGGCAGGAAGGCTCATGAGTAAACGCGGAATGGGTAAATCCTCTTTCTGCGACCTTCAGGACAGGGACGGCAAGATACAGCTCTATGTCAGGATAAATGATATAGGCGCTGAAGAATATGAAAACTTTAAAAAGCTTGATCTGGGAGACATTATAGGAGTAAAGGGTTATGTCTTCAGAACCAAAATGGGTGAGATATCCGTTCACGTAACAAGCTATACCCTGCTCTCCAAATCTTTAAGACCGCTGCCTGAAAAATTCCATGGCCTTAAGGACCCCGATACCCGCTACCGCCAGCGTTATCTTGATTTGATTGTTAACCCCGAAGTAAGAAAGACTTTCATGATAAGAAGCAAAATTATTTCCGCCATCAGAAGATTTCTTGACAACAGGGGATTTTTAGAAGTGGAAACTCCCATACTGAATACCATCCCGGGCGGAGCTGCGGCAAGGCCGTTCATTACCCATCACAACACCCTTGATATAGATATGTATCTCAGAATAGCTCCTGAACTCTATTTAAAGAGGCTTATAGTCGGAGGACTGGAAAGGGTTTATGAACTTGGACGCATGTTCAGAAATGAAGGAATGTCCATAAAGCACAATCCTGAGTTTACAATGATGGAAGTATACCAGGCCTACACTGACTATCACGGCATGATGGACCTTGCCGAAAGCATGATTTCTTCAGTTGCCCAGGAGGTTTTGGGTACTACTAAAATTAGCTATCAGGGAACCGAAATCGATCTTACTCCACCCTGGCCAAGACTGACCATGGTTGAGGCGGTCAAGAAATATGCCGATGTTGATTTCAATAATATAAAAACCGACGAGGAAGCTATAAAAGCAGCCAAAGAAAAAGGGCTTACAATAGAAGGTAAACCTACTAAAGGTGAAGTATTGAATCTGTTCTTCGAGGAGTTTGCAGAACAGAATTTAATCCAGCCTACATTCATTATTGACTACCCTGTTGAGGTTTCGCCCCTTACAAAACGTAAACCTGACCAGCCTGAACTTACAGAGAGATTCGAATTGTTTATTACAGGGCGTGAATTCGGTAATGCATACTCCGAGCTCAATGATCCTATTGACCAGAAAGAACGTTTCCTTGACCAGGTAAGAAAACGTGAGGCGGGCGATGAGGAAGCCAATATGATGGATGATGATTTCGTTACAGCCCTTGAACATGGTCTTCCACCTACGGGCGGTTTAGGTATAGGAATAGACCGTCTGGTTATGCTGCTCACCGACTCATACTCAATAAGGGATGTTCTCCTCTTCCCGACAATGAAACCCATTAAAGATTAAAATGGCTGTTCTTGAGCGGGGGTGGTTGTATGGACAGAAAAACTGCCTTGGAAATTTTGGGGTTGGAAGAGGGTGCCACACCCGAAGAGATAAACAGAAGGATGAATGTTCTCTTAAAAAAATACAGGCAGACAGAAAAGGACGAGAAGGGGTATACCCTTGAAGATATTGACAAGGCCTATAAAATTGCAAGCGGAATATCCGTGTATGATCCTGAAGAAGAAAAAAAGAAACAATTAAGAAAGCAGCATCCCAACCCCCTGTTCAGACTTCTTAAAATTGATGAGGAGAAAGCCGGGAATTTCTTCTATTACTATAAATGGCATGTTGCAATAGCCCTGATTGTAATTGTGGCAGTCATATACACCATAGTATCTCTGACAACACGAGTGGAACCCGATCTGAAAGTAATTGTAACAGGAAATCTGCTCCTCCCTGATACAGAACTACTTGAAGAACGTATTGAAAATGAGATGGATGGTGTTTCTGAAGCTCTGGTCCAGAATGTTTACATGGGAGCAAAAGACCCGCAGCTTCAGGCCGCAATGCAGGTAAAATTCGTGACCGAGGTTACGGCGGGGGACAACGATATTTTTATTATGGACGAAGAATGTTACAGAAGCCTTGCCGTGCAGGGGGCCTTTATACCGGTTGAGGAGCTGTTGGGAAGCCTTGAAAGGCTGGGTGTACATAAAGAAGATTATGAGGACCTTATAGTGGAAGTGAAGTTAAACGATGGCTCAAGCTTAATACCTGCATTATACGGCCTTGACGTGACCGACAGCGAAATCCTTAAAGAAGCAGGGCTTTCAGGCGACAGAATAATTGCATCTTTTGCACGTTCAGGCAAGGAAACAGAGAAAGCTGTTGAATTTGTTAAATTAATGGTAAAATAATGCCGGGAGGGGTCTGTATGTATGAATTATCAGTTATTAATAACGGGAACGGAAACTATACGATAGTGGTTTCAGGCGAGATAGATATTTGCTCGGCTCCGGACTTTAAAGAGAAACTCTATTCGGCCATTGGAGATGTACCGGCAGATGTTGTTCTTGATTTTACAAATCTTGAGTACATAGACAGCATGGGCCTTGGGATACTTGTTGGTGCTCTTAAAAGGATTAAGGGGCATGGTCATGATATCGTTATTAAAAATGCCGGAAGTACAGTGAAAAAACTATTCAGAATTACAGGTCTGGACAAGGTGTTTGTTATGGAGGAGAGTCAATCATGAAACTGCCGGAAACCGTTACACTCAAGATTCCTGTAAAGGCTGAATACGTAAGCACTGCCAGACTGACTGCTTCAGGAATAGCCAGTAAAATTGGCTTTGATTTTGATGCGATTGAAGATATAAAAGTTTCTATTTCTGAGGTCCTGGGGAAGATTATTGAAAAACAGCCCGAAGCTGAAGAAATTGCTATTTTGTTTGAAAATATCAGCGATGGCCTTACTATAAAATTCTTACTTTCAGATAATACTGTCTCAGATATTTTTGACGGTGATGAAGATAGCCTTTCACTGGCTATTGTGAACTCACTGATGGATGAAATTGATATGCAGAAAAATGGCCAAAACATTTTGACTATGGTAAAGAAGCTTGGAAAGGCAGTTTGAGATGAGAAAGTTATTACCTGAAGCTTTGAAATACAGAGATAAAACCGAAAAAGAGCTTTTTTATGAATATTGCCAGACCCGTGATATAAATATACGAAACGAGATAGTGCGAAGGTACATGCATTTACCTGAGATTCTTTCTAAAAAGTTTGTAAACCGCGGCGTAGACTATGAAGATATTTACCAGGTAGCATGTATCGCGCTTATTAATGCAGTTGAGCGTTTCAATGTTTTTGAAAGGGTTAAATTTGTCAGTTTTGCCACTCCCACAATAATCGGGGAAATAAAGCGCTACTTCAGGGACAAGGCCTCGGTAATACGCATTCCCAGGCGGATATATGAAGTTTATCAAAAGGTGAACCAGGCGAGGGAATTTCTGATTCAGCAGAACAAACGCGCTCCCCGCATAGATGAAATTGCGGATTACCTGAATATGAAAGCTGAAAATGTCCTGGAAATAATAGAGTCCTGGAACGTATATAATATTCAGTCCTTTGATCAGTCGGTATTCGATGAGGATAATCTGGAACTTCATGAAACCATCGGAGAAGATGATGACACCTTCGAAAAAATCAACAACAGAGATTTTCTGATGAAGGCCATGGAAAACTTTAATGAATCTGAGAAAGAATTTATCAAGCTGAGGTTTTTTGAAAACATGACCCAGAAAGAGATAGCAAAAAGGTTCAACGTTTCACAGATGTACATATCAAGGCTTGAGAAAAAGACTATAGAAAAATTCAGATTGCTATTAAAAAAGTGATTAGAGGGTATATATTAAGTAGGGGGTAATAATCTTTGTTGTGGATGCATTGGTTTGGAGGGTGCAAATACAATGGAATCAA
Source organism: Clostridiaceae bacterium (assembly GCA_012521705.1). Taxonomy (GTDB): domain Bacteria; phylum Bacillota; class Clostridia; order DSM-8532; family DSM-8532; genus DTU059. The sequence continues at coordinate 4,077 of JAAYLX010000043.1, read as the reverse complement.
TTAAAAGCAGGGGAAGGGAAGTCTATAGCGGAGCAATTGAAAGTGATGCAAACAAGGCTTGCCACGAAATCGGCAAAATCCTTAAGATGCTTCAGATGTTTTCTACCCTGAATAAAGAGCAGTATTTTGATATTAAGGTAATTTTAAGCGAACTATTGCAAAATGCAATAAAACACGGAAACGATTGTGACAACAATAAAAAAATAGATGTTAAAGTATGGCTGAAGGATAATGTGCTTGGCATCAGCGTCAAGGATCAGGGATACGGATTTGATGCCCTTAATACAATGATTTTAAAATCAAGAGAGAACGAATGTGATCCCATGTCAATGGACGAGTCCGGAAGAGGATTATGCATTATACAGAACCTTTGTGACTGTATGAAATTTGATTCTTCGGGCAATATCATAACCGTGACAAAAAAACTATAATAATATATATGTTACCGGCATACGCCGGTTTTTCCAGAAATTAAAGGTAAGGGAAGGACAAACTCAGCCTTTGTACTACCCTGTACCTGTGTTATAATTATGGGGGGAGGAGATGATATATAGATGATGAAATGTTCAATATGCAAAGAGAATGTCGCGGTAGTTTTCATAACGCGTGTTATAGATGGTAAAGCTGAACCAATGGGGCTTTGTATGAGCTGTGCCCAGAAACAGGGCCTCGCACCTATCCAACAGATGATTCTTCAGTCCGGAATGACCCCGGAAGACCTGGAGAATCTTAACAATCAGATGTCCGAAATGTTTGGGGATATGAGTTTTGAGGACCTGGTCCAGGCCCTGCCTTCGGGATCTGACACCGATACTGAAAACGGCAAGGAAAAAAAGGCCGGGGAAGACATGAACTCAATGCTCCGTTTCTTCAACAACGCATTCTCAGGCTTTATTCCGGCTCCTGACAAAAATCCTGCTGCTGACAGGAATAAGAACAATACAAAAAAAGAAGAACCCAGGCCAAATAAAGCACCGAGGAAGAATCTCAACAATTTCGGCACCAATCTCAATGAGAAGGCTCTTAATGGTGAGATTGACCGCATTGTTGGAAGGGATAAGGAAATAGAAAGGGTTATCCAGATACTTAACAGGAGAACCAAAAACAATCCTGTTCTTATAGGTGAGCCCGGCGTGGGTAAGACAGCGATAGCCGAGGGACTTGCTGTCAGAATAGTGGAAAAGAAAGTACCCGCAAAACTTTTGGACAAGGAAATATATCTTTTGGACCTTGCGGCCATAGTTGCCGGGACCCAGTTCAGGGGCCAGTTTGAAGCAAGGATGAAGGCCATTATTGAAGAAGCAAAGAGCCAGAAGAATATTATTCTTGTCATAGACGAGCTTCACAATATAGTTGGCGCCGGAGAGGCAGAAGGCGGTGCGATGAATGCCGCAAATATCCTGAAACCGGCTTTGGCACGTGGTGATATCCAGGTTATCGGAGCCACAACCCTTGAAGACTACCGTAAGCACATTGAAAAGGATTCTGCCCTTGAAAGAAGGTTCCAGCCTGTAATGGTGAACGAGCCTACAATTGAGGAGACCATAGATATATTGAAGGGCATAAGACAATACTATGAGGATTTCCATCAGGTAAGGCTTTCGGATGAAGTAATTGAGGCGGCGGTCAAATTGTCGTCCCGCTACATCCAGGACCGTTTCCTGCCCGACAAGGCCATAGACGTCATAGACGAGGCCGGGTCAAGGGTAAACCTCAAAAATCACGGTTCTGCGGAGCTTGAAAGCCTCAGAAACGAGCTTAAAAGAATCCAGGAACTCAAAGAGCAGGCCGCTCTCAACGATGATTACGAAAAGGCGGCTGATTACAAGGTTGAAGAATGCCGCTTGATGGAACAGATAAGTAAACTTGAAGAAGAAGTAGGCACTCTGGATGTAACAGTGGACGATATTGCCTATGTCATTGAACACTGGACAGGAATACCTGTACAGACAATAACTGAGACAGAGGCCGCTAAACTCTTACACCTTGAAGACAGGCTCCACCAGCGTGTGGTAGGCCAGGACAAAGCTGTTACCAGCCTTGCCAGGGCAATCAGAAGGACACGTTCCGACTTCAGAAGGAAGAAAAGGCCTTCAAGCTTTATCTTTGTCGGCCCCACCGGAGTTGGTAAGACAGAGCTTGCCAAGACTCTTGCCGCTGAACTTTTCGGCAGCGATGATGCGATGATCAGGCTTGATATGTCGGAATATATGGAAAAACATACAGTGTCCAAAATAATTGGCGCACCTCCGGGATATGTCGGATTTGACCAGGGCGGACAGCTTACAGAAAAGGTCAGAAGGAAACCCTATTCGGTTATTCTTATGGATGAAATAGAGAAAGCCCATCCGGATGTCTTCAATATTCTGTTGCAGATTATGGAAGACGGAAGGCTTACCGACAGCCATGGGAGGACAGTAAACTTTGAAAATACAATCCTTATTATGACCTCAAATGCCGGAACCGGGTTCAGGACAAATGGCATCGGATTCAACAAGGAAGGTTATGAAGCCCTGGAGAAGAAAGTTAATAACGCAGTCAGGGAAATCTTCCGTCCAGAATTTTTGAACCGTGTGGATGAAATAATTGTGTTTGAAGAACTTACACGTGAACAACTCAGGCAGATACTTGATATCATGCTTGGAGATATTATCCGCGATACGCGTGAAAAAGGCATGACCATTAGTTTTGACGACAAGGCAAAAGAATTCCTGCTCGAAAAGGGATTTGATACAAAATTCGGAGCAAGGCCACTTAGAAAAGCAATCCAGCGCCATATTGAGGATGAACTTTCCGAGCTGTTCCTGACAGGCAGAATACATGAAGGAAGCTTCATTCACACAACCTGTGAAGATGGAAAGATCTCAATGATAATAAGCGAGATCCCTCAGTTGCAAACCACGAAAGCAAAAGAAAACCAATAATTTATTAATTTTTGTCAAAATCGGGTCAAGAATAAAAACCCCGCATAGATGAAAACCTAAAAAACAGGAATTCATCATGCGGGGTGTTTTTATGGAAAAAATTATGAGGAAAATTAAACCTTTATATCTGGCCGTAGGCGTTATTGTTCTACTTGTTATTCTTGCTGCAGCTCTATATTTTATCTTTGTGAGAAACAACAATTTCAGTCAAAACCGCGGAACCTATGTTTTAAACGCATCAATTCATGAAAAAAACCATGTCAGGTTATAGCCGGAATAAGATATATATTGCTAAATACAAAGGAAAGGAGAGGGACACCGGCGGTTGTCCGCATTGGAAATGAAGAAACAGTTAACAAAGCACGAGTATCAGCAACTTGTTGAGAAAAAAGCTCCAAAATCGCGCAAACTCCGGAACGTGGTAACAGCATTCATCACAGGCGGCACAATTTGCGCAATAGGGCAAGTTGTCATGATGTGTGTTGGAAGCCTGGGAGCCGACAAGGAAACCCAGGGAGCGGTGACCAGTATAGTCATGATCTTTCTTGGCGCGTTTTTAACCGGCATTAACATATATGACAACATCAGCAAGTTTGGAGGCGCCGGGGCGTTGGTGCCGATCACCGGCTTTTCCAACTCCATTGTCTCTCCTGCCATGGAGTATAAGAAAGAGGGCTACATTATGGGCGTGGGAGCCAAGATGTTTCTAATTGCCGGACCCGTTCTTGTATATGGAATATTCGCTTCGGTCATAGCCGGAATCGTATATTTTATCTGGAAGCAGGTGATATGAATTGGCCAAGAGGTTAGGAACCCAGACAATAGTCATTGACAAACAACCAATCATTATCGCTGGTGCTGCCATAGTGGGCAAAAAAGAAGGAGACGGCCCTTTAGGCAGATATTTCGATGATATAGTGGACGATGAATATGCCGGGGAAAAAACCTTTGAGGCAGCTGAATCAAGGATATTAAGGGATACTTATATAAAAGTTCTGGAGAAGAGCGGAAAAGCGGCGACCGACATCAATCTTATTCTTTCAGGGGACTTGTTGAACCAGTGTACGGCGGCAAGCTATGCCTTCAGGGACGCGAATATCCCGTATTTTGGTTTGTTCGGCGCGTGTTCCACCATGAGTGAATCTATGATAAT
>JAAYLX010000042.1 GCA_012521705.1 Clostridiaceae bacterium | reverse complement strand
GTTTAAATGTTCCTGGGGAGTGTTCTTGGATTCATAAGACCCCGGATGCAAAAGCTGTACATCAACCTGAAGGGGAGTATTACCTATAAGCCTTAATAATTGGGTCTCTGTAACTACCTTTGTAGGCATAAGATTCATAATTGCTATTCTCAGAGGACGAATATCCTGGTGCATTGCTCTGTCTTCACTCATCACAAAGATATTCTCTTTTTGCAGTGTTTCATATGCAGGCAAATTGCTCGGTATATTTATTGGCATATATTCTGTACTCCTTTCGTGTCTGATAGGACATATATATAAATACATAATGCTTTCAAAGGTTTTATTTTAGATTTTAAGAGTAAGATCTTTCTGTGTCAATAAAATAATTAGACTAAATATTTTATGTGAATAGAATGGCATGGATTCGGGACAATAAATTTTAAAAATAATAAACAAAGGAGATACGAATGCCGCATAAAGAAATACACTCGGACGCATTATCCTCCCATTGTGCATACCAGCTGTCCCATGTAGAGAAAACACCACCCCAGTTTTTGCCCATCACACCCCGGTGGCTTTCCAGGTTTCTGGGCTGGAAACCGCTGAAGGCAGGTATTTTCCGCCTCAACAAGGTCAAGGACGGGGAGAATCTGCTGGATGTACTCATATCCAAGCAGAACGGTGATGATATACCCGAGGGGTTTATTGACTATGAACCAAATCCAAGGGAGTATATCTTAACTTCGGTATCTTCAATTGTAAAAATTGAAACAAGAGTCTCGGATATATACTCCAGGCCCTTTGACCAGGTAAAGGAACAGCTGAGACTTGCCATGGAGAGTATTAAAGAAAAGCAGGAGTACCTGATTATCAACAGCGAAGATTATGGACTTCTTAATAATATAGAGCCCGGTCAAAGAATCAAGTCCCGCAATGGATATCCTACCCCCGACGATCTGGACGAACTGATCGCAAAAGTCTGGAAGGAGCCTTCCTTCTTTCTTGCACATCCTGCCGCAATTGCTGCTTTCGGGCGGGAATGTACCCGCCGCGGGGTTCCCCCTGCCACAGTAAACCTATACGGTTCCCCATTCATTACCTGGAGAGGGATTCCCATTGTTCCATGTGACAAGCTGCTTGTAGACGGAAAGAAAAAGCCTTTGAACAATCGGGGTAAAACCAATATCCTCCTTATCAGAACCGGTGAAAATAAGCAGGGTGTAATCGGCCTGTATCAGACAGGTATCCCCGGCGAGCAGTCCAGAGGACTTTCAGTCCGTTTCATGGGCATTAATAACAAGGGAATAGGAAACTATCTTCTTTCAATATACTGCTCTGTCGCCATACTGAGCGAAGACGCCATAGCTGTACTGGAGGATGTGGATATAGGACATTATTATGACTATGAGTAATTCTGATTCACTTAATAATAACTCTTTTTTTCATAATAACAACTCACTGACAGAGTTTAATCCTCAATTATTACCGGATACGTCTTGCGGGCAAGCCATCCAAAAGGCATTGCATGAACTTGGGCATGAATACTTCCCCGAGTTTGTCAAAAGGGAAGTAAACCAGTCGTATTGTTATTGTGACAAAAGTCCTGACTTTAGCTGGGATGTACTATCCCGCTGTCATGATATCAATCTGAATATAATAAGTACATTCTGCTCTGAGAAGGGGTACTTGGGGGAAAATCTGCCCTTCCCCCCAATTACCTTATTAGAGAAGTTTGACCCGTATATAATAAGGAAAGATTTTCCTATACTAAATGAGAAAATCAACGGAAACAATCTCATCTATTTTGATAACGCTGCAACAACTCAAAAGCCCCGACAGGTCATAGAGCGGATCAAATATTATTACGAACATGAAAACTCAAATGTCCACCGGGGCGCCCATGAACTTGCAAAGCGTACCACTATTGCTTATGAAGGGGCACGGGAAAAAACAGCACATTTCCTCGGGGCTGAAAAAGCGGATCTAATCGCACAAAGCTATGGTCTTAAGAATCTGAAAGAAGGAGATGAAGTAATAATCTCCCTTCTTGAGCACCATGCCAATATCGTTCCCTGGCAGATGGTGTGTAGGAAAACCGGAGCAATTTTAAAAGCCATACCTGTTGACGAAAACGGTCAGTTAATTCTGTCGGAATATAAGAATCTACTAAGTTCAAAAACCAAAATTGTTGCCATTACCCATGTTTCCAACGCCCTGGGCACAATAACCACGTTGGAGGAAATAATATCACTTGCCCACAGCTTCGGAGCCAGGGTACTGGTGGACGGAGCCCAGGCGGCTGCTCATCTCAAAGTAGATGTAAGGGGTCTGGATTGCGATTTTTATGTTTTTTCAGGGCATAAAATATTCGGTCCTACAGGAATAGGAGTTTTATATGGAAAATACGATATTCTGGACAGTATGCCCCCTTATCAGGGCGGAGGAAACATGATTGCAGACGTTTCAATAGAAGAGACAAAATATAAAGCTCCTCCCCATCGCTTTGAGGCAGGAACCGGAAATATCGCCGGCGTCATAGGGCTTGGTGAAGCCATAGATTATATCAGCAAAATCGGGCTTGATGCTGTTGCCGAGTATGAGCATAAACTTCTGGAATATGCACGGGAAAGAATGCTTGAAATTCCTGGGGTTTCAATTATAGGGAACGCCGCACACAGAACAAGTATATTGTCCTTTGTCATGGACGGCTTTTCGCCTGAAGAAATAGGAAAAGCCCTCAACCAAGAAGGGATTGCCGTCAGAGCCGGCCATCACTGCTCCCAGCCCATTTTGCGGGAATACGGGCTTGAAAGCACAGCCCGGGTTTCCTTCGCCATGTATAATACTTTTGAAGAAGTCGATTATTTTATTTCAGTTCTGAAAAAGTTGAGTTCCGATACCCGCACTTTTTATTGAAGTAGACTTAGTATAAATGTTATATATCGGAGTTGAAAATTACAGATCAGGAATCGGGGATATTTCAGTTCAATAGTTGGAGTGTTTCCAAACTAATAGTTCTGTTATTAATGATACTATTGCCATATTAGTCACAAATTTTTCGGTTTAAAACAAAGTCATACACTATTCTCCTGCAAAGGCGTCCTGTTTACTATCACCATCATACTCACAGACATATTATATAGCAGTAAGACATGCTATGGAGATATGCTTATGCGGTTAAGACCATTTATGGACCCCCTCCCCATCCCAAAGGTTCTTAAGCCCAAGGAAAGAGGTAAAAATAGCACCTATTATGAAGTGAGAATGGTGGAATTCTTCCATCAGTTCCACAGTCAGCTAAGTCCTACCAAGGTATGGGGTTATGAGGGACAAGTTCCTGGACCCACTATAGAAGTGGAACAGGGAGAAACAACAAATGTACTATGGATAAATAATTTGCCTGATAAACATTTTCTGCCCATTGACAGAAGCCTTCACAGCTCCGGTCATAACATGCCCGAAGTAAGGACCGTTGTCCACCTGCACGGGGCTGAAGTTGAACCGGAAAGTGACGGATATCCCGATGCCTGGTACACAAACAACTTCCAGAAATGCGGGCCCCGGTTTACCAGAAAAGTTTATACATACCCCAACACCCAGCGTCCAACAGCTCTCTGGTATCATGACCATGCGCTTGGGATTACCCGTCTGAATGTATACGCAGGGCTTGCAGGAATGTATATTATCCGCAGTGAAGAAGAACGGGCATTAAACCTGCCTTCCGGAATATACGAGATACCGCTGGTAATTCAGGATAAGACCTTCAATGAAGACGGATCCTTGTTCTACCCCTCCACATTCGAGGTCCCGAATCCGCCGCCCGACTTCCCCAATCCTTCCATTACTCCTGGTTTTGCCGGAGACACAATTATAGTCAACGGAAAGGCATGGCCGTATCTGGAAGTCGAACAGAGAAAATACCGGTTCCGCATTTTGAATGGTTCAAACGAGAGATTCTATAAAATGCGGCTGAGTTCAGGTCAACAGTTCATCCAGATAGGATCTGACGGAGGACTCCTTGAAAGGCCTGTGCGTCTGGACGAAATAACAATAGCGCCGGCTGAACGCATGGATGTAGTAATCGATTTTTCCAATCAGGAACCGGGCACAAGTATTACCCTTACAAATTCTGCAAGAACGCCTTTTGATTTCGGAGCAGAGCCCGACCCGTCAACTGACGGAAGAATCATGCAGTTCAGGGTAATACCGAGGACTTCTGAAGATACCAGCACCGTACCTCAGTTCTTAAGCAGAATAAAGAGGTACCATGAATGTGATGTGAAGAGGACCAGAGATATCACAATTGATGTTGGTCAGGATGAATACGCGCGTCCGCTGTTTATGCTAAACAATCATGAATTCATGGATGGAGTAGCAGAAGATCCGGTAGTGGGCGAACTGGAATGCTGGCGGATTATCAACACCGGACTGGGTGTGCATCCCATTCATTTGCACCAGATACAGTTCCAGATACTTGACAGAATTCCTATTGACACGGCAGCATATACCCAGACCGGCCAGATAAGATACACCGGGGAGCCGGAGTCGCCGCTGCCAAATGAGAGAGGCTGGAAAGACCTGGTTCAGGCTCCTCCAGGCTATATAACAAGAATACTGGTCAAGTTTGGCCCCTATACCGGAAGGTATGTATACCACTGCCACATTCTTGAACATGAAGATCACGATATGATGAGACCTCTTGACGTGGTAAAGCCTAAGTGCAAGCCCGAAAAGAAATTATGCGAAGAATAGTTTAATGAAATAAAGTACACCCCAAAAGTCAGACCCTTCTGATATTTGGAGGTGTACTTTTTATAGTCAAATAGTCTTTTCTGGATCTGAATTTGTTTTCGGGTTTGGCTTTCGCTTTTGTTTTGGGTTTGTTTTGGATTAGGGGTATTTGTTTTGTTTATGTGTAATTTGTTTTTGAAAATAGTCTTTTGTAAATAGTTTTATGTATAAAGGTTTAACTTCGGAGTTCTATCTATCATCCCCTGATTTCTTGACCCATATCCGTTTTATCAGTTGCACTGCAAAAATAATTGCTGCCACCAAAAGGACAATCAAGAGAATTATGGCCGAAAAATAAAACGTGTACGGATTTGAAAAAACCCTGTCCAATACTGTTATCTTTTCCTTTTCGTATACCGAAAACGTCAGGTCATTTTGAGGCAGGGAATCCAAATGTGCCCTGTACAGCCGGTCTTGTACCTTATAAAACTCAATACTGCTGTCTAAGATAAACGGAGCTTCTTCAGGAGTGATAATTTCAATATCAAGGTTACCAAAGCCAGCCCAGTACCGGGCGGGGTTAAGAATGTAATTCAAGGTATATACCGGTTCCCGGGTCCTTCTTTTGTCCATGGTGGCTGCGGCTTTATAGGAAACCGTCACATTTTTCTTTGACTTTGCGGGAAAATCAACATTGTATACCAACGTAAAAATTCTTTCGAAATAGTTCTGACTTACAATATCTTCCCAGGAACTGTAGCCTTCATTGGCATTAAGGGCTCTGTCCAAAGCTCTTCCAAAAAGATTATAAATCTTGTTTTCGGTAAAATTAAGAATCGCAGATTCCGGTATTCCTCTCATTCTTAAATATTCCTGCCGGTATTCTTCCGCAATTTGAAGAAGATAAGATTTAAGTTCAACGTCTTCTGTTTTAATTTCGTACGAATAATTCTCGGTTTTTTCACTTAATTCACCGTCGGAATATACTTCAATATCAAAATCTATATCCTCACCTAAAACAAATATCTCCAAAGTTTGAGGCTCGTAACACCAGGATGCTATTCTGACATGGGAAGACTGGCGTTCATACCGGTTAAAGCCATTTATCAGCACCTTGCTTCTATTTTTGTCAAAGGAAAAGCTTACTGCAAAATTGATTCTTTCATCGGCGGTTGGTTTGACATTAATAAGATAGAGTTTCCCCTTTTCAGTCGCGGTAAAATTCTCTGCCTTATAAGGTTCTTCGGTAATTGAGCCCACTATCTTTTCAAAACTCAAATCTGCGCTGCTTTCTTCCTCAGAGGGGTCCCCATAGCTGTTTACCACATCTCCGATAAAGATTTCGTAGTCCAGTTTTACACCGTCAGCAGTAATTTCAATATCGTTACTGATAAGGTCATCAATTCTGCTGACAAAAGGGAAAGCCATCTTCACTGATATATCCCTTTCAGTTGGGTTTTCCATAACATAGGATGCCTGAACCTTACCCCAGACAGTCATTTTATAACTATCGTTATCTGTAAGATCAAAAGTCAGTTTTTCACTCCCGACCCTTATTGGACATTCTTTGTCCACAGCCATAACTTCATAGGAGGGATAACCTTCTATGTAAACCGGCCCTGAATTTGCAAAAGCTAATTGCGGAACAGTTATTTGCATTAAAGTCAGAAGAATAATTATGAAAACTCTGTATTGCCTCATGGCCCATACCTCCATATTGTCCCTTGTAAAGCAATCATGATTCCAGTATGCTGATTATGGGTAAATTTTCTGTCCATGGATTTCATGCAGTGTGAACACTTAATATAAATATTATACAAAAATACCCTACTTTGCACAAAATCAAGAATGAGGTGACTATTTTGAAAAGATGCCCCTGGTGCGGTACCGATGAATTATACGTCAAATACCATGATGAAGAGTGGGGAGTTCCGGTTCATGATGACAGAACACATTTTGAATTTTTGGTTCTTGAGTCTGCCCAGGCAGGATTGAGCTGGATCACCATCCTACGTAGAAGAGAAAACTACAGAAAAGCTTATGATGGTTTTGACGTGGAAAAAGTTGCCCAATATGACGAAAACAAAATAAATGAACTTATGCAGGATAGCGGGATAATCAGAAACAGACGAAAGATTGAAGCCTCCATAAACAATGCCCGGCAGTTCATTAAAATACAGAAGGAATTCGGAAGCTTTGACAATTACATCTGGTCCTTCGTCAATAATAAGCCGGTAATAAATCATTGGGATGATATTTCACAGATGCCTGCCACATCCGAGCTTTCTGACAGAGTAAGTAAAGACCTGAAATCAAGAGGATTCAGATTTTTAGGAAGTACAATCATCTACGCTCACCTTCAGGCTACCGGAATAATAAACGATCATTTAACTTATTGTTTCAGGCATAAAGAAGTATATAAAACTCCCTCAGCATAAAACATACTGAGGGAGTTTTATTAAGAAGATCATACTTTTTAGCATTAACCCTTCTTTTCCATTTCAAAAAGCCTTGGAAACAGAATATTGTTTTCCAGATGTATGTGTTGAAAGAGATCTGACTCCATTTCCCGGAGCTTGTCATAGGTCAATCTGTAAGTCGTGCAACCGTCTGCGGGAACAGCATAATCATTTGTAATTACCCTTAGTTCTTTAAGAATATCTCCCGCCCCGGTGTGCTCGTCCTCCAGCTCCTTAATAATTCTGACGGCTTCTTTAAGATCATCCTTGTTTCCGCTTTTTTCAAATTTGCTGATGGCCGGGTACTGAATCTCCTCTTCTTTTGTAAGATGTGATTCCAGCTCCATTTTGAGCATGTGGAACAACTTGTGTACTTTAAACAGTTCAGGATGATGTGTTCCATGGACTCTGAGAATTTTTGTTGTAAGCTCACTGATATTGGGAAGTTCAGCCCACATAAAAGCATGGTGTTTGTTCAGAATATGTTCAACCAATTCACCAAGCGGGGCCTCCTGCCAGTTTCTGTCCTTCTCATTCTTGTTGGTATATTCTGCGTACAATTCATTGAGTTTCTCCAAAATAAACTGTTCATTTAGATTGGCTTCCTCAATGGCTTCTTTGAGCGGCCTGTTGCCTCCGCAGCAAAAATCAATTTTATATTGTTTGAAAAGCTCTGATGCTTTCGGGAATTCAGCTACTATATCTCCAAGTTTACTAGTCGCGTTAAATTTCTTCATACTATTCTCCTCCTGTTCGATTTAATCAATTTATTAATAAGGATAAACAACCCGGGCTATTTCTTATCTTTCCTCTGCCCAAATTATATATCTTAGTATGGTTTTCTTATGTGACACAAATCAAATTTCAAAAAAAAAAAGACCTTCGCACTAATGCGAAGGTTTAACCATTTAAAAGGAGGAATATGTATATGGTCTATTCAAAATCAACAACGTTGGTCCATCTTATCAAGAATTCACGTTCTTCAGGCTTGCCCTTTACCAATTGGGAAGCTGCCACTATAGGAAGCCATTTTTGAACGTACTGTTTTGCAGTATCACTCTTTTTGCAGAATAAATTCATGTAATAATCAGCTTTTCTCATGTCCCCTTCCAGACAGAAGAGTAAATAGGTTCTTGCTGTATCTGCGCTGGCATTACCCTGAGTTGCATGGGACCAGTCTATGATGTAGTCCACACCGTCTTCACCGCAGATTATATTGCTGGGGTGGAAATCACCGTGACATATTTTTGTATGCTTTGGCATGCTTTCAAGCCTGGTATGCAATTCATACCTTGTAGTTGCATCAAGTCCGGATTCTGAAATCTTTCTGTGCATCTTGTCCCTGTGCTTATTGAGCAAAGGAGCCTTTTTACTGTGTATCAAAAGCTGTATGTCAACGAAGCGGTTCATATATTCTTCAAACTTGTCCGGGTTTTCTTTCATAAGCTGGGTCAAAGTCTTGCCTTTGATAAAATCCATAACTATTGCCCATTGATTACCGATTTTTGTTACCTCATGAATTCTGGGAATAGGTAAACCTGTCTCCTCTACCCGGGCATGATTCAATGCTTCGTTAAGTATGTCCGCTTTCGAGAATCCTTCCTCAAATACCTTGATTGCCAGGTCACCGTCTTTATAAACTTTCTTGGCAGGTCTGACTGCAATAAGTTCTTTTAATTCCATGGTTCCAGCCTCCTTATTCTCCATAATATGCTTTCAAATAAATTTCCTTCATTTCGCTGATGAGCGGGTAACGCGGATTAGCACCGGTGCACTGGTCATCAAATGCCTGTTCTGTCATCTCATCCAGATTGTTAAGGAATGTTTTTTCATCAATTCCATAATCACGAATTGTCTTTTTGATGCCTACCTTATCCTTCAGCTCCTGGATTTTGGCTATAAGGTTGTCAAGTTTTTCGGTGTCGCTGTCACCTTTTATACCCAGATATTCAGCAATTTCAGCATATCTTCTCAATGTGTGCGGATGGTCATACTGCGGGAATGTACCCATTTTTGTCGGAGCCTCAGATGCATTGAATTTTATTACGTCTGTAATCAGGAGCGCATTGGCTATACCATGGGGCAGATGATAGAACGCACCAAGTTTATGTGCCATTGAGTGGCAGATACCGAGGAATGCATTTGCAAAGGCCATACCGGCTATAGTTGAAGCATTTGCCATTCTCTCCCTCGCTTCAGCGTCAAGAGCTCCGTTTTCATAAGCCCTGGGCAGATAGTCAAAGATTAATCTGATTGCTTTTAATGCCAGGGCATCAGTGTATTCAGTAGCAAGCATTGAAGCGTACGCTTCTATGGCGTGGGTGAGGGCATCAATACCTGATGCGGCTGTAAGTCCCTTGGGCATGTTCATCATAAGGTCAGCATCTACAATGGCCATGTTCGGCAGAAGCTCGTAGTCCGCCAAAGGATATTTTACGCCTGTCTTCTCATCTGTAATAACTGCAAAGGGTGTAACCTCCGAACCTGTACCTGCTGATGTGGGAACTGCGATAAAGTATGCCTTTTCACCCATCTTTGGGAATGTGTAAACACGCTTGCGGATATCAACAAAACGCATAGCCATATCCATGAAGTCTGCTTCAGGATGTTCATAAAGTACCCACATGATTTTTGCAGCATCCATGGCAGAACCGCCACCTAATGCAATAATGCAGTCGGGCTGGAATGCCTTCATTGCCTCGGCACCTTTTCTGGCGCTTTCCAAAGTCGGATCGGGTGCAACGTCAAAGAAAGTAGTATGAACTATACCCATCTCATTTAATTTATCGGTAACTGTCTTTGTATATCCATTGTTATACAGGAATGAGTCTGTAACAATGAATGCTTTCTTTTTGCCAAGTACATTTTTCAGTTCGTCAAGAGCAACCGGCAGGCAGCCTCTCTTTATGTAAACCTTTTGAGGTGTTCTGAACCAAAGCATGTTTTCTCTCCTCTCTGCTACAGTCTTGATATTAAGAAGATGTTTAACGCCTACATTTTCTGAAACAGAGTTACCGCCCCATGAACCGCAGCCGAGAGTAAGAGATGGAGCAAGTTTGAAGTTGTAAAGATCGCCTATTCCACCGAAAGAAGAAGGTGTATTTACAAGAACACGACAGGTTTTCATGCGCGCCTGGAACGCATTGAGTTTATCCTGGGCGGTTGTGACATTGAGATAGACTGAAGAGGTATGGCCATATCCGCCATCAGCAATAAGGTGCTCTGCCTTGTCCATTGCGTCTTCGAAACTTTCTGCCTTATACATGGCAAGTACCGGAGACAGTTTCTCATGAGCGAATTCTTCTGAAATATCAACCTTTTCAACTTCACCAATCAGAATTTTGGTGCTTTCCGGAACTTTCACTCCGGCAAGCTCGGCGATTTTATATGCAGGCTGACCTACGATTTTTGCATTCAGGGCGCCGTTTATAATTATGGTCTTACGTACTTTTTCAATTTCGTTTTTATTGAGGAAATAACAATTGCGCTTCTTAAATTCTTCTTTTACTTCGTCATAAATATCTGCAAGTACAATAGCTGACTGCTCGGAAGCACAAATCATACCATTGTCAAATGTTTTTGAATGAATGATGGAGTTTACGGCTAATTTTATGTCGGCAGAGCTGTCTATAATAGCAGGAGTATTTCCGGGGCCAACTCCTATGGCAGGTTTGCCGGAAGAATATGCTGCTTTTACCATTCCGGGTCCACCGGTGGCAAGGATGAGGTCGCACTCTTTCATAACCATATTTGTCAGTTCCAAAGAAGGAACGTCAATCCAACCAATGATTCCTTCGGGAGCTCCGGCTTCTACCGCTGCCTCAAGGACTATTTTCGCAGCTTCTATTGTGCAGTTTTTAGCTCTCGGATGAGGGCTTAATACAATTCCGTTTCTTGTTTTAAGTGCAATAAGTGTTTTGAATATCGCAGTGGAAGTTGGGTTTGTAGTTGGTATTACCGCTGCAATTATACCAACCGGTTCGGCTATTGTCTTTGTGCCGAAGGACTTATCCTCTTCCAGCACTCCACATGTTTTTGTGTTTTTATAAGCATTGTAAATATACTCTGCAGCATAGTGATTCTTAATTACCTTGTCTTCTACAATGCCCATACCTGTTTCTGCAACAGCCATTTTTGCAAGGGGAATTCTCGCTTTGTTTGCTGCTGTAGCCGCAGCCAAAAAGATTTTGTCAACTTGTTCCTGAGTATAGGACGAAAAGATCTTCTGCGCTTCTCTGACTTTCTTTAAAGTGAGCTCAAGTGTTTCTACGCTGTCTGTAATGTGATACTGAACTTTCCTTTTCATATCGTTCACTCCTTCTGGTGTCTGCCAAGCAAGACATTCATGCACGCAATTTGTTAAAAAAATAACATTATTCTCTAAAAAAATTTTTGGGGGTCCTGCTTAATTGTTAATAACGTTAAAAATTTAACGTTAAATATTTAACAATTAGCTTCATCTTGATTATAACATCGTTTCAACGATATTGCTACTAGGTGATATGACAATTTTGCACAAAATAAGGGCTCAATTTTGTACACGTTTACAAATATTAAAATCCTCTGCTTCGGAAATGTGAATATGTGGTATCAAGTTATTTTACGCAGGATAATAAGGCAATTTTATGTATATATGAAAACTGGGCAGAATAGAAAATATAAATTAGTATATTATGTAGCCATGAAAGGATGAAAATGTGAATAAAAGTAACAGATTCCATAATTTAATCAGAGGTTTAAGCATTACTGTCCTTCGTTTCCCCTTTACCTCCATGTTATTGGTCGCAGCAGCCGCAGTAAATGCTGTATCAATAGCTTCAGACAAAGAGCATTTCAACTATCTGTTCACATTTCTTGTTGGAGCATTATGGGGAATTGTCATGCAGGTTGTTTACGAAAGGTTCTGTGAAAAAGCAATATCCCGGCTCACTTTAATGGTTGGGGCAGGTCTTTTGACCTTTGGTTATTATTTGATTGTGAGACCAACACCTGAATCAAGCACAGAGATTACTGCAAAGACATTTATTGCTCTTTTTGCCCTTTTTATAGCTTTTATCTGGATTCCGTCAATAAAAAGTGAAACCACATTCAATGACAGTTTTCTGATTGCATTTAAGTCATTCTTTATATCTCTGTTCTATTCACTGATTTTGTTTTCCGGAATGAGCATAATAATAACCGCCGTTGACAGGCTTTTATTTAAAGTACATTCCGACAGCTATTCCCATACTGCAAATATAATTTTTATAGTATTTGCACCCATGTATTTTTTATCACTTATACCTGTTTACCCGGGAAAACGAGATATTAATGACTCCCCGACTGAAAAGGCGGGGAAAGAAAGCCAGGTAATCAGGCTTTCCGAATGCCCAAGATTCCTGGAAATTCTTCTTTCATACATTATTATCCCGTTGACTTCCGTATTTACAATAATACTGATTCTATATATCGTGCTGAATTTAAGCGGGGACTTTTGGGCTGACAATCTCCTGGAACCAATGATTATCACATATTCAGTGGTAGTCATTCTTGTCTATATACTGGTAAGCAAGCTCAATAACAGATTTGCTGTCATCTTCCGCAAAATTATGCCCAAGATTCTTACACCAATTGTACTGTTCCAGATTATAGCTTCGGTATTGAAGATAACTGACACCGGTTTAACTCACAACCGTTATTTCGTAATACTCTACGGCATATTTGCATGCCTCTCAGGTATTATTCTGAGCACTGTGTCTTTGCGGAAAAACGGAATAATTGCAATATTGATTATTGTTTTTTCCTTAATCTCCATCGTACCTCCGGTAGACGCTTTTACTGTAAGCCGAATGAGCCAGATTGCCCTTCTTGAAAATATTCTTGAAAAGAACAACATGCTTGAACAAAACGAAGTCAAGCCAAAGAGTGACCTTAGAGAGGAAGATAAAGATAAAATCCGGAAGCTTACCTCCTATCTGTGGCACATGGGCTACACAGACAAAATTTCCTGGCTTCCGGGAGATTTTAATTACTATTACGACTTTGGCAGGGTTTTCGGCTTTGATGATTACTCCAAACCGGGTGAAATCAAATATGTTTCTCTGAGGCTTAACTATGGCAACCCGATAGATGTTTCCGGATATGATTATCTTGTCACAAGCCAGATAAGTATCATTGGCGAAGAACCTTTGGCAGAGAATATTGCTGTCATGAAAAAAGGTGGCAAGACACTGACTTTGAGCAAAAAGATATCTGATGGAAATTGTCATATAATTCTCACTGATGAGAACAATACAGAGTTATTGGCCTTTGAATTGACAGAAATACTTGACAAGTTTCTGGAGTATTCTGATGAAAAGTTCACACTGACTCTAAAGGAGGCCACATTTGTCAGAGAGAATGAATCTGCTGAGATTGCAATAATTATTCAAAGCCTTAATATTGAAAAGTCAACTGATTTTGAAAGTTATAATTCGGACATACACTTTCTTATTGGACTTAAGAGGTAAAATCCATGGTTGATACTGTGGAGCTTCAACAGCAAAATCTATACAACGTAAATAATTGGAATTCCGCTTAATTTCTCTGACAACTTATTTCTGAGGAACTCCTCACCTTTAGCGCGGAGTTCCTCCCTGTACCAGTATTTACCCCTCCCTCTTCCTGTCATCATAGATTTATCATACAGGTTTACAGCATTGGGGAAGGCTTCTTTGTTGATTGCACAATGTACATAACTGTATGTCATAAATATGATTTCTATAAAGAGCTGCTTTTTTACCCTTTCGGTCAATTCATCAGCCAACTGATCTATTAATTCTGAATAAAGCTCCATCCAGTTTTCAACAAAAATAACCGGAGCAATCAGCATACCAACTTTGTAACCAGCTTCTGCCATTTTGTTCATGGCATTAATTCTGTCCTTCAATCCTGAAGTTCCAAATTCCACATGTCTTATAATCATTTCAGGATTAACACTCATTCTCATGATAATTTTGCCTTTATGGTCCAGTGGCAGCAGGGTATCAATCATATGAAATTTGGTGGGAAATGTAAGTAAGCCTTTTTTGCTCCTGTTGAAGTTCTCTATTGTCCATTCCAGATTTCCGGTCAAAGTATTCTCAAGAACCAGATCACTGTTGCTGCCTATTTCAAAAACCAGCTCTCTATCTGAATCTTCGGCTGTCTTAATAAGCTTTGCCATCATTTGCTCCCGGTTTACAAACAGCCTTAAATAAGAACACTTATTATAATTGCATACCAGATAACAATATAGGCACATTGCACTGCACCCTGAAGAGGTATATGGAACCAGAAAGTCGGACACCTTGTGGTTGGGGGTATATTTCAGGGATTTTCTGACTCCGATAATGAGGTGCCTTTTCATTCTGGCAAACTCTGTATTGGGATTTGTGCGCAACTGTTCAATATTATTGTGGTTTTCAATGGGGACCCAATCAAGGTCCTTAAACTTCTCCTTAAGCTTCTGTCCAAGTATATAATTAAGTGCGGCAGGTTCATAAAAAACAATATCGGGATTCATTCTTTCCTCCATTCGCATCAATGTTATTATTATGTCCCCGCCCATGCTAATAATTAAGACAAATATTGTGCCCGCCACATGAACTATAAAAGAGATTTATGCACTCGCTATCTATCTGTAACGCATCATTTTGACAAAATAAAAAGGCCCTCAAAAGGGACCTTTCAGTCTGTCAATTATTGAAGAATAAGATATAATTACAGAGACTATCAGCATCACCTTAAACTATATGTAGAAGTCAAACAATAGCATAACGCAAAAACCAATCAGCAGTGAATAGGTGGCGCCTCTTTCATAGCCATGGCTGTGGGTCTCGGGTATCATTTCATCACTTATTACATAAAGCATTGTTCCCCCTGCAAACGCAAGCGCAAAGGGAAGGATAAATGACGCAATTGTAATTGCAAAGTACCCGAAGAGTGTGCCTATAACTTCCACGAACCCCGTTGAAAGAGCCAGAAGGAAAGTCCTCTTTTTGCTTATTCCTGCCGCAAGCATGGGCGCAATTATTATCATACCTTCAGGGATATTCTGAAGAGCAATACCGACACATACTGTAATAGCGTCACTCAGATTATCGGTACCGAAACTTACACCTGCAGCTATACCTTCCGGCAGGTTATGTATCCCTATGGCCGTTACAAAAAGCAGTATCTTGTTTATCTGATCCATTGACTGGGAATGCTGTTCACTATCAATGCCTGCCAAATTATGAAGATGTGGAACAAAACGGTCAAGAAAGTTGAGAAACATTGCGCCGCAAATAATCCCCACAACGGTAATCAGAACCCCGTGTTCACCCCCGTATTCAACCGAGGGCACAATGAGTCCCAGAACTGCAGCCGCAAGCATTACCCCAGCCGCAAATCCCAGAATAATATCATTATATTGATGAGGTACCTTCTTGAACAAAAAACCAATAAGCGCGCCAAGCACTGTTGCGCCGCCCACTCCCAGGGCTGTCAATAATACAAGTTGCATAAACAACTCCTTTGTATTGCCTGTTATAATGATTCCAATATTATTTAAACACAAATATATTATAAATCAAGTCCGTATCTGTAAAGAACAAAAAACGCACGTCTGCCTGAATGACAGTGTGCGTTTTTACAGTTCACAGGGCCTTAATTATAATCTTTTTATTTCAATCGAATCAGAAAATGGGTACAACGGCTCCTTCATAGGTGTCTTCAATAAATTTCTTTACTTTATCGCTCTTAAGAGTATTGAGAAGTTCCTGTACAGCAGGGTTATTTTCATTGCCTTTCTTTACGCATACAATATTGGCATAGGTCTGAGCAGCTTCAGATTCTTTTGCCTCGATCGCAAGAGCGTCAGTTTTCGCATTAAGTCCTGCCTGAATAGCATAGTTTCCGTTAATAACAGCCATATCTACATCCTGCAGAGACAATGTGAGCTGGGCTGCTTCAAGCTCAACTATCTTAAGGTTCTTCGGATTTTCTTCAATATCAAGTATTGTTGCTGTAAAGTCAATGCCATCTCTTAATTTAATAAGTCCCAGATCCTGCAGAAGGAACAGAGCGCGGGCCTCATTTGTACCGTCGTTGGGCACTGTAATTGTTGCGCCGTCTGCCAATTTATCAAGAGAATCTGTCTTTCCGGGGTAGATTCCAAATGGTTCATAATGAATAGCGCCTACAGAAACAATATTGGTTTTGTGGTCAAGGTTGAACTGATCAAGGTAAGGCTGGTGCTGGAAGTAGTTTGCATCAAGTTCTCCGCTTTCAACGTTCAGGTTGGGCTGAACATAGTCTGTGAATTCTACAATTTTAAGGTCAATACCTTTTTCAGCCAGAATTTCCTTTGCAACTTGCAGAATTTCAGCGTGAGGAGTAACACTTGCTCCTACTACCAAAGTTGTTTTTTCAGTTGCATTGTCAGGAGTTCCAGTAGCAGTGTTCTGAGGTTCAGCAGTATTCTGTGTGTTTGTTTTTGCCTGATTGCCGGAGCAACCTGAGAAAATCGCTGCGATTAAAGTCACAATAAGAAATACCTTTAATATTTTCTTCATAAAAAGTCTCCTCCCATTATATTCTTTTTTGATATTTATACTGGAACAAATAAGCATCTGCTTATTTTAAATTAAGTATTTATCTGATTCGTTTGTCGTTCTTCTTGGCCAAAAAGCTTCCTATCATCTGGAATACCTGAACTATCAGAACCAGGATAAAAACCATCAGCCACATAATTACTGTCTCTTTTCTGTGATAACCGTAGTTTATGGCTATCGCTCCGAGCCCGCCTCCTCCGACGGCGCCTGCCATGGCAGTATAGCCAAGGATGGTTGTGCTTGATATTGCCGCGCCATAGATGAGTGAAGGTTTCGCTTCGGGGAGTATTACCTTACGGACGATTTGCATGGTGGACGCGCCCATTGACAGGGACGCTTCAATAACGCCCCGATCTACCTCCTTTGCTGAGCTCTCCACCATTCTTGCGACATAGGGAGCCGATGCAATAACCAGTGACACAATTGTTGCTTTTGCACCAATGGTTGTTCCTACTATCAGACGTGACAGCGGCATTACTGCTACCATCAGAATGAGGAAAGGAACTGAGCGGAAGAAATTCACTATACTGCCCACTGTCGTATTAACAGCCGGATTTGGTTTTACTCCGTCCTTGTCCGTAACTACCAGAAGCATGCCCACAGGAAGTCCTATTACATAAGCAACCGCGGTAGAAATCAGTGACATGTACAAAGTTTCGAGGAGTCCCTGCCACACTAATGAAAGCATTTGTGCGCTGAATATTTCTTTAATGATTTCATTAAGCATTGTATTCTTCCTCCTCGTAGGTGATGTTTTCCGAGTCAAGATAAGCCTTTATCTTATTTACACCCTCTTGTTCCTCGGGAAGTTCAAGCAACATGTGTCCGTACATTTTTCCATTTATCATCTTGGTTCTTGCATATACAATACTTACAACAGTACCGCATTTGATAACCATATTGGCTATTACAGGACGGTCTGTCTGACTGCCATCAAATACAAGGCGAAGATAACGGCCTTTGCCCACGAACTCTTCAGTGTAGTCTTCCTTAGCAAATATGAGCTTTTTGGCTGCCTGGGTTTTCGGGTGGCGGAATACTTCCTGTACCGGGCCAATCTCCTGAATCTGGCTGTTGGCAATGATGGCAACACGATTACAAATCTGCTCAATTACCTTCATCTCGTGGGTAATGATTATTATTGTGACGCCTATCTTCTGGTTCAGCTCTTTGAGCAGGGACAGGATAGACTGGGTAGTTGTGGGATCCAATGCACTGGTAGCTTCATCGCACAACAGTACCTTAGGATTGGTGGCCAGCGCTCTGGCTATTGCCACACGCTGTTTTTCTCCTCCTGACAGCTGAGCGGGATAGGATTTTTCCCTGTCAGCAAGTCCTACTGTGGAAAGTAATTCTTTCGCTCTTTTTTTTGCTTCATTACGGGGAACCCCTGCAAGCTCCAGCGGGAAGCAGACATTATCAAGGGCATTTCTCTGCATGAGCAGGTTAAAGCCCTGGAATATCATACCGATGGATTGCCGGACTTTTCTGAGTTCCCTGTCTGAAAGAGCGGTAATGTCAGTCCCGTCAAAGATTACACTTCCCGTTGTCGGCCTTTCCAACAGGTTCATGCACCTTACCAATGTACTTTTCCCGGCTCCGGACAGCCCGATTATACCGAATATTTCACCCGGTTCAATGGACAGGTTGATATTATCCAGAGCGGTAATAGCTCCTGTTCCGTTTCCGAAGGTCTTGCTCAGACCTTCAATTTTAATGATAGGATTGTTACTCATAATCGTGCTCCTTTTCAAAGTCACATAACCAACAGAACACCAACAAAAAAGTCCTTGATGAAAATTCATCAAGGACGTAAGTTCTACTACGTGGTACCACCTTGTTTCGCCCATTCCTCACGGAGATGAGCCTTGACGAGTACAGAAATTAATCGATACTCCTGCGCTTTCACGGGCGCTCCCGTCACAGCCTGTGCATCAGATGCAGTCGGTGCGCAGCTCCGAGACCATGTTCAGCAATCTCTCCCTCGCCCTTTCCCACCAGCCGGGCTCTCTGTGCAGTTCCTTATTGCCTACTCTTCTCTTCATTGCCTTTGGGAATATTAATTTATGTTTTAGTTTACAATATACTTTCCTGTTCGTCAATAGTCTAATTTAAACATAAATCAGGTCAGATTAAGGGAGGGTATTGAAGAAAATCCCTTTTCCAGATCTTCATCGGTGGGGATGTAATCGGTCATTGTCCCGTCGTTGTAGCTCATGTATGCTGAAAGGTCGAAGTATCCTGTACCAGACAGACCGAAGATGATTGTTTTCTTCTCGCCTGTTTCCCTGCATTTTACGGCTTCATCCATGGCTACTTTTATTGCATGGGATGACTCGGGAGCCGGAAGAATTCCTTCGCACCTTGCAAAAGTGGTGGCAGCTTCAAATACTTTGGTCTGTTCAGCAGTTCTTACTTCAAAATATCCGTCATGGTAGAGCTGTGACAGTATCGGGCTTATGCCGTGATAACGCAGGCCTCCCGCATGGTTCGGGGAAGGTATATAGCCTGAACCCAAAGTATACATTTTGATAAGCGGGGTGGTCTTTCCGGTGTCCCCGAAATCATAGGCAAATTTGCCCCTGGTGAAAGAAGGACAGGACGCTGGTTCCACACCGATAAACTGTATATTGTTCTTCCCTTCGATTTTTTCACCCATGAACGGAGCAATCAGGCCACCGAAGTTGGAACCTCCTCCGCAGCATCCGATTATAATATCGGGTTGGATACCATATTTTTCGCAGGCAGCCTTGGTTTCCTGGCCGATAATAGTCTGATGCAGGATTACGTGGTCCATAACACTTCCCAGCACATAACGGCAGTTTTCTTTTTTCAGTGCCACCTCAATTGCCTCTGAGATTGCGCAACCCAAAGAACCGGTAGTGTTGGGGTTTTCTTTAAGTATCTTTCTTCCTGCTTCAGTGGTATCCGAAGGAGATGGGTAAACTTTGCCTCCATAAGTTTCAATAACCGCTTTTCTGTAAGGTTTCTGCTGGGCAGAGACCTTAACCATATATACCGTCAAGTCAATTCCGTAAAATGCACAAGCCATTGCCAAAGCAGTTCCCCACTGCCCCGCGCCGGTTTCTGTGGTCAATGACGTCAGGCCCTGTTCTTTGGCGTAATATACCTGAGCAGCAGCCGAATTCAGCTTGTGTGAACCGGATGTGTTGGTTCCTTCAAACTTGTAGTAGATTTCTGCAGGGGTATTAAGATGTTTCTCCAGACAATACGCCCTTATGAGCGGAGATGGCCTTATCATTCTGTAAAATTCACGTATTCCTTCAGGAATTTCTATATACTTGTCTGTAGTGTTAAACTCCTGCTCCACCAGTTCAGAACAAAGAATCTGTTTCAGAGCGTCTTTTTCAATAGGCTTCAACGTTCCAGGATCAAGCATGGGCTCAGGCTTCTTTTTCATAACTGCCTTGATGTTGTACCAGTATTTTGGTACCTCATTCTCCGATAAATAAATTTTGTAAGGTACTTTGGTCATATTTCTCATCCCTTTCTATATCAAAATTTATTAAACAAGCCCAAAATAATCTTAGATTCAGAACGCCATGGTATCGGTCCTCAGGATGCCTCTATGCAATAAACATAAAACTTTCAGATATACAAAAAGGTCTTTGCCCTGTTTAGGACAAAGACCTGAATCTCTGCGTTGCCACCTAATTTGCACATAAGTGCCTCTCATTTTCCATGTACCAACATACATGCTTCCTTGATAACGGGTGAAGTTCCCGGTCTGCATACTTTAATAATAATTTCTGCCCGACCCTCCCGAGTCCATTCACAATAATTGCAACCACCGCAATCCCACCACCTGCGGCTCTCTTTGGATCACAGATTTACTGCTACTACTCTCGGTCAACGGTTTGGATTATATAATTGGAAGTATTTTACCATAGTAATTGCCATGAGTCAATAAAAAATATTTGTATACTTTAAATCTGATTAATAGCTGCGTAAACAGCTTCATCACTTTGAATCATAGCCGTTCCAGCTCACAATTTCATCCAGGCTCTTCCTTCGTTTTTCAGGAACAGTACTTCCTTCTGCCGGATAGCCCAGGGGAAGCAAGGCTACAACCTCCAAATTATCAGGCAGGTTCAAAGCCTCATGGCATTTTTCCGCGTCAAAGGCACATACCCAGCATGTGCCAAGTCCAAGATCCGCTGCAGCAAGCGCCAGATGCTCCACTGCAATTGCCACATCCACATCACAGTGATCCTTGCCGTCTTTTCTCTTCCAGGAAGCTGAATGATCACCGCAGGCTACAATAATAACCGGCGCATTATTAATCCATTCCCGGGGATAGCTTTCTATGATTCGCTTTTTTACCTCTTCTTCGGTAGCGACAATAAAATGATACGGTTGAAAATTCACTGCCGAAGGAGCAAGTCTTGCCGCCTCCAGTATCTGCATGAGCTTTTCTTTTTCAACCGGCCTTTTATCAAAGTTTCTCAGTGAATATCTTTTTTGGGCAATTTCATTGAATGTCATCACATTTACCCCTTTCAATACATCCAACAGGCTGTTATAATTTCCTGTCCTTATCGAATAATTCCCATAAAGCTTACTTTATTTATAGACAATTATACCATTTTGGTCTGATTATTAAATCATTCCCTGATTCTATATCTTGCCATAATATATTCATCAGCATACTCGCCATTTCTGATGGCTGCATATTTTTTGACGCCTTCTGTTACGAAGCCGAATGATTTATATAACTCTATCGCTCTTTCATTGTCGGTGAATACAGTTAGCTCAACCCTGACAAGCATGAGCCAGTTATCAGCAAGATCAAGTATTTTACTCATCAGAGCCTTTCCAATTCCCCTTCCCTGATAATCGGCATGAACAAGTATACCCATGGATGCAGAATGCCTCATTCTCGGGTTTCTGTAAACATTCAGTCCAACAGTTCCAATAACTTTCTTTTCGCCGTTTTCCTCTATCTCGGCAACAAGCTGAAAATCATTTTCAGTCAATCCTCTGATGTATTGTTCAGACCTGTCAACCCTCTCACTGAAAAGGCCGAGAGTATTCTCTCTGACGCCGTCCATCCTTCTCATTGCATTTATGGCTGCGGCATCTTCAACACGGATGGGCCTTATTGTCAAATTCTCAATCATAATATTACCTCCCGAATATTGATTACCTTGACCCTTCAAAAAATGACTTTTACATAAAACCTTGATGTTTGCACCATATAAAAAACCCGCGGAATCACTTTTAAGTGACTCCGCAGGTTAAACTGCGTGTAGGATAGAAATTATCCCTATGTTGCTCGCACTACGGCTTAAACATACTCACTTTCAGGATATTATTTCATATTTCTACCATGTTGTCAATTAAAGCAATACCGTTTATTGCATCAAATCTATTGCGCTCTGAGGAACATAGTTTGTACCTATTCCGTCAAACACGGCAACACCGTCAAGCTTGTGTTCAACGCCGTTCACGAAAGCCTTATTGGTATTTACAGGAATTCTGATTTCAATATCGCCTTTGACGGCAACAAATACGGGGTTTTTGGGATCGGAGGTGTCAAAGCTTACTGTGGCGCCCTTTGCCTCGAATGCTTTTCTTGCGGGTACAAAGAGCTTCTTTGTGGTTTCCTCAAGATTTAAGCCAAGCAGTTTTTCCATGTAACGGGCGATATCAGTGTTTTCAACAGTACCGCTCAGTATGTCAATTCCCTCGGGAACATAGACATACAGAGGAACGTCATCACCGGTGTGTCCAATTGTGGTAAATCCTAATTTGGCCCTCTTTCCTATCATTGGACCAACTACATAATTCATCTTTCCGGCGGCGGCTTCTTTTATGGCGTTAATTTCTTCTTCACTGAGGTCAGTAATGCCATAGTACTGTGCCATAACTTCAACTATGTTGCTGCGGTCTTCATTTAGAGCTTTTTCAATACCTTCGCCTGTTAATTTGGCTCTCTTGAGAGGGTCAATGAAATCCGAAAGAGGTACTACATCGTAATCACTGTTAGTCCACTCACTTCCGATGGAAAGACCGCTGTTGCCATGATCTGCGGCAGAGATTACAACAGTATTGCCGTCTTTCTTAGCGAAATCAAGGGCAACTCCTACTGCTTTATCAAATGCCAGATAGTCGGAAATCATACCAATAGGATCATTGGCATGGGCTGCCCAGTCTATTTTGCTTCCCTCTACCATGAGGAAGAAGCCGTCTTCGTCCTGGGACAATATTTCGATGGCCTTTTGAGTCATTTCTGCAAGAGAAGGCTCCTTCACGGGATCTCTGTCAAAATCGTATGCCATGGCGGTTTCTGCAAAAAGTCCCCATACTTTGCCCGATTTTACTTCATGCATTTGAGCAGTATTCTCAACTATCTGATAATTTTCCTTTATTACTGCAAGTAAATCGTTACCGTCTTTACGCCCTTCCGGGGTAAAGAACTTCTTACCGCCGGCCAGGAATACGTCCACTTCCTGATATACCTGCTGCATTGAAAGGGTATCATAATCGCTGCGGTTGGAGCTGTGGGCGGTGAAATCAGCGGGTGTGGCATGCATTATTTCACAGGTCGCAACTACACCTGTAGCTTTGCCGGCAAGTTGGGCAGCTTCCAGAATAGTAGCTACCGGAGCCCGTCTTCTTGAAGGATCAAGAGGTTCCAGACCCGGCATGGTGTTTGCATCGGGAAGAGTCGCAACAAATCCTGTGGAAGATTTATGTCCTGTAGACATGGCTGTGCTGGAAGGGGCTGAATCAGCAATGGGAGCATCGCATGAATAAGTCCTTATCAAACCGCAGGCAAGGTCATCAATATTGTGTTTCTTGCCTCCGTTATACCAGCGGGACAGGGTGGCAACCTCAAGGCTTGTCCCGTCAGGTATCAGAATTATTACGTTTTTGACCGGTTTTTCTATAACTATGTCTTCAATTGGAGCAGCCCATACAGGAGTCGCCATAGTTGCAATGATTGCAAGAATCAACAAACCAAGCAGAAATTTCTTGATTCTCAATTATAACACTCCTCTCAGTTCTTATGTAATAAAATAATCCAGTAGATAGTATTAACCGAATGTACAATATATTCCAAATATATGTTAATTATTCCATAAATATATATCCGATGCGCCTTACAGGAAGTATAATATTTCCTGTAATGTAAGTATATTTTCAGCTAAAATCAGTATTGTAAGTATGTATCCCACAAATAAAAAAGCCGACTGCCAAATGATTCGGCAGCCGGCAGGTTGAAATCCATGAGAAGTCTGTATTCCGGTTGTTTATCTCATTACTCAACCACCCGAATAATTCTTGCGGTAGCTTGAGGCGGATAAATCATAATCATAGGATCATCGGTAAATGTTGCTTCTATTGTTTGTCCTTTCATCAACACGTTTTTATCGAGCTCTTCATCTGTATATCCTTTATATATCTTTGTGTTCTCTCCAATAATAACGGTGGCCTCTTTGTAAGTTCCTTCGCCTTTTCCGGCCTTGTCTTCCACAAAGACACTGACCAATTCACCTTTTTCATCTTTATTAACTTTAGTAATGATACCCTTTACATCCAGTCTCTCAATGGATGAAACCAACCATACTCCCTCGAAGTTCTTAACTGTGATAAATTCCTTCTCAGTGAACTTTGAACCGGTTGAGTCGGTATAGGTGTATTCAATTTTAAATCTGAAACTGTCATCAGTTTTGGCTACTTCATTAATTGTAAAACTTTCTATCCACGGGCTTGATGTTCCTGTAACCCAGTTC
This sequence comes from Clostridiaceae bacterium, assembly GCA_012521705.1. Classification (GTDB taxonomy): domain Bacteria; phylum Bacillota; class Clostridia; order DSM-8532; family DSM-8532; genus DTU059. The sequence continues at coordinate 63,814 of JAAYLX010000042.1, read as the reverse complement.
AGTTCTGCAAAAAAGGAATATTTCTCCTCTCTCAGCGCCGAAGACATGACGGCAAATTGCAGGGCGCCATTTCTGGTTTTTACGCCTTCAGCATATTTTTCGGCAGCGGAACTTGCATCTTTCGGAGCCAAAGCCTGTTCAAGAAGCTCAATTCTCATCTTGTCGCCATTGTCCTTTGCCTCGTTCACATCACCATCATCCTTTGATTCGATATACACGGAATTATTATCCCAGGTAACATTCATTCCCAACGCCTCGGAAATTACTCTTATTGGCACTAAAACTCTATTATTGACCAGCACGGGTTCAACATCTGTCTTAATTTCTTCACCATTCAGATACAGCTTAATGGCTGTATTTGCAAAAACTGATGCCGTCAGGCACAGAACCAAAGTTGCGATAATTGCGATAAACAGTTTTCTCTTGTTCATTCTTCATACCTCCAAAAAATTAAAATTAAGTCTTTCATATTATCAGACGAACAAAAAGGCGTGTGGTTTTTATTTTTTACAAAAATTCTGATTTGTCTATTTGATTTATTTTCATCAAATTTCATAAATTTCTTACAATTTTTAATACTGAATTAATATTTTTTTCCTTTTCTTTGTGCTAAAATAAATGTACTATATAAAAAGAAGGGGGAATTTAGTTGAATATTGCGATAGTCGGTGCCGGAACAGGTGGTACCAAAATCATTAAACTTCTTTCCAGCATATCAGATGTTAATGTAGCTATTGTAATTGACAGAAATTTCAATGCACCGGGTATAGCTCTGGCAAAAGAACTTGGCATCAGGTACGGCGACTCATTGGCCGCGATAGAAAAAGTACAACCTGATTTGATCATAGAAGCTACTGGAGTAACCGCTGTTTCAGAGGAACTGGCACAAATGTATAAGGATAAATGCGAATTAATGAGTTCCAAAGGAGCAAAGCTGTTCATGACATTGGTTGAGCAAAACAACCAGACGCTGGATAAACTTAATTACCAGATTGCCGCTATAAAAGAAGCTTCTGCTACAGTCCAGGGACATCTTGAGAGAATTAACAACAGTATCGATAATGTTCACGAAATAAGCAACAAACTATTGGAAATCGCTGACAAATCAAGCCAGCACATAATGGAAAGCGATAAAATACTCCAATATGTAAACAGAATCGCCATGCAGATTAAAATCTTAGGATTAAACGCCAATATAGAAGCTTCCCGCGCAGGGGAACAGGGCAGAGGCTTTTCGGTTGTTGCAAGAGAAGTTCAGAACTTAGCGAACAGCAGTGAAGCTAACGCCAAAGAAATAAACAAGATTCTGTCTTTGCTTTCGGAGGAAGTATCCAAAATATCCGGGCAACTTGATAAACTGAAGGATTATTCAATGATACAAGTGGAAGCTTCCAAAGAGGCCACAAATGCTGTAGAAAATCTATTGGAAAAAGCATCTATATAGGTTGAAAAAAGAACAGGTTAGCCTGTTCTTTTTTTCAACTAAGCTGCAAACTACAGTAACTCAGATAATCTCCTGCTTCAGCACATCTATGATATTTTCTCTTCTCACCTTTGCTCCAGAATAGATCATTGACATGCCCACAATCGCAAACACCGCAACTACCATTATTAATACATCAACCCAGGGTATTACCATGGAAAAGCTGAAACTGTCATCCATGGCGCGATATATAAGGTACATGACCCCGAAGCTTGCGGGAAGTCCGTAAAGCAGTGCCTTTATACCGTAAAACATGCTTTCATAGTTTATCATCCTGTTGAAACTCTTTGGCGTCATTCCCACAGATTTCAGCATGGCGAACTCCCTTTTGCGAAGAGCAATGCTTGTGGATATGGTATTGAATATGTTGGCGGTGCATATCGCTGAGATAAGGGTGATAAATCCGTATACAAAAACCTTCATCAGCAGAAGCATTTGCTGTTCCTGCTGCCTGTATGAATAGACATTGAAAGCATGCAACTTTTCTTCACCTATAATTTCCTCGTATGATTCAACGTCTTCCTGGAACTTCATGGGGGTGTCACTGTTTACGTAAATCCTGGTTTCAAGATTCTGTTTGGCCATTTCATGACCTTTCACAATTTTGTCCAGGGTTTCCCTTGAGACAATAATATTAATAACCGAACTTGCTCCCTGGGACGTGACCCCCATAGGAAGTTTATCTGTGAGAGCTGCTATTTCTATCTCTTTAAGGGCTATCTCTTCCTCAGTTTCACCATTTTTGTATACAAGGGTCAATTTCTCTCCCGGCCTGGTCTTAATTGATTTGGTTTCCACAAACTTCTTTGTCCCATAATCCCTGAATTGTGTAGTGTCAATAACTATGGCATTCAAACTGTCAGCATCTTTAAGAGTGGCATAATCTATACCTGCAACCTGGGCATATTTTTCAAGATTTTTGTCATCAAGCGCGTTTACATTGATCATATACTGGTACTTTCCATCCTTGAATCCTGCTATATCATTTTTGAGGAAATCAGCAACAGAATCTTCATCAACCCATGCAAACAGATATATTGAATCAACCCGGACAGATTCACTTATATTGTCCATTGTTAGAATGTGGTCAACTATTTCTTCTTTTTCAGCTCCATCGGTGTTTACTGAAATCTGTATATCAAAGTTTATTCCATCCCGGGTCATGACAAAGGCCTTTTCCAGGGATGATGTAAAATATGACACGGTTAAAAATAATACCATACTGATAATCAGTGAGAAAACAGTCGCCCTGTATTTGGTCCTGTTCCTTTTAAGATTTTTGAGGCCAAGTTCCCCCTCAATTCCAAAGATTATCCTTGTCAGCTTGCTCGTCCTCACCTGTCTTTTTGTAATCTTAATATCAGAGGTTTGCCTTATGGCATCTATGGCTGAGATATTGGACGCTCTTCTTGCAGGGATATATGTTGAAACCAGAATTGTAATAACAGAAACCACTACCGCAACAATTATCGAAGAAGGCATTATTACAAGCCTCATCCCTTCAGATATTCCCATGGCGCTCTTAAGCACAGGGTTGATAAAGAAAAACGTGATTCCTATTCCCGCAAAACCTGACAGAATCCCTAACGGAATGCTGACAAGACCTATTGCAAAACCCTCAAATAAAACTGAGTTTCTCTTCTGCTTTTTGGTTGCTCCTACACTGGACATCATTCCCAGATGACGGGACCGTTCAGAAACAGAGATGGCAAAGGCATTGTAAATCAGTGAAATCGACCCAATCATTATAATGCCTATAATTATAGCCGAGAGTTTATATAAAGTCCCCTGGATCTCTTCATCCCTGATTACACCGGAATATCTTAACAGGTCATAATTGAACTCGACTCTTTCCACTCCTATGGATTCAGCTAATTTCTCAGCTTCATCAAATAACTTGCCGTTTATTTTTTTGAGCACCACAGATGCATTAATTCCTGAATCCGGAGTCATGAATTCAAGGTCAATATATGACAATGCGGTATATCCCGGTGACCAGGTCGGCTCCCAGACAGGGCGTTCAATAATACCCACTATTTTATACTGTCGGGTTTGCACTGTTTCAAGGGTTTCCTTGATTCCTTCCGAATCGCGCACCAATGAACTGTACTGATTCAGTTCCATCTGCATATCAGTATCAATTAAAGAACGCCTGATGCCAATATCAAGGCTTAGAGTATCCCCTACTTTGTAATCCACCTTGGCGTTTGTTAGAATCGCTTCAGATATTACAATTTCATCAGGGTTTTGGGGGAATCGCCCCTCCTTCAGGACTACCGGGAATTTAATAAACCCTTCGCTGTTGTATTCTTTTATATAAATGTAAGGTTTGTTTTTATTCCGACTTCCCTCAAGGTATGCATATCCCGTATCTCTGCTGAGAATAAGGTTTTTGGTGTTTTCGTGTTTGGAAATATCCTCTACTTGCTCTTTATTAACATTTTTATATACGACATGCCATTCACCGTCGGTTGCAATTGATTGTCTCTTAAACAAATCCAAGGAGGAAACAACAAGGGATGCAACCGCTGTAACCATGGCCACCGAAATAATGACACCAATTATTGTCACAAGGGTCCTTTTCCTGTTTAACAAAAGCTGCCGGACAGTAAGTTTATTTATTATATTCATTTGCGGATCACCTCATCCTTTGTAATCCGCCCGTCTTCTATGGTAAGGATTCGGTCAGCCTGAAGTGCGATTCTTTCATCGTGGGTTATGACTATAAGGGTCTGGTTAAGTGTCTTATTGAACATTTTAAGAAGAGCAACTATTTCACTGCTGTTTTTGCTGTCAAGGTTTCCGGTGGGCTCATCGGCAAGCATCAACGCAGGATTGGTAATGAGCGCTCGGCCAATGGACACTCTTTGCTGCTGTCCTCCGGAAAGCTGGTTAGGAAGGTAATCCAGCCTGTCGGACAATCCCAACTTGTTCACTATTTCATCATAATGGATTTTATCCGGCTTGCGCCCGTCCAGCAACAGCGGAAGTGTAATATTCTCTTCCACATTCAGGACCGGTATTAGATTATAGAACTGGTAGATAAGTCCTATCTGCCTCCGCCTGAAAATTGCAAGCTTTGTCTCGTCCAGAGAATATACATCGGTATTGTCTATATATACTTTTCCTTCTGTGGGCTTGTCCACCCCGCCCAAAATGTGAAGTAAAGTAGATTTTCCTGATCCCGAAGGGCCTATAACCGCAATAAATTCACCCTTCTGTACTGAGAAAGATACATTGTCCAGAGCCTTAACGGCTGTTTCACCTTTTCCGTAAATCTTGGAAAGAGATTCTACCCTCAATATCTCCATAAGCGAATTCTCCTTTTTAGCGTGGTTCTTATTTGCTCCATCGAAAAAGTGCATATCTTTATCATTTGAGCTTTTTCAGATGGAACAGTCTTTTATGAGGATAGTTTACCTGACACAAATAACTATTCGGTGACAATTAAAGTGACAATTTTGTCACACAACACCTTTATGGAATTTCAGAATAAACTGGGTTCCTTTCCCCTTGTGGCTTTCCGCTTCAATAGTCCCGCCCTGGCTTTCTATAATGCTCTTGGACATGGCAAGACCAATTCCGATGCTCTCCTTGGAGGAATTCTTCCCTTTATAGAACCGGTTGAAAATATAAGGAAGATCATCCCTGTGAATCCCTTCACCGTTATCATAGATTCTGATAATGGTGTAAAGTGAGGTTTCGCAGTACTCAATACCTATTCTTCCCCCCTGGGGAGTGTGTTCTATACAGTTCTTTATGATGTTTGAAACTGCTTCACATGACCAGTTGAAATCTCCAATGAATTCAACATTCTCATCGCCATTTATTTCAAGGCTCTGCTCTTTTAGCTCCATTGGTATCAACAGGTGTTCAAGGGACTTATCTATAAGTTTTCTTACCTTAACAGGATCTTTCTTAAATTCAATGGTCCCCGCATCAATTTTTGACAGTTTGAGAAGTGATGATACCAGCCACTGAAGCCTTTCAAGCTGAGACTGAATGTTTCTTACAAACTCCCTTCTTTTTTCTTCGGGCAGGTTCTCGTCTGAAATGAGGTCTGTCATTACAACCATTGATGTAATGGGTGTTTTAAGCTGATGGGATATATCCGATATGGCATTTGCCAGAAAGATTTTGTCCTGTTTAAGAAGTGCTGCCTGCTCTCTTAAAGTTACAGTGACTTTATAGATTTCATTTTTCAGAATACTTAGTTCTCCTTCCCGGTTATCCCTAAGATCAATTGAATAATCACCGTCCGCAATTCTGTTGAGGTAATTTGATAATTTCTCTATCTGGATGTATCTCCAACGGGTAAAAACAATTGATATGACTGCTATCAACAATGAAGCCGACAAAAAAATAGTGCCGGCTGCAGGTTTTATCATAAAGCAGGCAATAGCGCCAACAAGAATCACTAATAATAAAGAAAAAATATAGATTCTTATTTCCCGGTTTCGAAACAAGGTATCAGCTTCCTCCCATATACCCTATTCCCCTTATGGTTTTGATAATCCGGGGTGATTGGGGGTCATCCTCAATTTTTTCTCTTAATCGCTTAATATAGACCGTCAGAGTATTATCGTTGACAAAATCACCGGCAAAATCCCATAGGTTTTCCAGAATCTGATTCCGGCTTAAAACCTTTCCCGGGTTATTTGCAAATATCAAAAGGAGACGATATTCCAGCGAAGTCAGAATTATCTCCTCTCCGTTTTTATACACCTTTGCCCTTGCCGGATCTATTTTAAGGCCACAGAACTCGCTAATGCTTTTTGATGGGTCTGTCTTGCCGTATCTTCTCATTACAGTTTTTATACGGGATAATAATTCCCTTACCCTGAAAGGCTTTGTAATATAGTCATCAGCTCCCATATCAAGGCCCATGACCACATTTACCTCGTCATCTATGGCTGTAAGAAAAATAACAGGGATATCTTTTTTCTCCTTGATAAGCGTGCATATTTCATATCCGCTTCCATCGGGCAGCGACAAATCAAGCAATGCGAGGTCAAATTCATCCTGACTGATGGCATTTCTGGCAGACTCGGCATTAAGGCAGTGGGTCACATCATATCCTTCCTGCTCAAGGTAATAACAAAGTCCCGATGCAATTATTCTATCATCTTCCACAAACAGTATTTTCATATTTTCTAAGCCCGGCTCCCGTCAAAACAATCATAAATAAAGCCCTAAGGTATCATCTTAGGGCTTAAAAAAATTATCACGCATTGCAACTACATTGTCAAGTTGCTGTCACAGCACATTCTGTTAATTCGTTCTGTGCGGCAACCAGGCAGGCAGCGCCATATTTTTCTCTCAGTTTTGGTTTTTCTATTTTGCCTGTCGGGTTTCTGGGCACATCATCAAATATTATTTTCTTTGGCCGTTTATAACGTGGCAGTTCCGAGCAGAAACTTATGATGTCTTCCTCTGTACATGTTGCGCCATCCTTGAGCTCGATAATAGCTGCAACAATCTCACCAAGGCGTTTATCGGGCAAACCTATTACTGCAGCATCTTTTATGGCATCATGACTTCTTAAGAAATCTTCAACCTGGACAGGGTATACATTCTCTCCTCCGCTTATGATTACATCCTTCTTCCTGTCAACCAGGTAGATAAATCCGTCCTCATCCATCGTGCCCATGTCTCCGGTAAACAGCCAGCCATCCTTCAGAACCGCTGCTGTAGCTTCGGGATCATTATAATAGCATTTCATGACACCGGGGCCTTTGACCGCCAGCTCACCAACTTCTCCCTGGGCAACCGGCTCCCCGTTTTCGTCCACTATTTTAACCTGCCAGTTATGTCCGGGAATACCTATGGCGCCTACTTTATGTATGTTCTCAATACCCAGATGTACACAACCAGGGCCGATGGATTCACTCAAACCGTAGTTGGTATCATACTGATGATGAGGAAAGATCTTTTTCCAGCGTTTAATAAGGCTTGGCGGAACAGGTTGCGCTCCAATATGCATAAGTCTCCACTGGGAAAGGTCATAGTCTTCAAGATTGACTTCTCCGTTGTCAATGGCATCCAGAATATCCTGGGCCCATGGAACCAAGAGCCATACAATGGTGATTTTCTCTTCCGATATGGTTCTTAATATCCATTCCGGCTTGATTCCGCGCAACAAAACTGCTTTGCTGCCTGAATACAGGCTTCCGAACCAGTGCATTTTAGCGCCTGTATGATAAAGGGGCGGAATGCAAAGGAAATTATCCTTCCTGGTCTGTCCATGGTGCATGGCTTCTGTTATACATGCAGACATGAGACTTGCGTGTGTATGCAGAATCGCTTTAGGGAAGCCTGTTGTACCTGATGAAAAATATATTGCAGCATCATCCTGATCTGTAAACTCTACCCTTGGCTCTTCACTGGAGCAATTTGCAGTAAGCCTGTCATAGCTTTCGGCAAATGAAGGTCTGTTTTCCCCGGCAAAGAACAATGGCCTGATTTGAGGTATCTGGTCATAAATCGCTTCCATACGTCCAATAAATTCTGGTCCGAATATCAATGCCCTGGATTCTGACAGCTCCAGGCAGTATTTTATTTCTTCAGCGGTATAGCGGAAGTTTAAAGGAACCGCTATAGCTCCTGTTTTCAGAATTCCGAAATAAATTGGCAGCCATTCCAGGCAGTTCATAAGAAGAATAGCTACTTTATCCCCTTTTTTGATACCTCTTTTAATGAGAAGATTCGCAAACCTGTTTGCCTTTTCGTTGAAAACACGCCATGTCATACTCAGCCTGTATTCTCCGGCCGGATTGTTTTCAATCAGTTCATATTCGCGCCAAATGACATTGTGTTCTTCCTGAAGGGTTAAATTGATTTCTGTAAGACAGGTTTCATCGCCATACAAAAGGGCATTGCGAGTTAAAAAATCAGTGATAGGCATTTTTCTCTTCCTCCCATACTTCTATACTACAAACCAGAGTATTGATAAAAAGCCATGCTTACTGTTCTGCAATTCATTAATATACATTATATGAAAACATTGTGAAGGAATCAACAGCTTTATTTTTTAACCGGCCAACTTTCATTTTCAGGCAACCCACATATATTAATTAGTAAAATAAGGAGGAATAGCAATGTTCATTCATGTTGTAAGTCCTGGTGAAAGCCTGTTTGGTATTGCCAGCTCATACGGTGTGACTGTCTCATCCATAATGCAGGTAAATGAACTGCCCAGTCCCAGCCAGATTGTTCCGGGACTGGCTCTCGTTATTCCGAGTGTTGTTCTGTTCCATATAGTACGGCCGGGCGAATCACTATGGAGCATTGCACAAATGTACGCAATTTCAGCAGACGAACTTGCTGCTGCAAATTCCATTGACAGCGGGGCTTATATCTATCCGGGTGATGTGTTGAGAATCCCGCAAAAAGTCAGACCTGTTATAGAGGTAAACGCATATATTTATATGTTGGGTCAGCAGGCAGCACCAATTGTTAGGGATGCAGGCAGGTATTTGACATACTTGAGTCCTTTCGCCTATCTTATCAGGGAGGACGGAAACCTTCAGCCAATTGAGGATGTACCTGCAATACAGGCAGCCATATCTGTCGGTGCTGTTCCTATGATGTCTATAACTAATTTCACGTCCACAGCTAGAGGTGAGAATCTTGCGAGCGTTGTTTTAAACAGCCCGCAGATAATTGAGAGCCTGCTTAATAATATTGTCCGGATTATGCGGCAAAAGGGCTACCGGGGGTTGAACATAGACTTTGAAAATGTGCTTCCTGCTGACCGTGTAGCCTACAATAACTTTCTTGAGACAGCGGTAAGCCGCCTGCACAGAGAGGGTTATTTTGTATCCACCGCACTGGCTCCAAAAATAAGCACCGAGCAGGCAGGCCTTCTGTATGAGGCTCATGATTATGAAGCACATGGAAGGATCGCAGACTTTGTTGTTCTCATGACCTATGAATGGGGCTGGCGGGGAGGTCCGCCCCAGGCCATATCACCAATTAATGAAATGAGGCGGGTCCTCGATTATGCGGTTACTCTTATCCCTAAAAATAAAATTTTATTAGGGTTCCAGATATATGCCAGGGATTGGCTTGTTCCCCACATGCGCGGGCAGGAAGCAGAGACTTTCAGCAATCAGGAGGCTGTTAGAAGAGCAATCAGATATGGCGCGGTAATCCAGTTTGACCCGGTAAGTCAATCCCCCTTTTTCAGATATGTTGATGAGCAGGGCCGGGGCCATGAAGTCTGGTTTGAGGATGCCCGAAGTGCGCAGGCAAAATTCGATTTGGTAAAGGAATATGACTTAAGGGGAATCAGTTATTGGGCGCTGGGCTATCCGTTCCCGCAGAACTGGGCGCTTTTAGATGATAATTTTATAATTACAAAGCTCTGATTGAGAGGATCTGCCTTTTTCACGTCCTAAGTTCAGGAAGCTGTTTAGCAAAAACGGCTCTGCCTATTGAGAAATCAACAGCGAAGGTTAAGAGATGTTGGTAAATTATAAACACGATTAAGGCGGTCGACAGGACATCGATTAGAACAAGTGGCACAGTCTTTAAAATATCCGCAGGCGAAGATCAAAGCTTTCGGCGAAATACGCAGCTCGATTGGGGTCGATCGACAGGAAGTCGAGTGAGCGGCGCTTGCCCGGATGGCAAGTTCGCCCGCGTACCCCAAGAGAGCAAGTATTGAGCCTTACAGCTTTTCTGGGCCGAGGACGTGAGAAAGACTGTGCCACTTGTTCAGTACAGTTTCCCTGACTTTCAACACTTGATCCACATACAGTCAAATGGCTTGATTTCGACATTTCCTGAAACCTCAATTCCTGTCAGAAGATCAATACCCGAATAATTAGTGTTTATTCTGACGGTATCGGAGGAAACATTTATGAGCGCCAGCACTCTTTCTCCTGTCGTTTCATTGTTTCTCAGCACAGCAAATACCCTGTCATCAAACCTCAGTATTTTCTGCCGGGCTTTCGGTGAAAAAGCAGTGCAATTTCTTCGGATTTCAAGTCTTCTCAGATGCTCATTAAGAACCCTCGCCCTATGCGTATTAGAATCAAGTTCATTAATAAGAGTTTCATAATTTAACTGTTCCCGGTTTATCCTGCGGTTAATTCCGCTTTCCTCAACGCCTTTGTAATAGTTGCGGGAACCCAGTAAACTATGGATATATATTCCAGGAACACCCACCAGTGACATCAGTATGGTCTCAGCTCCCATGAATCTCATAAGTCTGTTGGTTTCACTGTCACTTAAAGGTGACAAGGCATCCTGGTAATTGATATTCATCTCGTAAGGTGTTCGGCTATTGTCAGGGTTAAGTTTATATGAGATTCTTCCTCCCCTTGCCAAAACAGTATCGATCATCATTTTCCTTTCTTCTTCAGTGAGAATTCCCTCCACAGGGCGCAAACCTATCCCGTCATGGGAAGCAAGAAAATTGAGATATGTAGTTTCACCACAGGATGCGTCAATTGTAGATGCCCAATCACTCAGCTTGACTGCGCTCTCAGTAATGAAAGAATAAAGTACCAGCGGTGCAAGGGGGAATTGGTATACCATGTGGGCTTCGTCATTATTGCCGAAATAGCTTATATTCTCCTCATGCGGAACATTGGTCTCGGTAATTATTATTACATCTCCTGCAACACTGTTTAACACAAGGCGAATGAGTTTTACAATTTCATGGGTTTTGGGATGATGGATGCATGATGTGCCCAGTTCCTTCCAAAGAAAACCTACTGCATCCAATCTGATATATTTGGCCCCATTCTGCGCATAGAAGAGAAGTAAATCTATTATCTCAAGGAGCACTTCAGGCTCACCGAAGTTCAGATCTATCTGGTCATCGCTGAATGTCGTCCATATATGTTTTTCACCATTTATTGTGCTAAATCTGGTAAGGAGAGGCGTAGTGCGTGGTCGAACAACTTCAGAGTAATCTTTACCCGGGTCGCAATCAAGAAAATAACCCTCGTATTTTCTGTTCCCTTTAAGATATTCCTGAAACCATTGACACTCTTTTGAAACATGATTTATAACCGCATCATACATCAATTTATAATCCCGGGACAACTTCCGAATATCTTCCCAGTTTCCCAATTTCGGATCAATGCTTCGGTAATCAATTACTGAAAATCCGTCATCCGAAGAATAGGGAAACATTGCCAAAAGATGAATTGATGTAATTCTGTCCCCTACGTAGTTTTTCATGAATTTTTTTAGTGTGGCAAGGGGATATTCATTTTCCCTTATAAGATTGTCGCTGTAAGTTATTAATATTGCATCTTTTTCATCAACAAAGCCTGACGGGACATTAATATCCCTGTATTTGTGAATAATCGCTTCAATCTTGTTCATGGTATCGTCTATATCGAAGTTTGAATTATTGCCGTATATAAATAAAAGTTTTTCTCTTATTGTTTTCTTAATTGAGCTGTTCATATCAAACCCCACAAATATAAAGATATTAGAAGAAAACAATCAAAAAATCAGCCTTTGACAGAACCTGCCACCAGTCCTCTTACAACCTGTTTTTGAAGAAGTATGAATACAATTATACTGGGACATATAACCAATATGGTTGCAGCAAACATGGCTCCATAATCACTGGCAAATGAGCTCTTAAAATAATACAGAGCAATTGGAAGGGTTCTTACATTATTGTCGCTTGTAAGAATCAAAGCAAACTGAAATTCATTCCAGCACAACAGAAACTGTATCACGGCGGCGGTACTGAGCGCCGGCCTGGTGAGCGGCAATATTATGCGGAAAAAAGTATTCACAAAACCTGAACCCTCAATGTAGGCAGATTCCTCAAGCTCTTTCGGTATAGTTTTAAAATAGCTGATCATGACATAGAGCGTAGTGGCAAGACCTAATGCCGAATATACAATAACCAGCCCGGCGTGGCTGTTGCTCAGGTTTGCTTTGCTTATTATCTGGAACAAAGGCTGCAGCAATGCCGCTCCGGGAATAAAAAGCCCCATTGAAAGCATGACCGTTAAGAACCTGGCCCCTTTGAAGGAAAACCTTGAAAGCACATATGCTGCGGCACTTGCAAAGGTTACATTCAGCAATATTCCAAAGAACGTCACAATAATGCTGTTAATGTAAAACTTGTCTATTGGCGCCAATTTAAAGGCATTTTTATAGTTTATAAACTTTAATCCATTGGGAAAACCCATTGCAGCCGACATAATATCCGCATTGCTCTTGAAAGATGATGCGAACACCCATAAAAACGGGACAATTGAGACACAGACGATTAATAACAGAAATATTGCTGAAATGGTCTTGGCCATTATTTTATTTATTTGCATACCACTCACCCTAAGATATTTTCATTCATGCGATAAATTTTGCGTATCAGCAAAACTGCAACCAATCCGAACAGAATCAGGAAAACCCCCTGGGCATTTGCCAGGCTGTAATTATTGTCAATTAATGCTGTACGGTATATGCTCATGGGCATGTTTGTCGTTCTTGTACCCGGTCCGCCGCTGGTTGTAAGAAGTATAATATCAAGTTTCTGAAGCATATTGGACGCTGCCAGAATTGTCGTAGTGCCAATAATATTCCGCATCAGCGGCAACACGATGAACATGTTTATCTGCAGTTGAGATGCACCGTCGATTATTGCGGCTTCATATATTGAATCAGGTATGGAAGTCATTTCAGCCATCACAAGAATGGCAGTTATTCCTGCGTAGGGAAGCCAGGTCATAGTCACAGAACCGAAAGCTGTTTTTGGGTCCATGAACCAGTTCTGCATATAAGCATCGTTTCCGCTTATCAGGCGCCATGTATTGTTTATCAATCCGAATTTGGGATTGAGAATAAAAATGAACAGCATTCCAAGGGCTGCATTTGAGATTATGTTGGGAAGCATGTATATGGTTCTCACAAGACTTGTATACCACTTGTTTCTTGCAAGAATCAAAGCTACTATAACTCCAAGATAAACATGAACAGTTGATTGAAGCAGCACCCAGATGACATTGTTTTTCAATACGCTCCAGAATTCACTGGCAGGCTTAAAAAGCTCAATATAATTTTTAAGTCCAACAAAATTTCCTCCGCCTCCGGCAGTCAAATCTGTAAAAGAAGTTGTTACCAATATGTACAAAGAAGTGAGATAAACAAAAGCAAATAGCAATACTGCAGGCGTAAGAAAAATAATGATCCATCTTTTTTTAACTTTCATACAGAATACCTTCTTTACTAACCTTCTTTGCGCCGGGAATTCCATACTTTATGCAGAATATCATTCCATGTTATTACCTGATGGAGGGACTGTCTCAAATTTTTATATTATACGGACTTTGCATGGATCGTAGCAGGGGATGATTTAAACATCTGAGACAGTCCCGTCAGTAATTACTTCTGTCTGTAAACAGCGTCTGTAAGTTTCTGCGCAAAGGTTTGAGCATCGATTTCTCCAAAGACCAATTCGGGATAAAGTTTTGCGAAGGAGTCAATCACGCTCGAATCCGCTATGACGTCAAGGGTCTTGAATTTGTATTCAGCCTGAGAAGCCAGTTCAAGGTGTTGGACAACAAGAGGCTTTTTAGCTTTGAATTCTTCGCTTAATTCGATATTGTTGGTCAACGGCAGACTGCCTGCTGTCTCAAGGAAGGTTTTTTGTGAGAATGGGCCTGTACGGAACTTCAGGAATGTAAGTGCTTCTTCAAGATTGTCATCCTTTGCGCACAGTACAAATCCGGGGTCATATTCCGAGTAGATGCCCTTGTTGGGATAAAGTGCCACTCCAAGTCTCTGGTCAAGTCCTTCGACCGATTTTTCGGGGTTAGTGAAATCACCAACCATCCAGGGACCGTTGGCTATCATTGCGGCCTGTTCCTGACAGAAAACATTAGCCGCATTTGCGTAAACCGCTCCTAAAGCATCTGTATTGGAATAGTCCGTAAGAATTTTTTTGATGTTTTCAAGAGCATTAATAACTTCGGGAGTATTAAAGTTGGTAACAGGCTTTTCATTCATGAGCTTGTTGCCGGCTTCATTGGCTGTACCTATCATGGCTCCTAAAAGAAGGTTTACTGTCCAGGCATTCTCGCCCGTTGCATTGGCAAAGGGTGTAAAACCTGCTTTTTTCAACGCCTCACAATTTGACATAAACTCTTCCCAGGTTTCAGCCGGCTTGATTCCGGCTTTTTCAAACATGCTTTTATTGTAATAGTAGCCTATAATTCTCTGGGAGTATGATATGGAATAAAGGTTTCCATCTTCATTGGTATTAGCTTTAATAGCCATGTCCCCGACATATTTTTTCCATTCCGGGTCTTCTTCAAGATACGGAAGCAGATTCCGGGCAGTGCCGTTGGCTATTGCAAGCTCCCGTACGCCATTTTTGCCATCAAATACGTCTGGCAGGCTGTTGGAAGCTGCAAGCGCTTTCATCTTGTTTACATATACATCATCGCTTGGAAGTTCTTCGATAACAAGTTTGATTTTGTCGCCGTAAAGTCTGTTAAACTCTTCAAGCATAATCTTCTCCCCGGGAGCCTGAACATGTGCCCCTACACGGAAAGTTGCGTATGTAACTTCCACCGGTCCATTGGTTGATTTGTCTGCCGCAGCGGTTTCTTTATTGGTGCCCTGGGATGGTTCAGTGCTGACAGGTGCTTTTGTACAACCGGAAACCAAGAGCGCAATAGCTGTAACAACAGCTGCCATTGAAAGTAGAATCCTTTTCATTTTTTTCACTCCTTCATTATTATGAATAGAATTATCTACCACAGTTTTGCAAATTCAGAATTTCTCCTGAATCTGCGTGTTCTGCATGAACCATGATGCGTTGAAAAGGTAGTCCTTTACTGTCAGGCTTTCCTTTTTGTCTAAGCTGTCGCCTTGATGCTTCCTCCTTAAAAATCTCTTGTCTGATGATTGCTTTCTTATAAAAACGTTTTTATAGAAGCCATTAAAAAAATACCGGAAGTTATCCTGAAATAACTTATTTCTGCCGGATATTTATCCTCCGGTTGATTTTCTCTCAATAATTTCAATAGGAAGTACAATTCTGTTTTCAGAAATCTTGCGTCCTTCGATAACATCGACCATAAGCTGCGCAGCATGCACTCCAAGATCGTAAACCGGGACGTTGACTGTTGTGAGTTTTGGTTCTATTACAGTGGAAATGAGGTAATTATTATAGCCTACCACCATCACATCTTCGGGTACTTTAAGTCCGAGTTCTGAAACAGCAAACATGGCCGCTACCGCCTTTAAGTCATCTCTTGCGAAAATTGCTGTTATACCTTCTATTTTTCTTAATTTTTCTTTAATTACATCCTTTAATTCATAGGTATCTGCAGGGGCTTCAATAACAAGCTCAGGATCGCATTCCAATCCTACATCAAGATGCGCCAGACGATAGCCCTTATATCTCTCATTGTCAACCACATATTCCATATTACCTGCAATATAAGCAATTCTTTTATGGCCTTTGTTTATCAGATAACTTACAATATCATAGCTGCCCTTCTTATTATCGGTGTCGACACTGTATACAACTCCCTCGACAGGCATTTCATCAGAAACCTGACCGATGAGGACAAATTTATGTTTTTTCTTGTTCAGATCATAAATCAGAGAATCATACATTCTTGAACGAAGGAGGATCAGCCCGTCTACTCTTCCGCATTGCAGTAAATTCAGACACTCTTCCTTTTCCTTGACAGGGTCGTCAAAGGCCAGCAATTGTATGTAGTAACCATGTTCCTGAGTTTTTCTTCCAATACCTCTTAAGACTTCCGCATAGAATGGATCTGTAAAAGCATTTTCTGCTGATGTCGAGAAAACAACTCCAATATTTCTGGTTTTTCCCTGGGTCATGCTCTGGGCAATAAAATTTGGAATATAGTTCAGTTCCTCAACTGCCCTTAACACTTTCTCACGGGTTTCCTCAGGTACATTATTATATTTCCTCAAAACCCTCGACACTGTAGAAATGGATACTCCTGCATGTCTTGCGACATCTCTGATAGAAACTTTATTCATATAACACCTTGCTCTATATTATCATTTACCCCTAAAAACGTTTTTACAATTACGAATTAATCTTAACATACGGATTAAAATCTTGCCATATCCAATATAGCCTATAGTGTATATAATTTTTTGGTAAATTTACACAATGGATAGCGTGCCGTCGTCTAAAATCGTTTTAACCGCTGCTTTTGGAGTGTACATATTGGGATTGGACAAAAAAAATAATGAGCCTTCATAAGTATTAAGGCTCATTAATGCCGGTAATTGCTGGTTTCTTATATTAAACACCACGCGTATTTGTTCTATTTTTCTGCCCCTGCCCTAACTTTGCAAATCAGTTGGGTCATGGTTCCCATCGGGCAGTAAACGCACCATGAACGAGGTTTATATAAAAGCATTGTAATAATCCCCAAAATCGTGGACGTCAGCATTACACTGTAAAAACCAAATGCAAACTGGGAAACCCATGCAGGGACTTCGGTTATTTTGTGTGCCCAATGCCATGGAATTCTGAAGGTCCACAGCAGGGTCACTGCCTGGGATAAAGATTTCACGTCTTTAAAAACAAGTACGCTATTAAAGATCATTAGCATGAACATTAACATAAAGAATGTGAGAAAACCGTACCTGAACCATTTGGATCTTATCCATTGAGGAATGGATTTGTTTCTTGAAAGTTTAAGCTTTTTCCCTAATAAATCGAACAGCTGTCCCCTGCCGCAATATTTATTGCAGTAGGCTTTGCTGCCGGTTATTACCGATATTAAGAGTGGTGTTGCAAAACATATAAGCCCCAGCCAGGCAAACAAAATATTGAAGAAACCCAGGGACAAATATAATGCAGATGCTATCCACAAATAGTCATACCACTTGTTCTTCATAACCCCACCCCCGATTCGGAAAGAGCTATTACAGAAGCGGGACATTCCCTGACACAACTGCCGCACCCTGTACATTTGCTGCTGTCAACAACAGCATGAATCCCTTTTCTGATTGTTATTGCATTCCTGGGGCATACTTTAACACAACACCCGCAAGCAACACATTCATGCCCGGATATACTCGCAATTCTTTTCGCCATTCTTCCAACACTCCTGATGCAAAATATTCAAAAAAGATAGTGGGTATTAAAAGACAAGGTTGCAGGAATAATGCAACCTAAGAAAATTTCCTGTCAGAAGTATATCAGTACCACGGGCGTGGTTCTGTAACAAAGTCACATTATTAGCGAAGCATTTATTGAAATGCAGCTAATAATCTTCTTCACAGAAATCTACTTTGCAAAGACTTTCTTTCTGTAAACAATAAAATAAATTGGTATGCTTACAGCTATTCCTGCAAAGATATCCAGAATTGAGTGCTGCTTAATGAGCACTGTGGATATGCAAATAAGAGCGGTAAGTATTACTGTTGAAATCCGGATAAGCTTATTCTTAAGGGCATCGCAGTCAAATATGGCGAAGGCTGCCGCAAGCGAGCCCACCACATGCATGCTCGGAAGCACATTGGTATTTGTGTCAACACGATATATGGCCTCAACCATCCCTGTAAAAAAGTTGATCCTTTCAAATTCGGCCGGGCGAAGATTCTGACCGTTCGGGAAAATAGCGCATATCGCTATGCAGGTGGTAAAGCCAATAATTATAAACCACATATATCTTTCGAAGGCGGGAATATCTTTAATGAGCAAATACAGCCCGGTACAAATCATAAAAGGGTACCAAAGACAATAAAGAATGACAAAACCTTCAAGGAACGGGATTACATCATCAAGTGGTATGTACGAAACCCAATAATCGGTGGTTATATACTTTTCAATCAGGAAAAACGCTGCCAAATACAATGGTATGTAAGCCAAAAGCAACAAATGCTTATGCTTCATGTTCATCAACTGTTACCTCTCATTTACAATTAAACTCACTGCATTATGCAAAGTCTCTATTTCAATTGTTTTATTTCCTTTTCCGTGTTCTCCGTCCAAAGTCCAGTCAAGCTCTGATGAGGACTGTATTCTGAATCTGTCCGAAGAGCAAAAATCTATCATTTCACAATCATAGTCCTGGTTTTTCAGCGCCAGTACAATCTGACCCAACTGGGCTATATTGAGCGGCATTTTTATAAGCATGAGTTCAAACTTTCCGTCACTCATATCAACAATATTCTCGTTCAGTGAAAGTATACCTCCCACAGATGTGGAATTGCATACGGCCGCAAAAATATAGTCGCCTTCATAATTTTTACCGTTTGTTTCAACACAAAGGTGCACCGGATGAATGTTCGGAATTTCCTTCATTCCTTCCAGAATGTATGCCAGATGACCTATGGCATTCTTCTTGGGCTGTGGAGTGGAATAGGAAGCCCTGGTAAAAGCACCGCATGAGGCGATATAATTAAAATATTTTGTATTAAACCTCCCAATATCAAATTCGCAAGGTTTGCCTTCCATAATGTCTTTGGCGGCTGTCATGATATCTCTTGAAAGTTTCAGGCTGTTTGCGAAATCATTGGTGCTTCCTGAAGGAATATATCCTATGGGCTTGTTCATGCCGGAATCAATCATCCCGGTGATTACCTCATTCAACGTACCGTCTCCGCCTATACAAACTATGATATCGGCTTTTTCAGCTTGTTCTTTTACAATATTCACTCCATCCCCTCTTTTTTTTGTTTCGAAAAGAGAGGTTTCAAAGCCTTTAGTCTCGTACATCTTAATTATTTGAGGAATGTATTTGTTTGCCCGCCTCAATCCTGCACAGGGATTGAATACGATTGCAAGTTTCTTCATTAAGAACCACCTTTGTATTGTTAAATACAATCATAAAACCAAAACATTAGATTTTCAAAAAAACTCATTAAAATACACTAAGATTAATTATACGGATAAAAATCAATTCTTCAAACATTGATAATCCTAAAGTACCCATTTCTGCCTTCAAAAGCTTAATATTTCCCGTTCAACCGCCTGTTTCCCTAAATCTGGCACTCTTTCACTCAGTACTAATTTGTTATTAACAGCATGTATAAAAAGAAACTGCCGTATAAAGACAGTTTCTTTTATACATTGATTTATTCTGGCGGTTGTCCAACCTGAAACATTGGAGCTCAGCTTCAATTAAATCTTTACTCAAAGATAACAATGGCATCTTTCATCTTAATTCTCAGCGCCACTGTTTCAAGTATCCGGAATACATGATTGAAATCCTTAGACTCCAGATACCCTGTTTCAATATCTTTGCCAACTACCAGATCCATGTATTGAGGCTCTGCACAAAGGAGTACCGCTTTATTGGTGCCCAATACGTAGGATTCAAATACATTTCCGTTGAGCAGTTTACTGATTCTCTCGGCTTCAGTCATGCCCAGACCGGGTATAATACGATGAAGCTGAACATATAAGTCAGGACTTAATACAAGGTTGCAGCTTCCTATAATGCCTTTGCTCCTGAACATGGCAAGTCCTGCCGCAATATCTGTATATGCATTATCTCCGACCAACCAATCCTTCCTCGGAAGGGTGGGCACTCCGGGTGTAGTAAAAATACCTTCGTGGCCCAAAAATTCGCTGCCGAAGAATATTAGCCTGTCTTCCTTCTGTGCCAGGGCTTGTGCCGCCAGCATCACTTTTGAAAGGTCCAGAGGTATGCCTGTTGCATCACTGTGTTCGATATCCCTCCATAAAATGGAGAAGTCCTCGTAAATCTGTGGGATTTCCACAAAACGTCTTCCGTTGGTCTTTACAAAACCGTCTTTGTCTTCCTCAGTTACCGAGACGGTGTCAATATTTATACTTGTAGCTCCGGGTCCCAATGGTCCAAACAATGGAAGAACCCTGCGTCCTATCAGATGGTTCTTAACAGTGCTAACCACGGTCTTGTCAATTCTTTCCCAGAATTCTTCACTGAACGATACAGTATCCCTTGCAAGGAAATCCATATTGTCACCTCACATTCTTATTTTTTTAAACTTCCAACTGTGGTATTAGGATTACTTTCTTTAATACCTAATTCCTCCATCATTTCTCTTACTTCTTCTTCACCTTCTGCGAATTTTTCTGCTTCTGTCGGATCCAGGTACCTTAAAAGTGTCATAAGCTCTCCTATATGAGCTTTTTCCTCATCACGTATATCTGCAATTACTTTTTTTGCGAATTCATCATCAGTAGCCTGAATATGTGCGTCATATACATAGATAGCTTCAAGTTCCCCAGCGATGTTCAGTCGAATAGCCTGTATAAGCTCCTGCTTTGTCATCTTCCTTTCAACATTTGCAGTAAAAGGATTTCCGAACGCTGCCATAATACCCATCTCCTTTGCTATTATTTATTTATTTTTAATATTAGCGGTCACATTGTTATATCTTATACTTCCCCCGGCAATTTTAGCCTGATTTTCCCATAAAAATGAATGGAATTTTTTGAATTTTCTTAGATGGCAGTTTCCAGAGCACAGTGATCTTCCTGGTAAAACTCATAAATCTTTCTGAACTCATCTTCGTTCTGCAGGAAAATGTTCACAATGTCCAAATGTGAGCCACTGTCCTTCTTTATAATGTCAACAGTCTTTTCATGGGATAAAGGTTCCTTGTATACTCTTTTGCTCCTTAGCGCATCATAGGCATCCGCAAGGGCCATAATCCTTGCCTCAAGGGGAATATCCCTGCCTGAAAGACCTTCGGGATAACCAGAACCATTCCATTTCTCATGATGATAATGTGCTATTGAAATTCCCATATCCAACAACATGTTTTCCGGGTATTTTTTCTTTACTTCCAGTAATGTATTGGCTCCAATGGTCGTATGACTCTTCATAACTTCGAATTCTTCTTCTGACAGTTTACCCGGTTTCAGCAGAATCCTGTCCGGAATGCCTACTTTGCCAATATCATGCAATGGCGCTGCCATATGAATATGATCCACAAAATCCTGGTCTACATAACCTTTATATTCCTTGGTTTCTCCAAGTTTTTCAGCAAGCAGTTTACAGTACTCTGCCACTCTTTCAATATGCTTTCCTGTGTAGTCATCCCGGGACTCGGTAAGTTTCACGAGTGAATAAAATCATGGAGGTCTGCGCCGAAACAATTTCCCTGTCTTTTTTATTGGTTATTTCAAATTGCTGCTTGTTATAATCCGCAAAAAAGCCAATTACAAAGGATATTGTTATGAACATTATCATTCGGAAGACCCAGTTGTTGATTGGCTGGTACTCCTTGGTAGTCACATTGAGCGGCATAAAAGGTCCTAACAGAAAACCGCTTACAGCGCCATGAATGACTCCCTGGATTTTACCATTGGTTGATGCAACAATTGAAATAGGAATGTACATAAAATGTGGGTATTCTTTGCTGGTGCCCCCGGTCAGGAAAACTATCATTGCTACTATTACAGTAATAACATATGATGTTGCAAGAATGACATTTTTGTTTATTTTGTTGGAGAACTGCAACATACCTGCCAACCCCCGCTATATCCTTCTGTTTTGCTGGCCATATCAGATTTGCAAATAGAATCTCCTGTTTCAAACAATTTACTGTCGCAGTCTGTCAAAAACCATACAAATCATATTTACCACAAATTACAGAAACAGAAACCAAAATTTGATTTAAAAATCAGCGGAGGTCGGCACTGCAGAATATATTTATATATTCAAACAGGATACTATAAAAAGTATCCTGCAATTTTAGGGTTAAGAAATCCCATTCATATTGTTAATGTCAAAATTAGAACTTTTGTCCCTGGTTATTCCGTTCATATTGGTCAAGGAATAGCTCTCATTCGTACTGATATTCTGGCGCGTAATATCCAGTCTTATGGATCCTGTTTGCTGAATCCCATTAAGGTTTCTCCAATTGAAAGCATTGTTGTTGATGTTTCTTGTCATATTATACCTCCTGTACTCATGATTGTTCTCACGTTGATGGTTATATTATATGATATAATTTCATATTTGTAAAGATTACAAATATGATTTTATTTTTCTTTTGTATAATAAAATATTATTATTATTTTCCCCGATGATACAAAATAAATGGCGGTAAGTCAGGGAAGCATTTCATATTTATGGGCACAAAAATGATGAAACAGTGATTCTTATTTAAAATGCAGAATTATCCGGTATAAATTTTTGCATAAAAAAGTACACCTCCAGATATTAGATTGTTTCTAACATTTGGGGTGTACTTCACAAAATCACTTTTTTTATTACAAATTTACAATTATTAATTTTTTCAGGATAAACGTTGGTTTCGTCCGCCTGAGCTTACTATCTCTGGCTCTTGTCGTAAGGTATACCTTCTGCCTTGGGCGCCCTTGAATGTTTGGACGTAAATGCAAGAACAATGGTTGTCACAGCGTATGGAAGCATCTTGTAATAAGTATTGCTGATATTCAGTGTGTTAAGGAAAGGAATCAGGGCAACTGAATATGCAATGGTACGCATGAATGCAAAGAATGTTGATGCCAGAAGAATTCTGACAGGTTCCCATTGGCCGAAAATCATAACCGCAAGGGCAAGGAATCCAAATCCTGCAACTCCCGTATGTCCGTTTACGTTTCCGTCCATAACTCCTACGGAATAGAAAAATCCGCCTATTCCTCCAAGTACGCCGGAAATACTGACTCCTATATAACGCATAAGGTGAACGTTAATACCAACTGAGTCTGCTGCATGAGGATGCTCGCCACAGGCCCTTAAGCGAAGACCAATTCTGGTCTTGTAGAATACAATTGTAGAGATAATAAATATCACAATGCCTATATAAACGGTGATATAGGTGTTTTTGAAGAACAAATCACCCAGTACAGGTATCTTGCTCAATCCGGGGATCTCACGAAGATAAAATGATTTTTTGGTTGTGATACCGTCACTCATGAAATACATCTTTGAAATCAAAAGAATCGCAGCAGGTATCAGCAAGTTGAGGGATGTACCGGTAATTGTCTGGTCTGCCTTCATATTAACTGCCGCAAAGGAGAGCAGTAAGGAATAAACAAGACCTGCTACCGCTGCCACAACCATAGCCAGCAACAATATCACCTGGGCATTTAATGCGGTATCCTGAACAATATATACGAACAGACAGCCGAAGAAAGCTCCGAACAGCATAATTCCCTCAAGAGCTATGTTGACTATACCGCTTCGTTCACTGAACATACCGCCAAGAGCAACCAACAGCAAAGGTATGGCTACCGGGAGGGTATTCTGAATCAGATAATATACGGTTTCCATAACTTATTCCCCCTCCTTTGTATCATTCTGAACAGAGTCGCCCGATGCATCTGAAACAGGAGTACTGACATCTGAATCTGGAGTGGTGGCTTCTGAATCAGGTGTAATAACATCTGAATCAGGCGTACTGACTTCCGAATCAGGACCACTTACTGTGTTGACTTCGGCATCAGAGGTACTTTCCCTGTTTGCATCCGGGTTATCCGATTCATGCTTTCTGCGTTTTTTGATAAATCTTGCCAAAGCAGCATTCATCAGCATTGAGAACGCAGAGAAATAAATAATAACTGCAATTACTATATCAATGATTTCAGGTTTATATCCATACAAGCTGGCCAGAGTCCCGCCGCGCTGGATATGTGAAATGAAAATAGCTGAGAAAATTATACCTATCGGGCTTGAGTTTCCCAAAAGGGCAACCGCAATACCGTTAAAACCATTTGCGGCTATAATGTTTATGGGTTCATATGTCATACTGCTTCCTGCAATAGTGGACGGAGCCAGTATTGCGAAAGCACCACCAAGACCTGCAGCGGCACCTGCAATCATCATTGTTACAATGATATTCTTTTTGCCGTTCATTCCCGCATAAGTACTTGCATGCCTGTTATAACCCGTTGCCTGAAGCTCATAACCGAAAATGGTTTTCCTTAAAACAATCTGCAGTATTATCGCCAGCACGATTGCTATATAAATCGATACATTTACATTGGAATTCTTTATGCCAAGGGACGGTATCTGGGCGGACGCAGGAAGATATGCGGTTCTTGTCTTTGTTGCCACGTACATGGTCCCGTTGCCCTGAATAAGCATATCTACAAGATACATTCCAATGTAATTAAACATGATTGATGTGATAACTTCGTTAACATTCAGCAAGGCTTTGAAGATTCCGGGAATAAAGCCCCAAAGCATACCGCCAATCATGCCTGCAATAACGCATGCAACCCAGTGTATTGAATCGGGCATGTCCCACATAAAGCCAACATATAAAGCGAAATACATACCCATGGTATACTGACCGGAAGCACCTATATTGAACAGACCCATTTTAAAGGCAAATCCGACAGCAAGACCTGTCATCAATATCGGGGTTGCGAAATAGAATACATCTCCGAGACGTCTGAACCCGCCGGACAAAAGCATTAGAAACCCTGACGCCGCATTAGCGGGACTTGCTGCAAACATAACAATAAATCCGAAAACAATTCCAAGGAATATTGCCAGCAAAGCCGCTGTGAATGCTGAAAAACTCTTGGTGCTTGTAATCTTTTTTATATCAAATGCTTTTGGGGAATAAGTCGTGTTATTGTGCATGTTCATTCTCCTTTGCAAGGTTGCGTTTGGCACCGGACATATAAAGTCCGAGTTCCTGAACATCAGTCTTATCCGGATCCAGCTCACCGACTATTTCACCTTCATACATTACAAGAATCCGGTCGCTGACATTCATAACCTCATCAAGTTCCAGGGAAACCAAAAGTATGCCCTTTCCTGCATCACGGTCAGCCACAATTTGCTTGTGAATATATTCAATGGCGCCTACGTCAAGGCCCCTGGTCGGCTGTACCGCAACAAGAAGTTCATGCTTTTTGTCAATTTCCCGGGCTATAATCGCCTTTTGCTGGTTTCCGCCTGACATGCTCCTGACTATGGTTTCAGGCCCCTGTCCGCTTCGGACGTCGTACTGACCGATTAGTTTATCAGCATAAGCACGTATTGGTTCCCTCTTTATGAATCCGTGGTTCTGGAATTCAGGTTCCCAATACCGCTGCAACACAAGGTTCTGTTCCAGAGTATAGTCAAGTATAAGTCCATGCTTTTGCCTGTCTTCAGGAATATGGCTCATACCGGTTTTGGACCTTGTCCTGATATTGGCTTTGGTTATATCCTTCCCACAGAGGGTAATAGTCCCTCCGCTTGCCTTCTCAAGACCGGTTATGGCTGAAACAAGCTCAGTTTGTCCATTTCCGTCAATACCAGCTATACAGACTATTTCCCCTGCACGAACGTCAAAGGAGACATTGTTTACTGCATTCTTTTTATGGGTTCTGGACGGCACTGTGAGATTTCTTACCGAAAGCACCACATCGCCAGGTTTGGCTTCTTCTTTGTCAACACTGAAGTTGACGTCCCTTCCAACCATCATTCTTGACAGTTCTTCCTTGGTTGTATCTTTTATGTTTACAGTACCAATGCATTTTCCTTTCCACAAAACTGTGCAGCGGTCTGCAACAGCCATAATCTCATTTAACTTATGGGTTATGAAAAGTATGGATTTACCTTCCTTTGCAAAGCCCCTCATTATGTCCATCAGCTCGTCAATTTCCTGGGGCGTCAATACGGCGGTAGGTTCGTCGAAAATCAAAATTTCATTATCGCGGAAGAGCATCTTGAGAATTTCCACTCTCTGCTGCATTCCGACTGTTATTTTTTCAATCACATCGTCAGGATTTACCTTTAAGCCATACTGTTCGCTGAGCTCCATGACCTTCTCACGCGCTTTTTTCTTTTGGAGAAAGCCAAATTTGCATGGCTCAACACCCAAAATGATATTCTCCAGGACGGTAAAATTCTCAACCAGTTTAAAATGCTGGTGAACCATTCCGATACCCAAAGCGTTGGCATCGTTTGGATTCTTAATATTGACGGTTTGGCCGTTCTTCCTTATTTCACCCTTTTCCGCCTGATAAAGCCCAAAAAGCACACTCATAAGGGTTGATTTCCCTGCGCCGTTCTCCCCTAACAGAGCGTGGATTTCACCTCGTTTGAGCCGCAGAGTTATATTATCATTAGCCACGATGCCCGGAAATTCTTTTGTTATATTTAGCATTTCGATAATATAATCTTCCATAAATACCTCTTCTTGTACAATAATCTGTATTTTAACAAACATAAAGGGGAAGCAGAAAAGTCTTCCCCTTTATGATAAATGCAATATGTTAATGTGATTACCTTACGGTAACAGTAACCTTCTGAAGTTTGAGGCCATTAACAAGTTCTTCTGCAGTAGCATTTCCATCCGGATCCGCAATATCAATTTCACGGATAGGATCTACAGAACCGTCAACCAATTTTGCAAATATAGCATCATATTCTTCCTTGGTGAACTTGTCGAATCTGTCGAATGCATTGCCGTTAGGATCTCCAATAACTTCTGTCGGGAGACCTACGCCGTTATTTGCAGCACTGAAATATGTGGTCTTTCCGGCATAGTCGCTCCATTTATTGGTCTTGTAAATTGCTTCAAGAACCTGATAAACGGAAGCTTTCAGACCCTTGGTGGCTGATGTGATAACAGTTTCACTATCATATCTCTGGTCAACGTCAACACCGATAACTTTCTTTCCAGCTTCTGATGCTGCAGCCATAACGCTCTTACCTACAGCACCACCGCAGGCAAAGATAACTTCTGTACCCTGCTGGTACATTGTTTTAGCAGTAGCCTTATTGGTGTCGTTTTCCTCGAAGTTTCCGGTGTAGTGATAAATCACTGATACGGAACCATCAGCAAGGCCAAGCTCCTTAGCAGCATCTTCAGCACCCTGGAGATAACCATATCCGAATGCGCGAACTGCAGGAACTGCCATACCGCCCATGAATCCGAGCTTGGTCATACCGTCTTTAACAGCGGCATAACCGGCAAGATAACCTGATTCTTCCTCAGAATACATGATGCTGGCAACATTCTCTTTTGTTTCAAATACTGAATAATCTGAGTTATGAGGAGCACCGTCAAGAAGAATGAATTTAACGTCAGGATATCTTGTCTGAGCTTCGAAAATAGGAACTTCAAACAAGAATCCAGGTGTAACAACAACTTTAGCTCCACCCTCAACGGCGAGGTCGATAGCCGCAAGATAACCGGCATCTGATGCTTCTTCAGGCTTGTAGTACTTGTGAGTAATCTTGTTTTCCTCAGCAAAAGCTACAACGCCTTCCCAGGAACCCTGGTTGAATGACTTGTCGTCTATATTGCCTTTGTCGGTAATAAGTGCGATTTCATAGCCATCGCCTTTTCCGCCCTTTGCGTTCCCGCATCCGGCGAACATTGTGCAAACAAGCATTACAGCCAAAAGAAATGCAAACAATCTTTTCATAGTTCTACCCCTTCATCAAGATATTTTTTATAAGTATATTCTAACACCATTTCTATATTTTTCAACTATAATCATACAAGCTTATGGTATGACGCACTCATATACCCGGGCGTTAAAGATTTTCAAACGCCCTCCTAAGAAAGGGGAGAAAACCTTTCCATAACCTTTTCAGCGGTCTTGATCCCATCCACGGCGGAAGACATTATTCCCCCGGCATAACCTGCCCCTTCACCAACTGGATACAGGCCTTCAATATTGGACAAATGGTTATTGTCCCTGTTAATTCTTACGGGGGCGGAACTTCTTGTTTCAACTCCCGTCAAAATTCCGTCGGGCATTGCAAAACCTCTGATTTTAGAATCAAAATACAAGAGTGCTTCTTTTATTGTATCAGTCACATAAAAGGGCAGGCAGTCCCTTATCATGGCAAAGGTGGTTCCGGGCTTATAGGTTGGAAGTACTTTCCCGAAATCAGTACTTATCCTGTCATTCAAAAAATCCCCAATAAGCTGCACCGGCGCCCGGTAATATCTTCCGCCCGCCTCAAATGCTTTCCGCTCCCAGATTCTCTGAAAATTTATCCCGGCAAGTGGGTGACTGCTTTCAAAATCATCCGGAGAAATGCCAACAAGCACTGCTGAATTGGCGTTTTCCCCATCCCTTTTATACTCACTCATCCCATTTGTCACAACACCGTTTTCTTCGGACTCAGCTGCAACAACGAAGCCACCGGGGCACATGCAAAAGGTATAGCAGGATCTTCCGCTCTTTGAATGGTAGGAAAGCTTGTAATCTGCGGCCCCCAGTCCGGGGAAGCCCTCATAATTGCCGTATTGGGCTTTATCAATGATTTCCTGCGGATGCTCAATCCTTACCCCGATGGAGAAGGGTTTTGCGCTTATGTTAACTCCCCTGTTAAACAACACCTCGTAAGTATCCCGGGCGCTGTGGCCTGTTGCAAGCAGTACAACCTCGCAGGGAAGTTCTTCATTTCCGTTTATGATAATTTTCTCAATTCTTCCGTTCTTTATTAGAAAATCAGTAACTTTGGAATTGAACCTGACTTCCCCTCCGTTTGCGATTATTTCCTGCCTCATATTCCTGACAACTGTTCTGAGCCTGTCTGTTCCAATATGGGGTTTTGCCTTATATAGAATATCTTCCGGCGCTCCCGCCTTTACAAACTCTTCAAGCACAACCCGGCATCTTGCATCATTTATCAGCGTGGTAAGCTTTCCGTCGGAAAAAGTTCCTGCTCCACCCTCACCGAACTGTACATTGCTTTCCGGATCCAGCGATCCTTCATTCCAGAACCGGTTTATCTTTGCAGCCCTGTTATCCACATCCTCTCCTCTTTCAAGAACGATGGGATTATAACCTTGCCTTGACAGGAACAAACCTGCAAAAAGCCCGGCAGGGCCCATACCGATTATCACCGGCCTGTATTTCAGCCTTTCGGAGCCTCTGTTCACCCATTTATAGGACATATCCGGTGTAAGAGATATTTCATTGTTCTTAATATTTCGGAATCTTTCAAGAACTTTCTTTTCGTTGGAAAGATTAACGTCTAAAGTGTATATATAAAAAATTTCATTTTTCTTTCTGGCGTCAACTGATTTTTTAAATATCCTGAAACCAACAAGTTCACTCTCTTTAATTTTTAGTCTGAAAATAATGGCATCCTTAAGGGCATTGTGTTCGTCCCGGGGATTTTTTGCCCTTTCCAGCCCGATCTTTATATTTGAGACTCTTACCATTTAAAACCTCCAAACACTACAGTGCCGCATTTTTTCCTGCCACGAAGCCCGATGACCAGGCCCATTGAAGGTTGAATCCACCGCATTGGCCGTCTATATCCATTATTTCACCGGAAAAATATAAACCTTTCACAATCTTTGATTCCATTGTTGAAGGATTTATATCCCTGGTATCCACTCCTCCGGCAGTAACCTGGGCGCTTGTCCATCCCTTGGTCCCTCTTATTTTGATTCTCCAGTCTGTTAATATTTCCGCTATACTTTCCTTTTCTTTTAGGGAAAGGTCTCGGACAGGAAGTTTCAAGTCCCTTATTCCCGCTTCAGTCAGTATTACAGGTATAAGCCTTTTGTTGATAAGCCCAACAAGGCTGAATTCAACGGATTTTTCAGGCGCCGTCCTGAATCTTTTATCAATCAGCTCCAATACCTCATCTTTGGTCATTGTGTCAATAATGCTGATTTTGACGAAGGCTTCCTGACCCTTTAGCAAAAACTCCCCTGCTTTTCTGCTTATCTGCAATATGGGAGGGCCTGAAACCCCGTAATTTGTAAACAGTATATCCCCACAGTCCTTTATTATGGATTTATTGTTATGGATAATTTCAGCCGTCCCAACAAATTTTACCCCGTCTATCCTCTTGTAGAAGTCTCCATCAAGCATAATCTGCACCAGAGCAGGGAAAACATCGGTTATTCTGTGACCCAGGCTTTTGGCAAGTTCAAATCCGTTACCGTCCGAGCCGCTTGAAGGCATAGCCTTTCCTCCCGCGGCAAGAATAACCCGATGGGCGGTATATGTTTCACCGTTATCCAGTTGTAATCTGAAATTATCCTTACCAGGCACAATTTTTCTTACATTGGCGTCGCAGACAACCTCTATTCCCAATTCATCCAGTTCATAGAGAAAGACGTCAAGAAAACTTGAGGCCTGATCGGACATAGGAAATACTTTGCCTGAATTCTCAACTTTATGGGCAATTCCCAATTCCTCAAAAAATTTGATGGTCCGGCTGACCGGGAACTGTGAAAGCGCACTTTCGGCAAACTTAGGATTATTGCCGTAATAGCATTTCAAATCCGCGTTTATATTAGTAAAATTACATCTTCCATTTCCGGTGACCAATATTTTCTTGCCTATTCGGGGGTTCTTTTCCAGTATAGTGACCGAAGCGCCCTCTCTTCTTGCAGTAATTGCCGCCATTATACCGGAAGCCCCGCCTCCTACCACGACTACCTTTTTCCTGTCTGACATTTGTCTACCTCTTTTGCTTAAGACTATCACAAGACCAATGATATTAGATATCCTGACAAACTACAAGCCCAATCTGTTATTCCGGATTTTACTGGCTAAACAGAAAAGCCCTGTATTTTTACAGGGCTTTTCTGTTTGTTCGCATTTGAAGGGTATATATTATTCCTTTTGGCCTTAGCCGTCTTAAATTACTTTTATCACAGAACCTTGGACAAAAATTCCTGTGTTCTTGGGTTTTGTGGCCTGAAGAATATTTCTTCAGGAGTGTTCTCTTCAACAATCCTGCCTTCGTCCATGAAAAGAACTCTGGTGGCAACTTCCCTTGCAAATCCCATTTCATGGGTTACTATAACCATGGTCATTCCTTCATCTGCCAACTGCTTGATAAGGTCCAGAACCTCTCCGACCATCTCAGGGTCAAGGGCAGACGTAGGTTCGTCAAAGAGCATTACTTTAGGGTTCATTGCAAGGGCACGGATAATGGCAATTCTTTGTTTTTGTCCGCCTGAAAGGGTGGATGGATAAACATCCGCCTTATCCTCAAGGCCAATCCGCTTAAGCAGCCTCATTGCATTTTCCCTGGCCTCTTCTATTATTTTTGCCTTATTGGTGTTTATCTCATATAGAGGCTTCTTATTTTTCAAAAATACATTTCCAATCCGGATGAAAAAGTTCTTAATCTTTTTCATGCTGAGATCCTGCAGTGCAATGTGAACAGGAGCCAGCATTATGTTCCCGATGACAGTTTTGTTGTTGAACAGGTTAAACTGCTGAAAAACCATCCCCATATGCCTGCGGTGGATATTTATGTTGACCCTCATGTCGGCTATATCAACACCCTGGAAGATTATTGAACCGCTCGAGGGGTCCTCCATACAGTTAAGACAGCGCAGGAATGTGCTTTTCCCACTTCCGGAAGGGCCTATTATGGCAACTTTTTCTCCTTCTTTTATAGTAGTTGTAATACCTTTCAGAACTTCAAGCTGCCCATAATTCTTCTTCAGATCAATTACGTCTATCACTTTTTCTTAGGCTCCTTTCCATGATTTTTATGAGGAAGGCTATTATCATTACCATGGTAATATAAATCAATGCCATGGCGAGGTAAGGAACCATGAACTCATAGCTGTTGGTTCCAATGTAGTTGAATGCCACATACAAATCTGCGGCTCCCACGAAGCTCACAACAGATGTTTCCTTAATCAGGGCAATGAATTCGTTGCCAAGAGTTGGAAGAATATTCTTTATCGCCTGTGGAACAACTATTTTAAGCATCGTAGTTCCATAACTCAACCCCAGGGCACGGCCTGCTTCCATTTGCCCTATGTCAACCGACATAATTCCGCCCCTCATAATCTCTGAAACATAGGCTCCGCTGTTAAGTCCAAAGACCAGAACGCAGACATAGAGAGCGGGCAGATTCAGACCTATTAAAGGAAGAATGACATAATAGGCTACCAGAAGCTGCACCACCACAGGTGAGCCCCTGAACAAATTTACATAGAAACTGCATATTGCGTCCAATATTCTGGGCAATCTCTTATATTTAGGAAAAACTTTAACAATTGCGATTATTGTACCTATAATGATACCGATGGCAAGACCCATTACAGCTATGTAAACTGTATTGTAAAGGCCTGTAACTACTTTGGTATAGCCGCCGTGTTCATAAAACATTTCCCAGAATACTTTAAGCTTCTTATCAAAATTACCCATTGTACACCCTTATCTCAAAAAATTCTCAAATCATAATAAATCAATTCTGCCGCCATGAAATTTCCCATGACAGCCTGATTAATAATTAAATACTACATTAATTCTAAGAATATCTTTGCAAATTGCAAAGATATTTATTAGAATCTCTGCAAAAATCTCTTATCATCGAAATACCCCGCTTTATTATTGCAAAAGCGGGGTAGTGATTATCAATCAATCAAAACAATCAGTTGAGCTCATTAATGGCTTTTGCTATGAACTGTGCAGGTGCTTCGTCTATGATTACATAGTTGATGTTTCCGTTTATCATATCCTGTACCGCCAGTGAACCTGATTTGTAGCCAACACATTCAGCTTTGAACCCGCTGAAGCCCAAGTCTTCATCGCCTTCTACATAGAACTGGGCGGTGGTCCCTGCCTGAACACCAATTTTAACGTCAGAACCGAAACCGGAAAGTATAGCTTCTATATCCTCAGCGGTTTTGCAGTTGTCAAAAGTAGTGTCGTCAGCTTTTACTATTATCATCTGAGCTGCATCATGATATTTGTCTGAGAAGTTTACATACTCTTTTCTGTCTTCTTTGATTGTCAGACCAGCCATCGCAATATCGGCTTTTCCCTGACCAACTGAGAGACATACAGCTTCAAAATCCATATTGCTTATTACAAGCTCTTTTCCAAGATGCTTGGCAAGAAGAGCTGCGATTTCCATATCAATACCGTAATATTTGTCTCCCTTTGTATATTCGAAGGGTTCAAAACCTGCATTTGTAGCAACAACCAACTGATCTTTGCTGTTGTCAAGCGCTGCGGAAGTTACAGCCTCGGGCTCGCCTTCACCGAAGTATTTGTTGAGTATAGCATCATAGGTGCCGTCAGCTTTAATCTGCGCAATGAACTTGTTTACTTCCTCCAGGAGTTCAGGCTGGTTTTTGTCCACGCCAAAAGCATACTCTTCCTGGGTTAATGGGATTTCTATAACTTTTACACCTTTTTTGCCCGGTGCAGCAGTATTGTTATCATCAGAATTGTTATTAGCCTTTGTACCGCATCCTGCCAAAGTCAGCATGCTGAGAACAAGAATAACGATCGCTGTAAAAAATGCAATATTCCTTTTCATAATGAG
This sequence comes from Clostridiaceae bacterium, assembly GCA_012521705.1. Taxonomy (GTDB): domain Bacteria; phylum Bacillota; class Clostridia; order DSM-8532; family DSM-8532; genus DTU059. The sequence goes on along the minus strand of JAAYLX010000042.1, from coordinate 30,163 downwards.
CTTCTCCTTATTCATAGTATTGAATACTTATACAAGAATTTGTATAAATATAAATTACAGCAATCTTATTTATTTGTCAACTGATATTTATACATAAATATTTAACTTTTTTGTCTGATTGATTGGCTGCCGGATTTTCCAACAAATTGACAGGGAAGCACTTTGGCGCCTCCCTGGTATTAATGATTTGTATTCATAATTATACATAAAATACTGAATATTACCGGGCATGTGGCTATTCTTCCGCCAGAATGGCTTTGATGCGGTGAACAAGCATATCTATAGCCACATCATTAAGCCCGCCCCTCGGGATAATGATATCCGCATACTTTTTGTAGGGCTCTACAAACTGCTCATGCATGGGTTTGACCGTGTTGATGTATTGGTCAATAACCGACTCAAGGGTTCTTTCACGTTCATTTACATCCCTTATGATGCGTCTAATAAGCCTCTCGTCGGTATCTGTGTCAACATATACTTTGATGTCCATAAGAGACCTCAATGTGGGATTTTCAAAAATCATGAGCCCTTCCAGTATTACTACTTTGGCAGGGTTAACCCTCACTGTTTCCGGTAGTCTTGTATATGCCTTATATGAATAAACCGGCCTGTCAATAGCCTTTCCACTTTTAAGAAGTCTGATGTCATTTATTAAACGCTCGGTATCAAATGCATTAGGATGGTCATAGTTTATCTTTGTTCTCTCTTCAAAAGTAAGATGATCAAAGGGAAGATAATAAAAATCCTGGCTAAGAAGTACAACACTGTCCCTGCAGGCATCTTTCAAACGATTTGCAACGGTGGTCTTTCCGGAAGCGGAACCTCCCGAAACGCCAATCACTATTATATTTCCTTTGCTCTTCCCCATAAAAAATACTCCCCCAAAATATTTCCGGTTTATATAAGTATAACTGCTAATCTGTCGTTTTTCCAATGACTATTATACACTAAAATCTCAATTTATTTGAATGCGCCCCTGACAGGTATGCCAGTTTTAATTCTAATATTAAAGTTTTTCTGGACTCCATAAGGCTGTGAATCAAAGCTTAATAAAAATTTTGATTAAAAATTAAAGGCCCCTCAAGATATCCTTAAGGAGCCTTAAAATCAGTATATAATTTGCAAATCCTTTGTAAAGGAATTTAGGACCTCAATACCGTCTTCAGTGACAACCACCAGATCCTCAATCCTTACTCCCCATTTTCCCGGAAGATAAATTCCCGGCTCAATGGAAAAGCACATTCCAGGCTCTGCAATTGCGTCACTGGCAGCGCTGCAGTCGGGCGGCTCATGTACATCAAGACCTATACCATGCCCCAGCCTGTGGGTGAAATACTGACCGTATCCGGCGTCTTCTATTACCTTGCGGGCAGCATAATCAATATCCTTCAGAGGGACTCCCGGCTTAACAGCATTGATGCCTGCCAGGTTGGCAGCTTTGACAATCTCATAGACTTTTTTTTGTTCCGGGCTTACGGTTTTATAGAATACCGTTCTTGTCATATCGCACCAATAATGGTTAACAGGAGCGAAGATGTCCAGTATGACACTGTCCCCTTCCTTCAAAGTCGCATTGCCGGGTTCATGGTGAGGCTCGCTGGCCCCGACACCGTAGCAGACAATCTGCCCGGGAGAGGAATCTGCTCCTTTTTCAACATGAAGTTCGCTTATCATTCCAGCCATTTTCCGTTCGCTTTTACCGGCTTCCAGAAGGGATATGACTTCATCCATTACGGTGTCATTAAGCCGGGACGCTGCACGCATAAGCTCAATTTCTTCTGCGTCCTTATTTTTCCTTGCATTGTCCACAGCAGCCGAACCAAGGACTGGTTTTATTCCCGGATGTTTCTCCTGAAGCTGGATAAGAAATTTTGCCGGCCACTTCTTGTCAATGCCAAGGCTTCCGTCCGATACATATTCCGCAAGCCCCGAAATTGCATCATCTTTGTCATCGTGCCAGACAATTTTTAGACCATCCACCTCATCGGCAGGAAACAATCTGTTGTTGAAGAGAACTGCGCTTCCGTCATCCTTTATGAGCAGGGAATATAAACGTTCACCTGGCTCAATACTTATACCTGTAAGGTAGAATATGGACAGGGGGTCGCTTACAATTATCTGCCGTAGTCCCATCTTTCCCATATTCCCTATTACCTTTTCCAGTCTTTGCTTTTTCATTGCAAGTCCTCCAATCAACCTACCAGCTTTTCAGCCTCATCAGGATCAAGAGTGATGCGGGACTTTCTGTTGGCATTCCATACATACATGCCCAAAGCCAAGCCGATTACGCCATAAACCATGAATGTTCTGAAATACTCGCCCAATATAGCCTGTCCGAAAACTGCCTTACCTATTTCAGGAGACATGATAAACATGGAGTTAAACAAAAGAGTTCCGACAATAGCCTGGCCAACGGTGGCCTTGGATACTGAAGCACCGCCTACAAGTAATGAAGCAACTGAGAACATTCCTATAACGTTATGCGCTCCGTATGTATTGAGGGTACCCATGTTCTGAATGTAAATCAGCTGACCCCAGGCAGCCAGGACAGTGGAAATAATAACGGCAATAATTCTTGTTCTGTCTACATCTATACCGTTTGACCTTGCTATATGCTGGCTCTGGCCAACACTTCTGAAATCCTGGCCAAGTTTTGTTTTTAGTAAAAGATTATTGAATAAGCCAAGCAAAGCAATAAGCAAAACGGTGACTACGGGAACTTTCTTTACAGTCATAAGGGAGTTGTTGGTTGCTATTGATATAATGCTTATTACCAAAAGCGCGAGGGATCCTGTTAACTTCGCATAGAAGCCAAGCTTGTTTTCAATGGTTGAAGCATCTTTCTTTACATAGCGTTTATAGAGCAGGAATCCTGCAGAAATTACCGCAATAATGAGCATTGCCCACATAAAAGGAATTTCAAGAATATTCTCGAGGGAATATTTCAGGGTGCCCATATCAACTGACATTCTTATGCCAACACCGTCAGTTTTTATCATTGGATGGTCTGCAGGTACTTTTATAATCACACCAACCACAAAGAGGAACAGGAACTGGTAAATACCATTTGCAAAGAAGCCTACTATAAGGCTTGCTATCATTTCCTGTCCACGGGTTTTGTTGAACAGTTTACCTGTAAGGTATCCGAAGAAGGTTGCGATGGGGGTGGCAATTGCAAAGCAGAGCGCCATACCTCCAATACCCTCTATAAAGAAGTACCTTACAATGGCAATTGCAATCTGCCCGCTCATTGCTCCGACTACAATACCGAAATTGAGGCCCAGACCTGCGATAACCGGTATTACAAGGGAAAGTACCAGAAAAGCATTCCGGTAGAACCGGCTGGACAAATCTGAGAGGAAAAAGCTAAATGGAACTCCTTTTGCTACAAGAAAGCCTATTAATGTAAAGAGTATGAATATTATCGGCACCATGTTATCGGTGAGCAGATTTTTATATTGACTTTTAAGCAGTGGATTCTTTTTTGTCATTATCTATCTCCCCCTTTTACCTGCGTCAGTGCATAGAGGATAATGCCGTTCTGTATAACCATTCGCAGTGTTTCTGAAAGATCAGTTCCGGCAAACAATTGGTTTGCAACCGGCAATGAGGTTGTGAACAACCCCTGGAATAAAAATACGCCGATAAGTACATTTATAACATTGGCCTTAGATGCGGTTGCTCCTCCTATGAGTATCGCGGCGACGGCCGGGAAAGCCATGTTTAAAGGAGCCGCATACAACTGGGTATAACCATAGCTCTGGGAGTACAGTATTATACCCAATGCGCCCAATATTGTAGAAATAATATTCGCAATGACTCTGTTTTTATCAATATCTATACCTGATGCCTCGGCAAATTTTGGGTTCTGTCCTCCGGCAAAAATGGCTATACCGGTTTTGGTTCTGAAAAACAGCCAGATTAAAATACAGAACGCAAAAAATACAAGCAAGAGACCTGTTGGGACTTTAACTCCAAATATGTTAAACGCCAGGAATTCATTAATTATTCCGTCGGCACCGACCGAGTCAAGCTGGATGGTTTCACGAAGGCCGGAACCTATGAGCCATCCCATTTTTTTGCTCTGGAAAGGAACCATAAGCCATACAAGTGACATAAGGGACACTATTGAGAATCCCGTATATGTGGCAATGGTCATCTCGGCTCCCTTCACAGCATTAAGGAGTTTGCCGTATAAATATCCGACTATTGTAGCAACTATTGTTGCGAATACAGATGCAAAGAGTATCAGTCCGAAGCCTTCAAACCCAAATTCTATTCCGCATACAATTGCGAGAAGGCCGCAGGAAATACCTACCGGCAACGCAAAGTTGGGGCCTGTTCCGGATTTTATGGAAGGTACCATGGCAAGAACCAGAAGACCATTCATGCCGAATCGTCTTAAGGTATCAGATATGAGTTCTGTCATCGGAAGGCCAAGCATAAATGCTGAAACCAGCACAACCGCATAGAAAACAGCAATAATAATTGTTGGCAATCCGATTGATTTCAGGATTGAATTTCTGATTTTTCCGTTAGTGAGCTCAGCCATTCAAATCACCCCTTAGGTCAGAATTTGCACGGCTGCCCGACATCATAAGTCCAAAGTCGGCATCAGGTGCATCTGGCGGCAGAATTCCTTCCACCTTACCGTCACATATTATAACTATCCGGTCGCATATGCTTCTTAACTCGGCAAGCTCGGATGATGTCATAACAATGGTCATTCCCTGCTCTTCGTTCAATTTACGCAGCAAATCCAATACCAGCTTTTTGGCACCCACGTCTATTCCACGGGTCGGCTCACTTACCAGAAGCAGTTTGGGGTTCTGTGTAAGAGCTCTGGCAAGGCACACTTTCTGCTGGTTACCTCCCGAGAGGCTTCCTGCATTCTGGAGCGGTGACCTGCAGCGAATGTCCAGATCTTTAATCATTTTTTTGGTGTGTTCACGAATTTTTTTAGAATCTTTGAATTTTATGGGACCTATTTTTATAAGAAAATCATTATGTATCTGCATACTTGTGAAAACAGTATTAAATTCTATTGAACTGTCCAGCAATAGCCCAACGCCTTTCCTGTCCTCACTTACAAAGGCAAGCCCGGATGCTATTGATTTTTTGGGGTTGTTGAGTTCAAGGGGCTTTCCTTCAAAAACAACTTCACCTTTAGCAGGATATATTCCCATAATACCATTTGCTATTCCCAGTTTGCCCTGTCCGGCAAGGCCTCCGATACCTATTATTTCGCCCTTTTTCACGTCAAGGTCAAGGCCTTTGACTTCCTCACCGGGCATTTTTACAACAAAGTTTCTGATTCTCAATATAGTTTCATCGCTTATGTGATTTGTTTTCTCCTTACGGTCAAGAGAAATCTTGCGTCCAATCATAAGCTGGGCGATTTCATGTGTATTTGTATCCTTTGTGTTCATTGTGGCCACATGTTCGCCGTCACGCAAAACTGTTACTCTGTCTGATATCTGCATGACTTCATCAAGTCTATGACTGATAAAAATAATTCCTATTCCGCTTTCTGCGAGCTTTTTGATCGCTTTCAGCAGATTCTGAGTCTCAGTTTCGGTCAGGACTGCCGTAGGCTCATCGAACACAAGAATTTTCATGCCCGTTTTGTCGATCTCGCGGGCTATCTCTATAAACTGCATATGCCCGACAGGCAAACCGGCCACCAAAGTGAATTCATCAATTCCCATGTCCAGCTTGTCCAATGCTTTGCGGGCATCGGCATTCATCTTTTTGAAATCAAGAGTCTCAAGGCTCTTTCCGAATATTCTGCTGACTATGTTGGGATTTGTGATTTCCCTGTTTATCTTTATGTTTTCTGTAATGGTAAACCCAGGAATCAGCATGAATTCCTGATGTACCATACCTATTCCCAGATTCATGGCGTCATGAGGTGTGGCAATATTTACTTCCTTGCCTTCAATCTCAATACTTCCTTTATATCCGCCGGTTGAGTGAATAACAGGCATACCGAAAAGTATGTTCATAAGTGTTGATTTGCCTGCGCCGTTCTCCCCTACCAGAGCATGTATTTCACCCTTGTTTATATCTATATTGATGTTATTAAGAACCTGGTTACCATAGTAATCTTTTGAAATGTTCTTTAATTTTAGAAGGTTTTCACTCAAAACAATACCTCCCGCCCTTGATACTATGCGCAAATAGATGTAAGGATGTATCCGAAAACTTATTATCTAAGCTTTGATACATCCTTACTTATTGAAATTTAAATTATGTAACAAAAGCTATCCAATAAATCATCATGTAATTAGTTCTTCGGAAGTTCTCCGTATGTAAGGAAGTCTATCAGGTAGAGATAGTTGTGGTCAAACACCTTGTCACCTTCACTGTAAGGTGTGAGTGAAACCTGCATACCTGCATAGTCTGCCATACACTGTTCAAGTACTTTCTGGTCAACTTTACCGTTGGTTTCGCCATTGATCCACTTAATTGCATATTCTGTAGATGCAATTGTGTTCATCATAGCTGCAGGAACGGGCCATGTTGAGAAGCGTCCGCCAAGTCCTGCATCGGTAATGATTTTAGTTGTCTGATCTATAACGTTCTGCATTCCGCCTACAAGGTCTTCAGGAACTTCAACACCAAGTGCTGCCGGATAACCATGGTAAGGTGAAGGACAGCAAGGTTGAGGATAAATTGCTCCTGTTTCGAATGTGGCCTTAACCAAAGGAATCTGCATTGCGCAGTTGGTTGAGAAGAAGGCCGTATCTTTTCCATACTTATCTACCATCTTGGGAACATCTTCGAGTATGAACTGCTGAGCTCCGGAAAGACCTGCATCACCAGTCGGGTCTGGAGCGGTAGCGTCAACAAACTCAATACCGAGTTCTTCACATGTCTGTCTCATAAGATCACGCCTTGCTGCCAGCATAACGATGGACATATGGCGTGGGAAGGAGTAGTGCACAAGAACTTTTGCACCCTGTGCTTTTGCCTGTTGAGGAATGGTTCTTCCCATTTCAATTTCATTTGGCTGAAGTGAGAAATCGCAACGCTCTGCTATATCGGGGGGATTTTCCTGTGGTGCAGCATAAACAATAAGCACATCGTCTTTTTTCCTTGTTTCAAGGAATTTGTCTACTGCAGCGTTTGTACCAGGAACTGCCTGGTTGATGATAAGAGCTTTGATTTCAGGGTCTGCAGCTAATTTGCCCAGTACACTGATCATTTGTTCCTGTTCCTGCATAAAATTGTCCGGCCAAAGTTCATGAACAATTTTATCGCTGCCGTACTTCTTTACCATTTCCTCTGCAGAACGGAATTCTTCTTCGTTCTGGGATACAGTATTAGTAATAATGGCAATTTTACCTTCGAAAGGAGCATCATTACCACCGGCAGTCTGTTTTCCGCCACAACCGGCTAATCCGATAGCCATTGTAAGCACAATCAAGATGCATAAAAACTTCTTCATTATGTATTCCTCCTTGGATTATTATGGAGCTTGTAAAATTCTCCATAGGAATATTATACATTTGATACAGCACGCGTCAACCAAAAATTTCCCTATAAGCGCATAAAATATCCATTTATTGCCCGACAGAAAAATTTATTGTCTTCCGGCAATAATACCAGAATAACAGACCTGTGATTATCGGAAATAATACATGGGTAATATTCTAATACGACTAATATTTTTAACAGAAAAATCTTATAATTGAAACTTTGATAATAACCCACAATTAAATCAAACTAAAATAGATGTAAGCTGATTCATTTAATAACCGGACCAATAATAAGGTCGGAGAAAGGAGAGTATTATTATGAAGATAGGTGTAATAGTTGGAAGTCTGAGAAAAGAATCATTCTCAAGAAAAATAGCAGAGAATCTGGCTAAACTTTTACCTGCCGGATTTGAAGCCGAATTTATCGACATTGGCAACTTGCCTTTATACAATGAGGAATATGATGATAATAACCCACCTGAATATACTGCATTCCGCAATAAGATAAAAGGACTTGAAGCAGTCCTGATCGTAACTCCTGAATATAACCGTTCATATCCTGCAGCATTGAAAAATGCGCTTGATATAGGGTCACGCCCCTACGGGCAGAATCTATGGAGCGGTAAACCCACTTTGCTTGTCAGCCAGTCAATAGGTGCCATTGGCGGTTTCGGGGCAAATCAGCATTTGCGTCAGGTGCTTGCATTCCTGAACATGCCGGTACTCCTGCAACCTGAAGTCTATATTGGAAATTCATCATCCTTGTTTGACGCAAACGGCAAATTAACTAATCAGGATACTGCCGGATTTTTGCAAACAATAATTGACTCATTCATTGACTTTATTAAGAAGCACAAGGCTTAAGAGATATTACAAGGCAATTTTTATTAAAGAAGCTTTGAGATATTAACAGGTTTTAAATATTGAATAATAAAATAAAACTTCAACAAAACAGGCATGCGCGTTATCGCATGCCTGTATTTTTCGGAATACTGTTTTTTCCGTTATCTGTCTTCCCTGAAATATGGCAGTCCCAGACTTGCCGGAGGCTGATTTTCACGTCTTTTTCTAAGACTGACGGTAATAAGTACAATTATAGTTGCAAGATAGGGAAAGATTTCGTAAATTGCCATGGGTATAAAACTTATCGGGAAGTAAAATCTCATAACCGATAATGCGCCAAAGGCAAGGGCGCAGACCATTGCGCGGGAAGGACGCCAGGTTGCGAATATTACCAGTGCGACTGAAAGCCATCCATAACCGCCGATGCAATTATGAACCCATACTCCTCCGACTCCATTGGAAGAGTTCATTACAATATAAAGACCTCCCAGGCCTGTAATTCCTCCGCCGATGCAAGTTGCCAGGTATTTATATAAAGTAATATTAATACCGGCGGCATCCGCAGCTTCATGTCTCTCTCCCACAGCCATTAGGTTGAGGCCTTTTTGTGTGAACTTAATGAAATACCACATCCAGATCGCCAGTATTATGCTCAGGTACACCATAAAATTGTATGAAAAGAGAACTTTACCGACAACCGGAATCCTTGCCAGAGCAGGAAACAAAGGATCGTTGAATCCAGCTTTGGTAACCTGGCTTACGGCAATATAACCGCCTGCCGTACTTCCGATGAATTCACCGAAGAAGTTTCCGAACCCTGTTCCGAATATGGTAAGGGCAAGTCCTGTGACATTCTGATTTGCTCTCAGGGTAATAGTAAGAAAACTATAAATCAGAGCTCCAAAGGACGCACATAAAAAAGCGCAAACAAGGGCAATCATTACAGATACCCATGCCACCGGCTCTGCTACTGCTTTTTCGTAATAATATGACCCAGCGAGTCCTGCAATGCCACCCATAAACATCATGCCTTCAACACCTAAGTTAAGGTTTCCGGACTTTTCTGCAAGGCTCTCACCCAGGGTACCAAGTAACAGAGGACATGCTGCAAGTACGGCAGCTATGATAAAGTTGAAAAAATCAGTCATGGGGCACCTCCAGTATCTTTCTGCCTCTGAAAATCAGACGGTAATTGATGAAGAATTCGCACCCCAGCATGAAAAACAGAATAATACCTGTCAGTAGTTCGGATGCGGAGGCAGGTATTTTGAAGTTGGTTTGAATTGTATTTGACCCCTTCTTTAAAATTGCAAGGAACACTGATATTATTACCATAGCGAAAGGATTAAGCTTGGCAAGCCAGGCAACTGTAATAGCGGTAAAACCATATCCCCCCGCGGTATTGTCTGTCAGGGTGTAGCTTGAGCCGGACACAATCAGGAAACCTACCATTCCTGCAATAGCCCCTGACATAAAAACAGTGGTCATTATAATCTGGGGCACATTCATTCCCGCATATCTGGCGGTGCGCTCGCTCTCACCTACAACCGCTATTTGATAACCATGCCTGGTATATCTCATGTATATGTACATAAATACTGTAAGAACAAGTACTATGATCCAGCCTATATGAACGCCGAAAATATTGGGAAGCCTCGCGGAAGCATCAAACATTGCAATCTTGGGAAAACCGCTGCTTGACGGGCTTTTCCATGGACCTGTCCTCAAAAAGGTTACAATATTGATAATTATATAGTTAAGCATCAATGTGAACAAAGTCTCATTGGTATCCCATACCGCCTTGAAAACAGCCGGAATAAGCGCCCATATTCCTCCTGCCAGAACTGCGGCGACAAACATCAAAACAAGCAGTACCGGCCTGGGATAGTTTTGGTACTGGAATAAAGCAAAATAGGATGCGGCAATGGCGCCGGCAAGTATCTGTCCTTCAGTTCCGATATTCCAGAACCTCATTTTAAACGCAGGCGCAATTGATAGGGAAGCCCCCAAAAGAGGAACGAATATCTTTGCTGTTGCAATAAGAGCTGTTTTTGTGGAAACCGATCCTGTAATCATATCCCGGTAAACGGCAACAGGATTATGACCCAAAGCCATAATCAACAGCCCTCCTGACACTAATGAGAAAAACACAGAAACAATTCGTATTATCCACGTTTTTGTCCGGGAGATATCGGTGCGTCTGGCTATCCTGATAAATGGTTCTTTTCTTCCTGAAGTTGTCAAACTCATACTTTTGCCTCCTCTCCCAGACTTGTCATAAGAAGTCCTACCTGTTCTTTTGTGGCAGTACGGCCATCAACAATTCCGCTTACTCTGCCCTTGCACATTACAACAATCCTGTCGCAGAGCTCGAGAAGCACGTCAAGATCCTCCCCGACAAAGATGACCGCTGTTCCTTTTTTCTTCTGCTCATTGAGCAGAGCGTAAATAGTATAGGAAGTATTTATATCAAGACCGCGAACAGGATAAGCCGTCATAAGGACTTTAGGAGTCGCTGCAATTTCCCGCCCCACAAGCACCTTTTGCACATTTCCGCCCGAAAGCCGGCTTACCGGAGTTGAAACACCCGGTGTCACCACTCCAAGTTTTCTTATAACATACTCGGCAAGCTTTCTTGGATGCCTGCGGTCGGTAAATCCCAATTTTCCTCTCAGATAGCTTCTGAGCATCATATTCTCAGCAATGTCCATGCTTCCCACAAGACCCATTCCAAGCCTGTCCTCGGGAACAAAAGACAAAGCCACTCCAAGTCTTTTTATTTCCATCGGGCGTTTGCCTATGAGCTGAATTTCTTGCCCGCTTTCATCGGGATAATAAAGGACGCTGCTTTCCCTGGTGGTGGGGTAAAGTCCGGCTATACTCTCCAAAAGCTCTCTTTGCCCCGAGCCCGAGATACCTGCAATACCCAGGATTTCTCCGCCGTATGCGGAAAAACTGACTTTGTCAAGAATTTTCACGCCTTCTTCGTTGAAACATGTAATATCTTTTACGTGCAGCCTTAGAGTGGGATTTTCAGGTTCAGGCCTGTCAATATTGAGGGTGATCCTGCGTCCCACCATCATCTCGGTAAGGCTTTGGGCTGTTGCTTCAGAAGTCTTTACGCTTCCGATGTACTCACCCTTTCTGAGAACCGCTATTCTGTCTGAAACCGACAGTACTTCCTGAAGTTTATGGGTAATGATAATGATTGATTTGCCATTATCCCTCATTTTCCTTAATATCGCAAAAAGCTTTTCTGTTTCCTGGGCAGTCAAAACGGCGGTGGGTTCATCAAGTATCAGAATTTTTGCGCCCCGGTACAGAACTTTTATTATCTCAACGGTTTGTTTTTCAGACACAGACATGTCATATACTTTTCTCTCGGGATTTATGTTAAACCCGTAGTTTTCGGCAATCTGCCTGACTTTTTCAGCAATCTCTTTTCTGTTAATCCTGCCTTTGTTTTTTAATCCGAGAACAATATTTTCGGCGGCCGTCATATTGTCCACCAGTTTGAAATGCTGATGGACCATTCCAATCCCAAGTTCGTAGGAATCCTTCGGACACCGTATATTTGCCTCTTTTCCGTCAACAAATACCTGACCGCTGTCAGGATAATATATCCCTGACAGAATGTTCATTAATGTAGTCTTTCCGCTTCCATTTTCCCCAAGCAATGAAAGAATTTCGCCCCAATATACTTCAAGGCTGATATTTTTGTTGGCTGCCACTTCGCCGAAAGTTTTGGTAATCCCACTAAGTTGAATAGCTACAGAGCTCAAATTAGAGCCACCCTTTCCTCTACTTTAGATACATAAGATTCATAATTCTTATCGGTTTTAATTCGTATAAAGCAACAGTAAAGTTTTTCGGAAAAGAAAAAAACACAAGGATGCACGAAAGTTATATTATTTCGTACATCCTCATAGTTTTTGAAAATGGAATTAATAACTTAAAACGTTAACTCCGTCAATAATATAGTACCAGTAGGGGGCTGATTGTTCTTTTGATTCTTCAAACCATTCCCCTTCTTTTATTTCAATACTTCCTTCAGTACCCCAGTTCTTACCTGTACCGGAAAGAGGACCTGCGAATACATGCAATTCGCCAGATTTAATCTTTTCAGCGGCTTCATCGATAGCTTCCTGTGTACCGGGAGCTGCAATGTCTGTGTTGAGCGGGCTTAAGTATACTGCTCCTTCAGACAATCCCTGACACCAGTCGGTTGGTATGGGTTTGCCTTCCATAACGCACTGAACAGCGAAAATGAGGTATTTGCTCCAATCGCTTCTTGCAGAGATAAGCGAAGCCTTAGGAGCAGCACTGATCATATCAGCATTGTAGCCAACCTGGAACACACCGTTTGCCTCGGCGGTGGTTGCAGGAGCTGTGGAGTCTGAGTGCTGGCTTATTACCTTACATCCGCCGTCAATGAGAGTCTGGGCAACCTGTGCTTCCTTGATAGGATCATGCCATGAATTGGTGTAGATAACATCCATGGTTGCTTCGGGAAGAACTGATTTTGCGCCGAGATAGAAGGCGGTAAATCCGGATACAACCTCTGCACATTCGAAAGCTGCAACATAACCTAATTTTGTCTCGCCAAGTTCCTTAAGTTTCATACCTGCTGCGATACCTGCAAGGTAACGTGCTTCATAAATAGAAGTAAAATAGTTGTGGAAATTGCTAAGACCTGCTTTTGAAGCCAAATCACCGGTCGCATGGCAGAACTCAATTTCGGGATGTGCCATGGCTGCTTCTTTCATGTAGTCACCATGTCCGAAACTTGTTGCAAAAATAATCTGGCAACCTGCTTCAATAAGTTCGTCGATGGCTGCTGCACAACCTTCGTCTTCGCCGATGTTATACTTGTTGATAATCTGATCTTCTCTAAGTCCCAAAGCTTCAACCATAGCCCATGTACCGAGATCATGGTTATAGGTGTAACCCATGTCAGAAGGATCGGAAATGTGAATGAAACCGATCTTGAGTTCTTCTTTGGGTACTCCGGCTTTTTCAGCGGGTGCACTGGATGACGGCTCAGTTGAGTTAGTTGCTTCTGTGTTGCCTGAACTGCAAGCCGCAAAGGAAAAAACCATAGAAATTACAAGTACAAGAGAAAGTAGTTTTTTCATTCTTTTATTCCTCCACCTTTTAATATAATCTAAACAGCAATAGCTGTTAAATTACGCCAGTCGAAAAAAACAATCAAAAAAGACGGCAATCAAACAAATTTGATACCGTCTTCTATGCTCATTGAGGCAATACGTGCCAGTGATTCTACACGTATCCCCTGACTTCTGATTTTTTCTCCTCCGGGCTGAAAAGCCTTTTCTATTACAATCCCGGCGCCCACAAGGTATGCCCCGGCATCCCTGACCAGACTGACCAGGCCTTCAAGGGCAGCGCCATTGGCAAGGAAATCATCTATAATCAATACTCTGTCATTAGGATGCAAATATTCTTTTGATACTGTAATGTCATAGGTTTTATTATGTGTAAAGGAATGTACTTTTGATGTGTATACGTTTTCGCTTCTGTTAAGTGACCTGTTTTTCTTTGCAAAGACAACAGGGCATTTGAATTTCTGGCCCGTCAGACAAGCAACCCCAATTCCTGATGCCTCAATGGTGAGTATCTTGTTTACCCCGCAATCACCAAAAAGTCGCCAGAACTCTTCAGCCATTTTCTCAAAGAGACCAATGTCCATCTGCTGGTTAAGAAAACTGTCCACCTTGAGAATCTGACTGTTTATGAGCTTCCCATCTTTTAGGATTCGTTCCTTTAAAAGTTGCATAGCCGGACCTTTCTTAAAAAAAAGAACTGATATCAAAAGTTTATGCTAAACTCAGTTTGAAAACAATCAAGCATTTTGTCGAATTATTACGAAATTTTTAGAATTTTTTTGTTATTTTCGTAGAAGGGCATGCCATTCCGGACTTTTCAAACAAAATCAGTAAAATTTGACCTGTTTCAAGCAGAGTATGTACATGTTTAAATGCAGAACTGCAGCCCGATTGAGGCCGTCTGACACGAAGCATATTCAGCGGTGAAAAGTTGGATAACTAATGTTCATGCGCAAGTGGCAAAGTCTTTAAGCAATTTGCAGGCGAAGTTTAAAGTTGCTGGCGAAATGCGAAGCTCGATTGGGGGTAATCGACAGGACGTCGATTAAGCGGCGCTTGCCCGGATGGCAAGTTCGCCCGCGTACCCCAAGAGAGCAAGCATTGAGCCTTAGCAACTTTCTGAGCCGAGGACGCGAAAAGACTATGTCACTTGTACAACACAGTTATCCTGATTTGCACTTCACATAGCTTTCCAGGATCGAACGAGTCATAGACAGAACAGTATGGCAGACGTATCACTTTCCGAAATGAATTGCTTTGCCATCTGCGTCAAGGATGGCCTCAGAAATTGCCTCGGAAACCGTCGGGTGCGCATAAATTACTTTATCAGCCTCATCCAGGCTGACTTGTGCGGTAACAAGATTTGTCACAAGACTTAAAAGTTCTGTCGCTTCCGCACCAACAACAGTTGCCCCAATAATTTTTCTTGTCTCCTTGTCGGCCACAATTTTTACAAATCCGTCTGCCTCCTGCATGGCCACGGCTTTACTGTTTGCGCCAAGGGGGAACTTTCCGGTAATTACTTCCCTGTTCTCTTCCTTTGCCTCTTTGACCGTATAACCTATATGGCCAATCTCGGGACTTGTGAATATGGCACTTGGAATCAGGTGAGGGTCAAAGCATTCCTTGTTTTCAATACCTGCGATATGGTCTGCAGCAATAATTCCTTGCCTTGATGCCGCATGAGCCAGCATGGACAGGTTTGTAACATCCCCTATGGCATAGACAGAAGGGTTGGATGTCTGCATGTTTTGGTTTACCTTAATACCGTTTTTCCTATCGTTCAATTGGACACCCAATTTATCAAGATCAATTGAATCAAGATTCGCTTTCCGCCCCGCAGCTATTGCGACTTTCTCAGTTGTGATGGATTCTGTTTTACCTTTTCTCTCAATATTCACTACTTTTTTGCCGTCAGGCGCCGACTCAATACTCAGAGCCCTGGAGGCTTCATATATCTCGATACCCTTTTGTCTGGCTGCTCTTTTAATGGCAGAGGCAGCGTCTGTATCAAGCATATTGAGAATCTGGGGCAGGAATTCCACTACATGGACTTTGCAGCCAAAAGCCGAATAGATGAATGCAAATTCCATGCCAATGACTCCTCCTCCTATGATAGTAAGAGATTCGGGAATATCTGTAAGTTCCAATAATTCATCGCTTGTAAGAATATCTGGTAAATCCGCCCCGGGAATCGGGGGCTTCTGCGCTTTGGACCCGGTTGCAATAATAAGCTTTCCAAATCTTACTTTCCGTTCGGTACCTTCCACAGCAAGAATGCCTTCTTTCTCAATAACCGCCTTGCCCTTTATTACCTCAATTTTATGTTTTTTCATAAGAAATTCGATTCCCTGTACCAGGGAATCTACAATTTCGTTCTTTTTATTCCTTATCTTTTCCAGAGAATACTCCCAGGAAGGTATGGAGACACCGTATTTTTCAGCATTTTTCAGATTTGAGATAAAATTTGTCACAGAGACCAATGTTTTTGTAGGAATACATCCTCTGTTCAGGCATGTCCCGCCCAATCTGTCATACTCGATCAAAACAGTCTTAAGCCCGTGCTGTGCACATCTAATTGCGGCCACATATCCTCCCGGACCGCCGCCAATAATTGCAACCTCCGCATCAATAATATTCTGGTTTTCCGTTCTTTCACTTTCGGCCAAGATATTCTTATCTCTTTCAACAGCAGTTCCGGTTGACATGTATTTTTCCTCCCTCTCCTTAAATACAAACGCGACGTAGCAGTCTACATCGCATTTTTTGCTTACCTTAACAATAAGAGTGTTTTCTTTTATCATTTCTTAGAAAACACACTTTTATATAGTTTACCCGAACAGCCTGACATGAATCAATATACCTTCCTTTTACAGACTAACAGGGAACCTGTCCTTATAAAATTACATATGATGTTATATGCAATAACTCCAAAGGATGACAGGATATGTACGATTATAATGCCTTCAATTATTCTCAGGGCAACTGGCCGCCAATGTATGACCCATATAACTATGGCCCATATAATCCATATATGAATTACAATTATTCTTTCAACTGGCCAAATCAAATGCCAACCCGGCCAATGGAGCCAAATCGGTATATACAGTTAAAGGATTATGGGCCGGCTCCTTTAGTAATCAATATCGAAGACGCCACCAAACAAAACAGTTATTATCGCACGGCTCTGTGGACCGGCAAGTACTTTCAGCTCACTTTAATGAGTATCAATGTTGGAGAAGATATCGGCCTTGAAATGCACCCTGATGTGGACCAATTCATCCGCATAGAAGAAGGCCAGGGCCTTGCGGTAATGGGAGATACCAAGGACAACCTGAACTTCCAGCGCAGAGTTTCAGATGATTATATAATAATTATTCCGGCAGGAAAATGGCATAATGTTATCAACAACGGCACAAAGCCGCTAAAACTGTATTCCATTTACGCTCCACCCGAACACCCTCACGGTACGGTACACAGAACCAGACCATAAAATACTGAAAGGTTTATCTGATTAGTAAATGAATTCGTATCCGTGATAATATTGGATAAGTTAATCATCCCAGTATGAAAGAAAGCCCGGGAACAATATTTTTCCCGGGCAGTTAATTACTTACTGAAGTTTTTCTGTATTTTTATCTTATTATCAGTATCCTTCTTATTTATGCCTGTTATTTATGTATCATCCTGTGTAGTCAGCTTTCCATAATCCATGGAGGTTGCAGTATTCATACGCACATAAGAGCTTGTCATCATCAGTGAGTGCAAATGTTGCAACCGGTTCATCATTTGGTTTGAGTGCCTTGCGCTGTCCGCCTTTCTCTGTCAGGATGTAAACCCACTCAATATAGTGCTCCGGAATCATTGGGTGTGGTACTGAGCCTACCCTGACTTCTACCAGGTTTCCTTTAACAGTAATAACAGGAACATGTTTTTCTGTTGAAGCATCGACAGTGTTGGGAACAAGCTCAGTCATCGCTTCGCCGCAACATACAGGAGTTACTCCGGAATGCTTGATCATACCAATCATATTGCCGCAGTGCTTGCAGATGAAGAATTTCTTTTCTTTCATTGACACCCTCTCCCTTATATTTTTTTATTTAGAGTCACACACTCTTAAAGAATATAAGCAGCCTTTCTTTATTATTCATTATAATTCCAATTTGTAATTATAACAAGCATGAAATTATTATTAGAATATGTCCTCTTAATGCCCTATTTATCGTTGCCATCTTTAAAAATTCTGTCAATCTGCTTTCTTGTATCATCGGACAATTTGTCCCCCAGATAGTTGCGCTCCGGAACTTTCTTTTCCTGCCAGGCATCCATAATCCTTCTGTTGACATTTTCAACTTCTACTCTTAGCTGGTCTGCCGAAACCACACTATGCCCCAGACCCCTTATGATTATCTGCTCCAGATTATCAGACGTCGCGACGGTTATATCATATTTTTTGTAGTTGTCGTGGGCGAATTTCTCAATATACTGGTCGGCAGTTTGGGCCTCCCTGGTATAAACCACGCAAATGGTATCATAATTTATAACCTCTTCAATATGCCTCTGAACACGGTAGGCGTCAAACACTACAATAATCCTGCATTTTTTGACTCCCTGATATTTGATTAAAGTGTCAAGAAGCCTCTCCCTTGCACTGTCCATATTGTCCCTGGCAAGCTCTTTAAGCTCAGGCCATGCGAAGATGATATTATATCCGTCAACCAACAAATATTCTTCTTTGATTTCTTTTGGTTTTCCAACATAGGTATCGGGTTTATAAAAACTTTTCGCAGCTGATTTTCTTCTGTGCCATATGGTCTTTTTTCCCTGATTTGCGAAATAAGTCTGATTTAAGATTCTGTCAACTTCCTCGGGCTCAAGCCATTTTTCCTCAGTACGTTGGGGCATGTGCGCCGCTGCTTCTTCCTGGGCTTCATCCCTTTGTTTTAAATAGCTTTCAACATGCATATGCTCCTTTACCTTATCCCAGCTTACCAAAAAGCTTGTGCCATTGGCGCAGAATACAGAGCCGGTCGGATTATCCACATCCCTTTCAGGGTCATAGCCAATCATCTCTATTACTTCTTCGGCATTATGGCATGGTTCATATCCGTTAAGGCTGCAGAACAACCTTCCATAGCCCTTTGTATAGGCAGTGACTTCTTTCTGATAGTTCCTCATGGTAACAACAGGAGCTCTCCCTGTAAGAATTGCCATCTCCCCGTCGGACTTTGATATTCTGCAGGTTCCGTGCATTTTCTCTATGTCGGTCATGGCGCGCCCGACCATTTTTTCGGGTATTTCCAGTTCAAAATCATAATATGGTTCCAGAAGAATTGATTCTGCTTCCATCAGACCTTGCCGCACTGCGCGATAGGTAGCCTCCCTGAAATCGCCACCCTCGGTATGTTTGTTATGTGCCCTCCCTGAAACCAAAACAATTTCCATATCGGTAATTGGTGAACCTGTCAGAACTCCTTTATGGACCTTTTCCTTTAGGTGTGTAAGAATAAGATTTTTCCAGCTTCTGCTCAACACATCATCGCTGCAGTCTTCAGAAAACTTTAATCCGCTTCCCCTCTCCCCGGGTTTCAAAAGCAGATGCACTTCAGCATAATGTTTCAGGGGTTCAAAGTGGCCTACCCCTTCCACAACATCGGCAATGGTCTCCTTATATACTATTCTTCCCTCATCAAATTCTATATCAACGCCGAACCGCTCTTTGACAAGGCTTTGGAGAATTTCTGTCTGTACTTCTCCCATGACCTGGACCTGTATTTCTTTAAGCTGTTCATTCCAGACTATATTAAGCTCAGGATTCTCTTCCTCAAGCTGGCGCAGTTTTGGAATCATCGCCCTTTGGTCAACGCCTTCGGGCAGCAGAATCTGATATGTCAATACCGGCTCCAGCACCATCTTGTCTGAAGATTTTTCCTCCCCCAAACCTTCTCCCGGCCTTGTCCGGCTAAGTCCGGTCACTGCGCATACTGTGCCTGCCTCAGCTTCGCTTACTGCTTCAAATTTGGCCCCCGAATATATTCTGATCTGGTTAACCTTTTCTTCCCAGATTCCATTACTTACAATATCCCTGACCTTTAGTTTCCCGCCGGTAATTTTCATGTAGGTAAGACGGTTCCCCTGCTCATCCCTGCCTATTTTAAATACTTTTGCCCCGAATTTCTCTGGATAGGACGGAGTAATGGCATATTTCTCGATACCTTGCAAAAAATCCCCAACACCCTCTAATTTTAAAGCAGAACCGAAGAAGCAGGGGAATATCCTGCGTTTTCTGATTGCCTTCTTAATAAGCGAATTTTCAATATTCCCTTTTTCCAGGTATGATTCGAGCAGGGCTTCATCGCAGACAGCCATTTGGTCGTAGAAAGCATCTGTCCCTTCCAGGCCAAAATCAATGCATCCGTCATTGAGCTGTTTCTTTATGTCCTCCATCAACTCATCCCGGTCTGCTCTGTCCTGGTCCATCTTATTTATAAACAGGAAAACCGGAATACGGTAAATATCAAGTAAACGCCACAGGGTTTTGGTATGCCCCTGGATGCCGTCAGAGCCACTTATAACCAGTATGGCATAATCAAGAACCTGGAGAGTTCTCTCCATTTCAGAAGAAAAATCCGCATGTCCGGGAGTATCCAGCAAGGTTATTATTGCATCGTCCAATTCAAAGACTGCCTGTTTGGAAAAGATAGTAATACCCCTGTCTCTTTCGAGCTGGTAGTTGTCCAGATATGCGTCCTTTTTATCCACTCTTCCAAGTTTCCAGATTTTGCCGCTCAAATATAATAAACTTTCTGAAAGTGTTGTTTTTCCCGCATCTACATGCGCAAGTATCCCAATGACCAGTTTTCTCATAGTTCCTAAAAATCCTTTGCTGTCGTATATAAATATAATATCAGCTACTCATGTTTCTAACAAATTGTTAATTATTGTAATGTTAATAGACTAATACGTGAAGATTCCAATAGTACTGTACAAAAACTCCTCATTTAATCCTTCAAAATTGCTATTAAGAAAGGGTGCAGGTAAAAGCACTGCATAAAGAAAAAGCTGCCAGTACTTAGCCGTAAGAGTATATTAAAAACTCTCACAATTGTACTGCAGCCGTATTATAAAATCATTTATTAAAACAGTCAGTAAAAATTATTTATTAAAAAGTCTCAACAGCCATCCTCTCGACAGCAAGACCCTTAATGTAGCTCTACATAAACTTATTGAATTCTTTTACATCTTCCGGGTCGGGTTTGATAACAGTTTTTATATTTTCAGCAAAAACTTTTTCATTGAGATACACTTTTAATGACTGGTCTTTCGCCCGGTTCACCATGTAGGAGGCAAGTACGGCTATACCCCATGCTCCGCCTTCTCCTGCAGTCTCCATAACTGCAACAGGGACGCCAAAGCAGGCCGCCATTATTTTCTGCCCAACTTCCCTGGTTTTAAAGAATCCGCCATGTCCAAGCATTTCTTCAACCTGGACAGATTCCTTATTGAAGAGAATATCAAGGCCTATTTTCAAAGCGCCCAAGGATGTATACAGATTGGTTCTCATGAAATTGGCCAGATTGAACCTGCTTCCCGGAAGGCGCATAAACATTGGGCATCCTTTATCGAAATTGGTTATATGTTCTCCTGAGATATAACCGTAGCCCAAAAGGCCTCCGCAGTCTGCATCACCTTTAAGAGCCATACCCAGCAATGTATCATATAGTTCTGCCTTGCTGACATTTACTCCAAGCGCTTTTATAGCTTCTCCAAAAATCTTTATCCACTGGTCATAATCCGAAGTACAATTATTGGAATGCACCATAGCCACAAGATTTCCTTCCGGAGTGGTTACCAGATCTATTTCCGGGTAAGCTTTGGACAGCTCTTTTTCAAGGACTATCATAGCAAAGACCGAAGTTCCGGCCGATACATTACCCGTGCGCGGCACTATGCTGTTGGTAGCTATCATTCCGGTTCCTGCATCCCCTTCGGGCGGACATAACGGAATTCCGCTTTCAAGCTCACCAGTTTCATCAAGAAGCCTTGCTCCTTCATCAGTCAGAATTCCTGCTTCTGACCCCGCAACCAGTACATCCGGTAATATGTCGCGCAAAGTCCATGGAAGATTCTTTCTGCTTATTAAACTGTTGAATTTATCTAACATTTCTCTGCTATAATCTTTTGTTGATAAATCTATCGGAAAGACACCCGATGCCTCTCCGATACCAAGAACCTTGCGTCCTGTGAGCTTCCAGTGGATATATCCGGCAAGGGTTGTCATGAAATCAATGTCCTGAACGTGTTTCTCCTCATTGAGGATTGCCTGGTAGAGATGTGCAATGCTCCATCTTTGGGGGATTGGATAATCAAACAGTTCTGTCAATGCCTCGGAAGCCTGGCCGGTAATATTGTTGCGCCACGTGCGGAAAGGAGTCAAAAGCATATCATTTTTGTCAAATACCATATATCCATGCATCATTCCGCTTATGCCAATTGCTTTAACCTTTGTTACCGTTACACCATACTGTTTTTTAATATTGTCGGCCATATTCCGGTAGCTTTTTCTGATTCCGCACCATATGTCCTCCAGGCTGTATGTCCATATATTGTCGACATAGCTGTTTTCCCAGTCATGGTTTCCTGAAGCAATCGGCATGTTGTCGCTATCAATCATAACTGTTTTAATTCTTGTAGATCCCAATTCAATTCCTATTACTGTTTGTTCGTTAATGATTGCATTTTTGATTTCATCCGGCTTTCGAGACATATTTACCCCTCCGTTCTTATTTTGTGGGTGTCAAATTGATATTTGCATTTTAAGATCAGAGTCTCCTCAAGGCTGACAGAAATTATTATTGACCGTAGTAAGCCCCTGATCCGTGTTTTCTGTGATAGTGCTTGTCCAAAATATATTGTTTTGCAGGTTCGGGCATATGAGTTATTTCTCGGCAGTGAAATGCCATCATTGCCACTTCCTCCAGCACAACCGAGTTATGAACAGCCTCGGCAGCATCCTTTCCCCAGGTAAAGGGAGCATGATTTTTAACCAAAACTCCCGGTATTGCAATGGGATCCAAATTTTCAAAAGTTTCAACTATTACCTTTCCTGTATTGGCTTCATAAGCGGATTCAACTTCTTCTTTGGTCAAGTCACGGGTACATGGTATTTCACCATAGAAATAATCTGCGTGTGTAGTCCCGTATACAGGAATACCCATACCTGCCTGTGCCCAGGATGTTGCCCATCTGGAATGCGTATGGCACACACCACCTATGTTCAAAAAATATTTATACAAATACACATGAGTCGGGGCATCTGAAGAAGGTCTCAGGTTTCCTTCAACCACTTCTCCGTCCATGTTGAGCAGGACAATATCATCTATTGTCAGCGAATCATAAGGCACCCCGCTGGGTTTTATCGCAATCAATCCTCTTTCCCTGTCAATACCACTGACATTGCCCCAGGTATAGGTAACCAGGCCACGTTTGGGAAGCTCCAGATTTGCTTCCAATACGGCTTGTTTTAATTTTTCAAGCATATTAATTACCTCACTGATATAGTCTATATTCTTTTATCTGATCGATCAGGGAATAAATCTGAACGCTGTTTTTGGGCGCAAAAAGAATAGCTTAACTGACGAATACGACTGTCAGTAAGTTTTTCTTTCCTTTTACTTTAAATATTTTCATATTATGTCATCATGGATAATTATTTAATTTTTTTGGTTCATATATTAGATTCAGGTTCTCCCAGTCTTTCAAAGAATTGCGTATGGCGTATACTGCAAGATCATAGTCCCGCTCTTCCACAGCACGAAGTATCAGATCATGATGTTTCAGAACAGAAAAGTCGGATTTTGCGCTCTGTTGAACATATGAATTCTGAATATATGGAGTGAAGATATCGAGCATGTTTATATATACGTTTTTCAGGACTTCATTTCCTGTAATTTCTACAAGCATGGTATGGAAGTTTAAATCTGCAGCCACGATCTGTTCCAGCGGCGCTCTTGAAGCTACTGCTTCATGAAGCTTGTTCTCGACGATTCGCAACTCCTCAACTTCCTCATCTGAAATCCTATCTATCACAGCACGGATAATTCCTGTTTCAAGTATCAGCCTTAACTGAATCAGGTCGGACAGATTAGTCCCCATGGCAATTATCTTGAAAAATTGCGCATCAAACAAGCCTGCGCTTGCAGATCCCCGTACATATGTACCATCCCCGCGTCTGACCTCGAGCACGCCATATGCATCCAGGATTTTTACAGCCTCACGGATGCATCCGCGGCTTTTCCCGAACATCGTGCTTAATTCGAACTCATTGGGTATTTTATCCCCAACCCTGAGCCCGTTTTCAATTATCATATTTTTAATTTCTTTTATGACCTGTTCAACAGCACTTAAAGTTTTTTTGCTTTTGCACCTGTCCATATTCTGTTCCATCAGACCAACTACTCCTATCTGTTTATGTCTCTAAATTTAAGTAATTCCAAAGATAGTACCATTTGCTTATATTATAAGGGAAAAAGTAACTTATCAACAGTGCAACTTACCTATATGGCATCAGTCCGCATTATCCCTGATAGAACCAAATGCCAGAACAGCAATGATAATTACACCTTTAATGATGTTCTGCATACCTGTGGAGAAGTTTGCAATCTGCATCGCTGTGACAACAAAGCTCAGGAACAAAGCTCCAAACAGCGTTCCGGAAGTCACTGCATATCCTCCTGAAGCAAGTGTACCACCAATAACGACACTTCCTACCGTATCCATCAGGTATGAGTCACCCATACCAAGGAAAGCCCCACCAACACGTCCGGAAAGGAAAAATCCACAAAGAGCAGCCAATACCGCACCCATCACATAGGCAAGTGTTTCTACAAGGTTAACCTTGATTCCGGCAAGTTCCGCCGCCCTCTTATTCTGTCCGAGAGCCAGAAGTGCACGTCCATAGGTGGTAGAACGGAACATAAAAGCTACGGCGACAACAATAATAAGTACTATATAGCTTACAATAGGAATACCGATAATTCTTTTCGTAGTCAGAGTTTCCATTATAATGCTCACCTCAAGGGTATTGAACGTACGGTTATAAATTGATGTTGCTGTAGAAAGAATATATCCCACTGCGAGGGTCGCAATCATTGAAGTTATCTTAAAGCGGATAACCAGGATGCTGTTGACTAATCCCACCAAAGCACCAACCAGAATAACCACTAATAAAACCGGAAAGAAATTTTTGTCCTGTCCGTTGGTCAGACCCATGGTAAGGAATGCAGACAGTGTAATCATATTAGGTATTGAAAGATCAAAGGCTCCGCGTCCCGTTGTCATAACAATCATTTGTCCAAGTGCACAAATTGTCAGATAGCTTGCAATAGTGTAATTGGCGGTGAAACTCGAATATGAGAGCTTGCCTGAAATCAACGAAACTACAATATACATCAGTGCTGCGCCTATTGCAGCCCATGTCCAGCGATTGTTCCTTGCAAATGTATTAAGCTTGTTCATTGTTTCGCTCCTTTCTTAAGCAGCCTGAATGCCAGGATCAGAATTAACAGCAAGCCCTGTACAGCCGCCGTGTAATCGGAACTCACATGTAAAAATCCAAGTAGAATTGTCACAAGCGACAGGGTAATTGCTCCAAATACAGTACCCACATGGCTGACTCTGCCGCCGCTTAATGCTCATCCGCCAAGAACGACTGAAGCCACGGTGAGCAGTGTATAGGAATCCATTGAGCTTGCATCAGCCGAAAATGTCAGGGCAGTAAATGACAAGCCTCCAAGTACTGCGAATAAGCCTGAAATCATATAAATGTTAAACACTGCCGCATATTTGTTCCAACCACTTCGTACCATTGATTGTTCACGGTTACCAAATCCCCTCAAAACAGTACCGTATTTTGAACGATAGACCATTACCGCTGATACTGTTGCAAGAACAAGGATAACCAATACATTGGGAAAGCCAAAAATCGTTTTGTTGAAAATATCAATCAAAAGCTGTGGAGCTTGTCCTCCGGGGATACTCTGAAGTACCAGAGCCGAACCATACCAGACAAATGAAAAACCTAAGGTAACTATAACTGCCGGAATATTCAGGCGTCTGATCAAAAGCCCCATAAGTCCGTATGCCAGCCAAACTCCAATAATTGCTATGGTACCCAATGCCGGGTTTTCATACAAAAGAGTTGCAGCCAAAACACTTACAAGGCCCATAAAATTACCGATACTTAAGTTGACATGACTGAATCCAATAATATAAGTCTGGCTTATTGCCGCCAGAATAAGGGGCAACGACCCGCTTATAAGAAGCCTTGCGCCAAAAAGTGTGAAAGTGCTCTTTTGTATAATGCCACAGGCCGTGTAAATTGTGATCATTGCAAGTATTGGAATAAGCAATGATAAATTAAACTGCCTTTTGGTATTGTCAAGTCTTTCTTTTTTATTGTCGGACGATTTAAATGATGCTTCTATAATGCTGTCTTTACTGATATCCTCGTGTTTAAGAGTTTCGACAATAGTCCCGAATCGCATGACAAATACTCTTGAACAGATATCAAGCTCAGAATCATCCGAACTGTACCAGATTATGAGTTTGCCGCTCTTAGCAGCATCCCTGAACAAATCGTACAGCTGGCGCTTTGTTTCCACATCAACGCCACGGGTGGGGTCATCCAGAATAATGATATCGGCATCGGCTATCATTGCACGGGCTATCAGCGCTTTCTGCTGATTGCCTCCGCTAAGGCTTACAATCTTTGCTTTTGGGCTTTCTCCCTTTATTTTCAGGTAATCATACCACTTCAAGGATTTTTCAACCACATTTTTGGGTGAGTTATATGCAAACAATGATTTTCTCATCAAAAACGTAATTACCATGTTATCTGCAATATTCCATAACGGGAATATTCCTTCCGCTTTTCTGTCACCTGTAACATAGGCGATTGAACCTTTACGATCTATCTTTTTGCGAAGACTGAAGGGCAACTCGTAAATTGCCTGTATCAGTTCTTTTTGTCCGTTTCCTTCAAGCCCGGCGATTCCTATGATCTCACCGCCGTACATTTTGCAATTCACATTTTTCAGTACGCCTTTTGAAACTTCATTGCAGTTAACATATACATTTTCATTGATTTTTGCGGCTTCTGTCCTGGCCTTTTCAGTTTTTCTGACCTGCACGGTATTTGCACCGGCGCTCATAATTTCAATGAGATTATCCTCATTGGTTTCACTGGTATCACAGCTATGAACCACTTTACCATCACGTAGAACGTATATTTTATTGGTTATCTCCATGATTTCAAATAATCTGTGAGTAATATATATAAAAGTAATTCCTTCTTTAGCTTTCTTCTTTATATAGCTCAGTAATTGCCTGGTTTGTTCAACCGGAAGGGACGAAGTAGGTTCATCAAGTATTAATAATTTCAGATTCGGATCAGAAAAAGCTCTTGCGATCTCCACCATTTGCTGCTGGGCAATTGAAAGATCGCTTAATTCTTTATTTACATCTATACCATTATTGGGGAATACTCTCTCCAATTGTTCCTTTGCTGACTCGGCTGCTTTTTTTCTCCAGCCAAAACCTTTGAACAAATGCCTTAGTTCCACCATGAAATTCTCATAAACTTTTAAATTATCACAGAGTGACAATTCCTGATAGACAACACGGATACCTTTTTTACTCGCTGTTGTGGGAGAGAATTGCTTCCAGTTAATTTTTTCGCCGTCAAAATACATTGTGCCTTCTTCAGGTGTGGTAACACCGGATGTAATTCGCATAAGTGTACTCTTACCGGCACCGTTTGCACCGACAAGTCCTAAAACATCGCCCTTGTTAATCCGCAGACTGACATGGTTATTGGCAATGGTAGTGCCGTATATTTTAACGATATCCGACAATTCAAGAAAAGCATTTTTATTATCTAAAGAAGTCATTTTATTTTTCTCCATTCGCAGCACTTCTTTCTATTAGTTTGCCAAATAAATAGTCTCACCCGTTACCTAAATCGAAGATTTCTGACTCTGAAGGTGCCTGTGATGAAGGAGTCTCTGTTGCGGGGTCTTTGCTGCCGGAACTTGCGCATCCTGCAACTATGCTTGCCATAAGGACAAGTGCGAGTAACAATGAAATAATTTTTTTGGTCATTTTTCCTCTCCCTTTCATATACTTTATTATCTCGATCCGGGCACACCTAATATCCGCTTCAGATAAGAGATGCTGTTTTTTACCCAGATATCTTCTTTTTGAAGAGTATCTTCTACATTAGTTTCTGGTGCCATCCACAGCTCCAGAATTGTACTGTAATCACCACGTGCTTCTTTTTGCAGGCGCTGCTCCACTGCCGGTATATCGAGGAATCCTTCCCCGGCAACCGTTCCTGTCACAATCAATCCCATACTGTTTTTCACACGCTCAATTTTAAAGTCTTTAACGTGGAAATTAACCGTATGTCTTGCAAGGGAATCCAATACCTGCAAAGTATTCTCCTCGCATGCGAAAGAATTGACAGTATCCAGGACAATTCCCACATTGGGGCTGTTCAGGGTTTCAACAATTCTTGCAAACACGCTTGATTTAAAACGATCATGATTCTCAATTCCGAGAACAATATTTTCTTGTGTAAGTACAGGCAGAACTTTTGACAATAAGGCAATTATCTCGTCAAAGTCCGGCTGATGCCATGCTGTATCTATGACCACCCTTAATAGTCCGGAATTCAGTTTTTTCGCAATTTCAATGTACTTTAAAATGTTTTCTGTTTCTATGCCGCGTGTTCCCACTTCTATTTCAACGGACTTTTGCCGGGAATATTTGTTCAGGCTCGTAAGTTCGTACTCGGACAGTTTATCCAACGGACAGTTGTCAGCAATTTGCAATACCGGAACTTGCAATTCAGAAGCTTTGTCAATCAGGTCAAAAGCGTTCAATGGCTTAGTTGGAGAAAAACCGGGAAACCCGACAGCATAGGAGTAAGAGTATGAACTTATTCCAATCTTTGTTTTAATCATATTATCACTTGCTGGTCTCGTGGGTGATATCGTAAACGCTGTCATCAATTGCTTTCCGGTTCATGATGTTCTCAATCCAATTAGGCTTGAAAATAACATCCATAGCGTTTTTAAGCGCAAGATTGGCACCGTCCGAGAATGGGAAACCTGCGAAATCAAACAGGACACCGAACTGAACTTTCAAGTGGCCCATTACAAATGACATAACTGCATCCCTTGGCACTCCTTTTTCAACACAGGCATCCACAGCCATACGGATTCCTTTTACAAGAGGTGCTGTAATAGACTCTACCAATGCGGGTTCAAGCATAATCATCTGATCGATTGTTACGCGGAATGTTTTATCGATAGGCTTGAACATCTTTCTCGCAAAAGCTTCATATTCCGCATAATCTTCATCGGTTCCCTGCTGAATCGCGCAAACCAAATCCATTTTGGCTGCTCCTATACCACCAAACCAGTCATTCTGCGCCTCGAGGCTCAGATTGTCCTCAAAAGGAAACAGTGACGGATGGCATGGATGAACCACAAAATACTTAAGGTCATCACGAATCATCATGACTTTTCCGTAATTGGCCGCAGGATCAAGCCCTATTACAGTTGCGCCTTTTTTCATAAGAGGCACAACTTGTTTTGAAATATCCTTGATTAACTTGTCAGGAACAGCAAAGATGACGGCTTCTGCGCTTTTTATGGGTTCATAGCTTCCAGTAGCTTCTATGCCAAATGTATTTTTCAAACGTTCTCTGCCGGCCTCACTGATTTCAACATAAGAAATATCAAGATCATGCTCATCTTTCAGGTTGGCCGTCACACGGCACCCCATTTTCCCACCTGCACCAAGCAGTACTACTTTCTTTTTCATTGCAATTACTTCCCTTCTGTTCAAAATTATATTACCGCAATGAAAATGGAGTATGGTTCCAACTGAATCTCTCCATTTAGATTGTAGGTTTTCAAGTAGTCATCAAAATTTAACAGCAATCTTTCCCGGGCCAGTTTGGGGGCAGTGTTTCCATCTATTAAAATTCCTCTCACCGAGGAAGGAGCATCACTGAGTTTCAGCTTCACGGTCACGTTTTTGGGATTTGCCAGTATAATTCGAGTTTCGCTGCTGTTTTGCATAACAAATACAGTTGCATCATCTGTTATTTGGGCAGTTACATTGAACTTATCCCAATCACTCAGTGCAAGAAACGCAAAATATACCGGATACAGCATGTCAGGTACAGCCGGGAAGTAATAATCCCGGCCGGGAGCTTCTTCCTCCATGATTCCTTTACTTCCGACAAGCTCAAAAAAGCTTACCCCGGCTGCGCCCCCCCCCTAATGCACGCAGCCAGTGACCTCAAAAACCATGATGCCGTAAAAAGTGACATCTGACGTATATCTACATCTGGTGGAACTTGTCCCCTCCGGATAATCACTTCACCCGTTGCGTCTGGATTCCAGCGCATCTTCAGTGTAACAGGAGTAACCCATACAGGAAGACCAGGATAAAGACGGGCACAGCTTTCAAGGTTTGCAACCTGCCCTTCCACTGTGGACATGATAGAATCGTTGTCAAATGCGTGAACCTGCGGGTTATTTGAATAGCAAACAAAATCCATGATATCCTTCGGCAAACGTTCACGGTTTATCTGGGTAAAGAAAGCGTCGGTACCCGAACCAACCGGAACTCCAATATTGG
>JAAYLX010000041.1 GCA_012521705.1 Clostridiaceae bacterium | reverse complement strand
CATGTTCTCAAGCATATACAAAGCAGCTTTTTTCTCGATCTTGGGGAGTGATGGTAACAAGAAACGTATTCTTACCTGAAACCTGTTAATGATGTCCTGCATTTTCGACTCCTTCTCTGCTTAATAGCTTGTATTTGTTACTTCGTTTTTGATTATGCATTTTTGAAGTGAATAAGTCAATATGGATTTTATATTTTTACAATAATACTATGCAAATTCATGTAATAATATATGAAATGCACAAAAAATCGGCTGTTTTATAGGTTATTTTCACTTCAGATTGTTAATTTAATTTCGAAGTTAATAACGCGAATATGAAGTGACGTTTTAAATTAATATTACAGAATGCAGTTGACATGAGCATTTGGAAGGTTACTTCAAATACAGATAATAAAAAAAGAAGTGAATCGTCACTTAGAGTTTATCCATCTTATGAATTAAAGGCCACTTCAGAATAATACTTGTTTGATGATAATGTTGGATATATCGCCTCGCTTCAAATTTTGTCCCCAATAACTTGAAGCAATTTTATATCCGCAGGGGCAAAGTCATAGTTTTTTAGTTCATACGCCTTTACCCATCTTACTGCATTATGAACATTGAGTTTCATATTCTCCGAGAGAACACGGGCTTTGTGCGCTATCAGACATATTTCTTTGGTATCATATTTGTGGACACAGCTACCCAGATACTCTAAAACTTCGATTTTGAGATTTAACTCCTCCATGATCTCCCGTTCAAGACACTCTTCAGCAGTTTCGCCATTTTCAATTTTCCCGCCGGGAAACTCCCATTTCAAAGACAGCTTGTCCTCTTCTGAACGTTGAGTAATGAGTATATCTCTATCATTGTTTACAATAACGGCAGCAGCGACATTTATCATTTAATCTTCCTCGCTATCAATATTTCGGGCGTATTCTGAGAATTTCGCATGTGTATATGTGTTTTCACGGAATAATTCAGCATTAAAAAATTTCTTTTAATTTAACATAATCAGACTAACCTGTAGCTGATTATATATTCGGTATTGCTGTCAATAGTAAACCCGGGATTAAATACAGTCCATTCACCTTTAAGGCCGGATTCATCCATGGTAAGCTCCAGATGGCACATGGCAATCCCTATATCGAGGCGCTGAATGTCAAATCCCACAATGTTTTTATATCCGACGGTCCTTTTTAGGAAAAAGTGCAGTACATTACCATCCTTGACTATTCTCCAGGGCTGTTTATTGGATGCTGAAGGAGCCAGGCGTACCATCTCCATGGCGTCTGTGAAAGGATCAGCTTTTTCTTTGCTGAGGGGTATATCAAATGTCTTTTCGAAAAACAATTCAGACCAGTCCTTTCGGTTCTTTGAGCCTGCGCTTATTACCATAAATGAGTCAATAAGACTTCTTTTTTCTTTGGCATACCCGACAGGAGATACAATGGGCATGAACTCTCCATCCTTTATACCAACAGCTTTGGAAAACGCTGATTTGTTAAACGTACCTCCAAGCCAGCATGTACCCAGTCCAAGGGATGTGGCATACAGGACTATCTTTTCAAAAGCATAGCCCAAGTTTTCCTCATACCTGTATGAGGGTTCCACAACCGCACATATAAAGGTTTTAGCGCCCGATATCACACCATAGGTCCCAAGTTTTGAATTGTTGGCTTCATTACTTGAGTCCACAATCACAAATCTCATTTTTGTATCAAAGGGACCTTTGACACTTTCAATAAAGCTTTCAAGCTTTTGCCTTAATTCCCGGGATAAAGGCTCATTTCTGTATGTGCGTATTGATTTTCTTAAAGATATGACCTCTTTGATATTCATGGCATTTTCTCCATTTCAAATATTGATATCGATTTAAGATTTTACGCCTTACTCACAATCTCGTTTAGCTCGCTTGTAAGTCTGTTTATCTCGCCGTTTGTCCTTTGCTCCATATCACTTAATCTTCGCATGACATGAAGGACCTGGTTTCTTACTTCAAGTACGCTATTTTGTGAATCATGGATTTTGGACTGTACAATCCAGTCGGTAATAAGCCCGTCAAAGAAAAAGTCGGCAAATTTTGTGAAGGAGCTAATATCTATGTTGATCTGGGAAGTGATTTGCACATCTGCAAGCTCTGCCCTAAAATTGTTTAGGAGCATTTGCACTTCCGTAGCTGCGTCCCTGGCATCATCAATATGACCGTGTTTGGCCATATTGGTGAGTAATCCTCCGCCACCCAACATATCCCATACTCCCCATTTTTCAGCGCTTTCAAGACTTCTGTCCGCCCGGTCCAGGGCATTCAGAACTCTGTTTCCTGCCGATATGGCTTCTGAGATTTCTCTAAGATTGTTCTTGTGTTTTAATATCTCTTTCTCCAACTGAATTATTTTATCAGCATAGGCACTATTGCTATTCTTAAGCATTTCATACTTTTTTCTGAACAACTGGTCATATTCACTTTGATAGTTTCTGTATCGGGAGCGTTCATTCTCAAGCCCCGATATCTGAAAATTCGTGTATTCAATCTGCCTCAAAATATCATTATATTTAAGCTCGGCAGCCAAAGCCTCCTGTCTTTCCTTTTCCAACTGCTTTTCCTTGTTTCCCAATATAGTATGGAAAAGTGAAGTAAGACTCATTTTGCTGAGCTTTTCTACATCACGCTTTTCTTTATTAAGTCTCTTTTCAAGCTCGGCCTTTTTATCCTTCTGTTGTCTTAACAGGGAGTATAGCTCTTTCAACATAGAATCCGCCTTGTTATAGAGGTAAATTCCCTCCTGCAGTCTTTCAAGTTCCTTGTTTATCTGTTGAAACATTTCAGGCCTCCCAATCTCTCAGTTTCATATAATTTATTATACATCAATATCAACAATTACACTTATATCCTGATTTTTTATATAAAAGGTAAGCAGCAAAGATAATTTGAGTACAAATAATATCCAATAAAATATTTAGAGGATGGCATATAAGAGCATTGTATAAAAACAGCCATCCTCGTTTTTTCAGTTTACAGGAATAAAAATATCTTTATGCCGACAACGTGGAGATGGAAGAAACAATTTCAGATATTAAAGGATAGATTCTTTCTTCAATAATGTCCCAATTGTGGACTATTTCAGGAAAAACAGAGACGTCATTGTAGCGCACGCATGACTCGTCCATAATTCCAAAAGCAATTCCATTAGGGTACTCATCACTGTATTTAACAACATCAAAACCGAAAGATGTTAAAGTATTTGCCACAGGTTTAATAACCGCTTCATGATAGTACTTTAAGGTATCAGTACTTTCAACCATGTCTCCATGGGCAATTATGGCCGCCGGCTTATCCTCAAAGGGAGACAGAAAATGTGGTATTTTGATGAGGTCGCAATATAATATCTCATTCATCTTTTCAAATAAAGCCAAAAGCTTGGACGGCAAAGGGGCATAGTGAGGTATGACCCAGAAATAGGCATCACTGTTTTTTAATTTGGAGTATAAAGAATTGAAAGCCTGATCATAGGGGCACTCACTGTCTTCATAACAGTCGCCACACAAAAGACAGAAATTAATTTTCTCCTTCATTAGTTGTATTGTCTCAACCTCAATATCCGGATCTTTTGCACCTATGATCTTTTTTATTAAGTTGCATACCCGTACAGATGTACTGTTTTCCCCCATGTTGGCCGAGTTGGAAGCCGAAATGCACAATATTTTCATGCGACCACCCAATGTCTTTTTTCCATTAAAAAATCGGGTTTGCCACCCTTAATACTAATTACCAATAATATGTCTATTTTAAACATTATATGTTAAAATACCACATTCAGAATCTTGTAGCCAATGTCACAAAAAAGCGCCTTAAGTCGTAAGGCGGTTTTGTAATCACATCTACCATGTCAGGTAGCAGCTCATGATTTTTATATACTGTCCCTCACTTATAGTAATATACTTCTCGTCAGTAAAATTATCATTGGTTACAATGCTTTCTATCAGGCCCTTTGAGTCGCTTGTGACTTCAAAATATGCGCTCTCGCCTTCCTCTGGAATCAGCTTGTACTCACCCGCTGCAATATCGCGGCCGACTTTGTACATACCCTCCGGGTATTTTTTGTCCTCCGCGCTTAAAGTCGGAGCCTGGGCTATGGGATACATTACAGCATCTCTGATATCAAGGTATTGACCTGTCGATACAGTAATATACCTGTTCCCTTTGAAATTATCGTTTGTAATAATACTTTCCAGTTTTCCGCTGCTGTCCCTTGAAACCTGAAAATAGGCAAAAGTGTTTTCTTCAGCAATAATGAGATATTCTCCCGCTTCAATATCCTGGCCTACCTTGTACATACCGGCCTTCAGCATGTAATCATCTACATTTTTCTGAGGAAGGTCGGTCTTTTCCTTATCCCCAGCAATGTTATCTTCTTCAGTTCCCGGAGTGGAAATATCGTCAGGAGAATCAATAACGTTGTCCTTATCCGGATCGGTAGGCAAAGGTTCATGTTCATTTCCGGGGATCCGGCTTATTGCAATAAGTATGATAACTAATACAGCAATAGCCCAGAACCACCATTTTTTCAACAAAGTTTTACTTGCCATTATTGCCTCCCTCAAAAGATAAAATTTGTTCTTAGTGTAACCCGATTCAGAATGCCAATTCGGCAATTTGATACTCAACCACTGCTCTTTGTTTTCCTGCAGCAATATAATAAAATTAAATAAAATAAACGTTCAAAAATTAACTTATTAATCAGTAAACAACGTAATATTTAGTTAATAACAGGGTGTGATTTGTCATGCAGGTCAGGAAAAGTACTTTAATAGTTTTTCTTTTTACATTGATCTTATTATTCCTTTTTGGCTCCGTATCTCCGGTATCAGCTGCTAATTATCCTGATTTTACAGATGTTCCAAAAGACCATTGGGCATATAAAGACGTCCACCAGCTACGTGACCTTAAGATTACATACGGAAAGGGCGATAACCAGTTCGGTTTCGGTCAGACCATAAGCCGCGGTGAATTTCTGACATTCCTTGTACGACTTATGGGCTGGGATATTATAAAGCCTGAAAAGGGAAGCTTTTTGGACAATATGGATCCCAATCATAATTTTTACGGCACAATTGAGACTGCGCTCCTTCATGGTGTCATAAAAAAGGACAGCGAGTATTTCCGTACAAATGACCCTATAACCAGAGAAGAAATGGCCGTAATGATTGTGCGCACCCTTGGCTATGATACACTGGCAACCCAGATCGGCTCTTACGAAAAACCCTTCGAAGATATAACCGGCAACTTCGGATATATTACTATCGCAAAAGACCTTGGCATCATTGCAGGGGACGGGAAAAACTTTTACCCTAAAAACAATGCAACAAGAGAACAGGCTGCTGCCATGATGATGAGGATGTATAACAAGCTAAATACCCCATTGGATGAACTCCACGCATTTTATGCAATAAGTTCGTCAAGCCAGATAGATAAATTCCGGTACCTTGATTCAGTGAGTTTCGGATGGGCGCGTCTGGAATATGACAAAGCTTCGGGCAAAGCAGTAATAAATACCGACGGAAATGATAACGATTATTACATACCTACAGGATATAGTTCGGTAATTGAAAAAGCCAAGGCCGAAAATCTGTCCCGACAGCTAATGTTTTTTGTCAAAGACGAAAATGTCACCGACACCAGAACCGGCAGGAATATGAAGCTGGCTGAATATATCGTACTCAACCCCGACATAAGGACCCAGGTTATAAAAGACATGGTTTCCATGGTTAATCATACCGAAAAGCATGGCTCATCGGTGGAGTTTGACGGGCTTGTTGCCGATTTCGAAGGCTTTAAAGGCATGGAATTAAAAAATGCCTATAATGAATTTTTAAAGGAACTTAAAAATGAATTGTCCAAAACCGGAAAAACCCTTTATGTAGCTGTCCACCCTGTAGGAAAGCCCGGTCTTGAGTACTTTGACGGGTATGATTACAGAACTATTGGTGAAATTGCGGACAAGATTATTCTAATGGCCCATGACTACGAAGCAACGTTTTTGACCGATACCGAAATGGCGTCAGGCTATACCGATACACCCGTTACACCCTTTGATGAAATTTATTACTCCCTTAAAAACATTACCGACCCCGTCTTTGGTGTACAGGACAAAGACAAGATATGGCTCCAGCTTTCAATGGATTCTGTCCAGTGGAAACTGACCGATGGCAAAGTTATAAACCGCTATCCTTACCACCCAACTTATGAGCAAATATATAACCGGTTCTTAAAAGGTGCAACACTGAAATATTCACAGCTTAGCCAAAATCCCTATGCGACCTTCCTCTCCGAGGACGGAACAGATAATGTTCTCTGGTATGAAAATGAGGAGAGCATCGCCCAAAAAATAAAGCTGGCAAAATTGTTCGGTATAAAAGGGCTTTCTCTGTGGCGTTTAGGGACCATCCCCGAGTATCCGGATACCGAGAATACAAATTTCCAGCTTAATATTTGGGAAGAGATTATTAAAAACTATTAACCCTGATTATGCCTCTATTTTGCGGAATCCTTTTTCGGCATAGGCGTAAAGGATTCTGAGGGAGGTATATGATAGGGAAGCAAGCAATACCAGTGCTATGCCAAAGATCGTATAGACATTCAGTCCTGTCATTACTATAAAGAACAGGATTACGCCGATTGCCAGAAGGAAAGCAATTCCTATAAGCATACCCAGTACGCCGTTCATATTTTGTTTTATGGCCTCCTGGGGATTGCTCCAGGTAAGTTTGGGCTTGATTATGTCTATCAACAGGGATATGGCACAAACCGGTATCTGGGCGACTGAGCTTAAAATAATTATCATGGCGGTCTGGATGATGGTAAGTTTAAATGAATACATTGTGACAAATGAGGCCAGAACTACAGCCACGAAAGAAATAGAAAACCCGGCAAGAAGTTTTCCTTTCACCATAACCTCGGGTTTTACAGGAATATTTTTGAGTACCCAGATGTTCTTTCCTTCCCTTGAGATGCTTGTTGATACTGCAGGATTAATCAATGCGAAACCAGAAATAATTCCTGCGACTATCAAAATCAACCCGGGCTGGGTTCTCTCATTCTGAATCAGATTATATAGAGCCTGGATGTCTGGGTCACCGGCAGCTCCGAATTTGGGGAACAGCATCATAAGTGGAGCCATAATAATTACTGTCAGTGAATTAAGGGCATAGACCGGTGTTCTTAAAATAACACGCCATTCATTTTTGAACATTGCCATTACATGGGACGAGCCACTGTAAGTCAATTTTGCTTTCCTTGTTTTTGACAGGGTCTCCAATTGGGCAACTGCGCCCTTTTGATAGATAAATGAAGCCAGTAAATATACTGCGCCCAAAAAGACAGCTGATGACAAAATCAGATAGGCAAAGTTCACAAAAGAGTCCCAGCCTGTCAGAGACAGGGCTTTGGTAAGCCATATAGACGGAGGAAAGATTCTCCCCATAAAATCTATAACCATGCTGCTGTTCTTAAGAAGTTCCACAACAAATTCCTGAGGATTCTCAGGAAGCCTGCTGGCAATATAATTCTCTCCGGCAAATATAATAACCATCAATATAAAACTTCCAACAATGGTAATAAGGTCGCGCCTTTTTGATCTTGCCACTGCATTCATCAGTAAAAGTGAAAGAATTGCTGAAAAAAGCAAAGGCAATAGTGGCAGAAACAGAGTACATATTATTGCAAGGACATAATAAAGAGGGCCTTTACCGGTTTGCGTACCATATATAATAACCGGAGGCATCATGAGGAAAAAAGCAAAGGGGTATTCGCTAAGCAGCACAAGTATAAACTTTGAAAGAAACACGCTTCCCTGCTTTATTGGAAGTGATGCCAGAAATTCCGTGTCCTTTGCAAGAAAAAGACTGCTCAAAATATAAAATATACCGAAAAACAGGAGAAATACTCCCGAGATAATGGAAGAGACAGTAAGAACCACCTGGGATACATTTAATACTGCGGCGCCTTTATAGAGCTGCCATATCATAAAGCTGTAAACTCCAAGCAACTGAACAAGGGCTATAAGTATGATAAAACCAATGCCAAGACCCTTAAACAGTGCTTTTTTGTCTTTTTTTACTATATAGCGGAAATATGAAATGCCGTACTCATTATTAATCTGAAGTTTCAATAAACTGAAAAAATTACGCATATTCGCCACTTCCTTCTTCGGTAAGTTTAAGGAATATGCTTTCAAGGGATGAATCTCCGGACTTTCTTAGTTCATCCAAAGTCCCTACGGCTATAATTTTACCTTTATTGATAATCCCTATCCGGTCGCACAGTTTTTCAGCCACTTCCAGCACATGAGTGGAGAAAAAGACTGTATTGCCTTTAGCGCAGTGCTGGTGCATTTCCTCTTTCAAGAGGTGGGCCGCCTTCGGATCAAGACCGGTCATGGGCTCGTCAAGTATCCAGAGAGGCGGGTTATGAAGAAGTGCGCCTGTCAGGATAATCTTTTGTTTCATTCCATGGGAATAGCTCTTAATAGGTTCGGATGCAGCTTCTTTCATCCCGAACATTTCAAGATATTTATTTATTCTCTCTTTTCTGTCCTTTGACGGAACGTCATATACGTCGGCAATAAAGTTTAGATATTCAATACCTCGGAGCCTTTCATAGACATCATGGGAATCAGGGACAAATCCCATGCTTTTTTTGGCTTTAACAGGTTCCTTTTCTATATCATAACCGTTTACGGTGATTGTACCCTCGTCTATTGGCAGTATTCCTGTAATCATTTTGATTGTTGTGGTTTTTCCTGCCCCATTGGGTCCCAGAAAACCGAAGATTTCCCCCGGCCTTACTTCGAGGGATATGTTGTCTACAGCTTTTACTGCTCCTTTGGAATAGGACTTGGATAAACTACTGATTTTAAGCATTCAATTCATCCTTTCAAAAAACTATAACCTGCCGATTATTCCAATTAAATTCTACTTGAATTTAATTTTTACTTCAACGCGAAGGGATAAACGGCAGGTTTAAAAATCTTATATATCGATATGACATATCTATTATTTATCAACATTTATTCAATTGAAACTATTATTTCACCTATTCAATTAATTATTTCTACTGTCTATTTTATTTTTATCTTTTTTGTTCCTTATGTCTCTTATTATTCCCGATATTACAGGAACCAACAGGCTCATTCCTCCTGCAATAAACCAGTCGTTCATACCCAATGGCCTTGTTCCGAATATTTTCATCATGAAGGGCAGGTAAATTACCGCAAGCAGCAGGAGCACGGAGCTTAAGACCGCCAGAATCAGCCAGAGGTTTGAGAAAAAATTGATTTCAAATATACCTTTTGACTCCGACTTGCATTCAAAAACATGGACGAGCTGAGACATTACCAGTGTCACCAATGCCGCCGTGCGGGCAACTTCAATACTATTGCTCAGTTTAAGGATGGTGAGGAAGCTTATCAGGGTGGAAAGGGCAATTAATATACCCCTTACAAAAATCACACCTGCAAGGCCGTGGGCAAATATGCTCTCGTTGGGTTCCCGTGGCGGCATATCCATGGCGTCGGGATCACCCGGCTCCATGCTGAGGGCAATGGCGGGAAGTCCGTCAGTTGCCAGATTTACAATTAATATCTGCGACGCCATAAGAGGTATCGGAAGCCCTAATACCATTGAAAGGAACATGGTAAAGACCTCACCGACATTGCAGGAAAGAAGGTAGCGGATAAATTTGCGTATATTGGAATATATATTTCTTCCTTCCTCCACCGCAGCCACAATACTTGAGAAATTGTCGTCCATGAGAATCATTGCCGCAGACTGACGCGTAACGTCGGTGCCCGACTTACCCATGGCAATACCTATGTCCGCGTCTTTTACGGCCGGTGCGTCATTCACTCCATCCCCGGTCATTGCAACAATATGGCCTTTATTTCTGTAAGCTCTGACTATTCTGAGCTTGTGTCTCGGAAAAACCCTGGCAAAAACGGTTGCTTTTTCACAGATTTGTTCAAATTCCTTATCGGACATTTCATCCATTTCAGCGCCTGTCAGAATAATATCTCCGGGCCTGTATATGTCAAGTTTTGAGGCGATGGCAGCAGCCGTCTCTTTATGGTCACCGGTTATCATTACTGTCTTTATTCCTGCTCTCCTGCAGCGGCTGACAGCTTCCTTGGCCTCCTGTCTGGGCGGGTCGGTCATACCCGCAAGACCTACAAATACAAAATCCTGTTCAAGGTTATCGCTCCAGATCTGATTGGGCTGGACTACCCGGTATGCAAAGCCCATTACTCTCAATGCCTTGGAGGTCATTGCCTTGCATTCTTTCATAATTGCCTCTTCATCTTCAAAGGCAATGTTTCTTTCCCTGTCAGCTATAAGGATTTTGGAGGATTTCCCCAGAATTATTTCAGGGGCACCTTTTGCAAAGAGGAAGAATTCTCCTGTGTGGGACCTGCAAATCACCGACATCAACTTGCGGTCAGAATCAAAAGGAATTTCTCTGACACGGCGGTAACTGTTGTCCACAGATTCCTTGTTTATACCGCAATCCAATGCAGCCCTCACCAATGCAACTTCTGTTGGGTCACCTTCTATGTCAATCCCGCCCCGGGTATCTTCAGACACATTTTCATTGATACGGGTATTACCGCAAAGCAAACCGATTTTGAGAAGCAATTTAAGTCCGAAGGTTTTGTCCGCCTTTACCTCCCTGCCCCTGAGATAAACCGATACCTTGCCATCCGGATTCTTTTCAATAGTATAAGGGTTTTTACCGGCATAGGCAGATACCACAGTCATACGGTTTTCTGTCAGGGTTCCGGTTTTGTCGGAGCAGATAACAGTTGCGCAGCCTAAAGTTTCCACAGCAGGCAATCTTCTTATAAGCGCGTTTCTCTGCACCATGCGCCTTACCCCTATGGCAAGGGCAATTGTGACAACAGCGGGGAGTCCCTCGGGCACGGCAGCCACCGCAAGGCTGATTCCGCCAATCAGCATCTGTATAATGGGTTCCCCCCGCAAAATGCCTATAAGAGCCACAATGGCACAAATGGCAAGGCAGACTGTAACCATTACTTCGCCAAGGCGTTCCAGCCTTTTCTGAAGGGGTGTGTCCTGAGTTCCGGCAGCAACAATCATATCGGCGATTTTTCCCATTTCGGTTTTCATACCGGTATTGACAACAACGGCTTTTCCGGTACCGTTTGTTATCATGCTTCCCATATATACAATACTGCTGTTGGAAATGTTGTCGGATTTAAGATCTGATTCCTCTGCCTTAACCTTTGAAACCGGAACTGATTCACCGGTTAACATTGATTCATCGGCAAAAAGGGAATTGGCTTCTATTATTACCGCATCAGCAGGAACCCTGTCTCCAGCCTCCAGCACAATCAAATCATTGGGAACTATCATATCCGCAGGTATTTCCTTAGTGCGTCCGTCACGGATGACCCTTGCCTTTGGTGCCGCCATATCCATAAGGGCTTCCATGGCTTTTTCGGTGCGCAATTCCTGGAAGAACCCCAAAAGCCCGTTAAGGATGATAATGGCAAGGATAGCCACACCTTCACTGACCTCGCCCATAAGGAAGGAGATAATTGTTGATGCGATAAGAATAATTATCATCAGATCCTTGAATTGAGAGATGAGGGTTTTAAACCACGAGTTCTTTTTCTGGGCTTTAAGTTCATTCTTCCCGTATTGCTGTAAGGCCTCGGCAGCATCCTCCTCGGTAAGCCCATAGTAATTGCTTTTTATATTTTCATACAAAAGCTCCGGTTTAATTGCTTGCACAATACCACTTCCCCATGTAATAAATGAAAAGGACAATCTATCCTATGCATTTATCACGGGGATTAGTACAACTTGTCCGAAGCAGGATGATGAATATAGCTTTATTTAAAGGAACAGACCTTCATCAGCAAGAAGGCCTACCGGGCAATGATCGGAACCCATTACTTCTGAATATATGAGTGCGTCTTTTATTTTATCCTCGATTTTTTTGGAGACACAGAAATAGTCAATACGCCATCCTACATTCTTTTCCCTTGCTTTGAACATATAGGACCACCAGGTATATGCCCCCTCCTGATCGGGATAAAAGTATCTGAAACTATCAATAAAACCGGCTTCAAGAAGCTCTGAAAATTTCGCTCTTTCCTCGTCACTGAAGCCTGCGTTGTTATGGTTTGACTGAGGGTTTTTTAAATCTATTTCCTGGTGGGCAACATTCATGTCCCCGCAGACAATAACAGGTTTTTTGCTGTCCAGAGAAACAAGGTATGCACGGAAAGCATCCTCCCATTCCATGCGGTATGGAAGGCGAGCCAGCCCTCTCTGGGAATTGGGGGTGTAAACATTGACCAAAAAGCAGTTTTCAAATTCCAATGTGATTACACGACCCTCATGGTCATGTTCATCAATGCCGATCCCAAAGGTTACATCAAGGGGTTTTATTCTTGTGTACACCGCTGTTCCCGAATAGCCTTTCTTTTCGGCATAATTGTAATATGAATAATATCCTTCAAGTTCAAGATCCAACTGGCCTTCTGAGAGTTTTGTCTCCTGGAGGCACAATATATCGGGTTTCTCCTTGTCGAAGAACTCGAGAAAACCTTTTCCCAATACAGCTCTTAAGCCGTTTACATTCCATGATATAAGTTTGAGCATAAAATCTTAATTCTCCTTATTATTCTCGATGTAATTATCTGATTTAAAATCAGTTCCGTATAATATTACTTTAAATATTTTACTTTAATTTGTTTTGCATGTTTTCTGAAATATTTATGTTTTTCAGATCCCGGCAGCCTATCACGTGCAATGAGATGCCGGAATAATCAAACCTGATAAATCCTTCAAAGCTTCCAATCCCAATTTAATCCGGCATGTCGTCATCAAATTCAAAATCTCTGACGCGATTTTTTTCACACAGGATGGATGCCGTCAAAGCAGTTAACGGTATTGTCAGAATAAGGCCGATACTTCCTGCTATGGACCTTATAATTTCCCCTGCAAAGCCGTCCTGATTGATAATTTCATAGACAGGCATATTATGGGCGATGAATAACATCAGAAGTGGCAATGAACCTCCGACATAGGCCATAATAAGAGTATTTGCCATGGTTCCCATCATATCGCGGCCGATATTCATCCCTGATTTGAACAGTTGGAACCTGTTGAGTTCAGGGCTTTGCTCCTTTATTTCAAACATAGCCGACGACATTGACATTGCCACGTCCATACAGGCTCCAAGGGCGCCTAAAATAATTCCTGCGAACAGAAGGCCTTTGTAGTCAAAGGAAATGTTCTGAGGTATGTAAAGAAGCATTTGTGACTCTTCTGACCCAAGTCCTGTAAGTTTGGCCATATTCCCAATCATCGCAGAAATAATTCCGGCTGCCACAACTCCTCCGGTTGCGCCAAGAATCGCAGCCAATGCCTTTTTGTTAAAACCCCCTACCAATATTAGGGTAGCACCTGTAACCAATACACTGGAAAACACAGTAGTAAACACAGGGTTATATCCCCTCAACAGCAAGGGCAGCAAGATATACATGATTGTGAGAATGGTCAGGATAAGTGCTACCAGCGCTTTAAATCCTTTCAGTCTTCCAACTGAGAGAATGACTATTACAAAGAGAATAAGAAGAAGTATTACAGATTTATCCCTTGCCGGGTTATAAATAACCGCCGACACTATTTTCCCATTCTGGTCAAGCTCCAGTGTCATCAAAACTTCATTACCGGGTCTTAGAAGCGCGTTCTCCTGCCCCCCAACAAAGTCCAGGCTTAAGGGATATTCTGCATCTACCAATTCACCTTTGAACTCTCCGCTGGTGATTCTTACTTCAACATGCTGTACACTGTCTTCCAAGGAGCCTCCTGAATACTCGATCAATTTGTCCCTGAGGTCCAGATTTCTTACTACTCTGCCTCTTACGTTCATGGTCGGGATTTCTTCAGGGACTTCTTCAGTAATATCATCAGATAGTTCTTCAGAGAATTCTTCGGTAACTTCCCCGGAGTAATCTTCCTCTCCGAATACCGGCAAGCATATAGAAACAACAATGGTGAATATTATCAGAAAAAATAATGCGTATATCCTGCGACTCTTCAAAACATTTTTCTCCTCTGTACATGATTTGATATTTTCAGACATTCGCATAACAAACATCTCCTAAGATAAAATTATATATTAACAATTGGAGACGGGCAAGGAAACGAGGTTTTTCAGATTATTTTTACAGCATTTTTACTGAGTATAAGCACCTTTCGAGGATTATAAACATTTTTCGCAAAATAGAGTATTGCAATAACAGATTCTGAATGGTAGAATGAACAAAGTTAAATGTCTTTAAGTTTGGTACAGAGATGCCGACAAGATGTTTATGCAAGTTAATAGGGGTAGTCATGGTATAATTCCATGTGCATAAAACCAATATTAAATGTAAATCATCTTGTCTGCAGGCAGACAAGATTTTTTTGTTTGCGTATCTTTCCTTGAACAGATACGAAACGGAAGAACGTGATAGGGAGTCTGATAGCGTGAAATTCAAAGCGCAGATTATGGATGAGGTTGCTGTAGAGAGAGCAATCACCCGCATTGCACACCAGATAATTGAGAAAAATAACGGTATTGAAGACTTGTGTCTCATTGGA
Source organism: Clostridiaceae bacterium (assembly GCA_012521705.1). Lineage (GTDB taxonomy): Bacteria > Bacillota > Clostridia > DSM-8532 > DSM-8532 > DTU059. Next base: position 75,406 of record JAAYLX010000041.1, on the reverse strand, counting down.
ATCAAAAGCAGAGGTGTGCCTATTGCGGCCAGGCTTGTAGAAGCCATTGAGAGGATCGAAGGTACCAGAGTGGATATGGGCGTTCTGGATATCAGCCTCTACCGTGACGATCTCTCAACAAAACAGTTGGACCCTGTTTTAAACGCTACAGACATACCGTTCTCTGTGGTTAACAAGAAGGTAGTCCTTGTGGATGATGTTATCTACACGGGCAGGACAGTACGTGCCGCCATGGATGCCGTTATGGCCCATGGAAGAGCTGCAAGGATCCAGCTTGCCGTTCTGGTGGACAGGGGCCACAGGGAGCTTCCAATCCGCAGTGACTTTGTGGGTAAGAATATACCCACATCAAGGTCAGAAGTTGTTTCTGTCTGTTTGAAGGAATATGACGGGGAAACCAGTGTAAAGCTTTACCAGAAAGACGAGGAATAATTCTATATTTTATGAGGGGGATTTTACCATGACCAACAACACAATTCAAACCGGTTACCTGCCTGATGAAAGGCCGCCAATACTGAAACTGTTATTATACGCTATACAGCAGGTAATCGTAATGTTCCCTGCAACTGTTGCGGTAGCACTCATTACAGGATTCCACATTTCAACCACGATTTTTGCCAGCGGTCTTGCAACAATCTGCTTTATCTTAGTTACCGGACGTAAAATTCCACTTTATTACGGTTCAAGTTTCTCCTATGTTGCGGCAATCGGCGCGTTAATGAGTTCGGAAGCCCTTGCAGGATTGGCACTTAATGATAAAATTGCAATAGCCCAGTTTGGTATTGTAATGTCCGGTTTCGTTTCAATAGCTGCAGGACTTATCGTAAACCGCTTTGGAAGAGATTCCATTGAAAAAATCCTTCCTGCATCAGTTACAGGCCCAATAGCGATGGTAATAGGCCTTACACTTGCAGGAGTTGCTCTGATGGATGCAGCATCCAAAACCAATGTCAACGGTGAGATTGTATTAAGCATTGCAAATGTTTCAGAAGCTCAGTTGCCACTCGCTGAAAATCTGGCCTGGGTTATCTCCCTTGTTACATTAATCTCCACAATACTGTTCTCAGTATATCTGAAAGGTCTGGCAGGTCAGCTGCCGCTGCTTCTGGGTCCCATTATCGGATGCGTAACAGCATTTATTATTAAAGTGACAACCGGCATTGACTTCTTCAAGGCGCTGCCTGCAACTGCTAACAGCGGATTCTTCGCTCTGCCGGTATTCACATTCCCGAAACCAAACCTGATGGCACTGGCAGCAATTATGCCAATAGCAATAGCAACAATTCCCGAATCAACTGCTCATATATACCAGTTGGATATCTATGTAAACGATCTGGCGAAGAAAAAAGGTTCCACTAAAGATTACAACCTTGCAGACAAACTGGGACTCAACCTTATCGGTGACGGTATTGGAGATATAGTCGCAGGATTCGTCGGAGGTCCCGCAGGAACCAACTACGGTGAAAACATAAGCGCCATGGCAATTACAAAGGTATTCTCAATACCCGTACTCATAGCCGCATCAATAATAGCAATGGTAATATCCTGCTTCTCTCCCCTTATTAACGCCATCTACTCAATTCCACAGGCTGTTATAGGCGGACTTGAAGTATACCTCTTCGGAGCTATTGCAGCTCAGGGCGTGGCTATCATGGTTGAGAAAAAAGTTGACCTGTTCAGCTCCAAGAACATCGCTGTAATTGCTACAATAATGATTATAGGTCTTGGCGGACAGTTCGCTTTCGGTGGAAACATACCCTTCTTCGGGCTTAGTGTTCCCTGTGTAGCCGGCGCTGCAATATTCGGAATCATAATCAACTTCATACTCAGTATCGGTCAGAAGAAATAAGCGGTTGGTCACAAGCACATCATGAATGCATAAAAAACTGATAAATAGAAAAGAGCGGAATTAAATCCGCTCTTTTATTTGTCTGGCTATCTTGTCCGCTACTTACCCTGCATTTATTTTGTCCGAGATTAATCTTATCTCTTTATCTTTATCTGTTAATACTTTTCCCTATCGTGTCCTTTTTTACTTAGACGCTTTTTCCGCTTAGGATATTAATCTGCTTGAACTATTGCTTATTCCCACGGTTCTATTTATGGCATTTTGATGCCGACGGGCAGCCGTCGCACCCGCAGCAGCTTCCGCCCTTTTTACTTTTTTTGAATACATGTATAACATTTAAGGCAATAATCCCAAATACAATTGCGCCAATAATATACGTTGCCATTTAAACCCCTCCTAATATACCGGCTAATTAATATTCCGGCTTTTATATAATCTGAGTTATCAACCGCTTATTATGCGGCTGCCCTTTTTACCATGAGTTTACCATTACTGTCGGGTTTTCTTATCAAGAGATAAATAAATACTGCCAATACCACAAATGCTATCAGTGAACCAAAACCAAATCCATGTCCGGTAAGAACCAAACCAAGCTGATAAGTAACAAATGAAATACTGTAAGCAAGTCCTGTCTGATAGCCAACTGCAATCAAAGTCCATTTTGCATTGCCCATCTCCCTGCGTATTGCGCCAATCGCAGCAACGCAAGGTGCGCATATCAGATTGAATATCAGGAATGAGAAGCCGGAAAGCTGTGAGAAGGAGGCCTGGAGAGCTGTCCAAACTTCAACTCCGTCTTCCGCCACTGCTTCAAAACCATACAGAACACCAAGGGTTCCTACAACATTTTCTTTTGCTATAAGGCCGTTGAGGGTTGCTACTACCGCTCTCCACTCGCCCCAGCCAAGAGGTGTGAAGACGGGAACAAGCAGTGTTCCAAGGGAAGCAAGTATTGAATCATCCGCATCCACCATCCGGAAGGTCCAATTGAAGTTAGACAGGAACCATACTGCGACGCAGGCAAGGAGAATTATTGAGCCTGCCTTTTTCACAAATGATTTTGACCTGTCCCATACCTGCATTGCGACACTTACCGGGTTAGGCAAATGATATGCGGGAAGCTCCATGACAAAAGGTGAAGGATCTCCTGAAAAGGCTTTATTCTTCTTTAAGATAATACCTGAGAGCATTATTGCAACTATTCCGATGAAGTATGCCGCAGGAGCTACCCAAACCGACTGTCCGAAAAGTGCTCCGGCAATGAGTGCAATAACCGGAATTTTTGCTCCGCATGGCATAAAGGTGGTGGTCATAATACTTATTTTCCTGTCGCTTTCATTTTCAATAGTCCTTGATGCCATAATGCCTGGTACTCCGCATCCTGTTGCCACAAGCATGGGAATGATTGATTTTCCGGAAAGGCCGAACCTGCGGAAAATCCTGTCCATTATAAAAGCGATTCGTGCCATATATCCGCAGTCTTCAAGAATGGAAAGACATAAGAACAGCACTACCATCTGGGGCAAAAATCCCAAAACAGCGCCGACACCGGCTATGATTCCGTCAACAATCAGTGATATGAGCCAATCCGCGCAATCCACTGATACAAGAAAATCTTCCACCGCAGTAGGAATTATTTCACCGAATAGCGACTCGTTTACCCAATCTGAAGCCCAGCCGCCTATAGAATTAAGGGACATAAAATAAACAACAAACATGACAACGGCGAAAATGGGGATGGCCAGAAAACGGTTTGTGAGCACCATGTCTATCCTATCGGAGGTTGAGACCTTTGATTTATTCTTTTTATGTAAACTCTTATCTACAACACGGGAGATGTAAGCATATCTTTCGTTGGTTATAATACTTTCGCTGTCTTCATCCAATTCTTTCTCGCACTCGGAAATAATTTTTTCTATGCTTGCTATGGTTTGTTCGCCAAGTTCCAATTGCTCCCTTACCTTTGTATCCCGTTCAAAGAGCTTAATTGCAAACCATCTTAAAGACTTATTATCAACGCTGTCTTTAATTAAATTCTCAATACCTTCAAGGGCTTTTTCAACCACTTCGGAAAAAACACGCAGCGGTTTTGGAGGTATTCTTTTATTGGCTGCTGCTATAGCCACTTCAGCAACTTCATTGGCTCCTTTACCCTTTACCGCGGCTGCTTTGAGTACCTCGCATCCAAGTTCTTTTGAGAGGACATCTGTTTCAATGGTGTCGCCATGTTTTTCAACAATGTCCATCATGTTCAGAACTACCACTGTCGGAACTCCAAGCTCCAAAAGCTGGGTCGTAAGATAAAGGTTTCTTTCCAGATTGGAGGCATCAACTATATTTATTATTGAATCAGGCTTTTCAGTGATAAGATAATCTCGCGAAACCACCTCTTCCAGAGAATAAGGAGAGAGAGAATAAATACCAGGCAGATCCTGAATTACAACGTCATTATGACCTTTAAGTCTGCCTTCCTTTTTTTCTACCGTAACGCCCGGCCAGTTGCCTACATACTGTGAACTTCCGGTTAAATAATTGAATAACGTAGTCTTGCCACTGTTGGGATTCCCTGCAAGCGCGATTTTAATGGACATATATGTTCCCCCTGTATATCTGATTGGTTCTCGTGTTGGAAATTAAAGAGAGAAGTTAGCCGAGACTAACTCGGATTTATAAAAAAACAGTCAAAGTAAAGACTGTCATCAGGCAATCTCAATCATATCCGCATCAGCTTTGCGCAGACACAATTCATAATCTCTGACATTTATTTCCATAGGATCTCCTAATGGAGCCAGTTTACGAACATAAATCTGGGTTCCTCTGGTAATTCCCATATCCATGATTCTGCGTTTAAGCGCTCCTTCACCATGGAGCTTTTTAACTACAACAGTCTCACCACATTTTGCCGATCTTAATGTTTTCATTTAGGTTCCTCCTGAATGGTTCTCGTTCAATGCTAATTATATGAAGATTTTTTGCACAATTATTGCAGTTGATAAAAAGTAAACAAGGGTTAGTCTACACTAACATCTGTTCAAAATATATGAGTTAGACTACGCTAACTCTTCCTTAGCATATTTTACTACTTGTCATTATCCAAGTCAACATAAACTTGAAAAAATCTAATTCTTCTGATAACATGGGGGCATAGACCCAGGAGGTGAAACATGAAAATTCAGGAGTCTGCAGAAAACTATCTTGAGACCATACTTGTTTTACAGCGTAGAAACGGGAATGTCCGGTCCATAGACATTGCCAATGAAATGGGGTTTTCAAAGCCCAGTATAAGCTATGCCATGAAACAATTTCGCGAAAACGGCTATATCAAGGTTGATGAATACGGATATATAACCCTGACTGAAAGGGGTTTTGATATTGCTGAGAGAACATACAAAAGACACCTCCTTTTGACACAGTTCCTTATGGCTCTTGGTGTAAGCGAAGAGACAGCCAAAGAAGACGCCTGCAAAATAGAGCATTACCTGAGCGAGGAAAGTTTCAACAAGGTGAGTGAGCATTATAACAAGATAAAAAAGTGATTTTTACGCAATAATTATATAGTTTCATTTGATTGACATAAGATGGTGAGCCGTTTTCATTATAAATCAAAAGACGGTCAGTAAAGCTACTGACCGTCTCTTTATTTGGAATACGGTTTTTTATTTAATTAGATTAAACCAGCCATTCTCTTGTAAGTTTCAAGTCTTTCCTTGGCATCCCTTTCAGCAGCCTGGAAGAGCTCGTCAGCAACATCCGGGAATGTCTTCTTAAGGGATGTGTAACGAACTTCGGTGTTGAGGAATTCCTGGAAGCTTCCGGTAGGATCTTTGGAATCCAGAATGAACGGATTCTTGCCCTCTGCCTTAAGAGCAGGCACATAACGCCACAGATGCCAGTAACCGGATTCAACAGCCAGTTTTTCTCTGGTCTGGGTTCTTGACATACCACCTTTAATACCATGGTTGATACATGGAGCATAGCAGATGATAAGTGAAGGACCCTTGTGAGCTTCAGCTTCCTGGATAGCCTTCATGAACTGGTTCATGTTGGCGCCCATTGCAACCTGTGCCACATATACATATCCATAAGTAGCAGCGATGAGACCAAGGTCTTTCTTCTTAATACGCTTACCGGATGCAGCAAACTTAGCCACTGCTGCGGTAGGTGTACTCTTGGATGCCTGACCACCGGTGTTGGAGTAAATCTCGGTATCAAATACCAGAACGTTTACGTCTTCGCCGGAAGCCAGAACATGGTCAAGTCCGCCGTAACCAATGTCGTATGCCCATCCGTCACCGCCAAGGATCCACTGGGATTTCTTGACGAAGTGTTGACGGTTCTTATTGAGGTGATCTACGATCTCCTTGCTCTTATCGCAGGTAGGAGCGAAGTTGTCAAGAGCTGCGCAAAGAGCTTTTGAAGCTTCCTTGGAGGCTTCACCTTCGTACATGTTGGTAAGCCAGTTTTCTGCAGCAGTCTTGAGTTCAGCAGGTACATCCAGTTCAAGCAGTTCTTTGAGTTTCAGTGCGATACCTTCACGAATCTGCTTAACGCCGTAGTACATACCTAATCCGTACTCTGCGTTATCTTCAAAGAGGGAGTTAGCCCATGACGGACCTTTGCCTTCACAGTTCTTGCAGTAAACTGTTGCAGGAGCAGAACCACCCCAGATTGATGAACAACCTGTAGCATTGGCAATCATCATACGATCACCAAAGAGCTGTGTGATAGCCTTGATGTAAGGTGTCTCACCGCAGCCTGCGCAAGCGCCGCTGAACTCAATCAGTGGCTGAGCAAACTGACTGTTCTTCAGATTGTTCTTCGGTGCCAGATGGTCTTTATATGTAACATTCTTTGTAATATAGTTCCAATGTTCGATTTCCTGCTGCTGTGTTTCGAAAGGCTTCATAACGAGGGCCTTTTCTTTTGCAGGACATACGTCTGCACAGTTGCCGCAACCGGTACAATCCAGAACTGAAACCTGAATCTTGTATTCGTAGCCCTTGAACTGAGGTCCTGCTGCAGGTTTGGTAACCAGAGTTGCAGGAGCGTTCTTCTTCTCTTCTTCATTAAAGAGGAACGGACGGATAGCAGCATGAGGACATACCAGTGAGCACTGGTTACACTGGATACAGTTTTCAACCTGCCACTCAGGAACTGTAACAGCAATACCGCGTTTTTCATAAGCAGAAGTACCTGCAGGGAATGTACCGTCTTCAATACCCTTGAAGGTGCTGACAGGCAGATCGTCACCCTTCTGGGCATTCATGGGTTCAACAACTTTTCTGATGAACTCAGGCTTGTCGGTATCCTCTTTCACAGGTTCATCCTGTGCTGTCTTCCAGCTATCAGGAACATCTACCTTTACAAGAGCATTAATTCCCTTGTCAACAGCGGCAAAGTTCATGTCCAGTATAGCCTGGCCCTTCTTGCCGTAAGCGTCAACAATGGAGTCTTTCAGGTATTTAACAGCATCTTCTATAGGAATAACATTTGCCAGTTTGAAGAATGCAGCCTGCATGATCATATTGATACGGCTTCCGAGTCCGATTTCGCGGGCTATGTCGGTAGCGTTGATTATGTAGAAGTTGATATTGTCAAGAGCGATCTTTCTCTTAAGATCTGCAGGGAGTTTTTCATCCAGTTCGTCCACTGTCCACTGGCAGTTGAGAACGAAGTCTCCACCCTTCTTAAGTCCGGCAAGAAGATTGTATTTGCCTACATAAGCCTGGTTGTGGCAAGCAATGTAATCAGCTTCATCAATCAGATATGTAGAACGGATCTTGGATTTTCCGAAACGGAGGTGGGATACGGTAATACCACCGGATTTCTTGGAGTCATAGGAGAAGTATCCCTGTGCATATAAATCAGTCTTGTCACCGATAATTTTGATGGCCTGCTTGTTAGCACCAACAGTACCGTCGGAACCAAGACCCCAGAATTTGCAGCGGATAGCATCTTTTGCTTCGGTGTTTACGCTTGGGCCCAAAGGTAATGAAAGATTTGTAACGTCATCCACAATACCCAGAGTAAAGTGGTCTCTTGGCTGGTCTGCCTTCAGATTGTCAAATACTGCGATAATCTGGTTGGGCTTCACATCTTTTGAACCAAGACCATAACGTCCGCCGACAATAACCGGCTGTTCGGGTTTATTATAATAAAGTGATTTAACGTCAAGATAAAGAGGTTCGCCAATTGCGCCCGGCTCTTTTGTTCTGTCAAGAACTGCAATCTTCTTAACAGTCTTGGGCATTACATCAAAGAAATATTTCTCTGAGAAAGGTCTGTACAGGTGAACTTTAAGAACACCGACTTTTTCGCCTTTGGCTCTCAGGTAGTCGATAACTTCTTCGCAGGTTTCGGTTACTGAACCCATAGCTACTACAACGTATTCTGCTTCAGGATCGCCGTAGTAATTGAAAGGCTTGTACACACGACCTGTAAGATCTGAAATCTTTTTCATGTAGTCGGCTACTATATCAGGAATAGCGTCATAATAGGGGTTGCTTGCTTCTCTTGCCTGGAAGAATATATCCGGGTTCTGGGCAGTACCGCGTGTTACAGGATCTTCAGGATTCAACGCGCGCTTTCTGAACTCTTCAACAGCTTTCCAGTCAAGCATCTTTGCGAAATCTTCATAATCAATCAATTCAATTTTCTGTACTTCGTGAGAAGTTCTGAAACCGTCGAAGAAGTTCAGGAAAGGTACTCTTCCCTTAATGGCAGCCAGATGAGCTACACCTGTAAGGTCCATAACTTCCTGGACACTGCCTTCGGCGAGCATTGCAAAACCTGTCTGACGGGTAGCCATTACGTCTGAATGGTCACCGAAAATGGAAAGTGCGTGAGATGCCACAGCACGTGCTGAGACGTTGAAGACTCCAGGGAGCAGTTCGCCTGCAATCTTATACATATTTGGAATCATGAGAAGAAGGCCCTGGGAAGCTGTATATGTAGTAGTCAGAGCTCCTGCCTGCAGAGAGCCGTGAACAGCACCTGCCGCACCGGCTTCTGATTGCATTTCAACAACTTTTACCGGCTGGCCAAAGATATTCTTTTTCCCATTGGCGGCCCACTCATCGGTAACCTCGGCCATGGGTGAGGATGGAGTTATAGGATAAATAGCAGCGACTTCTGTAAATGCATAGGAAGCATACGCCGCAGCCGTATTGCCATCCATTGTTTTCATTTTTTTAGCCATGTTTTTCCCTCCTTAAATTTATGCGATAATGTACATTGTATACATTAGCGAAGCCATTATCATAACGTTAATTTCTTCACATTCAAAAATTATTATATCATATTTTATTTTGGGAACAAGTAAATCATATCAAAAATTTTGAAGCAATTGACTACATTAATTCCTTGATATTAAAGTACTGTAAAATTTCAGCCATAAAGGAGGATATCATCAGTTTTCATACAAATTTCAAACAAATAGTGTTATTATTGCAGTTATTCTTTCTTTATGATATATTAATTTTTGTTTGATTACTACTCCAATATTATAAAACAATTTAAAATAGCCTAAATATTCTCGTTTGAGCAGATTATACAGGAAGTAAAAATTTATTTAAAATAGATTGGAGGCTCTCAAAAATATGGCAAAATTAGTTGGAAACGCGATTTTCGGTCAGTCTGGCGGCCCTACCTCAGTTATTAATGCCAGTGCTGCAGGTGTAATTATCACTGCCCTTAAAATGGATTGTATTCCCAAGGTTTATGGTGCTGCAAACGGTATTAAAGGTATTCTTGAGGAAAAATTCTATGACATGACTCAGGAAGACATGAAGGAATTGGAACTTCTCAAGACAACTCCTTCATCCGCATTGGGATCAGTTCGCTATAAGCTCGCAGATCCCGATAAAGATCCTACAGATTACAACAGATTGCTGGAAGTATTCAAGAAGTATGATATCAGATACTTCTTCTATAACGGCGGAAACGATTCAATGGATACCTGCAACAAAGTCAGCAAGTTCATGCAGAAAGCAGGTTATGAATGCCGCGTTATAGGTGTTCCCAAGACAATCGACAACGACCTTTACGCAACCGATCACTGTCCCGGATATGCCAGCGCTGCAAAATACGTTGCTACTTCTACCATGGAAGTTTACCATGATGCACGTGTTTACGACACTCCGCTGGTATGCGTTATTGAAGTAATGGGAAGAAATGCCGGATGGCTTACCGCAGCTACCGCACTTGCAGCTTATAAAGGAGCAGGTCCGGACCTCATTTATCTGCCTGAATTGACATTTGATATGGATAAATTCCTTGCAGACGTCAAGAAAGCTTATGACAAGAACAACGGCAAGGTTATTATTGCAGTTTCAGAAGGAATCAAGGATAAAGACGGAAAATACATTTCTGAATACGGCTCAGACCTGGCTAAGGAAAAAGACTCTTTCGGTCATGCCCAGTTGGGTGGAACCGCACAGGTACTTGCAAGCATTATCAAGAAAGAGCTCAAATGCAAGACCCGTTACATTGAGTTCTCACTTCTCCAGAGATGCGCTTCTCACCTGGCTTCCGCTACCGATGTTGAGGAAGCATTCACAGCAGGACAGAAGGCTGTTGAATTTGCAGTAGAAGGCCATACCGACCACATGGTTGCTTATGAAAGAGAAATGAAAGACGGCAAATATCACTGCAATTATAAACTCGTTAACCTTAACGAAGTTGCAAATACAGAAAAGAAAATACCTCGCGAGTGGATTAACGAAGAAGGCACCGGCCTTAAGCAGGAGTTTATTGATTATGTATTGCCTCTTATTCAAGGCGAATCCTGCCCGCCGCTTGAGGATAGTCTGCCACGCTTTGCAAAACTTAAGAAAGTTTGGGCAACCAAATAAGTTAACAGGCAAGTTTGCAAAGATTTTTAATCTGAAAAAATGTTATAAAAGGCGCTGGGGAATTTCCCTCAGCGCCTTAAATATTGCTTTCACATTAATGCTTTATTGCTATGCCTTCTTCTATCTCATTTATCCTTGCCCTCGCATAATTGGCAAGAGTGGACCTCGGTGCGATAGAGATTACCTTCTCAAAACAGGAAACAGCTTCTTCATCCGCCTGCTGTTTGTTGGGGGATTCGGACAAAGCAATGGCTTTCCCGCCATAGTAATAGATTTCAGCTGTGTAGTTAGGTTTTTCATCCAGCTCTTCAATAATTTTTATGGCCATTCTGTATTCATCAGCTGCCAGGGCGTATTTCGCCGGATCCTTCGCCCTTGAATTGGAATTGTATATGCTTCTTGCCGATTCATAGAACTGGCCTATAGATTTTGGCTTTGCCTTTTCGTTTATGGCGTCTATCTCCTTCTTAATTTCATCAGGCATATCAAGACCTGACAGGTTTTTCTCTATCTGGACCACTACCTCTTTATACTTGCCTTCATAGAAGAGTTTGTCCAGTTCCCGCAGATTATTGGTCCATACTATGAACTGGTCTAATCTGTCCTGAAGCTGCCGTTCTTTCTCATCTGCGGATTTAAGCGCTGTCTGGGTCTCGTTAAGCAAATTGTCGTAATTAAGTATTTCTTTTTGAAGCTCTTCGATTTTTGCCTGGTACTTGGCCGATTTACCAAGCAAGCCTGAAAAATCTATAATAAGCGGTTTATTTCCCGGCAATAGAAGCCAGACAATGAGAAATACAAGAATGCCTGCGACAAATCCGGCTATGTACTTCAAATAATAATTGGGTTTTGACTCTGGAGCCAGACCGGTCGCCACTTTGGAAAGAAGGTTGGATGCTGGTTTTGAACGTCTTTTTGTGTTAGATGGTTTTTTGACATCATCTTCAGAAGTTCCGTCCAGTTGGTTGAGATACCGGTTGGCGCGCAACCCGCTGTCATCCAGTTTGATAACCCTGGAAAACTGCTCCCTCGCTTTATCACTTTCACCGAGACTTAAATAACAGAGCCCCAACAGGTTCATGGCCTCATAAAAATCGGGATACAGAGAAATTGCCTTTTTCAGTGCGATTATCGCTATATCCTCGTTTTTGTTGCCCATCTCCGAAAGGGCTTTATTATATAATTCGGTGGCCATTTTAATGTCCTCCGGTATGGCACCGATTTTATTCTCGATGTTAGCCAGGTCGATGGGTTGATAATTAGACAGTTCTTCACTAATACTAAACATACTAACCCTCCAGAAAAAGTAAAATCAAATAATTGGCAAGACAAGGCATAGGCTGGGCATAGATGAAACCAAGGCTGAACCAGATATATAAAATTGTGAAAATGTTCAATCCAAATTATATTTTATCATGATTTAACAAAATATATATCACTATATATTTATAACGGTAAATTTACATCAATAATTTAATAATATGACAAAACAAATAAATTAATCTTTCAACCTTGGTTGGCGCCGCAGCACTTCTTGTATTTCTTGCCGCTTCCGCACGGGCAGGGATCATTTCTTCCTACCTTTACAGCATCCCGCTTTACAGGTTTTTGCGGGCCGCTGTCGCCATGGCTTGCCTCTGTGGGTTTTGCTACTTGCTCACGCTTAACCGTTACATGTTCTTTTTGGATACGGAGAAGCATCTTAACAGTATCCTGCTGAATGTTATTTATCATTTCATCAAACATTTCAAAGCCTTCACGTTTGTATTCAACAACAGGATCATGCTGTCCGTAAGCTCTAAGACCAATACCGTATTTAAGCTGGTCCATATTATCAATATGATCCATCCATTTCTCGTCCACAGTTTTAAGCAGAATGCGCCTTTCAAGCTCGCGCATGAGTTCTTCCCCGAATTCCTGCTCTTTTTGCTGGTACAGCCTCATGGCCTTGTCGCGTATCAGTTCCCTCAGCTCCTGGGAAGTTTTTATGGAACTTCCGATTTCCTTTGCATTGAGGGTTCCCTTGGGCAACATAATGGTCTCTGCATAATTGACCAGTGAACTTATGTCCCAGTCTGCAGGATTTGCGCTCTCACTGCAGTACATGCTGACTATGCTGCCGGAAATGTTGTCTATCATCTTTTCTATATAACTCTTGATATTTTCATCATTCAAAACCATGGCGCGCTGTGAATAAATAACTTCACGCTGTTTATTCATGACATCGTCGTACTCAAGGACATTCTTGCGCCGCTGGAAGTTAATGCCCTCTATCTTCTTCTGGGCGCTTTCAATAGCATTTGAAAGCAGTTTTGCTTCAATAGGCTGGTCCTCTTCAAGCCCAAGTGCATCCACCATGCGTTCAATACGCTCTGAACCGAATAAACGCATCAGGTCATCTTCAAGAGAAATATAAAAGCGGGATTCGCCCGGGTCTCCCTGTCTTCCTGAACGTCCTCTCAACTGGTTGTCGATACGGCGGGATTCATGCCGTTCGGTACCTATTATCTTGAGGCCTCCGGCTTTTATTACAAGCTCCTTCTCTCTGTCGGTTTCAACTTTGAACTTGTCATGAAGCTCTTTGAAAATTTTCCTGGCCTTTAATATTTCTTCGTCATCAGTTTCATTGAAGCTCACTGAGGCGGCAATAAGAGCCTCATCCATCCCCATCTTGCGCATCTCCTGTTTGGCAAGAAACTCGGGGTTACCTCCAAGTTTTATGTCGGTACCACGGCCGGCCATATTGGTGGATATTGTAACCGCACCATATTTCCCTGCCTGGGCGACTATTTCAGCTTCTTTCTCATGATACTTGGCATTGAGGACATTATGTTTTATACCGTGTTTCTTCAGAAGATTACTCAGCATTTCGGAAGTTTCAATGGAAATGGTACCAACCAATACAGGCTGGCCTTTTTTATTGCTCTCTATGATATCCTGAAGAACTGCATTAAACTTTCCTCTCTTGGTTTTGTAAACCACATCGTCATGATCCACACGAATTACGGGGAGGTTTGTAGGAATGGGAATAACATCCAGGTTGTATATTGCCCTGAATTCCTGCTCCTCGGTAAGCGCGGTACCTGTCATACCCGCAAGCTTGCTATACATTCTGAAATAGTTCTGGAAGGTTATAGTGGCAAGGGTTTTACTCTCATGTTCCACTTTTACGCCTTCCTTGGCTTCTATCGCCTGGTGGAGACCGTCGGAATATCTTCTTCCATACATCAGTCTTCCTGTGAACTCATCGACAATAATTACTTCATCGTCCTTTACCACATAGTCCACATCTTTTCTCATCAGACCATGGGCCTTCAGAGCCTGGTTAATGTGGTGTGAAAGAGTCATGTTTTCTATATCGGAAAGGTTCTCAACGCCGAAGTACTTTTCGGCCTTTTCAACACCCTTTGCTGTCAATGTCGCGGTATGGGCCTTTTCATCTACTATATAGTCTGCATCGGTTTCATCGGCGAATTCTTTGTCATCTGTCTCTTTAAAAATTGCTTTTGAAAGCCTTCTTACGAATACATCAACTTTCTCGTACAGGTCCGTTGATTTTTCACCCTGCCCAGAAATAATTAGCGGGGTCCTTGCCTCATCTATCAATATCGAGTCAACTTCGTCAACAATGGCGTAATTAAGTCCCCTCTGGACCATGTGGTCCTTGTAAACCACCATGTTGTCACGCAAATAATCAAATCCGAACTCGTTGTTGGTTCCGTAGGTAATATCACAGGCATAGGCTTCCTTTCTCTGGTTGTTATCCAGGCCGTGAATGATTACGCCCACGCTCAGGCCAAGGAAATTATAAATCTTACCCATGAGTTCGGCCTGGTATTTTGCTAGATAGTCATTGACCGTAACCAAATGGGCTCCTTTGCCTGTAAGGGCATTGAGATACAACGGCAGGGTTGCCGTCAAAGTTTTACCTTCACCGGTTTTCATTTCTGCGATACGGCCCTGGTGCAGAATTATGCCGCCTATGAGCTGGACTCTGAAATGGCGTTCTCCTATGACCCTGGTTGCAGCTTCACGAACTACCGCATAGGCCTCAGGTAATATATCATCCAAAGTCTCCCCCTGGGAGAGTCTTTTTTTAAATTCATCTGTCTTTTGTCTTAACTGGGCGTCGGTCAGTTTTGCAATTTCCGGTCCCAGGTTTTCTATATGATCAACAATAGGTTTAATCCTCTTTAATTCTTTGTCCGCATAACTGCCAAAAATCTTCTCCAAAAGCTTCATTTATTCTTTACTCCTTTTATTTAAGCGCTCAAGAGCAAGTTTATACCCATCCGCGCCATAATTCAAGGCCCTGTTAACCCTGCTTATTGTTGCCTCGCTTGCTCCTGTCTGTTCGTGGATTTCCCTGTAAGTTTTCTTTTCAGTGAGCATGCTGGCAACAGCAAATCTCTGGGCAAAAGCCTTTATTTCGGCAATTGTCCCTAAATCCTCAAAGAAACTGTAACATTCATCGACTGTTTCAAGAGTAAGTATGGCCTCAAAAAGTTGATCAGTATATTTGTCTTTCAGTTTACTATTCACTAATATCACCCTCGCTGGTATTTTTATTTTTTACAAAATTCACGGGTATGGCATAAATAATTTAAAACATTAATCTTATTATACCTTATTTCTGCGAAGTATCAAAGCAGTGGAGTATTTATTTCAAACCCTATTGCAAGCAAAACTTCAATTGGTTTAAAATAAAGAAAATTATGTGGAGGCGCATTATGTCAAAATCAGGAGTTACAGCCCCTATGGGTTTCAAGGCCGCAGGAGTTGCCTGTGGACTTAAGAAAAACAACAATAAGGATCTGGCTCTGATTGTTTCCGACACAACCGCAACAGCAGCCGGAATTTTTACAACAAATATTGTCAAAGGCCATTCCCTTAAATGGACAATGGATAAAATAAAAAAGGGTTCTGCAAAAGCGGTAGTTATCAACAGCGGCTGTGCAAATGCCTGCGTAGGCGAACGGGGCGATAAAGACGCCGCCCGCATGGCAGAGTTGGCCGCCTCACTTGTAGGATGCAGCCCCGAAGAAGTTATGCTGGGCTCCACCGGAGTAATCGGTTTTCCCCTTGACCTGGAAAAAATCAAAAACGGTTTGGAAAATGCTTTTGGAAACTTGACTCCGGACGGAGGTTCAGAAGCTGCAAAAGCGATTATGACCACCGATACCTACCCTAAAGAGGCTTCAAAAACATTTTTGATTGACGGCAAAACTGTTACCATTGGCGGAATGGCAAAAGGTTCGGGTATGATTCACCCGAATATGGCAACCATGATTTCTGTTATTACCACAGATGCAGCCATATCACAGCAGCTTTTGGACAAGGCTCTCAGGACTGTTGCCGAAAGGTCTTTCAACAGGATTTCTGTTGATGGCGACACCAGTGTCTGCGATAAAGTTCTCATTCTCGCCAACGGAATGGCAGGAAATAATCCTATAACAGAAGAAGACGCCAACTATGACGCATTTGTATTTGCGTTGGAGGAAGTATCGGTTACCCTGGCAAAAATGCTGGCTGGAGACGGGGAAGGCGCTACAAAGCTCATTGAAATCCGTGTTAATAACTTATCTGACAGAGAAAGCGCACACCTTATCCTGAATGCCATTGCAAAATCACCGCTGGTAAAGACAGCAATTTTCGGAAACGACGCCAACTGGGGCAGAATTTTCACTGCCGCAGGCTATTCGGGCGCAAAATTTGATCCTGACAAAACCGATATATTCCTGGGCGATCTTATGGTATGCCATAACGGTATCGCATGCAACTTTGACGAAGAAAAAGCATTAAATATTCTCCGGCAAAAAGAAGTTGTAATTACTCTGGATTTCAAGGCGGGGAATGTCAGCGACAGAATCTGGACTTGTGATTTAACCTATGATTACGTCAAAATTAATGGTTCCTACAGAACATGACAAATAATTCACAGTTATATGTTATTCCTGTGCTAATTTAGGGTAATTATATCTGAGAATGAGTTGGAGGTATTGATATGGCATTGCAGCAACTTGTAATATTCCAGATTGCCGATGAGTCTTTTGGAATAAGTATAACAGATATATTTCAGATTATTAATCCGCAGGAGATATTTAAAGTCCCCAACACACCCCCGTTCATAGAAGGGTTGTTGAATCTCAGGGGAAAGGTGCTCACAGTTTTTAATCTGAGAAAGCGCTTCAAAATGCCCGATAAGGAAAATGACGAAAGCACCAAGATTTTGATTGTCAATTCCAACGGCATGCTTTTAGGTTTTATTGTGGACAGCGTGTCTGAAATAGCGAAAGTACCTGACGAAGATATTGAACCAGCGCCGGAGACTCTCACAAGCTTCGACAGACGATTCCTTTCCGGAGTTGCCAAGCTCGGTGAAAAACTGATACTCATGCTGAACCTGGAAAAGGTTCTGACTCCCGACGAGGAACAGCAGGTTAAAGAAATTGTAGAAAAACATGAAAATGAAGTTATTGCAAACGCATAACTTCATTGTTGGAACATAACTGCGGATAAAAAGCAGAACTTCTTATACGGAGACATTATGATGAAATCTGAATATAATGATTATTCCTTTATTGCTTCGGACTTATCTTAATTACAAGATTTGTCCGGAGTTTTTATTTTCCCCGGATTCTTTTAATTCACCGGCTTTGCCACTTTGACATTGTTTCTGCCGCTTTCTTTGGCTTCATACAGGGCGTCATCGGCAGTTCTTACAAGCTCGTTGGGATTATTGGCCGTATGTGGTATTGATGATACGCCCAAACTGATATTTACCGAAGCTTCCACAACTCTGTCGGTAATGGTCAGGCTTGCGATTCCTTTTCTTATTTCCTCGGCCTTTTCCACTGCCTGCTGCAGGGAGGTATGAGGCATAAGTATGACAAACTCTTCCCCGCCGAACCGGGCGAAAATATCCTCTTTTCTGAGGGTTCTCTGAATATATGCCGATATGGATTTGAGGACCTTGTCGCCAAACAGATGCCCGTAGGTGTCATTGAACTTCTTAAAGTGGTCTATATCGAAAATAATAAGTGAAAGTTCATATTCTTCTTCTTTTGCCCTGTTAAATTCCTCAAGAATCTTGTCCTGGAAGTACAGTCGGTTATATGCCCCTGTCAGTCCGTCCATGGTCGCCAGGTCGTGCATTTGCTGATAAAGTCTGGCATTTTCAATAGCTATACTAACCTGCTGGCATATAATCTCAAGAAGCCTGACATTTTCACTGTTGAATGCATCTTTGAAACTGTGCTCTATCAAAACCACGCCCAGCGGGTTTCCTTTTGCAAGGAAGGGAACACAGATCAATGACTTAATATTACGCCCTATTGTAAAAGGATAACACTCAGGATTGACATTGTTGTCAATCATGGATTTGCCTTCAGTGGTACATGGTTTTAAGACATCGGTATTGATATAGTCGGATACTATGGCCAGTTCCTTTCTGTCGTAGATACTGGAAACCTGTACCTTCAGTTTGTTATATGGTCCGTAACACAGTGCTATGGTTGAATGAAGGGCTCCCATTACCCCCATTATTATGTCGTTAACAAACTTCAAAAGCTCATTCATATAAAAAATAGAGGTAATGGCCTGGGAAATCTGCTGGAGAGTATAGAACTCCGCAATACTTGCGGTTAATTTCTCGTTTGTTTCCTCAAGTTTCTTGTTGGTTTCCCTGACTTTATCGTAATGTTCCTGGATTTCCTTTTTGGCCTGCTCAAGCTGGATGTATTTATCGCCGAGACGGTCAATCAGAATATTGTTTTCTGCCTCGCTTCGGACATATTCCTTATGTACAATGCCGCAAATGTAAATAAATCCGGTGTACAAAACATACATGCAGGTAATAATAATTGACTGCCTCAAAATACTGACAGATTCAAACACTACATGCTTAAGATATAGAGATGCCAGAGCCTGGGTAACCAGCTGGGATATCAATCCCAACAGCAAATATGGCCTTGCCTTTCTATATCCACTTTTTATGCATTCAAATGCAATCGGCAGGATCGGGACAAAATAAAAATATTCGCTATAAAACAATGTGCTTATAAATAAGGCGCATAAGGTGACTTCAACTATTCTAAATACTTTGTAGCCGGATGAAATTTCAGGTTTTTCAGAATCCTGGTACTTATGTTGAAAACGGCTCACAAGAAAGTATAAAAGAATCAGAGATGCTTGAACAAAGATTATCAAACTCAAAGAACGCTGACCCTCAACAAAAATCCTTATGCCTAAATCCTTAACATATAATGCTGCCAACATCAGGCATACTATTTTAGTAACGTTACTTTCGTACTTTATAAAGTTCTCCAACATGCCTTCTGCTGCATTCTCTTTTAATAGTTTCAATGTTACCTCCAAAAAAATCAGGTGACTAATCTTCCCAATATATATCGATTAAATCGCCGGATTTAATTATATCGGTATAGTTGGCTTTTTTGCCGTTGATCCTGAGTTGTATAATCCCTTTGGCGGCTGTGATATCGAAATCAATATAGTTAAAAACGTCCAGGAATAAATAATCAGTATTCTTGGGCGGGATATTGACCAGTTGACCGTTTACTTTAACTGTGATGCCGTCCCGTTTGGCTATATTCTGTTCCACTTCCTTAAGAAGAGAACCAATATCCTTTACATCATCTTTAACAGGTTTTATCTCTTCCTCGGGTTTGACGGAAGCCTTTATTTCAGCCGTCACATAGTCGCCGGGTCTTATAATAGCTTTCCCACCATAGGGCTTGCCGTTAACAGCAAAATCGTAAGACTTGATATCTATTTTTAATTTTGTCAATAAATCTTCCAAAGTGTATTCCTTAAGTATTTCGACTCTGTCACCCTCTTTTACGGGTGTTTCGGGCTGAACTTCCCGGCCGTTGATATAGATTCTGGGCAAAACCTTGTAAGTACTTTGCCCTTCAACAACAGTAATGGGCACAACTTCCTCTATTAGTTCTTTTGCAACAGCTTTCCCGTCCTCGCCGTTTTCCGCGGGAATAACCGTTATGTCATCGCCCGGAGCTATGAAGCTGTTAAGCCGTGACTTTTTATTATTAACATAAATCTCGGCAGGTTTTCCGAAACCTCCCCTAATAATTCTTTCTTTGCCGTCAACAAAGAATTTAAGGCTGGCACCTGACCTGCACAGCAATTCCTCGGGTTTAATGTCGGCCAGGATAAGAGCATCTGAAACAGTCATCTGTCTGGAGTTATATACTCTGACTTTTGAACCGTTTACTTTTACCGTATAGAAATCCTGACGGTTTTCCATAAAGGAAGTGACCATAATTCCAAGGGGGGTAATACCTTCCGGTCCGTGTAATTTGTCTTCCTCAAGTACAATATTCTTCGCCATGCTGCGGTTGCGGACAGCAACCCTTGAATTGGGAAGTCCAAGAAGGTCTGAAATTATATCACAAAGGCCGCCTATCATACTCCCGCCGCCGACAAGAAATACAGCGTTGGGGGCTTTGCCTCCATTATACTCTACAATTTTATCAACTATGGTCCTCGCCAGTTTATCCAGAACCGGGGCAATGATTACACGCACTTCTTCCGAACTTGCGCAAATCTCATTGTCAAGTATATCCTTGAAAACAACCTTGTCACTTGTACTTAAAGAGGTCTTAATCTTTTCGGCAGTGTTAAAGTCAACAAGATAATGCTGGGCAATGCACTCGGTCAACTCGTCCCCCGCAATGGGAACCATGGCATAGGCAACAACCGTTCCTGACCTCGTGATAGCAATATCCGAAGTTCCCGCGCCAATGTCAACCAAAGCAAGGTTGAGCAGCCTGAGATCCTGCGGAATGGCAAGGTTGAGTGCGGCTATAGGCTCCAAAGTCATATAATCAACCTGCAGTCCTGCCCTCGAAACAACAGTATACAAACTGTCCACCACTGTCTGAGGCAGAAACGTTGCAAGAATTTCAGCGCCTGCTTTATTTCCCCTGTGACCGGAGAGACTTGAAATAACGTAATCGTTCAGAAAGTAATTGACAATACTATAGCCTACGCAATAGTATTGCTCCCTTTCTTTGTCAGAAGTGTCGGTGTCAATCTCCTGCTGCGCCTTACGGATTCCTTCCATTTCAAGGGCGCTGATGAACTGCTCGTCAATTTCCTGCCCTTCCTCAACATCCTTGGAAACTGTCACCCTGCAAGTTTTCAAAACCCTTCCGGCAGCAGCTATGGAAACTCTTGTCAGTTTATAACCGAGTCTGCTTTCCAGTGCTTCTTTTACCTTTCTGACACCTTGAGCGACCTTTTCAATATTATGGATTTGTCCGTCCATCATTGCCCGGCTTTCATGCTCTATAACTTCGGCAGCCTGAACCAGAAACTGATTGTCTTTTTGAATACCAACCAAACCTATGATGGTACGGGTCCCGATATCAAGCGCAAAGACATAATCTTCCGGAATGGAACCGAAAGTTTTTCCCTCATCAAACAGCATTTCTTTCCCCCGACATTAATTGTCTTTATTTTATCTTTTTATTACCAAATTCGCAATATGGCAAAATAGTACAAATTTCACATTTGGGCTTTCTGGCGTGACAAACCTCTCTCCCATGGAAAACAAGGCAATGGGAAAACTGCGCCCAATGTGGTTTTGGTACCAGTTTCATCAGATCTCTTTCAATTATATCCGGATTTTCTGATTTTGTAAGACCTATTCTGTTGGCAAGTCTTGAACAGTGGGTATCGACAATCACACCAGGCTTGCCATAAATGGTGGACAGAACAACATTAGCGGTTTTTCTGCCTACTCCGGGAAGAGTAAGAAGTTCTTCCATGGTATCAGGAACTTTTCCGCCATATTCGGTCAATATTTTTGTACAGCATCCTTTTATATTTTTAGCCTTGTTTCTGAAAAAGCCTGTCGCTTTTATATCCTCTTCCAGTTCAGAAAGATCTGCCCCCGCGTAATCCTCACAGGTTTTGTATTTTTTGAAAAGTTCCTTTGTGACTATATTGACACGGGCGTCGGTGCATTGGGCGGCAAGCTGAGTCGCAATCAAAAGTTCCAAAGGATTGGTAAAATCAAGTGAACATTTTGCATCGGGATAGAGTTTTGTAAGCTCTTGAAGTACCGCTTCAGCCCTCTGTTTTTTTCTCAATAAATCTCTTCCTTCCTGTTTCTTTTCTCTTTTTGTTTATTTCCATGGCTTTCTTATATAGTTTCAAATATTCTCTGGCAGACGTCTCCCAGGACGAATCCCTGCTCATTGCCCTGAAAACAAGTTTCTGCCATTCATCAGGTTTCCTGTATAGTGTAAATACTCTCTTTATGCACCTTATAAGCGAGCCAGAAGAATACTCTGTAAAATGGAAACCATTGCTGTTTACCTTGCTTCTCCCCACGTCTGTAACGGTATCGGCAAGCCCTCCCGTCCTGTGGACCAGCGGCACTGTTCCATATCTCATGGCAATGAGCTGGCTTATTCCGCATGGCTCGTGCCTTGAAGGCATAAGGAAAACATCACTTCCCGCATATATTCTGCGGGCAAGCTGATTGTTGAACTCAAGTCTCACCGCAACCGAACCAGGGAACTTTTCCATCAATCCAAGAAAGGCATTTTCATAGAACTTTTCTCCCCTGCCAAGAAGGACGAATTGGCCTCCCTCTTTGACAATGGCATTGGCGGCTTCCTCCATCAGGTCGAGGCCTTTATTGGGAACAAGTCTGCTGACAACAGAAAAGATGGGTTTATCACTTACCCTGAGGCCTAATTCCTTCTGAAGTTTTTTCTTGTTCTCCTTTTTGCCATCTAAATTGTGTTTATTGTATGGTGTGTATATCTCTTTATCGGTTTCAGGATTCCAGATGTCGGTGTTGATTCCGTTCAGTATACCGTACAGATAATCTTTGCGGACTCTCAAAACTCCATCCAGTCCAAAACCGTATGTATCGGTCAGCATCTGCTGCGCTGAAGTTTTGCTCACGCTGTTTATTACATCTGCGTAGTTAATGCCTGATTTCATGGCATTGAAGCAACCGTAATACTCAACCTTGTCGGTCTTGAAAACTACATCCTTAACCCCAAACAGGTCAAAAATATTTCTTCCGCTGATCCCCTGGTATTCAAGGTTATGGATGGTATAGACTATCGCGGTCTGTGAAAGAGGAGGATATTCCCTTTCATTTTCCCGTATAAGCATGGCTATGGGTGCGGTGTGCCAGTCATTAAGATGAAGGATGTCTGTTTTGAGTTCAAGTTTCCTCATCATCTCATAAACAGCCCGGCAGAAGAAGGCAAAGCGTTCCGGGTCATCATGGTGTCCATATACCCCTGTACGGCCAAGATAATGGTAATTATCTATAACCCAGACAGGAACGGGGCTGCCCGAGACTTCCCGGAGAATACCCGTTTCTGTTCTGTACCCCATTTTGACAGGAAAATCGCCTTTATAAATTGCCTGCGCATTTATATCCGGGTTTCCGGGTATGACAACACATACATCCAAGCCCATCTCATGGAGTTTCAGAGGAAGTTCCCCTGCCACATCCCCTAGACCGCCCACTTTGATATAAGGGGCACATTCGGCTGCAACAAACAACACCTTAAGATTATTCATAACACACCTCTCACCTTAAGATTTTACCATGTTACAGCGCAAATAAACATCTGAAATCAAAAAGACCAGGCTATAAAACCTGGCCTTTGATAAACTTCATTGATTATTTGGGAATTTTAAGTCTCAATTTCTCTTTTGCATTATTAATGGTCTTTTTCCTGGTCAACGAGGGCATCTTTTCTGGAAAGATTAATTCTTCCCTGCTTGTCAATGTCAAGAACCTTGACTTCAATCTCATCGCCAACGTTAACTACGTCCTCAACCTTGTTTACACGCTTGGTGTCAAGTTTTGAAATATGGACGAGTCCTTCTTTACCAGGGAGGAACTCAACAAATGCACCAAAGTTCATTATTCTTGTCACCTTTCCGGTATAAACGGTACCCGGTTCAACTTCACCGGCAATACCTTCAATTATCTTGATAGCCTTGGTGCCGTTTGCCTCGTCGGTGGTTGCGACATAAACAGAACCATCTTCACTAATGTCAATTTTAACACCTGTCTCGGCAATTATCTTATTGATGACTTTTCCGCCGGGGCCAATAACCTCACGGATCTTATCAACATCAATCTTGGTCTGATAGATCTTGGGCGCGTATGGTGAAAGACTCTTACGCGGCTCGGAAATAACCGGCAACATACACTCGTCAAGAATCTGAAAGCGGCCTTTTTTAGTAATTTCAAAGGCCTGACGAATAATCTCGTAGCTCAGTCCTTCAACCTTTATGTCAACCTGGATGGCGGTAATACCTTTTTTGGTTCCTGCCACTTTGAAGTCCATGTCGCCAAAGAAGTCTTCTATGCCCTGAATATCCATAAATGTCACAAATCTGTCGGGGTTTTCCTCATCCACTACAAGTCCGGAAGAGATACCGGCAACGGGAGCCTTAATGGGCACACCCGCATCCATAAGTGCCAATGTGCTTGCGCAAACGCTTCCCTGGGATGTGGAACCATTGGACATCAATACTTCAGATACGAGCCTGATTGCATACGGGAATTCTTCTTCGCTTGGAATAACAGGCTCCAAAGCTCTTTCCGCCAATGCGCCATGGCCTATTTCACGGCGTCCGGGTCCCCTTGAGCTTCTTGCTTCACCAACTGAGAATGAAGGGAAGTTGTAGTGATGTATATAGCGTTTTTGCTCTTCAAGATCAACCCCGTCAAGCATCTGAACATCGCTCAAAGGACCTAAGGTTACATTGGTCAATACCTGAGTCTGGCAGCGCTGGAACAGGGCGGAACCATGGGTCCTCGGCAGGAGTCCAACCTCTGCAGAAAGAGGACGGATTTCCATAAGGGATCTTCCGTCAACCCTCTTATGCTCATCTAAAATCATGGATCTTACAATTTTTTTCTGGAGCTTATACAAAGCTTCCCCAATTTTCAGACTCTGTTCCGGGAAAGTCTCTGCAAGCGCTTCCTGAACTTTCTGGCAAACAGCATCCACCTGCGCTTCACGGATTTCCTTGTCGGCATTCTGGATGGCTTCCTTCATTTCGTCCTTAGCCATTTCATAAACGGCATTCCATATATCTTCAGGAACTTCATTGGACTCGTATTCGAATTTGGGTTTGCCTATGTCTTTTACAATTTCATCTATGAAATCAATAATGCGCTTAATCTCTTCATGTCCGACCTTTATGGCTTCGAACATAACTTCATCCGGAACCTCATTGGCGCCGGCTTCAATCATGACGATCTTTTCCCTGTCTGCGGAAAGGGTAACATACATATCACTCTTTGCCCTTTGCTCAGTTGTCGGGTTAATGACAACCTTGCCGTCCACAAGTCCAAGTATAACGCCTGCTATAGGTCCATTGAACGGAATATCGGAAATGCAAAGTGCTACCGCAGTACCAAGAATTGCGGCAAACTCAGGAGAATTGTCCTGTTCAACAGAAAGAACTGTATTTACAATGACGACATCATTGCGAAGATCCTTGGGGAATCTTGGACGCATCTGTCTGTCAATTACACGGGATGTCAGAATAGCTTTCTCTGTAGGTTTGCCTTCACGTTTAATAAATCCGCCGGGAATTTTTCCGACTGAATAAAGTTTTTCTTCATAATCTACACTTAAGGGGAAGAAATCAATACCTTCCCTGGGCTGTTTAGATGCTGTTACGGTGGAAAGCACAACAGTATCACCATAACGAACCAAGGCAGAACCATTTGCAAGCTGTGCCAATTGTCCGGTTTCCACTGTAACAGTGCGTCCGGCAACATCCAAACTATATGTTTTTTTCATACGTCATCTCCTTTTCTCCGACTCCGAAAGTTACTGTCCGGCAAAATGAACCGGCATCAATAACCGCCGGGTCAAGACAAAAGGTCAGGGAACAGGAACCCATAAGGATGGCAATCCTCTTCTCTGATCTTCTGTTTACTTGACCCGCAGAATCGGTGCTATTTTTATTTGATTAATTATTTTTATTTTAACCTTTCAGGCTTTTATAAATACGGTGAAAAGCCAAAACACCGAATAAATTATTACCAATAGCCAAAAGGGCGGAAACTCCGCCCTCCTACTTATTTTCTGAGATCCAGTTTTGCAATCAATTCGCGGTATCTGTTAATATCTTTCTTCATAAGATAATTTAACATGTTCCTTCTGGCACCAACCATTTTCAGAAGTCCACGACGGGAGTGGTGGTCTTTCTTGTGAGTTTTAAGGTGCTCAGTAAGACGATTGATTCTGTCGGTCAACAGTGCAACCTGTACTTCCGGTGAACCTGTGTCACCTTCATGGGTTGCAAAAGCTTCGATAATTTGCTGTTTGTTGGTTTTTTCCATAAAAAAACACTCCTTTCAATAAATTGCCGAACGCCCAGAATACGGCCGGAGCAACCAATATCCGCGCATCCGGTTCAAAGACTTAAATATTTTAGCATAGAAAGTAAATCATGTAAAGATTATTGATAAATCAGGAGGACGGGATATATATCGTCCTACTTTTGGGGCACTAATATCCTGAAATTTTTCTGCATGTAATTTATTCCTGAAACAATGGTCAGGATTACCGCCAGGTCCATCAGTATCTTTCCAACAGAGATGGTTGTTATGAGCGAGAAAGGGAAATCATTTATCAAAATTACCACAATGGCAGCAATCTGAACTACAGTCTTCAGCTTGCCCAGTTTATCGGCCGCGATAACCACACCCTGGGCCGCTGCAACCAGCCTCAGCCCCGAAACAATAAATTCCCGGGCTACAATAATAAATACCGCCCATACCGATATTTTTTCCGGGTCAGTCCATAAAAATGCGATAAGCGCTGATGTAACAAGGAGCTTGTCAGCAATGGGGTCAAGGAATTTTCCCAGTTCGGACACAAGTTTGTACTTTCTCGCTATTTTCCCATCTATCATATCAGTCAGGGCCGCCAAAACAAAAATCACTGTTGCAGCATATCTTCCCCAATTGTCCAGTCCCAGGAATTGTCCGAACCATCCCGGAACCAGAAAAAATAAGAAGACAGGTGTTGCAATAATTCTGATCATAGTAATTTTATTAGGGAGATTCATAACTGATTGCCACCATTCTTCATTATTATTTTTACCGGTACTTTGTAACTCACCGGTCATTTATTCAGATTATCCAGTCTTGCCTCTCCGACAAGGTCATAACCGTCTGCGCAGTGTATCACAACGGGCACAACCGCACCGGTTTCCAGAGGCTCGGAAGACGTAAGGTATATTACAGGGTCTATCTCAGGAGCCTCGGCCTGGGAACGCCCGATGTAGAATATACCATCATCCGCCACTCCATCAATAATTGTATCATATATTTTGCCAATACGTGAACTATTATATTTCTCAACATTCTGCTGCTGTATTTCCATTATGGCGTTTCTACGGGCATGCTTGACTTTCCTGGGCAATTGACCTTTCATTTTTCCCGCCGGAGTACCTTCTTCCCTGGAATAAGCAAATACTCCAAGGTGCTCAAATTTCATTTCTTCAACAAACTCACACAGTTCTTTAAAGTCCTCTTCGGTTTCACCCGGAAAGCCTGCGATAAGCGTGGTCCTCAAAGTAACATCCGGTATCTCTGTACGAATTTTTTTAATCAGGTTAATGATGTATTCCTTTGTGCCCCTCCTGCCCATGGCTTTCAGCACTTTGTCCGAAATATGCTGGATTGGGATATCAAAGTACTTGCACAGTTTGGGATTATCGCGCATCTCTTTAATCAGAGAGTCATCTATTAATTCGGGGTAGCAATAAAGAAGCCTTATCCGCTCTATGTCTTCAATTTTGCTTAATTCCTGTATAAGGGCAACAAGCTTCTTCTCACCATAATTATCCGTTCCGTAGTTGGTTACATCCTGTGCCACAAGGACTATTTCTTTCTTATTCTGCTTTGCCAGTGATTTTGCTTCCTTTGCAATACTCTCAATGGTTCTGCTTCTGTATGCGCCCCTCAAACTTGGAATAACGCAATAAGTACAATGGTTGTCACAGCCTTCTGCAATCTTTAGGTATGCGTAAGGCTTGTCATCACTTAAAAGTCTCTCGGAATCCAGATAATCCACTTTGTCAGGCAAATCGGTATATATTCTCTGTGGCAAGTTGTTCTTACTGCGGTTTTCTATTATTTCGGCCAATTTTCCGATACTTCCTGTTCCAATTACAATATCTACCTCAGGAATCTCTTTAATAATCTCTTCTTTGTATCTTTCCGCAAGACAGCCTGTCACAATGAGGCATTCAAGATTTCCGTCATTCTTGTACTGTGCAGCATCAAGAATGGTTGTGACTGCTTCTTCTTTGGCATCACCTATAAATGCACAGGTATTTACAATAATAATATGAGCTGTTTGAAGGTCTGTAGTTATCTCAAAGCCCTCGTCCTTAATTATGCCCATCATTATTTCACTGTCTACAAGATTTTTGGGGCAACCCAAAGAAATCAGACCTATTTTTTGATTCAATAAAATACTCCTTCCGTTTAAGCTGAATAGATAATCGCATAAATTATATTATAAACCTATTTTTTATGAAAGTGGAATATTTAATTAAAGTCCAAAAACATACAGTATTTGCAAAATAAATACTTAATCAGAATCTTGAATTATTCGGGCAGTGATAAGACTTTCACAAAAGGGAATATTGTTCTTAAAAGAGAAGACTGATTATATAAGGAAAGGCCGCTTATTGGGCAGAAGATAGTTTATAACAGAGTAAACCGTATATCAAACAGAAGATGGTTTATAATATGACAATAATCTGACTGTATGGTTTTAAAATGAAAAGGGGCGGATAATCCGCCCCTCGTGTCAGTTAAAAGTTAAGTCTTGAAGCTTTTAAAACACCGTCAATCTTTCTGAGTTCATCAAGCAGTTCATCGGAAATCTCGCTGTCAACACTTACAAATGATACTGCCTTGGTTCCTTTTTCCTTGCGGCCCCACTGCATCGCAGCAATATTTATATTCTTCTCGCCCAAAAGTGTACCGATTTTTCCTATGATGCCCGGTACGTCAATATTCTGAAGGGCAATCACATGTGCTGTGGGTTCAAAGTCAAGTTTGTATCCGAAGAAGTCAACAATACGTATGGCATCTTTGGCAAAAACTGTTCCTGATACGGAAATTGCATTGGTCTTCCTGTAGAATTTTACGGTTATAAGGTTGGTATATTTCTCAAGCTGGCTGGACTTGCTTTCCACCAGTTCAACTCCAAGCTCTTTAAGTCTCAGTGTGGCGTTAACATAATTGACTTCGGTTTCACTTACAGCAGAAAGGAATCCTTTAACTATTGCAAGAGTTACCATCTTTGTGGGCTTGTCAACAATGTCACCGCTGTATATAACTTCAAGCTTGTGCACTCTCTCCTTTTCAGCCTGATAATAAATAGCTCCCAGTTTTTCTCCCAGGTCTATGTAAGGCTTGAGTTCATCCATATCTCCGGCCACAGGAGGCATGTTGACTGCGGCAATCAGTTCGCCGTTGAGAACAGCTTCAACATTTTGGGCAACTCCCAATGAACAGTTCAGGGTTGCTTCCTTTGTAGAAGCGCCCAGATGAGGTGTGATGATTACCTGATCCAAATCCAGCAACGGATTCCAGAAATCCTGTTCTTCAGGAGCTTTTGTGAAGTTAGGCTCAACTTCAAGTACGTCAAGGGCGGCTCCTGCCACATGTCCTGAGATAATGGCGTCATAAAGCGCCTTTTCATCAATCATACCGCCGCGGGCAACGTTTACTATGCGTACACCTTTTTTGCATAAAGCAATCTCCCGCGCACCGATCAGATTCTTGCTTTCAGGAGTCTTGGGGATATGTATGGTAATTACATCAGATATTTTCAAAAGTTCATCCAGTGTTTCTACCCTAGTTACACCTAATCCGGCAACACGCTCATCGGTGATGTAGGGGTCATAACCCACAACCTTCATTCCGGCTCCCTTAAGCTTTCTGGCAACAACGGAACCGATTTTACCAAGTCCTATAACACCGGCAACTTTACCTTCGAGTTCTTCGCCCACGAATTTATTTCTTCTGAAGTCCTTGTTCTTGGCAGCGTGATATGCCTGGGGAACATTTCTGAAGACGGCATAAATAAGGGCGACACTCAATTCTGCAGCGGCGTTTGTATTTCCATCAGGGGTATTGACAACTGTAATTCCCCTGCGGGTACATTCTTCAACATCAATATTGTCAACACCGTTTCCGGCACGTCCTACGACTTTGAGATTTTTCCCGCGTTCCAGTACGTCTTTTTTAACTTTGGTTGCGCTGCGTACGATAATACCATCATATTGGTCAATTACTTCAAGCAGTTCCTCATGGGAGATTCCAAAAGGGGTGTCAACTTCGAAGCCCTTGCTCTTTAAATAGTCAATACCGTTTGATGCCATTTTGTCAGTTACAATTATTTTTGCCATAAGACTTCCTCCAGTCCTTTCAAGGTTATATTGGTGTAAACTCAATATAAATTCCATTTACTTTGACAGAGCCGTTATATAGGCTCAAAACATCAAAAACAAAACCAGATGGAAAATAAAAAAGT
This sequence comes from Clostridiaceae bacterium, assembly GCA_012521705.1. Taxonomy (GTDB): domain Bacteria; phylum Bacillota; class Clostridia; order DSM-8532; family DSM-8532; genus DTU059. The sequence continues at coordinate 45,101 of JAAYLX010000041.1, read as the reverse complement.
CAAACTTTTTATATTTGTTTGACCTCTATGAGAGCTTTTCAATAAATGAATCAAATAAGCATGGATTAACATGCTAATAATTCACTCTGTCCTTTTGCCTGAGAGATCATCCTTACAGGATATGCCATCCATGCAGGATTTGCCCCTTCGGCGCCTTTTTAAGGTCTCTCCAGAGGTTCGTCAGACTAAGGTCTGTTTACCTGAGAGATTTGCTCCTTCGGTGTGCTTATTTCAGCAGCTCTCCCTTAGCCGTCATCCGAAAACAGTATTCAGTTCTGTTAGTTCGTCAGTTCGGTAGAAATTTAAAATAATAATAACTCTTCACTAAAGTGAAGTCAAGTGCGCAGAGAAAAATTTGTCATTTAATTAACAAACTGCTCCGCTGCAAATCAAAATTTAAGCAAAATGACCATAGTCCAGGAAAAATTAAGAGATTCAGTTGTCGAAAAGTGCCTTGACAAAAAGATGTGGGTTAAATGGCTGCAGATCATACATTTGCTCGCCAACCCCGATAAATTTCACCGGAACATTGAGTTCCGACTTGATGGAAACAATAATTCCGCCCTTGGCAGTACCGTCAAGCTTTGTCAGTACCAGACCGGTAAGCTGTGAGACCTCTGAAAAAGTCTTGGCCTGGGAAACCGCGTTCTGGCCTGTAGTAGCATCCAGTACCAGCAGGGTCTCAATATCCGCATCCGGAAGTTCCCTCTGGATGACGCGGAAGATTTTCTTCAGCTCCTCCATGAGGTTCTTCTTTGTATGAAGGCGGCCGGCTGTATCGCATATAAGAACATCGATACCCTTTGATTTGCAGTGCTGGACAGCGTCATAAATAACCGCTGAAGGATCAGCCCCTTCAGTATGCTTGATAATCCCTACTCCTGCACGCTTTGCCCAGATCTCAAGCTGGTCTATGGCGGCAGCCCTGAATGTGTCGGCTGCAGCAACAGTCACTTTTTTACCCTGTTCCTTAAGATAATATGCTATTTTACCAATGGAGGTGGTCTTTCCTACGCCATTTACTCCGATAATAACTATGACTGACGGTTTTGTATTAAGCTTAAGACCGGAATCTTCATCTTCAAGTTTTGAAGCGATAATATCCATAATGGCCTGTTTGACGCCTGAAGTGCTTGTGATTTTTTCCTTTTTGACTTTCTCCCTCAATTCTGAAATTATGCTCAGAGAGGTTTCCATGCCCATATCGGAAGTTATCAAAGCTTCTTCCAATTCTTCAAAAAGGTCCTCATCTACTTTCCCGAATGAAACCAGCACCTGGTCTATTTTGTCGGTTATTGAGTCCCTTGTCTTCTTAAGGCCGCTTTTTAATCTGTCAAATAGATTTGGTTTCTTCTGTTTTGGAAGTTCTTCCTCAACCGCTTCATCCTCTGATATTTCAGACTCAGACTCTTCGGACCCGGCGTTGAAAGTTTCAAGTTCAGATTGGGACGGGGAAACCTGTTCGGGTTCAGTCATGTCCTGTTCAAGTTCGTATTCAGGCTGATCCTCCTTGTCAAGCTCTGATTCCTGCTGGCCCCATTCAGATTCCTGCTCAACATCGGCCTGGAATTCTTCCTGCTCCTGGATTATCTGCTCTTTTTCCTTTTTCTTGTCTTTGGATTTTCCCCAATTAAACCATGCCATATATTATTAATCCTCCAATATGTGCTGTTTGTAACGGTCAATTCATAAATTCCCGATAGAACACATTTCTTAGTATTTATACACCTTTAGTTTTTATTTATACCGCACTTGCCTGGTAATCGCTGTCCATCTTCATGGATACCACCTTGGATATACCATGCTCCTGCATGGTAACGCCGTACAATATGTCTGCCGCTTCCATGGTACCCTTACGGTGGGTTATTACTATAAACTGGAGTTCATCCTTGTACCTCTTTATGTATTCGGCAAACCTGTAGACGTTTGCATCATCCAGGGAAGCCTCAATTTCGTCCAGAATATAGAATGGAGCCGGGTTCATACGCAGGATGGCAAAAACCAGCGCAATGGCTACCATAGCCCTTTCTCCGCCCGACAGGAGCATCATGTTCTGGAGTTTCTTTCCGGGCGGCTGCACAATAATATCAATATTGCTTTCCAGGACGTTTTCTGCGTCTGTAAGCTGTACCTCCGCATATCCTCCGTTAAACAGCTCTTTGAATACAATACTGAAGTTCTTGTTTATCAGTGCAAACTGCTCGATAAACTGCTTTTTCATCACCCGTGTAATATTGACTATTACTTTTTCCAGTTTATCCTGTGACTCTACCAGGTCATCGTGCTGGGTCTTCATAAAGCTGAAACGTTCCCTGGTTTTTGAATAGTCTTCTATGGCGGCCACATTTACAGGCCCCAATTCACGAATTTGTTCTTTCAGCTCATTTATCCTGGTCTGGGTTGCCCTTACATTTTGAATCTCAGTTCTTAATTCCAGAGCATTGCCATACGTAAGACCGTATTCATCCCACATCCTGTTCTGGATGGTTTCAAGCTCGCTTTCCATCTTGGCTTTTCTTGCTTCAAGGCGACCTTGCTCTTCCTGGAGCCTTAAAATGTTATCATTTCGTTCAGTCACCTTGTCGAGCATTCCCGCTAACTCATCTTCCAGAACTTTGATTTCCTCGGAAAGCCCTTCAGCCTTGAGTTCCTTGCCTGTCTTTTCTTCTTTTATTTTGCTGATTTTTTCGTTTGTTCCCTCAATCTCAACTTTCAAATTATTAATGCGCTCAATATTCCGCTCTTTTTCAGATTCCCTTCTGGTGAGGCCCTCCAAAATACCGGCCTTTTCCTGGGTGAGCTGGACTATCTGCTCATTTACATTTTGCTTGCTTTCAGCAATTGAATTTACTGAAACACGGTAATCGTTGATATCGGTGTGAAGTTCGTCCCTTTTTTGCTGTTCATCGCGGTTCTTTACCTGGTGGGACTGAATCTTTTCCTTAAGGAGCCGGATTTCTTCTTCAATATCCTTGATAATTCCGGTTACTTTTTCGCTTTCTTCCTTTATTTCAGCCAACTGCTTGTCCAATTCAATATCCTGCTGTGTCTGCATTTCGATTTTGGCAGAGAGTTTACGGACATTCTCCTGAATCTGGGCAATGTTGGTCTCATCCCTCAGTCTTATAAGCTCCAGATTTGAGAGATTCTTATTTTCATTTTCAATATTCTCATTTATCTCTCTAAGTTTTTCTTCAAAGTCATTTATTTTAACGTCAATTTCCTTGAGCTGCCTGGACTGGTCATTAATTTTATCTGTCAGTTCACCTATGGCCCGATTTCTTCCAATCAGGCTGGTTGACTGGCTTCCGGTGCTGCCACCGGTCATGGAACCTCCAGTATTGAGGATCCCTCCGTCAAGAGTTACTATGCGGAAGGAATAATTAAAATGCCTTGCCATGCTGATGCCTGAATCCATGTTGTCTACTATGACAGTCCTTCCGAGTAAGTTTAGAATAATATCCCTGTATTTTTTATCGCAGCTTACTTTTTCTGAAGCAATACCTTCAAAACCCTTCATGCTCATTATTTGTGAGAGTAGCTCATCATCAAGGGTACGGGGCTTGACAGAAGTAATCGGAAGGAAGGTAACCCTGCCCAGATTGTTTTTTCTCAGATAATCTATGGCATTTTTTGCTGCATACTCATCGTCAGTAACTACATTCTGGAGGGCTCCGGCCAGACTTACTTCAATGGCGGTCTCAAATCTCTTTTCCACGTTTATGAGCTGAGCAAGGGCACCATGAATGCTACCCAGCTGGTCTGAGGCTTTGAGAACCGATTTGACACTATGGCTGTAGCCTTCCATTCTGTTTACCATGTCATTAAGGAATTTAAGTTTTGACTGCATTGAGCCCAATTCCTGCCTGATGCTGTCCTGCTTCTGCTTAAGCTCATCATAACTCTTTTGGGTCTCGGCCTTTTTCTGTTCCAATTCATCCAGTACATTTCTGGATTTTCTAATGTTTTCCCGGGTTTCCCTCAGAGAATTTTCAAGGTCTTCTATTCTCATGCTCTCCCGGTCACGTTCCAAAATGGACTGGCGTATTTCTTCCTTAAGCCTTTTTTGAACGTCGCGGCAATTTTCTGAATTATTTTTAAGATTGTTGAGCCTGATTTTTGTATCGGACAGGTCATCCTGCTTGTCCATGATTGCCTGTTTGGCCTCTTCAATTTGCCGCTCGCCCTCATCAAGGCGCGCCATGATTTCGGCGAGTTTGCTGTTTGCTTCCTCCAGAAGCCTTGAAAAGTTCTCTTCATCCCGTTCCAGTTGGACAAGGCGTTTCTTCTTTTTATCTATTTCAATGTCAATCTGGTTTGCACGCTCTTTAATGGACACAATGTCCTTGCCGAAGTTTTCGTTGGCAGTAATAAGGTTATTGATCTTTTCTTCGCATAACCTTATATGGCCTTCGCTTTTTTCTATTTCGGTATCTATCCTGTGAATCTCGTTCTTAAGTGCCTCAAGCTCGGATTTTCTTTGTTCAAGGCGTTCATTTTTGCTCCGGTTGTTGTTTTTTATATTCTCAATCCTGCGATTTTCTTCGTCTATCTGGTCCTTTATGTCCCTGGACTGGGTTTCAACTTCCTCCATCCTGATTTTCAGCTTGTCTATGGTATCCAAAAACAGGCTCACTTCAATACCTTTCAGCTCATTGCTCAGTTCTATGTACTTGCGGGCGGTTTCGGCCTGCTGTTTCAAGGGGCCAAGCTGAGCTTCAAGTTCTGAAAGAATGTCATTTATGCGCAGAATATTCTGCTTGGTGTTTTCAAGCTTTCTCTCCGCTTCTTTTTTGCGGGCCTTGTATTTGGTTATACCGGCAGCTTCTTCAAAAATCAGGCGTCTGTCTTCAGAACGGGTACTTAAAATCTCGTCAATACGTCCCTGACCGATAATGGAATAACCCTCACGGCCTACGCCTGTATTCATGAACAATTCATGAATATCCTTAAGCCGGCATGGAGTTTTATTCAGGCAGTATTCACTTTCACCCGAACGGTAAATACGTCTGGAAACTGTAACCTCGTCAAATTCGATTGGAAGTTCGTGATCAGAATTATCTATGGTTAATGCGACATAGGCAAAACCCACAGGTTTGCGGTGCTGGGTCCCTGCGAAAATAACATCCTCCATTTTGCTTCCCCTGAGAGTCTTGGCGCTTTGTTCGCCCAACACCCAGCGTACGGCATCGGCAATGTTGCTTTTTCCGCTTCCATTGGGGCCAACGACTGCCGTCAGCCCCTTGTTGAAATTAAGTACAATTTTATCTGCAAAAGATTTGAATCCTTGTATTTCCAGGGATTTCAGATGCAAAAAAAACACCTCTGACAATTCTAATTAAAGTGCATTGTTTTTATTTTATCATAGAGCGGCGATTTATCAAGCAAAGCCTTCAAAATTGTGTAAGAAGCGGTATGGAAAGGTATGGGAAGACGTCTAAAACCTAAGGTCGACAATTCCCATCTCCTGGTTGTAAAGAGCGATGCAGCTCATATACAGCCTGTTGCAGGCTTCTTTTACCGCAGCCTGATAATTGAAGTTCTTTTTATTCTCTACCTTGATTGAGATATCAGTTATACCGCTGTTAACAGCCTGGGTTACAAGCTTTACAAATTCATTCTGGTCCTTTGCTATAAGAGAATTATAACTATAGTAATTAAACTTTGTGGAATCACATACCGGATAATCTGCTCTCTTCCACTGGTGGTCAGTTTCAATTTCCCTGTCAGTGAGGTTGAAGTAATGATACACCAACATTCTGTCCCCATTGGAGAAGACGGGATCATTGTAAGTGGTATCAAGATGATAATACTCGCCGTCTATTCTGACTATATTCCAGGCATGTCCTCCGCCTTTTGAAGTGCCGATTACTATTGAGCAATCTATACCTGCCCTGTTCAGCAAAAGTTTTGTCGCTTCCGCATACCCCTCACAAACAGCGGTACCCAGGCACAATGCTCCGTAGGCATTGAAGGACGACGGAGGAATTCTGTCGTATTCCGACTTGTCATAATCGCAATTGTTCACAATATAATCATGGAGAGCTTTTTCCTTCTCGAACTCTGTCATGTCCGGGGTTACGGTCTTTCTGACAATATCTTCAACCTTCAGTTTGAGTTTTCTCTGCTGGTCTTTAGTTGTGCGGGCATCCAAATGATACCTGAAGGATATTGTACCATCGTAAGTATAAGTGCACCCCGAATAATAAAGAATTTCCGGATTGTCCGTAAGACACTTTTCAATAATTCTGAAGATTTCCTGGGCGGAGTAAGCTCTGGCTGCAGCAGGAATGGTTAATTGAGGCTGTGCATTAATCAAAGCCTCATAAATTTCATAATATAAAAGATCATGGACCGATGGCCTTTTGATTTTTTCTGTTCTTACAACTTCAATTCTGTCTGTATTGGCATAACGAACAAATTTGTAGGCAATGGCTTTATCCAGCGAGACAGTACCAGAGTTGATCAGTTTTTCTATAAGTGTCTCCCCATCGGCACTCCTTGCAAAAAGGGATGTATAAATAATTCCTATACCATCATTTTTTATAAGTCTGGACTTGTTGAAAGATACATCTTCGCCAGGATTTAACCCGCCCACATCCACAAGCATTTTGAGGGACCTTGTGAAATTCGCCCTGTCAACAACATAGCCCAAATGTCTTAAAATTATTGCTGCAAAGGAATACCCATCAAGATAATTATTAGGACCTATGGTATTTGGCGAGGTTCCGACTATCATCCCTGTTTTAACCGCATAGGCCATATACGGCCTTGCCCATGATGATATCTCGCCTGCATCTTTAAATCGGGACAGAATTGAATTGATCTCAGAAACGGAGAGTCTCTCCACATCTTTTCTTTTGCCTAAAAAGTTCAATAGCAGAGTTGTACCCACCTGGCGGTCCAAGGCGGCGCCAAGATCGGGGTTAAAAGTATGAACTGAGGCACCGGCAAACAATCCCAGTCTGTAAAGCTGCCAGGCCTCAGGTTCGTAATCATATCTTACTTCAGCATTTACCTGAATTACCATAGTCATCAGCAGTGCCACTGTCAGGACTATGGATATAAAAGCTCTTGTCTTTCTCATATTCCCTCTTCGGTAATATTTAGCTTGTTTTATCCGATAGGATTATAACACATAAGAGGGATGGAAATTATTATAAAACAATTAAAAAAGCATTGCATTTATGCCATAACAGATTGCGGCTTTTTACATCAGGTATTAACACTTAACAGATGGAGCGCAAATGCCTATCTGTCAGCCATTTTTACATATTTGGTACATTCTTTGATGTTTTTATATGCAGGTCTGATTATTCTTCCGCCATTAAGCTGTTCTTCAATAATATGGGCACACCATCCGGCAACACGGGCAATAGCGAAGATAGGTGTGTTCATTTCCTTGGGGATTCCCAGCATATCATAGACAAAGCCGGAATAGAAGTCCACATTGGCGCACATGGGCTTATCAATACCCTTTATTTCCCGGAAAACAACAGGGGCAAGTTTCTCTACATTTTTATACAGCTCCAGTTCATCATTCCTGCCTACCTGTTTGGCTAATCTTTCAGCCTGTTTCTTAAGAAGGACGCACCTGGGGTCGGATAATGTATAAACTGCATGACCAACACCGTAAATTAGTCCTGATCTGTCAAATGCCTGTTTTCTGACAATCCTGGTCAGATAATCGCGAATCTGCTTTTCGCTTCCCCAATCTTTTACCTCGGATTTCAGCTCATCCATCATTCCGATTACCTTTGCATTAGCTCCACCGTGCTTGGGACCCTTGAGGCTTCCTATTGCGGCTGCCAACGCTGAATAAATGTCAGTACCGGAAGATGATACAACATGGGCGGCAAAAGTCGAATTGTTACCGCCACCGTGCTCAGCATGGAGTACCAGAGCAAGGTCCAGAACTTTTGCTTCAAGATCGGTATATTCCCCCGAGGGACGTAAAAGCTTGAGTATATTTTCTGAGGTGCTTAACTCAGGACTCGGATTATGTATGTAAAGGCTTTTTCCTTCAAGGTAATGGGATTTGGCCTGGTATCCGTAGGCTGCCATAAGGGGGAATTTGGAGATCAGATCAACACTTTGTCTCAACATATTCCTGACACTTGTTTCATCCGGATTATTGTCATACGAATACAATACCAGAACCAATCTTGCAAGTTTGTTCATTATGTCACGGCTGGGCGCGTTAAGGATATTGGCCCTTACAAAGTCATCGGAAAGTTTCCTGTGGGAACCAAGAACATTTTGGAATTTCTCAAGTTCATGTTTATCGGGAAGTTCCCCGAACAGAAGCAGATACACACATTCTTCAAAGCCGAACCTGTCCTCGGAAACAAATCCCTCGCAGAATTCAAAAACATCAATACCTCTGTAGAACAGGCGGCCTTCTACGGGAACTTTTTCAGTTCCTTCATAAACATAGGCATGAACATCACCTATTTCAGTAAGGCCGACCAGTACACCGGTACCGTCTTCATTTCTCAAGCCTCTTTTGACATTGTACTTGCTGTATACTCCAGGCATGAACCTGTTTTTTATCTCGGCTTTTTCTCCTGCAGAATCAAAATAGTTATTGATAGCTGTCTGTGACATTTCCTTGAACATAAAAAAACCCCTCTGTATTTATTCTTTTTTTGTTCAATTAAAATGGCTGAAATATATTCAAAACTTTTAGGTGCTAAGACGCATTCCCAAAAAGTTTATCCGGTTAACTACAAAGGCATTGTGTATGTATATTTATACTAACAGGAATTCGTTTTATTGTATACAATAAAAATAACCAAGTCAACAGCAAATTGCAATTCCCTTTTTATTAAATTTCATAATAACAGATTTTTTGATAGTATACAATAATAGTTTTATTTCTGCATATATTTCTTTAACCTCGCGCAGATTGAGCTGCAGCATCCATTAATTTAAGTTATACAAATTTGCAATATGCAATTTTAAAAAGTGTATTTTGCATGAATGGAACTTCCGCCATGGGACAGCTATTCTTTTGCCCCCTTTTGTATATATATGCACGGGAGTGCATATCCAAATTGCGGTAAAAAAATGCGAAAACCCACTTATCAAAGGGTCTTCGCAAATTATTGGGACAAATTGATTTTTCAATAAAGTTATAGACGCTTTATGATGATTAATTAATATTCAATGGCTCAAAAATGTCTGAGATAGATTATAAGGGTCTAAGTGTATAGAAATATATTTTATAAATATCTCCCGATAATATCCAATACCTGTGGCATGCATGGTGTATTATGATGTGCAACTATGTACTTTGCAGCCGCTTTTACCTTTTCACTTGCATTTCCAACAGCAATTCCGACATCTGCTGTCCGGATCATGTCAAGGTCATTGTCATTGTCCCCTATTGAGAAAACAATGCGCCATTTGTCCGAATTATCCTTCTTTATTCGTTCAAGCGCAGCACCCTTGGAAACACTGCTCGCCATTATGTCAATGAGTTCCTCTTCCGAAAAGGTTACGCTAATATCTGTTCTTTTGAGGTTTTTCAAATACTCTTTTATCCCGGTCAAAATTGGACGGGTATCTGCTATAAGAATCTTGTACCATTCCCTGGGGACTTCATCCCAGCCTGACATAATGCCTTTAAATCCTTCTCTTTTCAGCTGGAAATCTATTTTGTCGTTATAGCGGATAACATAGGCCTCGCCTTTGGCATTTACCTCCAGTCCGCAGGTGGGAAAGCTGTCAAGTATATGCTGGAAAACAGGTTCCAGGCCTTCAGGCATATAAACCTGGTATAGTTCTTCCCTCCGGTTGATATCATAGACAAGGGCTCCGTTATAAAAGATGGAGGGAGTGTTGACAGTCAGCTCAGGAAAATTGATAAGAGTGGATCTTTCCATGCGTCCTGTCGCCACTGCAAAACTTCCGCCATTTTCAACGAAATATCTGACAGCTGCCAGATTTTCATCCGACAGCTGCCTTTTATCATCCAGAAGTGTTCCGTCAAGATCTGCGAAAAGTGCTATTCCACTATATTTCATAATATTTCGTCCAGTTTCTTCTTGATTTCCAGGAGGAAATCCCTGGAGTTAACTATCTTCTTATTTTCAAGTTCAGATAAAGCGGCAAGGTCTCCGGTTATCACACCGCCCTCGATGGTGGAACGGCATGCCTCTTCCAGTTTATCGGCAAACCGGGACAGCTCAGGGATATTGTCAAGTTCCCCTCTCTTACGCAGGGCGCCTGTCCATGCGAAAATGGTTGCCACAGAGTTGGTGGAGGTTTCCTGTCCCTTGAGATGTTTGTAATAGTGCCTCTGAACTGTGCCATGGGCAGCTTCGTATTCGTAATATCCTTCAGGAGAAACCAGGACTGAAGTCATCATTGCAAGGCTACCAAAGGCAGAGGCAACCATATCGGACATAACATCCCCATCGTAGTTCTTGCATGCCCAGACAAAACCGCCTTCAGAACGAACCACACGTGCAACCGCATCATCTATCAGGGTATAGAAATACTCAATCCCAAGTTCATTGAATTTTTCTTTGTATTCGGCTTCATAGATTTCATTGAAAATATCCTTGAAAGTGTGGTCATAAATTTTTGATATGGTATCCTTTGTCGCAAACCACAAATCCTGTTTTTTATCAATCGCATAGTTAAAGCAGGCTCTTGCAAAACTTTCAATGGACTTTCTTGTATTATGCATGCCCATTATTACCCCGTCACCATCAAACTCATGGATGGTACTGCGGGTCTCATTTCCGGCTTCGTCGGTGAAAACCAATTCGGCCTTGCCCTTACCTTTGATGCTCATCTCTACATTTTTATATACATCCCCGTAGGCATGACGCGCAATTGATATGGGCTTTTTCCATGACCTCACAAAGGGGGTGATTCCCTTTACAAGTATGGGTTCCCTGAAAACCGTACCGTCAAGAATCGCCCTGATGGTTCCGTTGGGGCTCTTCCACATTTTTTTCAGATTATACTCTTCAACCCTTGCAGCGTTGGGAGTAATAGTCGCACATTTGACCGCAACACCATATTTTTTGGTTGCCAGGGCAGAGTCGATTGTAACCTGGTCTTCTGTTTTGTCCCTGTTTTCAAGACCAAGGTCATAGTACTCTGTTTTAAGGTCTACATAGGGTTCAATTAATAATTCTTTTATCCATTGCCAGATGACACGGGTCATCTCATCTCCGTCCATCTCGACCAGTGGAGTTACCATTCTGATTTTTGCCATCCTCTATATATCCTCCTCAAAAGTTCATCTGCTCTTTAACCATGGAAGCTTTCCGCCGCATTTGAGTATCTCGGCATCTTTTTCTGAAAGGGTGTGTTCAAGTTCTATGGTTATGTTCTTTGTAGCATTTTTAAGAACACAGGCACCTTTCAAGTCACCTATCTCAATTTCCAGGTTGTCGCCTTCATCTATCCTGTCGTAGTCCTCAGGATTCCTGAAGGTAAGAGGCACAATACCGAAATTAATGAGGTTTGCCAGGTGTATCCTTGCAAAACTTTTTACAACTACAGCCTTTACACCAAGATATTTGGGGGCCAGCGCTGCGTGCTCACGGCTGGAGCCTTGGCCGTAGTTCTCACCGCCAATGATAAATCCTCCGCCCGATTCTCTTGCCTTTCTGTAGAAGTCAGGATCAACCGCTTCAAAAACAAATTTGGAGATCTCAGGAATATTGCTTCTGAAAGGAAGTACCCTCGCGCCTGCGGGCATAATATGGTCGGTGGTAATATTGTCTCCCACCTTTATCAAAGCCTTTCCTTTCAGTGTATCGGACAACGGGTCAAAGGTCGGCAGCGGCTTAATGTTCGGACCTCTGACAATCTCAACCTTCTTGGCCTCTTCTTCAGGCAGGGGTTTTATAATCATATTGTCATTTACAATAAACCTTTCGGGAAGCTCAATTGTTGAATCCCCTCCCAGATCCCTCGGGTCTGTAAGATAGCCTGTAAGCGCTGTTGCTGCCGCTGTTTCAGGACTTGCGAGATAAACTTTTGCGTCCTTGGTTCCGCTTCTTCCCTCGAAATTACGGTTGAAGGTTCTAACTGAAACAGAGCCTGATGCCGGGGCACAACCCATGCCTATGCAAGGGCCGCAGGCATTTTCTATGATTCGCGCTCCTGCGCGTACCAGATCAACATATTCACCATCATTTACAAGGTGCTCGACTACCTGCCTTGAACCCGGGCTGATAAACATGTGCAGTGTATCTGAAATAGTTTTGCCTTTAAGAATTCTTGCAACTATTTTAAGATCTCTCAAAGAAGAGTTGGTGCAAGAACCTATGGCAACCTGGTCCACCTTTATGGGGCCTACTTCCCTGACTTTTTTGACCAGTCCGGGGCTGTGAGGAAGGGCCACCATTGGCTCCACACTTGATAAATCTATTTCAATCACTTCATCATAAACTGCGTCATCATCAGCAACAAGAGGCACAAAGTCCTTCTCCCTGCCCTGAGCTATCAAAAACTGTCTTGTAACTTCATCGCTGGGGAAGATACTTGTTGTACATCCGGTTTCGGTACCCATGTTGGTAATGGTTGCACGATCCGGAACACTGAGAGTTTTTACACCATCGCCAAAGTATTCAAATACCTTGCCCACATTTCCCTTGACGTCAACCCGGCTCAGGACTTCAAGAATTACGTCCTTGGCTGAAACCCAGGGGTTAAGCTTGCCTGTGAGCTTTATGCCAACTATTTTAGGGTATTTTATACGGAAAGGTTCGCCTGCCATTGCACATGCAACGTCAAGGCCGCCGGCTCCCATGGCAAAGCAACCTATACCTCCTGCGGTTGGAGTATGGCTGTCAGAACCTATGAGTGTGTTTCCGGGTATGGCGAAACGCTCAAGAAACAGTTGGTGGCAGATACCGTTGCCAGGCTTGGAGAAGTAAATTCCGTACCTTTTTGCAACAGATTCCAAAAATCTATGATCATCAGCATTTTTGAAGTCTGTCTGTAATGTATTATGATCAACAAAACTGACACTGAACTGAGTTTTGACCCTGTCTATACCAATAGCCTCAAATTGCAAGTAAGCCATGGTACCGGTTGCATCCTGGGTAAGGGTATTGTCTATTTTCAGCGCTACCTCGCAACCCATTTTGGCTTCGCCTTCCACGATATGTTTAGCCAGAATTTTTTCTGTAATAGTTCCTGCCATTTTGCATCATCCCTTTATCGTATTATTATGTGATTATAACCCAATGTTAAGTTTGCAGGCAAGATACATATTGAACGAAGTTAGGCACATTCAGGGCCAAATGAATAGTGTTTCAGCACTAATAACACAAGTTTCCCCCCCCCCATGCAACTTGCATGATGTAAAATTGCAAAAATGATAATAAGCACGGAGGTTCCGTGCTTATTATCATTCTGATTATTTGCAAATTAATATTCAGATTTTGCAGTTTAATATTACCATGCGGGTATTAACAGCTTATCCCCTGCATAAATAAGGTCCGGATTTTCCAGATTGTTTATATTTGCAATCTCAAGCCAGAAGTGTCCGGTCTTTTTCGCAATCTTCCATAAAGCGTCACCCGGCTGAATTACATAAGTTGTATATTTCAGCTTCTCAGGGTGATTTGTAATATATTCTATTACTGCCTCGTCAAGTGCCTGGAATTCATTTACCAGTGGCAGATCCTGGAACGGATATCCATCCCCGCCTGCTGCCATAAAGTCATTTGTGGCAACGATATATTCTTTGGCAGGATCCAATTTCTCGCCTTTTATCTTGACGTAGACAAGGCGCTGACCGGCAGGTTTTGTCGCATCAAAGAAATATTCAACATTTGCAACCTGCGGGTGTCCGCCGTTGGGATTCGGGTATTGTGAAAGACCATGTTCAAGGGCGGCCAGTATGTCCGAACCCTTCATTTTCTTGGTCACGATATAGTTTCCAAAAGGAAGCACGGTTACAATATCTCCGCGGGTTATTTCTCCCGGCTCTATGCTGGCTCTTATTCCGCCTCCGTTTGTAATGGCCAAATCCGCGCCGGTTGCTTCAACCATGGCAGTTGTGATAAGGCATGCCAGGTTTGTTGGGCCGGTCCTAACATTTTGGCGTTCACCATCAAAGTGAATGTCACTTATAGCAATAACTTCATCAAGTATTGCCTTCTGGGACTCATTATAACTCTCAATAGCAGCGGTTACACCCTCGTCTGCGGAAATATCGGCCACCTGTTCCTTACTCTTAAGTTCGGCCTTAATTCCGGTAACAGCGTTTTTGCTGTCCAGATTAATCTCAACGAGACCCACATTGTTCAGATACTCGCCTGTCTGGACTATGAGGGTGTTTCCAACCTTCAAGGGCTCTGTCAGTTGAGTATGGCTGTGACCGTCAATAATAAGGTCAATTCCCTCAACCCTTTCGGCGACGAGTTTGCTTGTGATTTCACTGGATTCATCAAGTCCCAGATGGGAAACACAAACAATTACATCGGCTTTTCCGCTAAGCTCTTTTACCATGTTCTCAGCGGTCTTGACCGGATCGTCAAAAGTAAGTCCGGTGACATTCTTGGGATTGGTTTTGTATGCGGTTTCAGGTGTTGAAAGACCAAAGAATGCTATTTTTACTCCATCCCTTTCGATAATTGTCCAGGGTGCCAGTAAGGTTGTTCCGTCTTCACGTTTTATGTTTGCGGAGATTATTTCAAAGGTTGCTTTTTCTTTCAGTTCCATAAGTCTGTCTTTACCATAGTTGAAATCATGGTTACCGGGAGTCATAACATGGTAGCCCACTTTATTCATGATATTTACTATGCTTTCTCCCTGCTCAAGGGTGGCAATTGTCTGTCCGTGCAAAGCATCGCCTGCATCAACGAGAATTGGTTCTGTACCTTTTTCAGTTTTAATGCTGGCTGCCAATCCGGCTACTTTTGCATAGCCCATGCCTGCGCTGTCAGTCACTCTTGAATGTACGTCATTGGTGTGAATAATATATACAGTTTTTGAAGTTGAAGCCTCACTTGCAAATGCCGCCATGGAGAAGACAAGGATGAAAACCATAATCAAGGACAACAATTTTACCCTTTTCATTTTCTTTTTCCTCCTTACTTCATTGGGTACATTAAGGGGTACATTAAGATATATACCCTTTAAATTTTATTTTGAACTAAACCATTTAACTTTTTAATAAATTTCCCGGAAGACAGATACTTTGGTTTATGCATCAGGTTTCCGGCGGAACGATCTATTTCAGATTTTTTCTCCTTCTCGTGGCATGTCGTACATAATTATGATAAAATTAGGGAGAATTTTTACGTTTCAACATCTCTGGTCTGCATAAAACCTCAATAATTGCATCAAGGAGCAATTGGACATGGATATTGAAAGCCGCGAAAAAGCCGAAAATAAAGTCTTGCTTTTATATTTCCTTGACCAGGTAAGAGTACCTGTCAGCAATATGCAGCTCACCCGTATTATGCTGGAAAACCGTTACATGAACTATTTTCTCCTGCAGCAAAGCATCCATGAAATGCAGGTGGATAACCTCATAACGACTGAGACAAAAGAGAATATTGATTATTACAGCCTTGCTCCCGAAGGCCGCAAGATGCTTGAACTGTTCAATTATCTTGTTCCGTACGGGATAAGGGTAAGGATAGAGAAAAACATTGAGGCAATACGCTCTGTTATTCGTCTTGAAACCTCGATTATTGCCGAGTACACACTTGAAAATGAGAACGAATATGAAGTTAAGTGCAAGATAGTGGAAGATTTTAAACCTCTTATAGACATTCGCCTTTCTGTAGGTTCCAGGGAAGATGCGCGTTCCATCTGCGCAAACTGGAAAAAACATGCCAAGGAGATTTATCCCCAGGTAATAGGTGTCCTTCTTGGTAAAGAAAAAGAGTAAAAAAATTATTATCCAAATCAGTAATCAACAAGCATGGATTTTACAAAGGCAAAGAATTCCCTTAAGTAGCTGTTGAACAGTACTACTCTCGGAGTAGGTGCAGATAAGGCGTAGGCGTCAAAGCCAAAACGCTTTGCAAGGATTCTTGACCTGAAAACATGGAATTCATTGGTGACAAAAACAACCTTGATTATTTCATTTCCCGGTTCGTCCATCAATGCCCTGGAAAATTCAAAATTCTCACGGGTACTTGTGGACTTATCCTCAACTATGATTTTTTCTTCAGAAACACCCCGGTCAATCAAATATTTTTTCATGGTGAGGGCTTCAGGAAAAGGCTCGTTGGGGCCCTGTCCCCCTGAAACAATAATATTTACATGGGGGTTCTCCTCATAATATGAAAGGGCTCTGTCCAGCCTGGATGACAGGGACTGGGTGGGTCTGCCGTCAGGCCAGATTCCACATCCCAAAACAATGACTGTATCAACCTCTCCGGCATTGTCAGAGTCGTGGATAATAGGATCGGTAATAATCAGAATCTCTACAACTGCAAAAAACAACAGGAAGGCTACTGCCGCCAGGATAACGGCAGTCCGCAGCCCCTGGTTTTTGATCAGAGGACCGTCAATAAAAATGAGTTTAAGGGAATATAACCAGCAGCATATACCCATAAAGGCAGGCATGACAACGCCAAAATTCCAGTCGGTAAAATAGCGGTAAGCAGTAACAGTATTCATGCACAGCAATGTGCCGGCTATTATGAGTATTGCCGCAAGCAGCATCTTGCCCTTGTTCTTAAAAGTCATCCTGTTAAACTCTATTCTCACTCCTTGATTTAATTCATATTATCAGATTTTCGCCTGTTGTCATTATCCGTCAGATCAGGGCAAAACCTTTTCTCACAATCCATTTTTTACTAAAACTCTTTAATCTCTATGGTCTTAATAATGACATCTTCCAATGGTTTGTCATTTTCATCGGTTTTTACTCCAGCAATTTTATCCACTACATCCATGCCCTCATAAACCTGGCCAAATACTGTGTGGGCAAAGTCAAGCCAGGGAGTTCCGCCGTTTTTATACAACTCCACAAGTTCCTCAGGATATGTGGCTTTTAAAGATTCCATCACATCGTCCATATTCTTTTTCTGTACTATGAAAAACTGGCTGCCATTGGTGTCCGGACCTGAATTGGCCATTGAAAGGGCGCCGCGGTAATTCAGAAGATCGACATCAAATTCGTCCTCAAAAGGTTCGCCCCATTTACTTTCACCGCCTGTTCCATCGCCATTGGGATCTCCGCCCTGGATCATGAAATCATTAATAACCCGGTGGAAAATGAGATTGTCATAATATCCTTGTTCAGCAAGTGTTGTAAAGTTCTCGACAGCTTTGAGGGCTTTTTCGGGGAACAGCTTGATTTTGATATCGCCCATGCTGGTTTTTATAATGGCGATTTTATCGCCTTTCTGAGGGGGGTAAAATTGATATCCCGGAATAAAAGTAATCTGGTTATCCCCTTCCCCGATGGTAACAGGTGTGGGCGAGGGAGGAGCCTCTTCGGTTTTTCCGGAACATCCGGCTAAGATTCCTGCAAAAAGCAGAATGCAGATTATTGTATTTATTATTTTACTTATACTCATTTCCATTGTTCTCCTTATTGTGGTATTATTAAAGACGGATAATATTATTTCACAGAATTAAAAAAGATTAAAGGGCTTTTTATGAAAAGAAATATTTCTGTTAATTATTGTGCGGCCATATAATAAATCTGTAACTTTATCACTGAATATTGCGTTTCTGATGCGTTATATTAAAGTTACGGACAGAATTAATGAATTTTGCTGAAAGGAGTTAATTATATGGATATTAAAAATGTAACAAAAAATGATTTCGATGCTGAAATATCAAATTCCGAATTGCCGGTTTTAGTTGACTTCTGGGCACCATGGTGCGGCCCCTGCAGAATGCTTGCCCCCGTATTGGATGAGCTCGCCAGTGAAATGCAGGGCAAAGTGAAGATTTTAAAGGTTAACGTAGACGAAGAACCTGAATTGGCCAGCAAATTTGGTGTTATGAGTATCCCCACCGTAATTGCTTTCAAAGAAGGCAAAGCTACCAACAAAGTTGTGGGCTTCCGAAGCAAGGAAGATTTTAAAAAGATTCTGTAAGCTTTAAGCTGATTTATAATAAGAGGCTGTCGGTACTAAAACCGGCAGCTTTTTTTGTTTTATGTCCCGGGATACTGCCTGAACACTCTTATTAATATGCTATAATAATAAAAAACCATACTGAGGTTGCGGTTATGCTTGATCAAAAAACAATAATCAGGTTTTCAAAGGCTTTTCCTTTTGTATATGATTTGGGAAGCCAAAAACAGAAATTCATAGATTCTCTGTACTACAATAAAATAGCGCCTGATACTATCTTACTGGATGAGAGTGAAAAATGCTCAAATGTGATTTTTGTATTATCAGGTGCAATCCGCATTTACAAATTATCTGAAGAAGGCAGGGAAATCACCCTCTACCGTATTGGCAGGGGAGAAACCTGTGTCCTTACCGTAGCCTGTTTTCTGGGAACAGGTGAAGTTGCGTTCCCTGTTGCAGCCAGGGCTGAACAGGCTTCCGAGGTTGTGGTGATGCCCGCGGAAGTATTCAGGAAATTCTTTTTTGAAATCCCTGCCCTGCAAAAATATCTTTTCTCTTCCATGGCTTCAAAATTCTACTCGGTATTGAACCTGGTCGAAAACATTACTTTCAAAAAAACAAGCGACAGGCTTTTGGATTATCTCATAACCAAAACAGCCAATGGCACATATCCTTTATATTCCACCCACGAAATTATTGCTTCGGAAATCGGAACCGCAAGAGAAGTGGTCAGCCGTCTGTTAAAAGAAATGGAGGCAAACGGCATCGTGTCCTTGCAGCGGGGGAAAGTTACCTATCATTCAAGATAAATTAACCTGCAATAACCGGAAGAGTGACTATAAATTCACTGCCTTCCCCTTCCCGGCTAACAAGTCTTACAGACCCGTTATAGAGCTGAACAATGTGTTTTACTATGGAAAGGCCAAGGCCTGTTCCGCCCATTTCTCTCGAGCGGCCTTTGTCAACACGGTAGAACCTTTCAAATATACGGTCGGTATGTTCTTCAGGTATACCTATGCCTGTGTCTTTCACACTGATTTCCAGAATGCTTCCGAAAACCTGGGCAGACACAATTACCTGCCCGCCTGTTTTGTTATATTTAATAGCATTATCCATTAAATTAATGAGAAGCTGTTTTACATGTCCCCGGTTTGCCCGGAGTTCAATCTCCGGAGATACCTGTATTTTAATATCGATATTTTTATCCTCGGCTGCATTTGAGAGCATTTCCGATATTTCAGCCACCAGAGGATGCAATTTGAAATAGCTTAAATCGGTCTCCTGCTTTTTGTTCTCTATTTCAGACAATTCCAATATGTCATTAATAAGGGAGCGAAGCCTGTCAGCCTCAATTTCTATTATATCCAGAAACTTTACGGCTACATTGCTGTCGTATAAGGCGCCGTTCTTCAATGTTTCCACAAACCCCTGAATTGAAGTCAAGGGAGTTTTAAGCTCATGGGTGACGTTGGATACAAACTCCGACCTTATTTCTTCAAGCTTGCGAACCTGTGTTATATCAGTAATAAGAGCAAGGGCTCCTCCATTGTTTTCGTTCCCCTCATCGGGGTATATGGGAGATACATGCACCGATATAATTCGCTTTCCGTTTTCAGTAAGATGGATCTCGTCATCCAGGACCATATTGCCGGTAATGGACTTTATCAGTAAATCATTAATCCTCTTGTTGCGGATGATATGCACAAGAGGAACTCCCACAGGGTCATTTTTGTAATTAATATTAAACATCGCTTTGGCAACGGGATTAATCATAATGACATGCATGGACTTATCCACTGCAATAATGGCATTATTCAAGCTGTTAATAATCGTGTTGACCCTTGCATTTCTGTCCTTCAGTTCCTTGATAATATCTTCAAGGCTCTGGGTGAGGCTGCTCAGGGTGTATGAAAGCTGGGACACTTCGTCCTTTTTATCCCTCCCGCGGCTTTCCCTGTCCTCTTTATTGTCTCCGTACTCTTTTACAAGCCTTGAAATAGGCCTTAATACAAAGTTTGAAAGCTTAAGGGCAATGTAGGAAGATATGACCATGGCGAACAAAACCGCAATAACCGCGTAAAAAAGTATGGTATTGCGGATTTCATTGATATGTTCAACCGTCGCGGAGATTCGTACTATACAATCAATATCCTCTGAATAATATGCTACATAAATAAGATTTTTGTTTGTAGTTTCGCTTTTTCTTATGTCTGTCCCAAGACCCTTCTCAAGGGCCATTTTGACTTCAACACGGTCGAGGTGGTTTTCCATAGAGTCCGAAAGAGCGCTTGAATCAGCTATGACATCGCCTTCCCTGCTTATCAGGGTTATTCTTCTTTCATACGTCTTGTCAGCCTTGTTTGCATCCATCAGAGCTGCAATTTCTTTCACATCTCCGTCGTTGATGCCTGAACCGTTCATGTTCTTCAAGGTATATGCCAATAAAACAGCTTCATTTTTAAGGCTGTTCTCGACTTCACTAATATACATCTGGGAAGAATAGCGATAGGTGACGTATGCCACCAAAGAAGAAACAATAACTGCAAGGAAAACATAAAGGACTACAATTCTACGTCTCATATAAAACCTTTCCGGAAAAACAGACAAAAGACCTTATATACTTAAAGGTTATTAGGGCGAAGTTGCTCCCGTGTCCTTTTCTATAATAACATTCACCGTATACTCACCAATCAATATGACATTGTCAGGAACCTTCAAAGTGAGCGGAACCTCATGTTCCCCTTCTTCAAAACCGCTTACCTGGATGGAGGCGCTGATATCGGTGGTTTTGACAGCATTAATGATATCCGGTCTTCCTTTGATTGCAATTAATACCGGTCTGTCAGAAACTCTGTAAACTTTGTTTCCAGACATATCGCTGCCGAAAATAGAGATCTGGCTTGCAGGTATATTGATGCGGCGGATTGCAAGATTCTCTATTACGACTTCAGCAGTAAGTTTTTCCAGGTCTTCCTTTAATACTGTGACCCCCTCCGGAAGCTTGAGAGTTACAGGGGTGTTAAAGTTTGAAGATAGTCCAGTAATATCGATGGGCTCAGCTTCAATCACATTAAGTCCGTCAAGGATTTTCCTTGGCCCTAATACTCTTATTTTGGATGGTGTAAAGCGTACTTCCTTTAAATAATAATCGCTTTCGGGCACCCCTCTTGTAGTGGCGGCAACGGGGAGTTGCTTGGCCAGATTGAACCTGACAATTACAGGGATTTTGCCTTCAAACTGTTTTACAATTTCACCGTTTGTATCAATGGCAGTTCCCCTCATAATAATTTCTGTATTATCCCCTATTTCATCCAGATTGATATAGGCAACCACCTTGTCTACTCTGGAAATACTGCTTTCCAGCTCTTCAAGAATCATATTACCCGGATCGACAGTCAGATTCACAAGCTCATATCCGGCAGGCAGTTTTCCCTTGAACTCAACATTAACAGGGTACTGCTTGCCCACTATCCGTTCAAAGTCCAGTTTGACAGATGAGGGGTTAATGGAAGTAATCAAGATATCTTCCTTGCCCGTATATTCCGGAATATCGATTTTTATGACACTGGAACCTGCCGTAGTTATTTCCGACAGGTCAATAAATGCCCTGAAATCATTGACAGAGACAGATGATACATTATACCTTCTGCCCTTAATCTTTACATCAACAGTGGTAGGAAGCTGGTTTCCTGTTATCTGCAAATTATTTACCCTGAGCATCTCAATATTATTTTGCAGGGGAATAGAAAGGGTTCTTTCCTCATACGGGTTTTCAATCTCCAGTACGAGGAACCAGATAAACACGGCAATGAGCACTGAAATAATCTTTATGACCGAATCCTTTTTAAACAGTTCATTGAGTTTGTTCATTGCGTTTCACCTTTCTAAAAGCAAAAAGCTTCCGGTCGCTTTCATTCTCCAGCAAGAATTTGGACAAGGCTTTTCTCAAAAGGTCGGGAGTAAGGTTTCTTGTTAAACCGCCATTGTGCGCATAGGAGATTTTGCCTGATTCTTCAGAAACCACTATGGCTATTGCATCCGAAATTTCTGTTATTCCCAAAGCGGCTCTGTGCCTTGTACCAAGTTCCCGGCTCAGTCCCGCATTCTGGGTCAATGGAAGGTAGCATGCCGCAGCCTTAATTATATTTGAACGAATAATTACCGCACCGTCATGTAACGGGGTTTTGGGGACAAATATATTAACAAGAAGTTCACTGGACAAGGCGGCATCCATGGGAGTACCGGTATTGATTATTTCCCCTATCTTGGTTCCACGCTCTATGACGATAAGGGCACCGATGTATTCTTCAGAAAGCTTTGTGCAGGCTTTGACGATGGCTTCAATGGAGGCCGTTGTCTTTATTCTTTCCTCTTCATTCTTGCGAATCATAAAGTCCTGGAAACCGCTGCTACCAAGCTTTTCAAGCGCTCTTCTCAGTTCAGGCTGGAAAAGGACAATCAAAGAGAATCCGAAAAGCTGCAATGTGCTTTTCAGTAAAAAGGCAATGGTTTTTAAGCCCAGAACCTGGGACAGCCACGAGAAAACAAGAATAAAAATAAGGCCTTTGACGAGCTGAATTGCCCGGGTTTCCCGCACCATTTGGATAACTTTATAAATGGCATAGGAAACCAAGGATATTTCAATAAGCATCCTGATTATATCCAATGGGCCGTCAAGTCCCATAAAACTCATTATATAACCCAACACATCCCCTATAGTTCTGTTCACAGGCACTCAGCAAGCTCCTTAACCATAAACTGGATTTATTATTAAAGTAAATTATATTCCCTTTGCAAATGAGTTTGTATATACTAACACTTAATGTAATAAAAATGCAATATTCATTTTTATATTAACAGATTAGATTGCCCCAGTCCATAGAAATCACTGGTTTTGGGGCGTTTAAATAAACCGGTATCCTATTCCTCTGACTGTTTCAATATATTCCGGTTTGCTGTCATCATTTTCGATTTTCTGGCGGAGATACCTGATATGAACGTCCACTGTCCTTGTTTCCCCGTAATAATCAAAGCCCCAGACTTTCTCGAGGAGCACATCCCGGGACATGACTTTTCCCCGGTTCTGCATCAGGATTTTCAAAAGTTCAAATTCCTTTGGGGTTAGCTCAATCTTCTTTCCGTCCTTTACGACTTCATGCCGTTCCGAATCAATTGTAATACCACCTGCGGACAGTACTGACTGGCTTACTTCCTGAGGTTGTTCCGAGCGTCTGAATACCGCTTTGACACGGGCAATCAGCTCTCTTATTGAAAATGGCTTGGTTATGTAATCATCAGCTCCAAGTTCAAGTCCCAGAACCCTGTCAAACTCTTCGCCCTTTGCGGTGAGCATAATGACCGGAAGTGCCTTTAGATTTGTATTCTGGCGTATCCTCCTTAGAATTTCATAACCATCTATGCCGGGAAGCATTACATCCAGTATAAACATATCCGGAATATCTGTTTCACACCGGGAAAGCATTTCCTCACCGCTAAAAAACGTACTTACACTGTATCCATTTGCTTCCAGGTTGTATTTTACGAGCTGCTGTATATGGCTTTCATCTTCAACAAGATAAATGGACTTTTTACCAGGCATGTCTGCCTCCTCTTCCAAAAGACTCCAATTCATTTTTACCTGTATTAAAGAGATTTAAAACACACTGGCCAATATTCCTTCATTTAATTTATCCTTCTTGCCTGAATTGAAAATCAGAACTGCAGAATAAATTACGCAGATCCCGGCAAGAGAATATCTATTACAGAATACTTCGTTTCCATTACAAAAAAAATAGTAATAGTGTTAAAATACAGTTAACTGTTTATATTGCTCAAAATTACCTCCAGAGCCAGTTTTAAATCAATAAGTCCTTTCTTCGAACCCGTATCTGCTTCCATGCAGGCATGCAAAAGATTTCTCAGATACTTTTCATCCATAGCCCTTGCCTGCTGCATCATAATCTTTAGGGCATAGGGGTGCTTGCCCTGGAAATATTCTTCAATCCGGGTCTGGCTTGCTCCTTTATCCAGCAGTATTTTCATTTTCAGAAGTTCACCTGTCTGCTTGGCAAGCATGGCTAAAATCTTCTGCTCGGGCTCTTTTATAGCCAGCATGTCATCCAACAGGCACAAAGCCCGCGCTGAGTTTCTCTGGGCGACAGCATCAAGAAGGTCGAAAATTACGCTTTTTATAGTGGGGGTAGCAAGAGTCTTAATATCATCCAGTGTAATTTCATTCCTTTTACCTACGTAAGAACAGATTTTGAGAATTTCATTTTTCAACGTGTACATGTCAGGTTCACTTGCAGCGACCAGATATTGAGCTGCGTCAGGAGATACAGTCTTTTTAAAAGATCTGAACCCTTTCATTACCCAGGGAACCAGTTCACTGGATCGAAGCCGGTTGAACTCGGCGGCAAGGCCGTGCTTTGCCACTGATTTATAGACGCTCAGTCTTTTATCCACATTGTTCTCTATAAACAAAAGACATGTCGATTCAGGAATCTGTGGGATATAGTCTTTCAAAATTTCCTGGTTTTTGTTGCCGGACTCCTCCTCTTCACCTGACACCGCATCACTGTCATTGGCTCCTTTTCCTTTCCTGAACAATTGGGAGTTTTTGACCAGCACCAGTTTTTTATCTGCGAAAACCGGAAATGTGTCACAGGCGTCAATAATATTTTTTATGTCAACCTTGTTTTCGAATACAGTAAGATTAAGGCCATTTGTATCTTTGCCTACGATGATTTTTTTGATTTCACTGGTGTAATAGTCAATAAGGAAAGGTTCGGTGCCAAAGAAAAGGTAAACCCGGGCAGGTTTTTTTTCAGCTATATGATGTTTAAGTACACCAATAACTTCAGCGTTCTCGCTTTTTGAATAATTCTTAGAGTAATTGCTCTTTGCTGACATAAAAAAAACCCCCGATATCCATCAGGGGTTATTATATCACGAAAGAATGATTTTGACAGCGGCAGAAAGAAATCCTCCTTCTGCCGGATTGGATTTACTGATATTAAATGTTATCTGGCATGGGTTTTTATTTCTTCAACAATCCTGGAAACAAATTCGTCCACAGGCATGGACCCAATATCCCCATCTTTTCTTGATCTTACTGAAACAGTTCCGCTCTCCATTTCCTTGTCGCCGATAACCAGCATATATGGCACTTTATCCATCTGAACTTCACGGATCTTATATCCTATTTTTTCGTTTCTGGTGTCTACTTCAACGTAAACATCATGGAGTCTGAGTTTTTCCGCGATCTGGTTTGCATACTCATGATGGCTTTCAAGTATGGGCAGGATCCTTGCCTGAACAGGTGCAAGCCATACGGGGAAAGCTCCCGCATAGTGCTCAAGGAGCACGCCAAAGAATCTTTCAATTGACCCCAACAGCGCTCTGTGAATCATGTATGGGCGCTGTCTGGTTCCGTCGGGTGCGACATAGGTCAGGTCGAAACGTTCTGGCTCATTAAAGTCAAACTGGATTGTTGAGCACTGCCATTCGCGGTTTAAGGCATCCTTGATTTTTATATCAATCTTAGGACCATAGAAAGCTCCACCGCCTTCGTCTATATCGCATTCAAGGCCTTCGGCAAGAACTGCTTCCTTAAGGGCATTAGTTGCAGCCTCCCACATGCTTTCATCCCCGACATATTTCTCCTTTGGCTTTGTGGACAGGTAGATTTTATAATTTTCAAATCCGAATGAATTCAACATATATAGACAGAATCTCAATACCCTGCGGATTTCTGCAGGCATCTGGTCGGGTGCGCAGAACAAGTGAGCATCGTCCTGGGTAAATCCTCTTACCCTCAAAAGGCCGTGGAGAACCCCGCTCTTTTCATAGCGGTAAACAGTTCCAAGTTCCGCCCATCTTAACGGCAGATCACGGTATGAATGGAGCCTGCTGTTGTAAATAGCTATATGGAACGGGCAGTTCATGGGTTTTGCGTAGAAGTCCTGACCGTCAACGTCCATGGCAGAATACATGCTTTCCTTGTAGAAACCAAGGTGTCCTGAAGTCTCCCAAAGCTTGCCACGGCCTATATGCGGTGTATATACAATGTCGTAACCGTTCTTGATGTGTTCCTGTCTCCAGAAATCTTCTATGCGCATTCTGACTCTTGCGCCCTTTGGATGCCACAGAACAAGACCGGGACCTACTTCCTCGTCAAAGCTGAACAATCCCAGTTCCTTGCCAAGGCGTCTGTGGTCACGTTTCTCTGCTTCTTCAATCATTTTCAGATATTCTTCAAGCTGGGAAGCCTTGGGAAAGGATATGCCATATATGCGCTGGAGCATCTTGTTATTTTCATTGCCCCTCCAGTAAGCGCCGGCCTGCTGCACAAGCTTTACGGCCTTTACCATGCCGGTTGAAGGCAGATGGGGTCCTGCACACAGATCAGTAAAATCTCCCTGTTTGTAGAATGATATTTCAGCATCTTCCGGAAGCTCGTTGATAAGCTCAATCTTGTAAGGCTCATCTTTCATTAATTTCAGAGCTTCCTCCCTCGAAAGAATGAACCTTTCTATGGGGAGATTCTCCTTTATGATTTTCTTCATTTCTTCTTCAATAACCTTCAGGTCATCAGGGGTAAAGGGTTTGTCAATGTCAAAATCATAGTAGAACCCGTTTTCAATAGCAGGCCCTATTGCAAGTTTCACATTTGGGAACAATCTCTTTACTGCCTGAGCCATAATATGCGAGGTTGTGTGCCAATAGGTGTGTTTTCCGCCTTCGCTGTCAAAAGTCAGCAAATTGAGCTGGCAGTCTTTATTAATTGGCGTATTCAAATCCTTTACCTCGCCGTCCACCTCACCTGCCAGAGCTGCCCTGGCAAGGCCTTCACTTATACTTTTAGCAATATCCAAAATGGTTGTTCCTTTTTCAAATGATTTTTTGCTTCCGTCTTTCAGAGTAATTTCTATCATCTTTTCCACTCCTTTTAACAAAAAACTCCCATCCATTCAAGGATGAGAGTTGATACTCACACGGTTCCACCTTGATTACAGGCAAAGCCTGTCACTCAATGGGATTATAACGTAATCAACGTGAAAGCTTACTTGGTTTCAGCCTTCAGGCTCCGGGGTGGTTCAAAATCCTGATACGCGGTAATGGCTTCCAGCCCATGGCCATTTCCTCTCTTGGCGCTCGTGGAGATTTTGCATGTCCCCTTCAATGCCTTTACATATAATTTAAAAGACAGATTTATGCTATCACACTTGTGAATTCATGTCAAATCCAATCTTATTTTACAAAGTAAGCCCTCTTTTCATCCATTCATATTTTCGGTAAGAAAGGGTCAATTCATAACCGGAAATATATTTTTTTATCATCTTGCTGAAATAGTTGTTAAGTTCGGTCTCCCTTCCAATATCAGACAGCATTCCGAGTCTGTATTTAAGCTCCACCTGTTCTTTCATTGTCTCAGCAAGCTCATATTTTGCATTCTCCAGGGCGTATGTCTGTTTTTTGCTTAAAAGTTCCTCGAAAATTTTGTAAAAAGCCAGAGCTGTCTGTTTTCTTAAATCACCAAGTTTGATTTCTTCATTCTCATAGTCGAATTCAGCGGCTTCCTCACTCAGCGAGCTGTCTTTTTCAGCTCTTTCAAGGGCAGTGTCTTTGCTCTTTCTCTCCAGAACCTGAAGTTTTAATGAAAAGTTATTATTAAGCGCTGTTGAAAGGTCGGCATCGTAATCAATATTTAATAATTCTCTTTCATCCAAAACCGGCACCGCGCCAATCAAAAGGTCTTCATCAAAAGCCTGGCCGAACAAAAGGTTGAGTTCGCCTTTTATTGCCTCTTTCTGAGTTTTCAAAGCTTTCTGGGAGATTTGAAGTTCACGCAGGCTGATCTCGGCATTCAATACATCAACTTTTGAAGCGAGGCCCAGTGATTCCCTTATCTTTGCTATTTCAATCTGTTTTTCAAGAAGTTTCAGGTTGTTACTCAGCTCTGCCTCCTGCATATCAAGTGTATTATAGGTTATATACAGGTTCTCGGCGGCCCAGGAAAGTTGCATGGAAGTCATTTTTGACTGCTGGATAAACTTGTCTATGGTATCTTCCATGTCCTCCACCTTCTCATCCAGCATTTTGGACTGGCTTTTAAGCGCATTTTTGCTGGAACCTAAAGAGGCTTCGAGGTTTAATAAATTGCTTCTGTATATTCCTATCAAAGTATTGTATTGGGATTCAAGGACGGGAAGAAGCTCAGGATAAGACACCAAAGTGGTTGCAAGTTCCGCCTTTTCCTGTTCCAGTCTTTGTATTTCAGCCTCCAATTGTCTTTTAATGTCCGGGTTATTATCAAAACCATCCAGTGCATCTTCAGCATCCTCTGCATTATCCTCAAGCATGTCCAGATTTGCCCGCAGGGAAGCAAGAGTGTTTTCGTTCATCTTCACTGTCGGATTTCTTTTCAATATTTCTTCTTCAATATCATCAAAATTGATATGTTGAAGTATATCCTGATTTTTATTGCTATTCTTATTGCTTGCTGCGTTCACTTTAAATGGAATCAGAGTAAGGATTAATAATAGGATGATTGCTGTCTTCTTCATAGTTCTAACCTCCCGATGCTGTTGCCAGCAAATTACCGTCATTTACGGTTATTCTAAGTTTATTTGATGGTTCTGTCAACAAACCTGTCAGGTCTGCGGACTTTTGTATATGCCATATTTCAAAATCTCAAGATATTTATAGTATTCATCCATAATATTGTCCAAATCGTTTATCACAGCCTCATAAGAAAGCTTTCTGGCTGCCTTCAGATACTTTTCAGTATAACCGTCGATAAAGATTGAGATAATCTCCACTGCTCTTTTTTTGTCCACACCCTCCCTGAAATTAGAGTCATCTATATTTCCCATCATCATTGGAAGGTAGGTCGCATACATGCCTCTCACCATGTCTTCAAGTTCAACCCTCAGTTCCTCTGGCATATTGGTTACTGTATCGACAATCAGTTTGGACATAACTGGCTCCTTAAGGAACACTTTCAGCTTAAGTTTGGTGTACCAGGTCAGTCTTTCTATTGCGTCCGCGGGCTGCATGTCTTTAACTTTATAATAATATTTCATCAGTTTTTCAATTGAATAGTTGAAGATATACAGAAACAGGTCCTTTTTGCTTCCAAAATAATAGAAAAGCGCGCCTTTAGAAATACCTGCATTCTGCACTATGGCATTCGTGGAAGCTCTGTCATAGCCGTTTGCTGCAAACTCCGCTATACAGGCATCAATAATCTTTTGTTTTTTATCCTGAGGTAAACTCTCAAAAACCTGGTTCATATCCCTTCACCTGTGTCCCGTATAATTTTAACTATTCTTTCTGAGTTACAGTTTCTTCCGAAATAATTCTAACTCCCTCTTTAATGCTGTTGTCGGGTTTTACGAGTATGAGTTCCCCTTCGGTCAGGCCTTCCGTTACCTCGATGAGCCGGTCCCCCTCAAGTCCTTTTGTGATTCTTCTTATTGCCGCCTTCCCATCCTGCACCACAAATACGCATGTTTCTCCCTCATAATCAAAGACCGCGCTTTCCGGAACAGCAATTGTATCTTCCCTGACCTCGGTAACAATCTTAATACTAACATTAAAATTGGGTTTCAATAAAGTACTGTCATCTAAATCAACTATAACCTGTACTCTTTTTTGGTTTACTCCCAGGGTCGAAGTAATGTCCCTGGCAACAGGAGCTATTTTTGAAATCCTGCCCTTCAAAACCGAATCTTCCAGAAAATCTCCTGTAATTTCAACCTCATCGCCTGTTTCAACCTTGTAGCTTTCCTCGGACAATATATTGGCCTCAATCTCAAGATCGGATGTATCCCCTATTTCAAACGCCGGAATCCCGGGTGCGGCAATCTGGTTATCCTCAATGAATACTTCAAGTATAACCCCGTCTGCCGGAGATAGAAGCTTTTGCTTTTCCATTGTTTTTAATATGGTCTCCTTCAGGATAACGGCCTGTTCAAGCTGGGAAGCATATGCTTTTTTAACGTGGGCAGGAGCTCCTTTTCTGGCTTCTTCAAGCAGGAGGTTTGCTTCCTTCAGAGTCAGCTCGGCGGCATCTAAGGCATCCTTTGCGTTGAGATATTCTTCATTGCTCAATACTCCTGCATCAAAAAGTATTTTTGCATTGTCAAAGTTACGTTGGGCAGTATTTTTTGCTGTTTCAGCCTGTGCTACCCGGAGAGCCGCCACTTCTATCTGGTTTGCGTAATTGCTTTTGTCAGTGCTTTCAAGCTGGGATTTTGCAGCATTAATCTGTGCAGAAACTATAGTATTTTTGTCTTTCATATTAACCACTGAACTCTTTTCAGTTATTTTGACCACCCGGTCAATCCTATTTATATATTAACTCCAAAGCAGGAAAAATTTTATAAGATATTGGAAAAATAATCAACTAATTACATAGAATATTACTTAAATCTTTCTGCCGCATCCTCTCAGGCGCTAAGAAGTGCTTAAAAGAAATCATGAAGTTTCCAAATGTACTTAAAAGCATAGACACAGAACACATATATAATTCTCTCAGAATTAATATGAAATATAAAAAAGGGCTGCGGTTCAACGCAGCCCTGAAAATGAAGTATTATTATTTATAGAAGCCACGGCACTTGGCGTAGTAGTCACCACGACAGTCGTAACGTTTGTCATCGTACTTGTCGTAGTAACCATCGTCTCTCCAGTCCTTCTTGTCTTCTTTCTTGTCATCATATTTGTCGTCATATTTCTTGTCGCATTTGTCTTTCTTGTCGTCTTTCTTGTCTTCTTCGTCGCAGACTACGGGAATGTGTTCAGTTCTTACAACCTTGAAGACGAGTTTGACGACGTCTTTTTCGAGAAGTTTCTCAAATACCTTTACGCCCTTGCAGTAGGTTTCACCGTGCAGGAAGTCCTTTTCACCCTCAACGAACGCCTCAAGCAATTCAGCTTTATCGCCTTCCTTAACCTTGTCGCATCCGATCGGATCGATTTCTACGAAACCGCCGAAAGGAATCTTGAAGGTAGCATGGAAGATAGGTCCGTTGACGATTCCATCGTGTACATCCTCCACAGTTTTATAAGCAATGTTCTTCCACAGGAAGGCGTTAAATATCACCTTGCCGGGTATTACGTGGCAGTCATATACTTCCACCCACTTATCGATTTTTTCAATCTTATAGATAGGCGGACTGGGAGGTGAAATTTTAACGTCCTTCTCAATGAAAAACTGTGCAGAACCTTTTCCTACAACAACAGGAACCTGAAGGATCTTCTTTTTCATTGTTTCACTCCTTTCTAATTCCATTGTTTTTTGCAGCTTGTCTTTTTTGTCGAACAAGCTCAATACATACTATTCCGGCTAGTCCAAAGTTGTTACTGCTGAGGATTCCTCTTTTAAAATTTTGATGAAGGCTCTGTTAAAGCGCATTATGGGTATTTGAATGCTTTTTGAGGAAACGTCAAAGACTATTCTTTTGAAAGGAGTGTGATTTATGGCCAAAAAAGGAATGAGGCGGCCTGATCCAAGCGAGCCCCACGGAACTGAAAGTAACAAAAAACAACATTTTGAAAGAAACGAAACTTTCCCCGTACCCGAGCTTCAGGGAAAAGCAAAGCATACGAAAGAAAAGGCTAATCCCATCAGATATGACGGAAAAAGGCATACTACTTTTTCAGATGATTGACTGCGATGAGAATAAGAATGAGACAGGCAGCGGTTGCCTGTCTCATATTCAGACTGTTTTATTCCCGTATCAAAGTTTAATTTAGTACTCTCGTTCTTAGAAAATTGATGACCAGGCATTTGCCCTTTATAGGGTGTTTCTGATTTACAATTCAAGTATTACTGCTTCATAGGGCCTTAAATGTGCAACTCTGCCTTTTCCCTTGTAGTCCGGATAGTTGGAAAGCACAACCTTGCCCTCAGCATTGATATCAAGCTCAGCATCAATTTCAGTCGCGGAGAAATTGAGAAGGATCAGCCATTTTGCAAAAGCTGTGGTTCTGGTATAGGCATAAATCTGTGGATGTTCCGGAAGAAGATCTTTAAAGTCGCCATATACCATTACTTCATTATTCTTCCGAAGAGAAATCAGCTTCTTGTAGTGGTAGAATATACTGTTGGGATCGGCCAGCGCCGCCTTTACATTTATGTTTTTGTAATTGGGATTTACTTTGAGCCATGGTTTTCCGGTGGAAAAACCCGCATTTTCAGTATCATCCCACTGCATGGGTGTGCGGCCATGTTCCCTGCTGTATTTATTTAGCCATTTTAAGGCATCCTCTTCGCTCATCCCTTTTTTAACCATCTGGTCATATTTGAATCGGGCGTGAATATCGTTATATTCCTTTATGGATTCAAACTCACAATTGGTCATTCCTATCTCTTCACCCTGGTAAACGTAAGGTGTGCCCGGAAGAGTATGAATCATTGTTCCCAGCAATTTGGCAGACAATACACGGTATTCTTTATCGTTGCCATATATGGAAACCTGTCTGGGTTGGTCATGATTGTTCAGGTACTGGCTGTTCCAGCCTCCATGAGGAATTATGCCGTCATACCATTTTTGCTGGATTTCCTTAAAACGGACCAGGTCAAAATTCTCCTTAAGGTCCATCACTTCGAAATGAAAGACCATATTAAGGGCTTTGTTATCCTCTTTGACGTAATCCACTGCAATCTCAGGGGTAATATGTACCGCTTCACCCACAGTCATGCAGTCGTATTTGGACAGCACATTTCTGTTCATCTCCTGCAGGAAATCAAGTAAACCGGGGTTGTTTGCATAAAGTTTTCCGTCATAAACATATCCATAGGGTGTATTGGGGGCAAGCTTTGAATCAGGAAGGCCTGCGGGTTTCTTAATCAGGTTTATGACGTCCATGCGGAAGCCGTCGATTCCCTTCTTAAACCAGAAATGCATCATCTCATAAACTGCCTTGCGAACGGGTTCATGTTCCCAGTTAAGATCGGGCTGTTTTTTTGAAAACAGGTGAAGGTAGTACTGGCCCGTTTTCTCATCATATTCCCAGGCGGAGGGGGTGAACTCGCCAGCCCAGTTGTTGGGTTCTTTGCCGTTTTTACCGTCACGCCAGATATAGTAATCCCTGTAAGGATTATCGCGGGAACTCCTTGACTCAACAAACCATTTATGTTCATCGGATGTATGATTAACTACGAGGTCCATAACAATCTTTATTCCACGTTTGTGAGCTTCATCAAGAAGCTCGTCGAAATCTTCCATTGTGCCGAATTCAGACATGATGCTGTAATAATCGGAAATGTCATATCCATTATCATCATTGGGTGAAGAGTAAATAGGATTGAGCCAGATTACATCTATACCGAGGTCTTTCAAGTAATCCAGTTTCTCAATCACTCCACGGAGATCACCTATTCCGTCACCATTGCTGTCCTTGAAACTGCGGGGATAAATCTGGTAAACAACAGCTTCTTTCCACCATTTTTTATTCAACTTAAAATCATCCTTTCCAAGCCTGTATTTGCTGTTACAAATCTTAACAAAGAAAAACCCCACAAAGGAATGTTGGGCATCTGTTAGTTAACACTTATTATGCGAATATGAAGGTAACTGTTTTGCCTGTATGGATGAAATACATATCAGTAAGAATAATTACCTGAAAGTACGATGCTGAGGATCATGGATACAGCCAAAACACCCGCCAAAATTGATGCGATAATTCTTGTTGTATTTTTATCAAATGTCATAGTTTAACTCTCCATTTTTCTTCAATTATAACCCAATAAAAGAAAATATTCATCTAATTACAAAATATATTTGTCCCAATGATGATTTTAAATGGTATAATAGCAAAAAGTCAACGATAATACTTTTAGAGGGGAATATACAATGTCAGAGATAAAAACAGTTCACATAATCGGCCTTGGCGCAGTGGGTGCGACCTATGCATCGCTTTTCCATAAAATGAACCCGAATTCAGTGAAAATAGTGGTTGATGAAAACAGGTTTAAACAATACAGCACAGGAATTCTTATTAACGGATCAAGATATTATTTTGACTGTGTTGTACCGGACAAAGAGAGCCCTGAAGCCGAGTTCATCCTGATTGCAACCAAAGGACATCACCTTCCGGAAGCAATAGAAACAATCAAACCCCTTGTAGGGAAAAATACAATTATCCTCTCCCTATTAAACGGAATCACAAGCGAAAATGATTTAAGCAGCGTGTTCGGCCGTGAAAAAGTGCTCCATGGCTTTTGTGTCGGCCTTGATTCTACAAGGGAAAACGGAGAAGTGCGTTTTTCAACCCATGGCAAAATTGTATTCGGGGAGCACTATCCTGAAGCCAAAGGAAAAGCCGGACCGGTTGCCGATCTATTTTCCCGGGCAGGAATCAGCCATCAAATCCCGAAAGATATTCTCCGGGAAATGTGGTGGAAATTCATGATGAATGTGGGAATTAACCAGACCTCTGCGGTTATGGGAGCCCCCTACGGCGTATATCAGACTATACCTGAGGCCCGCGAACTTCTGGCATCGGCAAGCCGCGAAGTATTGCCGTTAGCCCAGAAAGAAGGGATTGACCTCAATGAATCCGATATTTCGGAGATTTTCAGAATTATAAATACCCTTTCTCCATCCGGGAAAACTTCCATGCTCCAGGATGTAGAAGCCCATCGAAAAACTGAAGTGGAGAGTTTTGCCCTGGCAGTGATAAATCTCGGAAAGAAGCATGGAATCGCAACCCCTGTCAATGAAATGCTTTACCGTTTAATCAAGGTTATGGAAGCTCGTTATTGAGAATAGATATATTTTTATAGCACTGTTCACCAAATAGAACTTCAGGGGAATCAGATCTTATCATAAGCAAAAAGCCCCTTCCCTAATCCATATTGGACCTGGGAAGGGGCATTTTTATTCTTTCAGAAGTCGGTAATAGCCTTTTCAAGCATTACCAGACTGTAACTCTTTCTTCCGGGGACAGATACATCCTGTCTTCAGGCTGAATACCGTAAGTTTCATAGAATTCTTTGAAATTCCTCAAAACCTGATTTACCCTGAATTTGTTGGGCGCATGCACGTCCTGTAATGTCAAAAGCTTATAAATCTGATTTGTTCCTGTAAAACGCCATATCCTTGCGTAGCTTTCAAAAAGCTCTTCATAATTAGCGTCAGGCATTTGTCCTGCTATCTCGAGGATGCATGCCATGGCACCGATATCAGCTATATTCTCAGATACGGTAAGCTCACCGCTGACAATACATCCCGGAGCTATTTCAAGTCCGTCAAACAGATTTATAACATCCGTGCATTTTCTCCTGAAAGCGGCATAATCTTCATTGGTCCACCAGTTTACCATATTCCCGTTTTTATCGAACTGTGCTCCGTTATTGTCAAATGCATGAGTAATCTCGTGGGCGATAATAGTTCCTATACCTCCCAAATTCTGCTCCCTTGATGCGTTCTCATCATAGAAGGGCGCCTGGAGAATACCTGCAGGGAAAATAATCTCATTGCTTGTGGAGTTATAAAATGCATTTACGGTATGTGGCGGAACAATCCATGAGTCTTTATCCACTTTTTTACTGAGCAGTCTCTTCGCTTCCTGTGTCTGTGCCCTGGTAATGGCGAAAATGTTTCCAAGAAGCGATCCATTATCTTCATAGGACCTGATTTCAATATTTTTGAGAGGATCCTCCCAGGTATCAGGATAACCTATCTTTAGTTTTAAGGCCTTAAGTTTTGATATAGCAGTCTTTTTGGTGGTCTCACTCATCCAGTCAAGCTTCTGAATACGTTTTTCATAGGTTGAAATAATTTCTTTTACAATGTCTGTTACATCCTCCCTGGCGCTTTCAGTGAAATATTTTTCAATATAAATTCTGCCAAGGTAGCTGCCCATCACCGAGTTCAAAAGGTTAAAGGCAATATCTTCTTCGCTTAATGAGCCGCTTATGCCAAGGAAAGTGCTGTTAAACGCAGTCAGGGCGTTTTCAAGATCCTTGGACAAATAGCTTGCTGTACTTATTACAATCCGGTAGATGGCATAGGTCTTTAAAATATCCAGATTCTCGTCGGATACCAGTTCCCCGGTTTTTTGCATGAGCTTAGGATCAACGACAATAACACTTTTAACGTCTTTGTAACCCAATTCCTTCATATATGCATTTAAATCAACATTCGGGAACATATCCGCCAACTGGTCAACGGTATATGGGTTATAAATATTCTCAACTTTACTGCTCTCCTCATTTGTCATGGAATTCTGAGCCAAAAGTTTCTCCAAGGCGAGGATGTTTTTCGCTTTTTCCTGAGAAACTTCCTGGCTGTCACCGGTCAACATGAACAACTGGGCGATAAAAGATTCATAGAGCATATTTATCTGAAGATTGTCCATATTAAGATACGATGCTGGCAGAATCGGTGAAATACCCGAACCGTAAAGGCTGTACCGGTTGCTGTCCTTCAAATCCACACTTGGCGAAAAGCCAAACAAAGGATTAACTCCTATCTCATTCTCAAAGTCTGCAAAGAGTGACAACATCTTTTGAGCGGAGTCCACCTGTTCTATTCTGTCAAGATAAGGTTTTATTGGTTCAATACCTTGCTTGTTTCTGCTTTCTGTGTCAACTATGGTGCTATAAAAATCAGCTAATTTTTGTTCTTTACTCCCTTTACGCCAGGAACCGGTCTTGTCTGTTACTTCCTTTACAATGGCCTTAAGCTTCTCATTATTGCTTAGACCTGCATCATCAAATGACGTCATTCCCGGATAACCCGAGGGCAATTTTGTATTGGTAAGCCAGTCATAATTAAGCGCATAGTAAAAATCATCCTGGGGTCTTACTGAAGACAGATTCTTTACCCGCCCTAAAATCGCTTCAAGTTGTGATACCGTCAAATAGTCATTTATGCCAAATGTTCCGTCTCCGTAACCAAACATAAGACCCGCGCCTGCAAGTCTTTTAACATCTCCAAAAGCGGCCTCAGGAACATCGGAGTATTGCTGTGTATCGTACAAGTCGGGAAGTTCACGGATTGACCTGCTTAATAACATGGCAAATTCCAGTCGGGTTACATCCTGTTTGGGCAAAAGATTTCCGTTTGCTCCGGCAAGTATTCCGTTTGAAACTGCTATCCCGACTGATTTTACATATTCCGGGCTTACCTCGTTCGCGTCAGAAAAACGGCTTAAGTCATCAGGTGTTTCATTGAGAGCACCCAAACCAACAGCATCAAGAATTAAGGCAACAGCCTGCTCTCTTGTCACATATTCCCGGACAGGGGTCAAAGCAAATGCAGATACTTGTCCTACAATTATAGCGATGCATACAATAATTCCAAGTGCCCTTTGTTTGATTTTTAACATTTAAGGTCCCCTTTCTCCTGGCCTGTTAAAGGTTGGCAAATCTGATAATGAAATAATGTTACTACATATTGGATACGCTTTCAAATATTTTCTGCCGCCGAGTTACTTGATGCATCCCTGTCCATCCCCTCCAGAGTTTACCATTTCAATATTCGGTGATTTATGGTGATTTTCGGTGCATATCTTAAAATGACAGGAAATATGAGGGCAATTATAGGACAAATAACAGTTGAAACATCAAAAGGGAAGTGCTAATCTTAAACTAAGATTGATAAAAAAATAACATTTTAAAGTAATGTCTTGTCAAGAGCGTCAGGTGGTCTGTCAAGGGAGGGGTGCTCCTCTCTTTGATGAATATATACATTTTGGAGGGTCATTATGTTATTCCTGGTTTATGGCGAAAATGCGCCGTATCAATGGTTTGGTCTCTTTCTTGTATTGGGCTGTCTTATAATTGCCAATGAGCTTACAAGACGCTCAAAAATCGGAGGTATTACCTTCTTATTTGTCATTCCCTCAATACTTACGATTTACTTTATAGCTATTGCTATCGGGGTTGCCAACGGTGCCGAATGGGCATTAAAGAATCCAACCTACACAAACATGAATGGCTGGTTCCATTATGCCAAGCTCTACGCGGCATTGGCTGGCTGTATCGGATTTATGCTTATCCGCTACAAATGGTGGGTTGGCAAACAGAGATGGTTCGTTTACTTCCCTTATGCGATTCTATCCATTAACATACTCATTGCTGTATGCAGCGATTTCGAATCAGCCATAAACGGCTGGTACAGCTGGTGGGTTTCCTCCGAAGGAGTTGAGCTCTATGGAGGATGGCACAATGTCTTAAACGGACTTGCCGGCATACTCAACATCATTGGTATTACAGGCTGGACCGGCATATATGTTTCCAGGGACAAAAGAGACATGCTGTGGCCTGATATGATCTGGATATATATCGTAGCATATGATATCTGGAATTTCGCGTACACCTACAACTGCCTGCCTACACACTCATGGTACTGCGGAGTCGCATTGCTCCTTGCTCCGACAATTGCGGCATTCTTCTGGAATAAAGGTGCATGGCTGGCTAACCGCGCCCACACCCTGGCCATCTGGTGCATGTTTGCACAGGTATTCCCGCTCTTCCAGGATGAGGGCATATTTGCAGTAAAGAGTGTACAATATGCCAACAATTTCGTGCCTATGACAGTGATAAGCATACTTGCGTTTGTTGCAAATCTCATACTGGTTATAGTTGTATTCCGCAGAGCAGCTAAACTTAAGAAGAACCCGTATACCAATGAAATATTTACCGACACAGCCGACTACAAAAAGGCGATGGCACGCGCTTAAAAATAGCTTCATCCGAAGTTCGGTTTACCAAAAATAAAGTGGAAAATGGCAAAGTCTTTTACTAACAAAAGCTTTGCCTTTTTTAAACTCTCGAAAACGTGCAAAAGTTCTGCCTTTTTTCACGTCCTCGGCTCAGGAAAGCTGTAAGTCTCAATGCTCTTTCTCTTGGGGTACGCGGGCGAACTTGCCATCCGGGCAAGCGCCGCTCAGTCGACATCCTGTCGACGGACCCCCAATCGAACTTCGCATTTCGCCAACAGCTTTTTACCTTCGCCTGCGGATTGTTCAAAAGGCAGAGCCATTTGCACTTAAACATCTATCATAAAAGCAAGCGCCGATCGCCAACAACTTTTAACCTTCACCTGCGGATTGTTCAATAGGCAGAGCCTTTGCACGAAACAACTTCCTGAGCCGAGGACGCGTAAAAGACTTTTCCGCTTGCACTTTTCTGTTAAAGTTAATTCTTGATACAGACCAGTTTTATTTCCTGAAAAAGAATATAAAAAAAGGCTGTCTCATATAAATTCTTAAGACAACCTTTCCATGCATGTAGCTCTGGCCATCGGTGGCCCAATATTTTTTATCAGGATCCTGAAATAATAACTTTATGGATAGCGTCAGCTACGTCCTCGCATTTATCAAGGGCTATCTCCAGCTTTTCATAGAGGAGCTGGTAGGTAATGATTTTCTTTGCGTCTGTTTCAAACTCAAAGAGCGTCCGCATTGCGTTGAGATAGGTCTTGTCGCCCATTTCCTCAATACGGTTAATCTCGATTATATAATTATTTATAACTTTTTGATTCTTCTTGTAATTATTGAGGTTCTTCATAAGTTCCTCAAGTTTGGCGCACGCTTCCACGAGCAGTTGCATAAGATTCAGCGCGTCCTCATTTACCTGTTTGATGCAGGTCATGTAGGTGTGATTTCCTATGGAGTCTATGCAGTCGGTAATGTTCTCAATTTCACTTACTATCTCAATCAGATCTGATCTGTCAATAGGTGTTATAAAGGCTTCCTCCACCAGTTTCAGACAACGGTGAACATGTACGTCGGCCTCATGTTCTATGGCTTTAATCTTCTGGATTTCCTCAAAATCTATAAGCCCGTCCTCAAAAGCTTTTTGCAGAACACGTGCAGCTCTGGTTGAATAAGAAATTGAAGTTACAAACAAATCAAACCAGTCTTTATCCTTTCCACTAAAAAAACTCATTACAAACTCCTCCCTGCATCAGAAAATAAAATTAAACAGTTTCGCCATGCCATAACCTAATAACAGGCAAGCCGGAAATGTTAACGCCCATGCAATCAGCATTTCCTTCACGATACCCCAGTTTACATCCGAGAATCTCCTTGCTGCGCCGGCTCCCATCATTGCAGTTCCCTTGGCATTTGTGGTGCTCAAAGGAATACCCAATAATGTTGCGCCCGTCATACAGGCTGAAGCTCCAACTTCTGCAGCGAAGCCCTGATATTTTTCAAGTCTTACCATATCCATGCCCATTGTTTTTATTATCCTGTAGCCGCCAATTGATGTACCGACAGCCATAAGAAGCGCGACAAGCAATTTCACCCACGCCGGAATAACAAGGCTGTCACTGTAGGGGAAAATTCCGCCCACTGTTAATGCCAGGGCAAATACTCCCATGAATTTTTGTCCGTCCTGGGCGCCATGGTTAAAGGCCATGGAAGCTGCCGATGCGACCTGTCCCCAGGAGAAAAAGGCATTTGACTTGCGCCTGTTGGCTCTTCTGAATAGTATAACTATTAATTTTGTAAAAAAATAACCTGCAATAAATCCAAGAACTGTAGCAACTCCAAGTCCGATCAGAACCTTTTTGAATTCTTCCCAATTAAAAGCCTCTATACCCTTAAAGGATATGCCCGCTCCCATAAGACCGGCTATAAGGGCATGGCTTTCGCTGGTGGGTATTCCAAATCTCCATGCTGATACAGCCCAAACTACTATTGAGAGCTGAGCAGCGGCAAGTGTAACCAGTGCATCCCTGCCAGTTCCTATGGATATGATGTTAGCAGTGGTATTTGCAACTGCAGTTCCCATCATAAAAACTCCCGCGAGGTTAAAAATCGTTGCGAGGATAATTGCGGCTTTCGGGCTCAAAACCCTTGTAGAAACCACTGTTGCAATAGCATTGGGGGCATCTGTCCAACCGTTTACAAAAACCGACGCGCAGACTAACAGTAAAACAAAGTACAGAGCGACCATAGGCTTCCCCTCTCATTAAATTCAAAAAAGTATCTTCAAAGATCCAAATATAACCATTCCATTACAAACATTTTACATTATAGCAGACACTATTCGCCATCAAAAGACAAAAAACGTAAAATGCGAAGACTTAACTTAAATTTAACAAAGCTGCTTCACAAATAATATTTTTTCTCAGCTTAATATATCACTGGTTTTTAAGCTCTTCATGACGCTTAATTTTCCTGGTTGTAGTCTTTTTGAACTCCTCGTCCTGAATGGAAAAGTCTTTTATGTGTTTGTATATCACAAGCTGTTTGTTAACTTTTTTAATTTCATTATTGATTATCTCTTCAACCGAAGACTCAGGAATAACGTTCTCCTTTATATCTTCTTCTATCTTTTCACGATCGGGAACAATTTTGGCACATACTACCGTATCGCCGTCACTCTCACCCCTGCCGTAAACAAGAGACTCTTTGATATACGGACTTCTGTCAAGCAGTTGCTCAATTTCTTCGGGGAAAACATTCTTTCCGTTCCCTGTCACAATGACATTCTTTTTGCGGCCTGTAATATGCACAAATCCGTCTTCATCTATATATCCACTGTCCCCTGTATAGAACCATCCATCTTTGATTACCGCGGCTGTAGCTTCAGGATCTTCATAATACCCCAGCATGATGCTTGGTCCTTTACATTTGATTTCACCTATGCCGTCAGCATCAGGCTCATGAATTTCCACCTCAAGGTTTGGAAGGGGAAGTCCTGCAGCATCATCCTTATAGTTGCAGTCGCGATTAAGCGCCACTATGGGTGCGCACTCGGTAAGACCGTATCCCTGTACCAATGGTATTCCAAGATCCCTGAAGCCTCTTGCTATTTGTGGATCTATTCCTGCGGCGCCGCTAATAAACAGTCTTATATGTCCGCCTAAAGAATCATGTATTTGTTTGAACAATTTGCGCCTTATATCAATATTGACCTTCCTTAATGCATTGCTGAGCCCAAGAGCAAATTTTACAGCAGCCTTCCCTTTTTGTTTGATTGCCTGGTTCATTATCTGTCTGTACATTGCTTCAAAAATAAGCGGTACTCCAAGCATAATTGTACATTTGGATTCCTTGAGATTTTTGACTATATGCCTGAGGCCTTCGCAATAGGCGATTGTGCATCCGCGGTAAATCTGGCAGAGAAATCCGCAGGTACATTCATAAGTATGATGGATGGGAAGAATGGACAGGAAAGTATCCTTTTCATCTATATACAACATTGAGCACATATTCATAAGATTTTCGCAGATATTTTTATGGGAGAGCATTACGGCCTTGGAAGTGTCGGTGGTGCCTGATGTAAAGAGAAGCATATTCATAACATCGGGATCAATTTCTGCATCAATGAAATCTCGGTTTCCTGCCTTCACAAGTTCGTGGCCTTTTTCAAGCAGGGCTTTGAATGAAAGGGTTTTGCTGTCACTGCTGTCCACGTCCATACCAATAAAATATTCTATGGCGGTATTTTTCTTAAAGAGCGGCTCTATTTTTTCGCTGATATTTCCGGAATAAATTATCGCTTTTGCTTTCGAACGGACTATGAGGTTTTCAATCTCATTTACAGGAAGCTCTTTGTCCAGGGGCACCACAATTCCTGTACCATTTACGATTGAAAGGTAGGATACACTCCATTCATAGCGGTTTTCGCCTATAAGGGCAATCTTGCTGCCTTTAAGGCCAAGATCTGTCAACGCCGTTCCAAAGGCCTCCACATCGGATTTGTATTGTTTATAAGTAATGGGCTCATACTCGCTTTTTCCTTTGGGTTTGCTCAGAAAAGCGGCTTTATCACCATAAAGCTCGGTGCTTGAGTTCAACATGTCTTTCAGGTCTTTTATAGGTCTTACCTTGTACAGATTCTCATATTTCATCTTAAGATTGTCCCTCTTTCCGTATATTTTATATTTTTTATAAGTAAAATCTTCCATTAAGCATTCTAATTATACATCATGTTATATTTCCTTGCCATCTGTAATAAATATGGCTCTTAATAAACTCATTTCCTGAATTATTATACGCCACATAACCTCTCCTTATTTTTATAAATAAAATCATATAATTTTTAAACCCGGATATAACTGTTACTTTTTTTATAACAGTGGGAAAAATATAGGGAATTAATCTTTTAATAAACCCTGGTAAAAGCCATAATATTAAAGTTTCAGTTTTCAAAAATTAAATAAAAAAATAAATTTTTAAAAGTCGAATGAAAGGAGTCTGCCATGGAAACTTTCAGAGAAATGTACAACAGATTGGTCAGGGCGTCTTTAAATAAATCCCTTAATGAAGAAATAGAAAAAATAAAAAGCAGTGAGGAGTACAGCGAACAGCAACTGGAATATTTGCTTCACCCCGAAAAATACCCTGCTGTCCTTAATCTTGACGAATGCGGCCATTGTGAGGAAGAACCAACATCCTGCCAGGTGGCATGTCTGTTTTCAGCCATCAAAAGGGACGAGAACGGAAAGATAGTAGTTGACAGTTCAGTTTGCGTCGGGTGCGAAGACTGCATTATGGCTTGCAAAAGCGGCTCCCTTGTTGAAAGAAAAGATCTGCTTCCTATTCTTGAGACAATCAACAATAGGGAAGTTCCGGTTTATGCCATGATAGCCCCTGCTTTCAACGGTCAGTTTACAATGGACGTTACCGCCGGAAAACTTCGTTCGGCTTTCAAGCGGCTGGGATTCTACGGAATGGTTGAAGTTGCGCTTTTTGCAGATATTCTTACTTTGAAGGAAGCTTTGGAATTTGACAGGACGATACATGACGACAAGGATTTTGTGCTGACGAGCTGCTGCTGTCCCATCTGGGTCGCCATGATAAAGAAAATATATAATCAACTGGTACCTCACATGCCTCCTTCGGTCTCCCCAATGGTAGCCTGCGGAAGGGCAATTAAGCGTATCAAGCCTGATGCTGTAACAGTTTTCATAGGTCCGTGCATAGCCAAAAAAGCAGAGGCCAAAGAGCCTGACATCAGCGACGCAGTGGACTATGTCCTTACATTCCAGGAAGTTCAGGAGCTTTTTGAGGTTGCGGGAATTAATCTTGCCGATATGCCTGAAGATGAACGAGACCACTCCTCGACGGCAGGCCGCATATACGCAAGGACCGGAGGTGTGAGCAGAGCGGTTCAGACTACTCTGGACAGGATATCCCCTAACAGAAAGGTTCCATTGAAAGCCACCCAGGCAGATGGAGCAAGAAAATGCAAGGAATTGCTTAAGGAGATAACAGAGGGCAACATTAC
Organism: Clostridiaceae bacterium; assembly: GCA_012521705.1. Classification (GTDB taxonomy): domain Bacteria; phylum Bacillota; class Clostridia; order DSM-8532; family DSM-8532; genus DTU059. The sequence goes on along the minus strand of JAAYLX010000041.1, from coordinate 866 downwards.
AGCCAACTTTATAGAAGGCATGGGCTGTGTGGGAGGATGCGTCGGTGGTCCGAAAGCGCTTATTCCATTTGAAGAAGGTACAAAATATGTGGACCAGTATGGTGAACTTGCCAGTTACCCGACACCTATAGACAATCCCCATGTAATAGAGTTACTGAATGAACTGGGTTTCAATACCGTTGAAGATCTCCTTGAAAGGGACAATATATTTATCCGCGACTTTTCGGTCACTCCTGATAAGAAATAGAGCCTAAGATGCAGCGGAGTGTAACGGCAACCACTACTATCAGGCCGCCTATTATGCTGAAAATGCCGGGAGTCTCTCCAAGAAAAACAAGGACCCAAACCGGATTTAAAATCGGCTCGATAACAGTTATCAGACACGCTTCTATAGCTGTTGCATTCTTTATTGCAATGCTGTAAAGGATATAGGGAATTCCAAGCTGTACAATGCCCAGCACTATAAGATATACCCATTCTGTACTGCTGGGTGTTGTTCTTAGAATAAATGGCAGCCCCACCGCGGCCGTTATGATATTTCCCAAAATGACCGATTCGATGGGTGAGCCGTCTTTCTGCATCCTCATAAATACGGGAAACAAGCCAAAACCTACGCCGCTTATTACTGCAAAAATATTTCCCAAAAGGCCTTTGGTATCAAGGCTGTCAACAAAAAACAGCATCATCCCGCCGAATACCACCGCAATGGTTGCCCAGTCAAGCATGCTTGTTTTTTCCTTCAGAAGCCAGCTCCCGAACAAAGCCACATACACTGGGGCGGTATATTGCAGGAGAATAGCATTGGCTGCGGTAGTAAATTTATTTGCAGAAACAAAGGTGGGAAGTCAACACTTTTCCGGACATTT
>JAAYLX010000040.1 GCA_012521705.1 Clostridiaceae bacterium | reverse complement strand
GCTTCTGCAGATCCTGAAGCAACAATTATTTTCGGTGCGGTTATTGATGACAACCTTGAGGATGAGATAATCATTACAGTTATTGCAACAGGCTTTGACAGGGATCCGGTATTGAAAAAACCAGGTCAACTCTTTTCAACAGATATAAAGTCATCTCAGGATACCATTAAAAAACCAGTTATTGTGGATGAAGAGCTTGACGGGCCGGAAATTCCAACCTTCCTGAAACGCAAAGGCTTCAGATAAGAAAAGATAAAGTTTACATAAGGAAGATGTCTTCAGCATTGGAGACATCTTTTTTGTGATGTAATCATAATTAATATTGCGGACATAATTTTGCTGAAACTATAATTGTGTCCGGTTGACTCACAGAGTCATTCCCTGTTAAAATAAATGAGTCATTTGCTGGTGTAGCACAGTCGGTAGTGCAGCTGATTCGTAATCAGCAGGTCGTGCGTTCGAGTCGCATCACCAGCTCCATTTTTATTTGCAATTATCCCTGGGAACTACTTAAGTGTCCGGGGATTTTTTATTGGTTGGAATATGGTGGATTGTTGCTGCATGTATCAATTTTATCTGGAATGAAGATAAATAATACTGTCAGAAGGTTTCACATACTTTAAAGGAGTTGGAAAGATGAATATCTACGAAACAACCCGCCAGGATATCGTTAACCATCCAAACGCCGGAATTATCGCTCAGACCAATGGTGAACTTTTTTATGACATGGCTATGGATATGATTAATGAAATATCCAATAACAACAGCCAGGGAAAATCCACAGTAATGATCATACCCGTAGGACCGGTAGGCCATTATCCCATCTTTGTCCGTCTTGTCAATAAAATGCGGATCTCTTTGAAAAATACCTGGTTTTTCAATATGGATGAATACCTTAATGATAACCTGACTATGATTGATCCAAACTCTAAGCTGAGTTTTGTCGGTTTTATGGACAGGGAGGTTTACAGCAGAATAGACCCTTCCCTTATTATGCCACCTGAACAGCGCATTTTTCCAACGCCTGACAACTGTGAAATTATATATCCCATGATGGAGCAATTAGGAGGGGTGGACCTTTGCATCGGCGGTTTGGGAATCAACGGACATCTGGCTTTTAATGAGCCTCCTGAGACGGATATGGACGACGAAGAGTTTTTTAATACAGGAACTCATGTTCAAAAAATTGCCCATGAAACAAGGGTCGTTAACAGCATCGGAGACCTGTCCGGGGCCATTGATTTAATGCCCAAATATGCTGTCACACTTGGCATGAAAGAGATATTGAACTCACGAAGAATAAGAATTTACACATTCAGGGACTGGCACAGAAGTGCTGTCCGCAAAGCTCTTTTCGGTCCCGTTACATCCAAATGCCCCGCCTCAAGGTTGAAAAATCACCCTGATGCCACGATCAGCATGACTGAATTTGTGGCCCAGAATCCATATTAGCCCGAGTCCTGTCAGCCCTTTTTGAAATTTTTATGCAAACGCTTTCCCAAAAGGTACGTTGTATAACGGGTAAATGATATATAATCTAATTAAGCCGGATTTCTATTGAGAGAAGCGTTTTACTCGATGTTATGCATAGTCTGAGACAGCAGAAAAAAACGTCATATAAGAAACCGGACATTTCTGATTGTCTTGCGCAAGACTAAATTAATACCCGGGAGAATGACAATGTACTTTAGAGAGCTGAATTTGGATGATTATGATGCATTAATGGAAAACCTCAGAACATCATATCCTCGCAGACCTCCTGAAGCCGATGAAAGGCGCGCAGCCTATATTAAACAGGAGCTAATAAGCAGGGAACAGGGGGTTTTTGTAGGATACTTTGACCAGAATGACACCCTCGTGGCTTCAATGGAACTCTTTGAGTTTGATATGTGTTTTAAGGGAAAACAGATTCCCATGGGTGGGGTTGGCTATGTTGCCACAAATTTTTTAAGAAAAAAGGAGAAAGCGGCAAAGGCACTATTTGAATACGCAACCGATTATTTTTTGAAAAAAGGGATTGTATTGTGTGCGCTTTACCCTTTCAACTATTCTTTCTATAAGAAAATGGGATTTGGCTTTGCAACCGAGAACTATATGTTCAACATGACCCCTGAATCTATTATTAGAGGAGATAATAAGGCAAATCTTTCTTATTGCAGACCTGAAGACAGAGAAGAAGTTCTGGATTTTTACTCCCGCTACGCACAGGTTACACACGGAATGTGTATCAATAGGAGCAATGACAATACAAGAATATTCAGGGACAACCAGGTCGTAATTTGCAGGAAAGACGGCAGAATTACAGGATACTTATGTTTCAGGCTGGTTCCGGTGGACCTCCATGTTGACAAGATTACCGATATGGTGGTATCTGAAATGGTATATCAGGATAGGGAAACATTAAACCAGTTCTTAACCTTTCTTGCATCCCAGTCGGATCAGATAAAACGAATAAGGCTCTACACAACAGATCCTTATGTCTACTACCTGTCAAATGATCCCGATAACGGGCTCAATACTGCATATAACAACGGAATTCAGCATCTTGCCCATATGTGCGGCGGCAGTATGATGAAGGTACTGGATCTGCGCGCTTTTTTCAGGCAGAATGACAGCTTTGAAGAACCCGTTGGGTCTCCGATATATGTAAAACTTGATATTCAGGACAGCTTCAATAAGTCCAACAGCGGTCCGGTAACCCTGAAAATTGAAGGCAATAAGATGGAAGTTGTTCAAAATCCGCACACTGATGTGATACTGACCGGGGATATATCTGATTTTACTTCGTTTGTACTGGGGTCCGTTCCCCTTGTGAAACTTATTGAGTATTCAAGGCTTAAAATTAGTGACGAAAAATACATACCCATTCTTCAGCGCTGCCTTGGATATGAGAAAAAGCCGGTTTGTTTTTCCTATTTTTGATAGTATTCTTCTTTTTGATGAGACTTTTAATATTTTATTTTTGATGTATAATTAATACACAAGTTTTTCGCATTGCAGGACTTGTGTTTTTTTGTATTTTTTGATGTAATGATAAAGGTTTGGATTTGGATAAAATGATTTATACTCTTTAATGAACATAGAATTTTCAAAATGATTGTGATCTTTGCATTAGATGGAAGGATTGTAGTATGGGGAAGATAAAAGAATTTTTGATAAAAAAAGAAGTAATTATTTCTGCGCGCCGCTATGGGGTGGATGCATTTGCAGCCATGGCCCAGGGCTTATTCTGTTCATTGCTGATAGGAACTATTATAAATACTGTTGCCTCACAGACAGGATTGCCGTTTTTAAAGACCATAGGAGACTTTGCATCAAGCATATCCGGGCCAGCCATGGCAATAGCAATAGGATATGCGCTTAGATGCCCACCACTCGTATTGTTCTCTCTGGCTGCGGTAGGGCAAGCCGCCAACAGCCTTGGAGGCGCAGGAGGTCCTCTTGCAGTTTACATTATTGCTATTATTGCAGCCGAGTGTGGCAAATTAGTTTCCAAGGAGACCAAGGTCGATCTTCTTGTTACTCCCCTTGTTACCATTTTTACCGGTGCTTCGCTCTCCATGCTTATTGCGCCTGCAGTTGGAAAAGCAGCCAGCTGGGTTGGCCAGATTGTCATGTGGGCTACCGAGCAGCAGCCATTTGTAATGGGAATTCTGGTATCTGTAATTGTAGGTATTGCCTTAACTCTGCCAATCAGCAGTGCCGCCATCTGCGCTGCGCTGAATCTTACAGGACTGGCAGGCGGGGCAGCACTTGCAGGATGCTGTGCAAACATGGTAGGGTTTGCCGTTATGTCTTTCCGTGAAAACCGCTGGGGAGGACTGATTTCTCAGGGACTTGGAACTTCCATGCTCCAGATGGGCAATATTGTGCGTAATCCGAGAATATGGATACCCGCCATTGCTACCAGCGCAGTTACCGGGCCAATAGCAACCTGCCTGTTCAGGCTTGAAATGAACGGTCCTGCAGTAGCTTCGGGAATGGGTACCTGTGGATTGGTTGGTCCCATAGGAGTATATACAGGTTGGATCAACGATGTTGAAAAGGGAGTTAAGATTGCCATAACCGGAATGGACTGGGTTGGCTTAATTCTTATTGCATTCGTACTTCCTGCGGTTATATGCTGGCTCTTTGGCATTTTGCTCAGAAGAATAGGCTGGATTAAAGAGGGAGATCTGAAGCTGGATTAATATGGTCCAGGTTGTTATATAGCGGAATGCAAATTAAGAAATAAAATAAGTGGCGGTGAAGCCACTGGAATGTTTTTTGTTAGCAAGCAATAAAGCCCACCTCTGTTTAGCTGGTGAGCCTGATGCTGCATGTGAGGTTATTGACGCTTAGTCAATTATAAATGCCCTGATTTCTTCTACGAAATCATCTGCTTTATCATCATGGATTTCAACTTTAATGGGTTTTGAAAGATCAAGGCTGAATATACCCATAATAGATTTTGCATCAACAATGTATCTTCCGGATGTAAGATCAACATCGAAATCGTACTTGTTTACAATGTTTACAAAGTCCTTCACATCATTGATGGATTTTAGCAGAATATTAAATGTTTTCATATGTCCATTGTACCGCCTTTCATGGATAGTAAAGTGCTTGCTTGTTTTATAGTTTATTAACAAATATGTGTAAAATCAATCAGCAAAGTGTAAAGAGATTTCATATTATTATTGTAACATTTGGAAGGGATTAAAATGAAGAGTAAAAAAGCAGCTTTTATAACTTTGGGTTGCAAGGTTAATACAGCGGAGACAGAAGGCATGAAAAAGCTGTTCCGGGATGCCGGTTATGAGATTGTGCCCGAAAGTGAATTCGCTGATGTTTATATAGTAAATACATGTACTGTTACCAATATGGGTGACAGAAAATCACGACATATGCTCAGAAGGGCAAGCAAGCTCAATCCCGATGGGGTCATTGCCGCTGTGGGGTGTTTTGCCCAGGTTTCTCCTGATGAGGCGGCAAAAATCGAGGGAGTAAACCTGGTTGTAGGCAATAATATGAAACATAATATTGTAGAGCTTGTTGAGAAAGTAAAAGAAAACGGCCCGCAGAAATATGTCAATGAAAGGAAGGAACTGTCCGATTTTGAGGAATTGCCCATTGAAACCTATGATGATCACACCAGGGCGTTTATAAAGATTCAGGATGGTTGCGACCAGTTTTGTTCCTATTGCATAATACCTTATGCCCGTGGCCCTGTCAGAAGCAGGGGTATTCCTGAGATCATAAAGGAAGCAGAAGCTCTCATTCAAAGGGGATTTAAAGAGATTGTCCTGACAGGTATTCATCTTTCATCTTACGGAGTTAAAGAAGGTACCGGTCTTGGGGAGCTTATAAGGGAGTTGCATAAAGTAGACGGGCTGGAAAGGATCAGGCTTGGTTCGTTGGAGCCGATGTTTCTTTCCCAGGACTTTGTAAACGGTATGGAAACTCTTCCTAAACTATGCCCGCATTTTCATATTTCTCTGCAGAGCGGCTGTGGCGCAACTTTAAAAAGGATGAACAGAAAATATACTCCTGAAGATTACAGGAATATTGTAAAAAGACTGCGGGAAAAAGTACCTGATGTAACTGTTACAACAGACATTATGGTGGGATTCCCGGGCGAAACCGAGGAAGAATTCAGAGAATCCTATGAATTCTGCAAAGAGATTGGATTTTTGTGGATTCATGTATTTAAGTATTCTCCCAGAAAGGGAACACCGGCGGCAAGGTACCCATCCCAGATTGATGCCACGGTCAAGGAGCATCGAAGCAAAATCATGATTGAACTTGCAGAGGAAATGAAGAGAAATGTTCTTGCAAGTTTTATCGGAAGGGAAATGCCGGTTCTCATAGAACAACCTGCAGGTGAGAATTCCGATGATATGGAAGGGCATACCCCTAATTATTTGCCTGTTGTTGTCAGGACCGAACGTGAAAATGCAGGGGAAATAATAAACGTCAGGTTGGATTCCGTAGAGGGATTAAGCCTCAGAGGAATTGCACTTTAATGGCAAAATTATTAAAGTTGCTTATCATAACTTGATTTAAAGACCTGTATGTATTAATATGATAATAATATTATGATTTTTACATCATAATTATAAAAAATTCCCGATTAAAGGGCAGAAAGCGGGTGAAGGCTGATGTATTCAGGAACGATGAAGTTTGACTTTAATAATGATAACACAAATCAAACCCGTGAAATCATTCTGAAGGTTTATGAAGCACTTACTGAGAAGGGGTATAACCCAATCAGCCAGCTTGTGGGATATATTATGTCAGGTGATCCTACCTACATTACCAGCCACAAGAATGCAAGAAGCCTTATAAGAAGGCTTGAACGTGATGAAATTATTGAAGAACTTGTAAGGCATTATTTGGAGTGATTATTTTCAGTAATTTTATTTACTGAATGTGCAAAAATACGGATGTTGTTATTATAAAGCCCGCGTTAATGCCGGGCTTTGTTATTTTAATTCAATGCTGAAAAAAATACATCGGCTGTCCTTATCGCCAAATTATCGGAAGTCAGGGAGAAACAGATGGAATATTGTGAATTGGGAAATACGGGAATAATGGTTTCAAGATTGTGTTTTGGAGGTCTGGTTATTGGACCGCTCCAAAAAAATCTCTCTACCGATGAGGGGGCAGAGGTTATTGCAGAGGCCTTAAGTCTTGGAGTCAACTTTATAGACACGGCTGACCTGTATGATACATACAGGCATATTCGAAGGGCGATGGAAATAACAGGTATACGACCTGTAATCGCTTCCAAATCCTATGCCTATGACAGGGAAGAAGCAAAAAGGACGGTCGACAAAGCCCTTACGGAACTTGGCCTGGATAGCATTGATATATGGCTTATGCACGAACAGGAAAGTGAGCACACCATACGTGGGCATTGGGAAGCATTGGAGTATTATCTGGAGCTCAAACAAAAGGGCATTATCCGTGCTGTGGGGCTTTCCACCCACCATATCGCGGCGGTAAAAGCCGCAGCCGTCTTTCCTGAGATTGAGGTTATTCATCCTATTACAAACAAAGCGGGACTTGGAATCTGTGATGGTACCATGGATGAAATGCTTATGGCCATAAAAGAAGCTTATGAGGCGGGAAAAGCCATTTACGGGATGAAGCCCTTCGGAGGAGGAAATTTACTCCATTCCTTCAGGGAATGTGTTGAATTTGTTACTTCAATTCCATACATACATTCGGTAGCCATGGGCATGCAGAGTCTGGAAGAAGTACGAATGAATGTAGCTCTGTTCAATGATCTGGAAAAGAGTCTTTCAACTCTTGATGAATACCGGCCTCAAACCAAAAAGGCGCTGCATGTGGATTTTTGGTGTGAGAAATGCGGCAGCTGCGTTGAAAGATGCAAACAGAAAGCGCTTTCGCTTAACAATGACGGGCTTCAGATCGATACCGGCAAATGCGTCCTTTGCGGCTATTGTTCAAGCGTATGCCCTGTTTTCGCTTTGAAGATGTATTGATTTGCATATTGTAAGGTTCAAGTTGTTGGGAAAATACATTGCGCGATATGATTAGGTGCAAAGGCTCTGCATTTTACGCGTCTTCGGCTTGGAAAGCTGTAAAGTACAAGTGGCACAGCCTTTCTCACGTCCTCGGCTCAGGAAAGTTGTAAGGCTCAATACTTGCTCTCTTGGGGTACGCGGGCGAACTTGCCATCCGGGCAAGCGCCGTTCGCTCGACGTCCTGTCGATCGCCCCCAATCGAGCTGCGCATTTCGCCAACAACTTAAACCTTCGCCTGCGGATTGTTTAAAGACTGTGCCACTTGCACGGCCTCTTTCCTCGAGCAGAACCTTTGCACATCACAGCTTTAAGGCAAAACCAGTTTGTAGCAATTTGCTCTTGATATTGACAACGACAGCTGAAGTGCATATAATTAAGATACAAATTAATAAAGTAATCTTCAGGGCAGGGTGTAATTCCCGACCGGCGGTAAGTGGTTAATCCATAAGCCCGCGAGCTTTTTAGCAGATCCGGTGAGATTCCGGGGCCGACAGTATAGTCTGGATGGGAGAAGATATAATTGTACAGGTATGCAATTCCCTGAAGTATTTTGCTTCAGGGATTTTTTTGTACAACGAGGCCCTGAAATTATATCGCTCAATATTTTTAGGAGGGACTCAAAATGGAAAAAACCAAAACAAAGTACATTGCCAAGGTGGCAATATTGGCAGCACTGGCCACAGTAATTATGTTTATTGAAACCCCGATACCTTTTATGCCATCATTCCTTAAACTTGATTTAAGCGAACTGATTGTTCTTTTAGGCGCATTTGCGCTGGGGCCGGTGGCAGGTATATTCATTGAACTTATCAAGAATCTGGTGCATGTAGCTTTTACTATCACAGGCGGTATTGGCGAGCTTGCAAATTTCATTGTAGGCTGTGCATTTGTTGTACCTGCAGCAGTGATATACAAGAGAAACAAATCAATTAAGACTGCGGTTACAGGCCTTATTGCAGGGTCAGTCTCTATGGTTGTGGTAGCTACTATAATGAACTATTATGTACTTATTCCGCTGTACATAAAGATTTTTGCCGAGCAATTCGGAATGACAGCCGAGCAGTCAATGCAGAGCATTGTAGAGGCAGGAACTCAGAACAATCAGGCCATTATTGATTTAAGAACCCTTGTCATGTATGGCATAGTACCTTTCAATATTTTTAAGGTAATTGTTATTTCTCTTCTGACATTCCTGACTTATAAAAAGGTATCTCCTATTCTTCATAAATAACCACTCTTAAAGGTCCCTATATTTCGGGTATAGGGATCTTTTTTTATGTTAAGAATACTTATCGTCAAAGTGCTGTATTTACTTTTTATTTAACATAATGTATGCTAATATGTGGTTATTAAATTAACAATCGATGGAAAGGAGTTTACCATATGAAACAATACTTAGAGATCGAAAACGTATTTGCCAGAGAAATACTTGATTCCCGCGGAAATCCGACAGTAGAAGTAGAAGTTTTTGTTGAAGGCGGTTTTGTTGGACGAGCTGCTGTTCCTTCCGGCGCATCTACCGGTGCTTTTGAGGCTGTTGAATTACGTGACGGCGATAAGTCCCGTTACCTTGGCAAGGGTGTTTCAAAAGCAGTTGAGAATGTCAACGAGATCATTGCACCTGAAATTATCGGCATGAATGTTCTTGACCAGGTTTTAATAGATAGGACTATGATTAAGCTTGACGGAACACCGAACAAGGGTAAATTAGGTGCCAACGCTATTCTGGGTGTTTCCCTTGCAGTTGCAAAAGCAGCGGCAGAAGCTCTCGGTCTGTCTTTGTACGAATACATCGGTGGAACCAACTCCAAAGTTCTTCCTGTTCCTATGATGAACATTATCAATGGTGGTAAGCACGCTGACAACTCCGTTACCATTCAGGAATTCATGATTATGCCTGTTGGTGCAACAAGCTTTACCCAGGCTCTCCAGTGGTGTGCAGAAGTATTCCATAACTTAAAGAGCGTTCTTAAATCAAAAGGATATTCAACAGCTGTTGGTGACGAAGGCGGATTTGCTCCAAACCTCAAATCTGACGAAGAAGCAATCCAGGTTATTCTTGAAGCTGTTGAGAAGGCTGGATTCAAGCCTGGCGAACAGTTCCGCATCGCAATAGACGCTGCTTCCACAGAAATGTATGAAGAGGCTAAGGCTAAAGGCAAGGAAGGCATGTACTACTGGTGGAAGATCGACAAGTGGATGACCAAAGAAGAAATGGTGGCATACTGGGAAGAAATGTGCAGCAAATACCCCATCATTTCTATCGAAGACGGCGTAGCCGAAGAAGACTGGGATGCATGGAAACTTCTTACCGAAAAATTGGGCAAGAAAGTTCAGCTTGTTGGTGATGACCTGTTCGTAACTAACACAGAACGCCTCAAGAAGGGTATTGAAATGGGAGTTGCAAACTCCATCCTTATTAAGGTTAACCAGATCGGTACTCTCACCGAGACCCTCGAAGCTATTGAGATGGCAAACCGTGCCGGATACACAGCGGTTACTTCACACAGATCCGGTGAAACCGAGGATGCAACAATTGCTGATATCGCAGTTGCTACCAACTCAGGACAAATCAAGACCGGTGCTCCTTCAAGAACAGACCGTGTTGCCAAGTACAATCAGCTTCTGAGAATCGAAGAAGAACTGGGTGAAGTTGCAGAATATCCCGGACTGAATGCTTGGTTCAACCTGAAGAATAAATAATTCTTCCTGTAAGCAAAGATTGTTTTGATTCAGTGGAAATTAAGGGGTGTCTGGTTTGGAACTGATCCGTACACAGCACCCCTTATATTTGTGCGCCACGACCTTGACCGGGAGGCCGTCTGTGATACAACCAACTACTTCCAATTTAATAATGCCTTATTCAGTAAAAATGGCATGGAATAATAGTTTTGTTCTTTATCATACATTTTATTATTCATTTTTATTGTCGATTTGTGTGTTTTTACAATAGCAATTTTAGCATTAAGTGATATTATAATATATGTTATTTTTTTAACAATAAAACGTACAACGGGAGTGTGTATTTTATATCTGCTAGTGGAAGAAGTAAAGTAGCAATTATCGGAACAGGATTTGTTGGAGCTTCAACAGCTTACGCTATGGCGCTGCAGCAAAATGCGCGGGAAATAGTATTGATTGATGCAATTCGTGAAAAAGCTATAGGCGAAGCGATGGATATAAACCATGGTCTCTGCTTTGTTGATGAGATCAATGTTTATGCCGGTGATTATTCTGATGTTAAAGATTGTGATGTTATTGTTGTAACAGCCGGAAGAAACAGAAGTCCTGGAGAAACACGCCTTGAGTTGGCACATAAAAATGTGGTTCTTGCCAAAGAAATTACCAATAATATTATGAAACATTATACTAAAGGTACAATTCTGGTCGTAGCAAATCCGGTTGATATTCTTACATATATGATACAAAAATGGTCCGGGCTGCCCAACGGTAAAGTAATTGGCACCGGAACCGCTTTGGACAGTGCTCGATTCAGACACGAATTAGCTAAGAAATTTAACGTGGATGTCAGAAACGTACACGGATATATTGTAGGAGAACATGGAGATTCTCAGATTCCTTTATGGAGTGCTACACATATTGCCGGTATGAATGTTCTTGATTACGGTAACCTTCATGGCAATGGATTTACAGAAGCTGACAAAGAGGCAATAAAAGAGAGTGTAAAAAAAGCTGGAGCAACCATAATAAAAAATAAAGGTGCAACCTATTATGCAATAGGTATTACTACCAGCACCATTGTTGAAACTCTCCTGAAACACCAAAATACCATAAGAACAGTATCTTCAGTTATTGAAGGACAATATGGGATTGAAGACGTTGCTATAAGCCTTCCCACAATAATTAATTCAGAAGGCGCACAGAGAATTATTGAGTTCAATATCACACCTGAGGAAGAAAATCTGCTCAGAGAATCGGCCAAGGCAGTTAAAGCTGTTTTATCTGAGGTAAAAAATATTTAGCATTAAGGAGGATACAATCATGACTATCAAAGAAAAAGCGCTTCAAGCACATGCGGAATGGAAAGGCAAAATTGAAGTTACTTGCCGGGCTCCAGTTGCAACCAAGGAGGATTTATCCCTTGCTTATACTCCTGGAGTTGCAGAACCCTGTCTTGAAATCCAAAAGGATGTAAACAAGTCTTATGAATACACAAGGCGCCATAATCTTGTTGCAGTTGTAACAGATGGTACCGCTGTTCTTGGCCTTGGAGATATCGGTCCTGAAGCCGGTATGCCGGTTATGGAAGGTAAATGTGTACTGTTCAAGAGCTTTGGTGATGTTGACGCATTCCCTCTTTGCATCCGTTCAAAAGATGTTGACACTATTGTAAACACAATTAAACTCCTTGCAGGAAGCTTCGGAGGTATAAATCTTGAAGATATCAGCGCTCCTCGTTGCTTTGAGATAGAACGCAGACTTAAGGCTGAATGCGATATTCCTATTTTCCACGACGACCAGCATGGTACAGCCGTAGTTGCACTGGCTGCATTGTTGAATGCATTGAAAATTGTTAAAAAGGACATCTCTGAAATAGAAGTTGTAGTCAATGGTTCCGGAGCGGCAGGAATTGCAATTACCAAGCTTCTTATGAGCATGGGTCTTAAAAAGGTAATACTCTGTGATACCAAAGGTGCAATTTATAAAGGACGTCCGGGATTGAATCCTGAAAAGGAACTCATGGCTGAAATATCCAACCTCGAAATGAAAAAGGGTTCACTGAAGGATGTATTGGTTGGAGCTGACGTATTTATGGGTGTATCAGCTCCCAATATGGTTGATAAGGAAATGGTTAAATCCATGGCCAAAGATCCCATTATTTTCGCAATGGCTAACCCTGTTCCTGAAATTATGCCCGAGGACGCAATTGAAGCAGGAGCAAAAATTGTCGGTACAGGTCGTTCCGATTTCCCAAATCAGATCAATAATGTTCTTGCGTTCCCCGGAATTTTCAGAGGAGCATTGGATGTTAGAGCAAGCGACATAAACGAAGAAATGAAGATAGCCGCAGCTAAGGCAATTGCCTCCATTGTTACAGATGAAGAACTGTCACCCGAGTATGTAATTCCTTCCCCATTTGACAAGAGGGTTGCTCCGGCGGTTGCCAAAGCAGTAGCTGAGGCTGCCAGAAAGTCTGGAGTTGCAAGGATTTAAGCTCGCTTGGTATAAGTCTGTCAATTACAGAATGTTCAGGAAAAGCATAAAGAATCTTATATATAAAAATCGCTCCAGTTTATTGGAGCGATTTTTATTATGTCTATTGTGCAAGACGATTGTAATGGTTATATGCCTCATTTAGTTCCATTAGGGCTGCTGACTTGTCCTCGGCCATTATGGCTCCATTGAGCCTGGCAAGGGCTGCATAGAAGGAATGGATTTCATCCCTCTCGGAACTGAACTGTATTCTTTTTACGATTTTGGCCCAGGTTTCATTAAGTTTCTCCGCTCTTTTCTGTGCTCCATCCCAGTTTTCATTCTGGACTTCTTCCATCAAAGCAAAAATAGACCGGGAGATATCTTCTTCATCGCCAATTGGCCTTTTCAGAAAACTTCCGCTTTGCATGACAACTACAAATATAATCAGAATAAATACCGGAAGGGCTGCATTTAAAAATTTTTTCAAGAATGACAACTCCTTTTTAGATGTTGTTATACAAATTCGTCGGGGCAGTCCACATGGTCTGAGTATTTGTCAATGTAAAAGCTTCCCGAAGGTGCCACGTAAGCAAGAAAAACCTCTGATATATCGTATACACCCTGTTTGTTTAATTGTTCCATGAGCCATTTTCTATCTTTTTTGAGTTCATTCAGGTTGTTTTCTATCAATATTCCGTCATAAATCAGGATGGTATTTAAACCGTTGTCCTGTACCTGAATATTCATATCTTTCGGAGTAAGCGGCTGGTATTCAGGTTTTTTCATTACCGATAAACGGCCGTTGGATTCAATAATCGCAAAGTTAACCTGGTTAATATCAAATATCCCCTGGTTCCTCAAGAGAGAAAGTATATCCGATATGCGGTACCGTTCATTCTTTAATGTTTTTTCAAGGATCTTGCCATTGTAAATGATAATTGCCGGCTGACCTTCAAAGTACTTGGCTGCAGACCTCCATTTCAGTGTAATAACTTCCATTATATATCCCAGTGCTGCCCAGGTTAATAGGCTCACCCAGTGGGGCCATGCCCTGCTGGAAAGGTCTGTTGAAGCCGTAGCCGCAATGGACCCTATAGTAATTCCCAATACGTAATCAAAAAAGGTAAGCTGGCTTATTTGCTCTTTACCGATTATTCTTGTAAAAATGAGCAGAGAAAAAAATCCGATTATTGACCGGACTATTACTACCAATCCTTCATTCAAGGACTTCACCCCTAATAAATCATATCCAGGTAACATTCATATTTTCTTACCAAATGAAAAGTTTATTCCACAGCAAGAATGCTCTTTATTAAAAATGCTCACATTGAAAAACTTCAGAGGTCAATATGGCTTGAAACTTTCAAAAATACTCCTGATTTTTGTCATGAATTATTGCTTTAAGAAGTATCCATAATAAAGGCATTGAAGATTCTTCCCATTATTGCCGATAAAAACTTAATATAGGATAATATTTTTAAATTCGGGGTAAGGAGCGCATTGTGTATGAATAATGATAAGATCAATATTTGTTTGAATGGGCAGAACTTACTTATTGACAAAGGGACAAAAATTGAAGAGCTTGTAAGAGGGAAAAAAGGCAAAAAAGACTCCCTTATTGTGGCTGCACTGGTCAATAATGAAATCAAAGAGCTTACTTACCGCATTGAACATGAATGTAATATTAATTATGTGGATCTTACAAGTGAGGACGGCATCAGGATTTATCAAAGGAGTTTGACCTTCCTGCTTGTAAAGGCTATACATGACCTGTTCCCTGAAAAGGAGGTTCAGATCCGCCATTCTGTCAGCAGAGGCATATTCTTTGAGATATTGAACTATAAAGTGACTCCTGAAGATGCTCAGCGCATCCAGAAACGGATGCAGGAATTAATTGAAGAGAACAAGGAGTTTATGAAAGTCACTCTTCCAATAGATGAGGCTCGGCAGATTTTCCTTAAGAAGGGAAGGGAAGACAGATACCGCCTCATAAAACACCGCGAAAAGGATTATGTCTCACTTTATATACTTGATGACGTAGAAGACTACTTCTATGGATATATGGTTCCCAGTACCGGCTATCTCAAATTATTCAGGATAGAAGCCCACCATGACGGAATTGTGCTCATGACGCCCAAAAAAGAATTCCCTAATGAGATTCCGGAAGTCAGTATACCCATGAAACTCTTTGGGATTTTTACCGAGTACAGCGATTGGCTCAGCATTCTCGGTGTTGAAGATGTGGGAAATCTGAACGATGTTGTGGAATCCGGAAAAATTGGCGAGTTGGTTCTTATAGCAGAGGCTCTCCACGAAAAGAAAATTGCAAGGATTGCGGATTTGATAAAACATAACCAGCCCCATAAGCGGGTAATTCTGATCGCTGGCCCGTCTTCGTCAGGTAAGACAACCTTTGCCCAGAGGCTGTCCGTGCAGCTTCGGGTAAATGGCCTTACACCCCTGAATATTTCAGTGGATGATTATTTTGTGGAAAAGCACAGAACTCCTTTGGATGAGGATGGAAAGCCAGATTACGAAGCCCTTGAAACAGTGGATCTGGAGCTATTCAACAGGGATATTAATACCCTTTTGAATGGCGGCGAAATAAACCTTCCGACTTATAACTTCGTGACAGGTAAAAGGGAGTACAACGGACGGAAGTTGAAACTTGAAGATGGGCAGGTTCTCGTAATTGAAGGCATCCATGCGCTTAATCCGCGTTTGACAAGCGAGGTGGCTCAAGAAAATAAATTTAATATTTATATAAGTGCCATAACCTCCATGCGTATAGATATGCATAATCGTATCCCCACTACCGATTTACGCTTGCTTAGAAGAATCGTAAGGGATAACAGGTACCGCGGAACTCCTGCGCCAAAGACCATCGATATGTGGCCAAGCGTCAGAAGAGGTGAGGAAAGAAATATATTCCCATTCCAGGAAGAGGCGGACGTAATGTTCAACTCCTCGCTGATATATGAGCTTTCGATGATAAAACCTCTTGCTGTGCCGTTATTGCAGGAGATCACTCCCGAACAGCCTCAGTATGCGGAAGCCCGCCGTTTACTTGAATTTTTAAGCTATATTCTTGCGGCTCCCAGCGATAAAGTTCCAATGAACTCCATTTTAAGAGAATTCCTCGGTGGCTCTGTCTTCAATGCTGACGACCATTCATGAGGTGGGGAAGGAATAATGAAAAATAATGAAGCACAATATAATTCTTGAAAGTAAGTAAATTAAGGAGAATTAATGAAAGAAATAAAACTGTTTGCAACTGCAGCATTTGGCATAGAATCCGTTGTAGCCAGAGAAATAAAGCATCTGGGTTATGGTGATACCTATACCGACAATGGAAAGATATATTTTAGTGGCGATCTTGAGGCTATTTGCAAGGCTAATCTCTGGCTCAGGACCGCTGCAAGGGTTCATATTTTGATGGGCGAATTTACTGCTGTAACCTTCGACCAGCTTTTCGAGGCAGTAAAAGCCCTTCCCTGGGAGAACTGGCTTCCCAAAGAAGCCGAATTCCCTGTAACAGGCGGATGCGCCAAATCAACTCTCATGAGTGTTTCGGACTGTCAGTCCATCATTAAGAAGGCCATTGTTGAAAGACTTAAAACTGTATATAAACTTCAGGTGTTCCCTGAAACAGGACCCAGATACCGCATAGAGTTCACAATACTTAAAGATAAAGTAACCATATCAATAGATACTTCCGGAGAAGGTCTCCACAAAAGAGGATACAGGAGCCTGGCATATTCGGCACCGATAAAGGAAACCATGACAAGCGCAATGCTTTTGATAAGCCGCTGGTCTCCAGGAAGGCCTTTGATTGATCCTTTCTGTGGCTCAGGTACCATACCCATAGAAGCCGCATTAATGGCTATGAATAAGGCACCCGGCCTCGACCGGGAATTTGATTGCCAGGAATGGCCCAATATTCCTAAGGAAATATGGTACCGCACTCTGACTGAAGCAAGGGACCTTATTAAACCCGTAAAAGACGTTCTTATACAGGGTTATGACATCAACCCTGAGGCAATCAGCATGGCAAACTATCATGCCCGCCAGGCCGGGGTGGATAAAGTAGTCCATTTTCAGGTCAGGGATGTACGAGAAATATCTTCAAGATATAAGTATGGTTTTATAGTTACAAACCCTCCCTACGGTCAAAGAATAGGCGAGAAGAAGGAAAACAACCGTCTGTATCAGGACATGGGCAAAGCCTTCAGAAAACTTGATACATGGTCATTCTATATTATCAATGCAGATCAGGAATTTGAAAAGTATTTCGGACGGAAGGCGGATAAAAACCGCAAACTTTATAACGGCGGAATGCTTTGCTATTACTATCAATTCTTTGGTCCAAAGCCCCCAAAGCAAAAGAACGAGGAAAAGAACGACTGAATTAATGTCAAGTATTAAGTCCAAGTGGCGCAGTCTTTTATGTGCTCTCGGCTCAGGAAAGTTGTGACGTGCAAAGGCTCTGCCTTGAGCAATCCGAAAGAGAAGGCTAAAAACTATTGGTGAAATGCGCAGCTCAATAAGGAGCCCATCGAAAAATGGCGATTGAGTTGAGCCTTACAGCTTTCATAAGCCGAGGACGTGAAAAAGGCAGAACCTTTGCGCGCAATAGCTTTCCTAAGCTGAGGACGCAAAAAAGGCAGAGCCGTTGCACTTTAAAGACTCTGCCATTCATACTTTTTGTAGCTATTTCTGTCAGTTATACACCATCATGGTTTCCTTCGGTGGCAGGTTCACCAATGTCTTCATTCAGGGGAGGAATCAGTTCCCCCGGAATGAAGTTTTTCGCCTCAGGAATTAGATTCCTCCAGAATTCCCATGGATCATAGTTATCTTCATTTACAGGAGGTGCCAGCTTTGCTTGATGGACAGTGCAGTACTCTCCTTCGGCTATCTCGTATTTATAATCTTCAGGATACTTGTCATCCGGGAATTTGGGTGTATATTGAACAGGCCTCTTTATACCTACTATATCTTTTACCGTACTTTCAGGACAATTTTCGGTTGCAAGGAGATATCTTCCCCATGCGTCCTTGGATTCTGTACATACCCTTGCGGTTACATGCACTGTACAGGTATCGCTGTATGCCGGTTCAGTTCCTTCAATAAAGTACTCGGATACAACCCTGCTTCCACGAGGATCGCTCTTGCACAGGTCGGTGGCAATTTTGCCCGAATCCATACAGATGTTGCGTGTAACAATATTAGGCGGAGTATTATCAAAGAACTGAGCGGGTTCAAGATTTTCATGTATCTTGGTCATAACCGCGTTCCATATCTTTTTGGCGTTGTTGTATTCAACACTGTCCAAGGAGACTATCTTGTCATATCCATACCAGGATACCCCTACATAGTACGGTGTGAAAGCCGCAAACCACTTATCTGTGTTCTTGTCGGTGGTACCAGTCTTTCCTGCGGAAGGAATGGTAACGATCTTACCGTCAGCATTCTTATACTTCACTATACCTTCAGGATAACCGGTACCTTTCTTGATAACGTCCTGAAGCATGCTGTTCATAATAAATGCGGTCTGCTCGGAAAATACCTGGGATCTTTCAGGTTTGTTTTCCAGAATCACATTTCCGTCATGATCCTTAACTTCTGTAAAGAATATGGGTTTAGTATATACCCCTTTATTTGCAAAAGCCGTATAAGCTCCGGCCAATTCAAGCGGTGTCACGCCGTTGTTAAAGCCGCCCATGGCAATTGAAAGGTATTTCTCGTCCTTTCTGTCAATACCAAGATTCGCAAGGTAATTAAGGGCATTGTCAACACCAACGTAATCTTTCAACAGCAGTGTAGCAACGACATTTCGTGATTTGTACAAACCCACACGGGTGGTTGTAAGACCATAGTTGACGTTCTCAACATTTTTCGGCCATTCAGTGTCGGGCTTGTCGTGAAGAAGGTATTGCTTTACATCGTCCACAACAGTAGCTGCTGTAATAGTCTTGCTGTCGATACCGGGCCCATAGACCAGAATGGGTTTAATAGCTGATCCGGGCTGTCTTCTTGCCTGTGTGGCGCGATTAAACACACTTCCCTCTTTCTTGCCGCGACCGCCGTAAATACCGCGTACGTATCCGTCCTTGTCCATAACAACCATAGCAGCCTGTGGAAGTTCATCAGATTTTTTGTTATCGGCATAGAAGAATTGAGGATCGGTAAATACCTCATCCATTGCTTTCTGGACATTTGGGTCCATAGTGGTATAAATATGAAGACCTGAATTATATACGATATCCAATGCAGCCTGTTCTGTATATCCGTAAATCTTCATCAGAGATTCTTTTACGCTTTTTACAACTTCATCAACAAAATAGGACTGGTTACTGGTCTGCATGACCTTACCTGCTTCAGGGTTGTATTTGAAATTGATAGTTTCGTTTATGGCTTCATCGTACTCGCTTTGGGTAATCTTTCCCTGTTCAAGCATAAGGCCAAGAATCATTTTGGTTCTGGCTAAGTTTGCTTCAATATTTTTTTCGTTAATGGGCATGTATTTGGTTGGCCAGTTGGTGATACCGGCAAGACTTGCGCATTCTGCAAGGGAAAGCTCACGGACGTCCTTACCGTAATATCCTTTGGCTGCAGTTTCAATACCGTAGAAATTACCGCCCATGGGAACATTATTGAGGTAGTAAGTAAGGATTTCCTTCTTGGTCAATACCTTCTCAAGTTGCATGGCCTGCCACTGTTCCTGAAGTTTTCTGGGAATGGTTACCTGATCTTTTTTGGTCAGGTTTTTGATAAGCTGCTGGGTTATTGTACTTCCGCCTTCTATATCCACATCCGCGCCCAGCAGTTTTCTTGCGTAAGTAATCACAGCGCTGCCTATTCTTCTGAAATCCACGCCTCTATGTTCCTCAAAGCGTTTGTCTTCAACGGCAATGTAGGCGTCAATCAATTTTTTGGGGATGTCCGCATAATCAATCCAGACACGGTTTTCTTCCTTTTTCAATTCGGCAATTACATTGCCTTCGGAATCATAGACATAGGAGTTGAAACTCATTGTCTTGAAAAGCTTCGGATCAAGCATGGGTGTTGCTTTGATAATTCCGTAAAAGCCACCGCTTGCAAGGCCGGCTAAAGCGCTGCCGGCAACGAAAAGCAGGGCAAAGACAATAACAATAGTAAGCACAAGGACTTTTAATGCTATTTTAACTGGTTTAATATCAGTAATTTTTTCTTTATTCATGGAAGCCGCAAAAGGATCTGATGGCTTTTTGCGATTTCCCGGTTTATCGTTCATGAGTGTACCTCCTGATTCTCTAAACATCGTAAGGATAAATCCAAAATAAAATTACCCCGATATTCATGCAAAATCAAACCATGCCATTAATTATTATGTATTCTGTATTATACGCGGATATGTAATTTACAATTTATTATAGCATAAAAGAATATTGCTTAAAATCTTTTTGGCCCGGTGCCTTTTTCCAGCACTCAATTATAGCCGGAATTGAACCGCCATAAAGAGACTGACATTTCTGTGCGAAAAAGTCCCCTAAAAAACCTGAATATCGCCTGAGCTGTGCAGGATGCACAGTTGCCTTGCAATTGACATTTGAATGGTATAATGTTATTTTTAATTAATCATGATCTTTATATTAAAATAGCTGAATAAAGGTCTTGATTTTTTAAAATATTTAATGAAAATTAAATTTGATGATTTATTTTTTTAAATTTGCTTTTTAATAATGATTGAAAAAAATTAAAGCCGACTTTCAATATTCAGCCGTATGTCAGAAAGGAAGTATGTTATGAAAACTAATGTTTTCGATACTTTGAAGGAACGCGGGTTTATTGCCCAGACAACACATGAAGAAAAAATCAGAGAGCTGCTTGGGAATGAAAGCGTTACTTTTTATATAGGTTTCGATCCCACTGCCGACAGTCTCCATGTTGGTCATTTGCTTCAGCTGATAGTAATGAGCCACATGCAGAAAGCGGGTCACAGGCCGATTGCGCTCATAGGCGGAGGAACGGCCATGGTTGGAGACCCCTCTGGCAGAACAGATATGCGCAAAATGCTGACCAGAGAAGAGATTGCATATAACGGTTCAAGATTCCGGGACCAGATGAAAGGACTTGTTGATTTCAGCGATGGCAAGGCAATAATGCTGGATAACGCCGACTGGCTGCTGAATCTCAATTATGTATCTTTCTTGAGAGAGATAGGAGTACACTTCTCTGTAAACAGGATGCTCTCTGCGGAATGTTTCAAGAGCAGAATGGAGAAAGGACTCTCCTTCATTGAGTTCAACTATATGCTGATGCAGAGTTATGACTTTTTGAAACTGTTCCAGGATTACGGCTGCAAAATGGAGCTTGGCGGTGACGACCAGTGGAGCAATATCCTGGGCGGTATTGACCTTATTCGCCGAGTTGAAGGTGAAGAGGTTTACGGAATGACATTTACCCTGCTTACCACCAGTGAAGGAAAGAAAATGGGAAAAACCGCAGCAGGTGCTGTGTGGCTTGATCCTGAAAAGACTTCTCCGTATGATTTTTACCAGTACTGGCGCAATGTTGATGATGCGGATGTAATAAAATGCCTTAAACTTTTGACATTCCTTCCCCTTGAAGAAATCAATGAAATGGCCAAGTGGAAGGATGCCCAGATTAACGAGGCCAAGAAGATTCTTGCCTATGAGGTAACCAGGATTGTCCATGGACAGGAAGAGGCTGATAAAGCTAAAAATGCGGCCGAAGCACTGTTCGGAAAGGGTGGGTCCACCGAGAACATGCCAACTGTTTCAGTGGCTAAGGATGTTATTGAAAAAGGTATCCCTGTCCTTGAACTTCTCAGCAATACCGGAATTCTTCCGTCAAAGAGCGAAGGAAAGCGTTTAATACAGCAGGGAGGCCTTTCCATTAACAATGAGAAAGTGGAGAGCTTTGAAAGAATTGTTGATTTAAAAGATCTTAAAGACGGAGAGATTATTATCCGCAGGGGCAAGAAATCCTACCACAGGATTGTCGCAGAATAAGACCTACTTTGTTTAATCGGCCTTTAAATAAATAGAATATTATTTATTTTTGAATAAGGGGACGGGCTGGTTTTATGGAGATTAAGGTAGGAGAGATAATAAGAGCAAAGCGTGAGGAGAAAGGGTACAGCCTTGTGGAGTTTGCCGAGAAAATAAATATTTCGGCAGGATACCTTTCTCAAATTGAAAACGGGAAAAAGATGAATCCGAATCTGGACATAATATTAAAAATTATTCATGAGCTGGATTTGGATATAGGTTTGCTTTTGGGATTGGACGTCAATGAGGAAAACTATTTGTCAAGGATCCCGTCCTTACTGAAGTTTACTCTTGCCCAGGAGAGGAACCTCAAAACTCTTTCCGATCCGGACGTTTTAAGAAAGTTTAACGCCATGGCCGGGAAAATACTTGAAGCCAATTATATTCTTGAAAGCAAGGATTTGTACAACCTGTTTTTGGAGGATGTTTCGGCCCAGATAGAATTAATTCTCAAGAGGTATATTGCACTGCAAATTTTGACTTTGAATGAATGAAAAATCCTCTTGACCGGAAATGGCTTTATCAGTATAATAGATTATGCCGCTTGAAAAAGCGCATACATTCCTCAATAGCTCAGTCGGTAGAGCATGCGGCTGTTAACCGCAGGGTCGTTGGTTCGAGTCCAACTTGAGGAGCCAGACGGGCCTTTAGCTCAGTTGGTCAGAGCAACCGGCTCATAACCGGTTGGTCCGGGGTTCGAGTCCCTGAAGGCCCACCACTTTTGGAAGATGATTGCTATGCAATCATCTTTTTTAGTATTTATGAGATTCCAGAAAATTAAAGTATTGGTAACTGTAAATATTATCTTTGCCAGTGTTCTCTAAGCTTTTATTTTCTGACAATTGGTGATGAAATGATTCTCAAAGGCAGACTAAAACTTCTTTATGATATGATCCCTACCTGTGATATATTATCCGATATCGGAACCGATCATGGGCTTTTACCCGCATGTGCGTTAATAAACCAAAAGTGCCGGAAAGCTATTGCATGTGATGTAAAGGAAGGTCCCCTCAACAACGCTTTAAAAACCGTGAAACAATTCGGCCTTGAAGGGAAAATGGAGTTGAGGCTTGGAAACGGGCTTGAACCTATAACCGAGGAAGAAGCCGATTGCATTGTAATTGCCGGAATGGGAGGACTTCTTATTGCAGAAATACTGTCGGATTCAATGAACAAGGCAAAACGCGCCGGGACTATTATTCTCCAGCCCATGAGAAAGCAGGATGAATTAAGAACCTTTCTGTGGAAGAACGGATTTGAGATTCTGGATGAATCTTTGACCATGGAGGGGGACAAGCTGTACCAGGCCATGAAGGTGCGCTACACAGGCAATATCCGCGAAGAGTGGGACCCTCTGGATGAAATTATCGGAAAACCTCTGATAGAAAAAAGGGATCCGCTGTTGCAGGACTTGGTTAAGTCGGCCATAATAAGACAGGAGAAGATAATTAAAGGCATGAGAAAAGCAAAGTCTTCCGAAATAATTCCTGAAAGGGAGAAAAAGTTACTGGAAAAACTCAGGAACCTTTTGGATTCAATTAATGTACAGGGGTGAGAACATGGAGAGAATTAAAAGCATTATTTCATTTTTGGAGGAAAAAGCGCCTTTGAAACTGCAGGAAAGTTACGACAACAGCGGGCTGATACTAGGAAACCCCGAAGATGAAGTATCAAAAGTGCTTGTATGCCTTGATGCGGATGAAGACGCTTTGGATGCAGCCTGCAAAAGCAATTGCCAGCTTATAATCTCACACCATCCGGCAATATTTAAGGCTATTAAAGTGTTTACCGACTATACCCGCGAAGGGAAGTTCCTGGTAAAGGCAATCAAAAACAATGTATCCCTGTACAGTATTCATACGAACTTTGATTCTGCTGTCGGGGGATTGACAGAACTTCTTTGTAAGAAGCTTGGACTGGAAAACATCCGTATACTAAAACATATATTAGATGAAGAAAACCATGGCTTGGGACGTTTCGGTACCATTTCACCCATGAAAGGTACTGAGTTTATTGAGTATCTTAAAAAGGTGCTGAATTTGCCTGTAGTAAGGATAATCGGAGAGATCCCTGAAAAGGTGGGAGAGATTGCGGTATTCAACGGGTCATACGACAGGGATATACTGAGAGAATTGTGTTCTTTGAAGCCCGATGTATTAATTACCGGCGATTTAAAATACCATGACGCCCAGGAACTTATATACAATGGCATATTCACCGTAGACGCAGGCCATTATGGTACCGAAAAACATTTTGTTGAATTCATGGCCGGGGTTCTGTCAGAAAGATTCCCCACCCTTGATATTGTGCGCCATGAGGGAAGAGATGTTTTCAGCTACCTGTGAGAGTACTGAAACTCAGGTTCTCACTGTCCGGGGAAAAAGGAGGAAGTTTCCATGAAATATTTATTTAGAAATGCAATGGTCATTACCATGAATTCTGAAATGGAAATCCTTGAGAACTGCGATGTGGTTGTCAAAGATGACCGAATAGTTTATGTGGGTAAAGCAAAGCCGGAAAATGCGGAGCATTCCAAAGTTATCGACTGCACCCGAAAACTTTTGATGCCTGGACTTATCAATGGCCATACCCATGTGCCTATGACACTTCTGAGAAACTATGCCGACGACAAGGAACTGCAAACATGGCTTTTTGATTACATTTTCCCCGCTGAAGAAAAACTTGAGGGAAGGGATGTCTACTATGGTTCCCTTCTTGGAATTATGGAAATGCTCGCGTCAGGTACCACCTGTTTTATAGATATGTATTTCTTTATGGATGATATAGCGGAAGCTGTGGAGAAATCGGGTATCCGGGCTCATCTGTCGAGGGGAGTCTCCACAAATGACAGAGGGTCTGATTTTTCAGACCACAAGGGGTTAAATGAAAGTATTGAATTCTACAAAAAGTGGAATGGTGTCGCATGTGGAAGGATAACCGGTGCGTTTGGGCCCCATGCCATATATACCTGTTCCCCTGAATTTCTGAAAGCTGTACGGAATGCTGCTGAAAAGCTGGGAGCGCCCATACATGTCCATCTTGATGAAACAAGGACAGAACATGAGGATTCACTAAGGAATTTCGGAAAGACTCCTGCAAAGCATCTTTACGACCTGGGACTGTTTGATTTAAAAACCATTGCCGCCCACTGCGTATGGGTCACTCCTGATGACATAGCCCTGTTAAGGGAAAAGGATGTTACTGTTGCCCACAACCCGGGAAGTAATCTTAAACTTGCCAGCGGAATAGCCCCGGTACCTGAAATGATTGAAGCGGGAGTAAATGTCATTTTAGGCACTGATGGCGCATCCAGTAACAATAATCTGAACATGTTCGAGGAAATAAATCTTGCGGCTCTTATTCAGAAGGGAGTTAAGCTTGATCCCCTCCTTGTCAATGCCCAGGAGGCATTAAAAATGGCTACGGTAAACGGGGGTAAGGCTCTTGGCAGAAAAGATCTTGGCAGCATAAAGCCCGGCAACAAAGCCGACTTAATCCTGCTTGATCTTGATAAGCCCCACATGAATCCTCTTAACAAACCCTGTTCAGCACTGGCATATTCAGCCCAGGCCGCGGATGTATGCCTTACCATGGTTGACGGAAGAATTCTATATAGGGATGGAGAATTCAAGACAATAGACCAGGAAAAAGTCTATTACCAGATACAGAAAATATGCCGGAGAATCCTTAATTAATATTTAAGGGTTCTCTTGGGTTTACCACAATAGTTTTGTAATCCACATAGATTACCATGCCGGGTTTTGCTCCGGAAGGCTTTTTGACATTTCTGACCTGGGTATAATCAATTTCCACTTTTGAAGCTGAGCGGCCCTTGCTGAACCAGGCTGCATATTCGGCAGCTTCGGTTAAAGTAGTATCGGGGACCTCTTTCCCCTCTGTTCTGATTACAACATGCGAACCCGGAAAGTTCTTGATGTGGAGCCAGAGATCTTCCTTCCGGGCAATCTTGAAGGTCAATTTGTCATTTTCCTTGTTGTTGCGTCCTATAAGGATTTCAAACCCGTCCTGTGACTGGATTTTCAGGGGCTGGACAGGAGCAGGTTTTGCCATTTTGCCTTTTTGCCGAGGCTTACTCAGGTAGCCCTGTTCATAGAGTTCTGTTTGTATCTGGTTGAGCTGTTCCGGACTTTCCGCGTTTTCAATGGCGAAAATGACACTTTCCAGGTATGAGATTTCAGCCTTGAGAATATCTGTCTCCTTTTCCGCGTATTCAAATGCAGTTTTTGCCTTGTGATATTTTTTGAAATATTGCTGCGCATTTTCCTGGGGGTTTTTGTTTTTATCCAAAGGTATTGTAATACTCTCACCAGCCGGGCTGTAGTAATTGATCAGAGTTGCCCATTCCATGCCTTTTTTCAGGGCATAGATATTGGCTGTAATAAGCTCCCCGAATAGTTTGTAGTCGTTATAGTTTTTGTTCTCTTCATAAGTTCTTATATTAATATCAAGCCTTTTCTCGGCTTTGTTAAGATGCTTTTCAATTAGTTTCAGAAGATTGTTTGAACGTTGATTATTTAGTTCCCTGCTGTTTTTCAGGGAATAGAAAGCCTCAATTGCTTCGCTTATGCAGTTGTAAGTTTTCCGTGTTCCATATTGCTTAAGTTCCACACAATGAAAGTCAATTACTTTATTTGTGCTTTCATCAATGACAAGGGAAGGAGTCGCATGATTTCCTGAAAGCTCACGCATCAAATTCTTAAGTTCCCGGACCAGATTATTTAATTCCTCACCTGTCAGGGCGTTTGCCGGTTTATCGTCATTGATACCCGCGCGAAAGCATACCTCCCTGCATAATACCGGTGAGAAACCCTGCAATTTATCCAAGAGAAAAGAGCTTATTTTCCTTTCAGCCACTGGA
Organism: Clostridiaceae bacterium; assembly: GCA_012521705.1. Classification (GTDB taxonomy): domain Bacteria; phylum Bacillota; class Clostridia; order DSM-8532; family DSM-8532; genus DTU059. Next base: position 38,920 of record JAAYLX010000040.1, on the reverse strand, counting down.
GCAAGGTTTAACAAATAATCGTACACGGTCGGATCATCGGGGGACAGCTTGTCCTGGGCTGGAGGAAGGATGTAATGCCTTGCCGGGAGTATTTCCCTTACCCTGTTGACCGAAAAATCAACGTGCTTAATTGAATCAATTATTTTATCATCATGGGTAAGAAGGATTATGTTACTGTGTCTTCCCATTACCTCAATAACAAGCTTTTTTATATTCCTGTCCCCAAGCTCATCAGTAACTTCAGTTTCCATAGTAATTATCCGCTCATAACCATTGGTGTAAAAACTATTTATTATACCGCCCGAAAGATGCTTTCTTAAAAGCATGCAGAAAACCGGAGGGGTATCCGGGTTTTCAAATTGCTTTCCTGTTATGTGAAGTCTTGCAGCAGATGCATTGCAGGAGAAAAGCAGGCTGTAATTATTGCCTTTTGCCCTTATGTGAAGGAGAACCGAATCCCTGTCCACCTGATAAATCTTATTGATACGGCCACCGGCCAGAAACCGGTTCAATTCTTTGGCCATATTATATGCTAAAACACCATCGAATGGCATGAAATCACCTCTTTAAACATAACAGGTCTATTCTATCAGAGAAAATATTTCACAAATCTTAAAATTATTTTACATTTTTTATGGTAAATGATATAATACCCTGTGAATTGAAACCATTTAGTGCCAATAAGAGTATCATACAGCTATTATAATGGTTTTGGTTGCAAAGAGATAATATAAAGGAGGATTTTTATGCCTTTTGACAAAAATGCCATAAAAGTCGGCGTTCTTATTATCTCGATAATACTTTTTTTAATGATTAATTTTTCATTTGCTTTTAAATAATTATTTCCTGAATGATTATAACTTGCAAGAGTTAATATTATAATTTTCAATAATATGATTCTGGGGTGTTTTCATTGAGACATCTTTATGGCAGACCTCGGCCTGTTGCAACTAGCATGAATCGGATTCCACTTGTTCTGCTCTTCGGAGTGGCTGTTGCAGTTATAATGGCGGACCTTATCCTTGACATAGGACTTAACTGGATAGATTATATTCTGATTGGCATAATTGCTCTTTTCGGATTAAAAGGGTACCTGAAGGGTCTTGTTAATACAGTGTTCAGTTTCGTGGGCTATTTTCTGAGCCTGATAGTCGCAGTTATCTTTTCCCCCAAGCTTTCTTTATTAGTCATGGCAAATACACCTTTGGGAAAAACAATCAGCGAAAAATTAAATGAAGCTGTGCCGGCATTGTCTGCGATAAATGCGATTAAAATAGACCAGGCAAAGTCTGCAGCCGAGATGATTAACAACAACCCTGAGCTGTTAAATGCCTTTTCTGACAACCCCTTATTGGGACAGTTGATATCCATTACCGCGAAAGCGTCGGATACCAGCGCAATGTATGAGGCGAATGTCATTACAGTAAATGATTTTATAGTATATTCCCTGCTTAAAGTAATTGCGCTTGTAGTCCTTTTTATATTCGCCAAACTAATTGCAGTCATTATCGCAAAATTACTGACTTCAGTTCTGAACGCAAGCGCAGTTCTTGGAACCGCCAACAGAACTTTCGGCATGTTAATAGGGCTTGCCGCAGGAGTACTCATTTGCTATGTACTCTTCATACTTTTGATACCTGCTGTCGGCTCCCTTAATATTATCAGAATACCTGAGGCGTATACCAAATCAGCCATTTTGAACTGGTCAAACACGTTTATTATAAGCCTTGGGCAAGACGGTAAAATTCTCCCATAACAGGAATAATAATCAGGTACATTAAAAACAAGGGACAGAGCTATCGTTTCTCTGTCCTTTTCTGTTGACGTTTTGCAAGAATTAAATATATAATTGCCTTGTTGTGCTATAAAGGTAAAGCGCATCCATTACATACTCACAGAAGGTACGTATCATGACAAAACAAATAAAAGCCGATTTGGCTATTTTAAGTATTACAATTGTGTGGGGGTCCTCTTTTATCATAATGAAGAATATTTCTGCGGATATACCCCCTTATGCCTATCTGACCCTGAGATTTTTAGTTGCAGGTCTCGTAATGTTCCTGATTTTTTTGAGTCAATTTAAGTGTGTCACCGGTAAGACTTTGTTTGGTGGTATTCTTGTTGGATTTCTTCTCTATGGCGGGATGATACTGCAGGTTACAGGCCTTAAAACCACTTCCGCTTCAAACTCTGCTTTTATTACGGGACTCAGCGTAGTAATGGTACCGATTTTTTCAGCCACCCTCTTAAAGAAGAAACCGCCGCTCAATGCAGTTTTCGGAGTGGCATTGGCCACAGTTGGTCTTTTTGCTTTAAAAGGTTTTACAGGCCAGTGGTGTATCGGTGATACCCTGACCCTTCTGTGCGCAGTCTGTTTTGCTTTCCAAATTATATGCATAGATAAATATGCCCAGGACGTTAATATATATCAGTTTGCAACCATTCAGATGATTGCTGCGGCAGTTTTCAGCGGAATTACATGGATGGCCGTGGGGGTTCATGCCGAACCCGTGGCTTTGACCAGAGGAGTTGTAATTGCCATCCTTTATACTGGCGTTTTGGGAACTGCTTTTGCTTTCGGGGCGCAGACCATAGCCCAGAAATACACTACACCCACCAGAACCGCTCTTCTTTTGACCTTTGAACCTGTTTTCGGCGCCATATTTGCACTTATAGTACCCAATGACCAGGGTGTGACCGAAACATTGACATTGCAGGCTTTCATAGGTTGTCTATTAATTTTTGCCGGTATGGTTGTCACAGAGATAAAGTTCAGAAAAATAAGCTGATATGACAGAAAGTTCAAACGCTTAGTCATAGTAATTCGCAGGCAAAGGTTGGAAGTAGTCGTCAATGCGCAGTTCGAATGTGAGACAATCGACAGGATGTCGTTTGAGCTACGATTGCTTTTATGATCGATGATAGGGTGCAAAGGCTCTGTCTTTGAACCTTACAGACTTCCTAAGCCGAGGACGGGAAAAAGACAGAGCATTTGCACGAAACAACTTTCCTGAGCCGAGTACACTATAACGACTTAGCGTTGCGTAACATTTCCAGGATTTTCATGCCTTTGTCACAAAAGAGTAATCTTTGCCAACTTTAATGAATGGCTAAAAATGTCGATAAACCTTTTAGAGTCCATGATCTGACTGAATGGAGGCAGGCATATTGAGATCAATTAAAGTAATCATAATGTTAATTCTTGTTGCGGCATTGGCTCTGTCCATTCCCTGCAACTCTATTTTCGCAGCTTCTTCCAATACAGGCGGGGAGGAGCCAATTAAAGGCGTCGTTAAGGACAATAATCCTTCATTGGGATATATCACTCTATATTTTGAAGATGGCTCAGGAACCCAACCTGACAAGTTGGAAAGACTGATTTCCATCAGGACTTTTACTTATGGCTATGACGTGGTTGTTACGAGGGATGGCTATACAACTATTCCTGAAAGTATACAACCCGGTGATCAGGTTTTCATAAAACTTGACAGTGACGGATATATACAAAAAATAAGCGCCCAGAGTTTTTACAGGCCGGTTTACGGAAGAATTCAAAATAAAGGCTATAATTGGATCACAATAAAAAAAGATGGCGGAACCTATGGCTATTATCCTTTAACCAATTATACCCCGATATACAAAAACGGAAAGCCTGGAAGTATGTCAGATCTGTTACCCGGGGAGAAGGTAAAGATATTGGTACAAACAGACGGTATTAATATTGATATTGCGAGCATAGACGTTGAAAAGAATCCCCGTCTTGTTACAGGTGTATACAGAGGCACAGTTGAATTCTATGATTCAATGAGGGACAGCCTCGTAGTTTCAAATATCCAGGAATTTGTAAATGGTTACTGGATAAACAGTCCGTTTATAGGCATACAAAGAATCAGGTACAGTGAAGAACTGAGAGAACGGCCGATGCCAAGGGTTTCTGGAATGGCCTACTTTGCCACACAAAAGGCAAGTGACGGAACCGACAGAATCGTTGCAGCTGCATTCCGTTCCGGGCAGCCGTACACTTCCATATTCAGAGATACTCTGATGGGCCTTGCCGGCGGAAGAATGGAACTTCAGAATTCATCCGAAATTATTCGATTCGATGAGAAAACCATTGCAATTAAAGACCAGAGACTTGTTGATATCAGCAATATCAATACTCTTGATTCCATAAAGGTTTCAGCTGAAAGAGCAGGCTCAGGTTATCTTGCAAACGTCCTTGTATGTGACAGTATTAATAACAATGGCCTTACTGTTTACAGGGGCCGAATCAAAGATGTGGTTAAGCACACCAGCATCACAGTGGAATCTTTTGCCCAGTTGGACGGGGTAACCTGGGAGTTTACCAATACTCCCAAGACATTCGATATCGAGCTTGGTGTCACACGTTTTCTTAACGACAGTGGCATAGGAAACATACGTGAATTTGACAGTAGTTATAAAGGCCAAACCGTGTATATAGTGGCTCAGGGAACGAAGATTCAGTTAATCAGCACCGCTCCTTATGCGGACAGTCCTGCTTCAGGCCGCATAACAGAGTTGAACGGCGCTACATATGACAGTTCGGGTCAACTCCTTGCAGATTATACAAATATGGTTATAACTGACACAATGATATATGATGTTGAAGAATCCCTGTGGAAAGCAGGCAATGACACTTCAATTGATATTCCGGTACATGCGATAGTGCTGAAGGATGGCAAGGTCGGCTCGACTTCATTACTGAAAACAGGTGATGAGATTAAAGTTATCCGTCACGCTCAAAATCTCGAAGGTATTCTGATTATCTGTGACTAAAGGAGAACATGCCATGCAAAAAATGCTTAAAAAGATGATTTCAGTTTTTATAATTGCAGCGGTAATATTGGGGATTCCCTTAAATACCATGGCGGTTGAAGGTTCAATGGGTTATGAAGGCGGAATCTCAATCGAGAACCAGACCGAGAAAGATGAATATCAATATAGTGAAATGTGTTTTCTGACAGGGAAACCTGTTTTATTGACCGGTACTCTCACCATAAAGAAAACAGATAAAAGTGGTGAGATTAACGCCACTTATACATATCGTCTATCAAATCCCGACCAGAATGTGACCATGAACAGAGTGGTAATGTATACCACAAAGAAAGAGACCAAATCCAATGGTCAGATAACTGAATCTACAACATTGAGCCGTACGCCCACTGAAGTAATAACTGCCGGTGGCATTACATACAGGCTCATAGATGCCCAGTTTTCACGGTCGGTTCTGACAGATCCAAAACCGGGAATCAATTATAACGCAGGGGAGTTCTACACAAAGAAGGTTTATGCTGTTGGTGCAGCAACTTTAAATAATCCCAATACTATAACTGTAGATATGTACGGAAAGCTCTATGCCTATGATCAGTTTTGGAGCAGTACCCAGACCCAGAAAATCAATGTGCTTATAGAGGCGAATCTGACTGGCAATAATGGCCCGGTCAAATGGGGAGGGGCTGCAGAAGTAATAGCTTCCAACGCAAGGCGTAATAAATTCCAGTATTCAGTTAACGAACCCTATCAGATAAGTTTTGACGGTGGCTATGTAAAAAGCACCTGGGATGAATCTTCTCTCAGTTATACTGCCCGGCTTCCGGAGTTTGACAGCAACAACAATCCTACAGATGTTATTAAGACTTATTCCGATACCCGGAGTCTTAGTTCCGCGATCGAAACCCAAAGACTTATGGTGCCCGACTTAAAGCATATCCGGGGATTCTGGGCAGAGGAACCAATTAAAATACTGTATAGCCTTGAAGTTATCCCGGGAACAGGAGCCGATTTCAAAATCGGCAAGTATGTGACCAGGGCGGAATTTGTAACCATGCTGACAAATGCCTTGAAAGATATACCCGTTGATCCCAATGTCAGAACTGTCACAGTTGTAAGAAGGCAAACAAAAGCAACAGCGCCCGAAATTTCTCCTTTCAATGATGTAAGTACTGACCATCCAAACTATGAAGCCATTAAAAAGGCATATCAGAAAGGGATTACAAGAGGATCCGGAAACGGCCGCTTCAGCCCCAATACATATATTACCAAGGCAGAAGCCATAAAAATGATTGTTTCAGCTTTGGGGCTTGAAAATCTTGCGCCGTATCCATATACTTCCGCACCTTTTTCGGACAACGATCAAATCCCTGATTACGCAAGGAATGCGGCATTTGTCGCAAACAGCCTTGGCCTTATCTACCCTGATGAGGCGGGGAGATTCAATCCGAATGCAAAATTATCAAACGAATTCACGGCAAATCTCATCTATGACCTTATAAGATATATGGGTGATGAATTAATTAAGGACTACAGGGACAGGATCATGGAATTCTAAGTGAAAGAAGAGAAAACAAATGAACAAATTTAAGAGATTTATAATAACAGCTTTGGTAATCGTTTTATGCATTGGTACCTTTACAGTAACATCTTCGGCTGCCCAATACGGTTCATATTTTGATTCAGTACTGCAATTCGCTCATGGAATGTATTATAAAGACTTTGTTGACAAAGAGGCGTTAATAGCAGTATTAAAAGGCCTTTTCGGAAGCTTTGACAAATACTCTGGTTTCTTTACCCCGGAAGAGGCTCGGGCCAACGACGAGGTTTTAAATGGAAATTTTGTCGGAATAGGGGCGGGTTTGGAAGAGTATGAAGGCTTTGTCAAGGTGATAAAAATTTATTCCGGTTCCCCCGCCGAAAAGGCAGGATTGATGGAAGGCGATATAATTACAGCCGTAGACGGTAAAAGTATTGAGAATATGGATGCCGCTTCAGTAGCGACCCTTATTCGTGGCGAGGAAAATACGGTTGTAACCCTGACCATTAAACGGGAAGGTGCCATTAAAGAGTTTTCAATCAGCAGAGGGAAGGTAAAAATCGAATCAGTTCAATTCAGAACAGAGGATGACATTATTTATATCAAAATTGAATCATTTTCTGTCGGAACTGCAAAAGAATTCCGTGCTGCAATGGATAATGCAGATAAAAACGATATTTTTAAGGTTATTCTGGACCTTCGGGGAAACACAGGCGGATATGTGGATGAAGCAATTAATGTAGCAAGAAGGATTCTCCCCAAAGGTATTGTTACCACGCTGGATTATAAGTCCGACGAGTTCCAGGATTCGGTATTCTATTCTGACGGATCTCATAGGGACTATGTAGTTGCTGTATTGACAGATGAAAACACTGCAAGTGCTTCGGAGATTGTTGCCGGAGCCATTGAAGACTCGGGTATTGGAATTCTGATAGGACAGAAAACTTTCGGCAAGGGTATTTTCCAGCAGACATTCAGCATTCTTACCCCCGAAGCCTATGAAAAGTACAGTAATATTTATGGTGCCGATTACGTCAGTACAATCCAATGGAGCGGCTACTTCGGAATACCGGTAAGCCAGGATGAAATTTTGGGTGTGGTAAGGTTGACCACTGGATACTACACAACACCAAAAGGAAGGATAATTCACGGTATCGGTCTTATACCTGCCATAGAGCTTCCTAACTCCACTCATCCCAATGGTGTTGATCTTGCGCTTTTAAGCCCGCTTTCAAATACAGAAGACCTGAGACTTCAAATTTACAACAAAGAAGTATATAATGCTGAAGGGGTGTTAAAAGCTCTGGGGTATTTAAAATCGACCCCCGATATGAGCTTTGGGCAGGAAACCGTTGATGCTGTTAAAAAGTATCAAACGGATAACGGACTTAAAGTCACCGGAATTATAGATACTCAGACAAGAGATCACCTTAATAAAAGTCTTATAACACTCCGAAATGCAAATGACAAGCCTTATGTCAAAGCTCAGGAAGTTTTGGGCATATTTAAAAATTACAACCCACAAAAAAGGAGATAGACTCTTAAAAGATGCCAATGGAAACCGAAAACACAAATGAACGCAGAAAAGGACGCAAGGGTTCCAGTTTGATTAAACTGGCCCTGTTTCTGTTTATATTTGTTTTAGTTATAGGGGTGGCGGTCTATGCCTTTCTGGACATAAATCCGATTAATGTGTTCACAGAGGGGTATAACGAGCTGTACAGCAAAATAGTTTTAAAGAGTAAGGCAGAATTGACCGAAAAGGTACGAAATATTGGCACATACGAAAACAGTGAGTATTTTTCCGCAGCCACTGTCTCCAATAATTTTGTTATAGCTGAGAAAAGCTCTGTGCGGATCATTGACATGTACGGAAACGAGAAGGCCTATATCCCTGTTTCCCTCAACAAGCCGCACATACACTCATATAAACAGAGAGCTATAATTGCTGATCTGGAGGGCCGCTTCCTGGCTCTCCTGGATGACGGGAAAATCCTTTGGCAGAAATCTCTGAACGAGGATATTGTCTATGCAAGCATATCTGAAAACTGGATTCTTCTTATTACAAACAGCAAGGAAGCAGGATACAAAAGAAGTATCCGTGCCTGGTCACTGGACGGACAGGAGGTTTCCATAAGGAATATATCCAATTACTATCCTGTATCAGTGAGCCATTACCCTACATTTGAAAAAGCCACCTTTGTGGTTAACGGGGTAGACATTTCGGGTCTTGAGACCAACAGCTTCTTTGATTTCCTCGATCCTGCCATGGCCCAGAAAGCCAGTATAAGGGGAGACAATGAAGTTATGGCAAAAGGAATGCCGGCAGGGGACAAGCTTTTCCTTTACGGAGAAAAGAGCATCTTTCTTATTGATAATATGTTCAATACCGTATGGAAAAAGAAAACGGCAGATTCTTTGATAACTGCAGCCTCTGTAATTGACGGAAAGTATCCTGTGTATGCTGAGCGCGATACTGAAATATACTCCAGGGAAAACCGGAATGTGACAAATGTAAGAATCCTTAACCAGGACTCAAGTGTAAAAAAAGAGCTAATCGTGGACGATGTTGTCACAGGTATAATTTCTTCAGGCAAAACCGCTGCGCTTATATCAGGGCATGAAATCTTATTCATAAATTCAAACGGAGAAATAATGGACACATACACTTCCAAAATGAACATTTCCGGTGTGTATCTTGCCAATGAAAAGATGGCCTATATTGTTTCAGGCGGGACTATCACGAGATTCAATATAAATGTGAGCCACAAGAAGTTTGGGATTTTTTAGTTAAGAATATGTAAGTTTGACTTAGTATCCGGTTCTTCTCCTCATTCTCAACTCTAAAAACTATAACATGCAAATGGTTCAGTCTTTTTCGCGTCCTCGGCTCAGGAAAGCTGTAAGGCTCAATACTCGTTCTCTTGGAGTACGCGGGCGAACTTGCCGTCCAGGCAAGCGCCGCTCAATCGACGTCCTGTCGATTGCCTCCAATCGAACTTCGCATTTCGCCAACAGCTTTTGCCTTCGCCTGCGGATTGCTTAAAGACTGAGCCATTTGCACTTCAATATAATTAGATTCTTGGAAAGCTCTAACTTGCCAATTCAAAGATTTTTTCAGTCTTCGACTTAGAAATGAGACAGACTCATTAATTCTTACTCCAGAACTTATAAATCTCTTCTTTTAAATCAAATCCCAAAGATGTACGTGGTATAGGTTGCCATTCCTCTGGAAGAAGGCTTTGATATTCCCGGGTTGAGAATCGTGAATCAATTAATAGCAGCGCACCTCTGTCTTCCTCAGAGCGAATAAGCCGCCCCGCAGCCTGAAGGACCTTGTTTATTCCGGGATAGGTGTAAGCAAAAGTGAAGCCTGGCTGTCCTTTTTTCTGAAAATAAGACCTCAAAATCTCCTGTATAGGTGACACCTGGGGAAGTCCAACACCTATTATTATTACACCGGTGAGCAGATCTCCTTTTAAATCAATACCTTCACCAAATACTCCTCCCATCACGCAAAATGCTATGAGAGTCTTGTTACCGTCTGGCTCAAACTTCGCCAAAAACTCTTCCCGGGACTGTTCGCTCATTTCTCTGTCCTGAAAGATTATTTCAAAATCGCCTTCATATCCTTTAAAGATATCAAGGACATCCTGCATGTATTTATAGGACGGGAAGAATACCATTATATTCCCTTTGTGAGCCACAGAAAAGCTGTGGATTGCCGAGGCGGTAGCTTCAAGATACTGCTTTCTCTGAGAAAACCGGGTTTCAATCCTGTCTTCAATGCATACCAGAAGATTCTCACTGGGGAAAGGGGAAGGAAGTCTCAGGGTGATGTCACTTTCAGTACCCCCAAGAATATTCCTAAAATACCACAGAGGGGACAATGTGGCAGAAAACAGTATGGTGCTTCTTGCCTTCTCCATGGTCTTGTTCAGCATTGGAGCAGGGTCTGTGCATAAAAGGCTTAACTGAAGTTTGGTCTTGCTTCCCGTTAATAATGTCCTGTAAATCGGCGAATAAAGGTCAAGGACATTTTTAAAGTGGAGCAAGTCAAAAAACAAGGTAAACAAAGAATCTGTATATGACTCCTCTTCATTAAAAGCCATAATCCAGTTTTCCGTTGCCAGAATAAATTTCTCAAGGGGTTCTTTTAAAAGCAGGGGAGGCTCCTTATATGTGTAGTATTTTATTCCCGCGGCAGTTTGTGGTTCTTCTGCCGTCTTTTCCAGAGAAGTCAATGTCTTTTTGAGTTCCCTGAGAGTACGATATATTTCGGGTTGTTCCTTTTTAATTTCTTTGGAAACATCACTTATTGTCTTAACGTCTATGGAAGCAGAGTACATCTCTCTTGCCCGGTCATAGAGGTTGTGGGCTTCATCCACCATGATAAGATAGTTTTCATATCCTTTTTGCTGAAAGAAGCGCCTTAAATAAACCCTTGGATCGAAAACGTAGTTATAGTCGCATATAATAAGATCGCAGCTCATAGCAAGTTCCAGACTAAGTTCAAATGGGCATATCCCATGCCTGAGCCCGGCTTCGCTTATTATTTCCCGAGAGAAAAAGTCGTTTTTCTTTAAGAGCTGATTTGCCACTCTTTTGCAGCGGTACTGAAATCCCTCAATAAAAGGGCATTTTTCAGGGTTACAGTTCTTTGTGTCATTAAGGCACAGCTTGTCCTTGGCAGTAAGGGTGATAGCCCTCAGCCTTAGGCCTTGTTGAGTCAATATGTCATAAGCGGTTTCTGCAATTCCCCGGGTGGTAGTCTTGGCAGTCAAATAAAATAGTCTGTCTATTTTACCTTCCGCCAGGGATTTAATTGCAGGGTAGAGGACACCCATGGTCTTTCCTATTCCTGTTGGCGCCTGAACAAAAAGCCTTCTGCTGTCTTCTATGCATTTGAAAACATTATAGGACAGGAGTTTCTGTCCTTTTCTAAACGAGGGGTATGGGAATACTATATTCTGAATGGACTGGTTTCTAAGTTCCTTCCATTTGGCCTGCCCCAATGCCCAGGTGGCATAAGGGTATAACAGGCTTTTAATAAACTTACGTAGTTTTTCTGCTGAAAAAGTTTTATCAAATGATTTTTCGTTGTTATTTTCACTGTCATAGTAAGTCAGCCTGACGGTAACTTCATCAAGTTCTTTGGTTTCCGCAAGGAGAAGGGCATAGCACTTTCCCTGTGCCCAGTGATATTCGCTGAAGTTTTCACCTATTTCTGACAGAGGGGTGGCGGAAGTCTTGATTTCATGGACTATATATTTGCCATCAATATTCCAGATGCCGTCCGCTCGCCCGCTTAATTCTATTAGGCAGTCTTTGACCTGAAAGGTATGAGAAAGATGGACTTCGGAAGAATAATCTCCTTTTTCCCTGTTTATAGCCTGCAGTTTTGAATGGGCGAGAGTACCCTCATGTGCCATGCGGTATGAAGAAAAACTCCAGGATTCATCATTTGGTATGCTGAATGATACCAAACCTCTTACAGATATTTTGAATTTGGATAATTCCGGATTTGGTTCAGACCCGTCTGTCAATACATTATCAACAGGCTTCTTGTTCTTAGCCAATCTGCTGCTCCTTACAATAAAACACTTATAAGAACATACGTTCAATATCTTTAGTGTACTTTAACCGGATGCTTTAAGTCAACTGAGCTTCATTATGAATCTTATGATGGTAGTACGCAGCGAAAAGGGAGAGTGAAGAAGTTTTTCTTTTGTGTCGAATAATGAAACAGAAAGGAGATGAGATAGTATTGCCTTCCAAGTCATTGCAAGGAATTAAATTAAATAAAGATACTATTATTAAATTTATTAATTCACAATTGGGCGTGAAAAATCTTAATACTTTTATAGAATTAAGAGGTTACATGAAAACCAAATATCGCACTATGGGAAAAATGAGAAAACAAAATATTGAGGAGCAACTTTTGAGTTATAAAGCCCAGAGGAGAGCACTGGAATCTTTAAATGTTGAGAGTTTGTCAGCAAGTTGCTTATCAGTACTTGCAATAATAATAGGTGTCTTAGCAATTATAATAGATTTCGCTAAGCCAATCGAGGGGTTTATTATTATAGGAATTTTAATAACTTATATTTTTCTTGGTGTAGTATATGTAATTTTACAAGACTTTAGGAGCAAAAAGAAATCTAAGCAATTAGTATATTATGATATGCTATTAGAAGTTCTAGAAGAAATATTATGTGAAGGAACAAATCAAAATTAATTACCATTTTATAGACGAAGCTATAGATTGATAGTGCAAGGTTTAAAGTGTTTATCATTTATCATGTAATAAATATTTTTTTGAACATAAGATTCAGAACGTGCGGTCAATGCTTTTAGCTTAAAAAAGAAAAAATCCTATTCAAATGCTTTACTGCACTTGAATAGGATTTTCTATTTCTGGCAGGGGAGACAGGACTTGAACCCGCGGCACGCGGTTTTGGAGACCGCTGCTCTACCAACTGAGCTACTCCCCTTCAACTGACGAATTAAAGTATACAATAGAATCAGAGCGGTTGTCAACACAGGAAATATTCTTTGAAAACATTGGAGCATATGCTCAGACCCTTTTATTTTGCCAATTTATCTTATATGTTATCATTATCGCAATCGCAAGTCTCTGTATCGGTTGCAGCCAAAGCTTCCTCAATGGCAAGGGAGAGTTGGTCCGGACAGGATGTGGACTTAAAACCGCATTTTAACCCTTTCAGCCTTTTAACTGCCTCTTTGGCATCCATCCCTTCAAGGAGCGCTGAGATACCCGAAAGATTGCCATTGCATCCTCCGGTGAATCTTACATTATGTAACTTTCCTGATTCAATATCAAACTGTACCAGGGATGAGCAAGTGCCCTTGTTTTTATACTTGTATGTCACCGTCTGTCCCTCCATTGTTTTTATGTCCATTAGTTATATGAAACTGCTATTTTTTATTGAGCCTTACAATCACCTTGTTTATAGGGGTTCCAAGACCGTGGAATCTTTCTTCGTATTCGGTGGCTATATTGCCCTCTAAAAGATCACTGTTATATAAATCATAGGTAAAACGCTCGATTATAAACTTTGAGTCCTTCAGCTCTTCAAGTGAAAAATCGAAAAACGGGCGGTTGTCAGTTTTAAACTCAATTAAGGAGTTATCCTTAAGTACTCTCTCATATATATTAAGAAACGGTTTTGCAGTAAGGCGCCTTTTGGTGTGCCTGTATTTGGGCCAGGGATCTGAGAAATTAAGATAGATTTTGTCTATCTCACCGTCCTCAAATATCTCACACAGTTTTTTTGCATCTTCACTTATAACAGCAAGGTTCTTCAGACCTCCGTCCGGAATTTTCCTGACTAATTTCAACAGCACGGTGGGGACTTTTTCAAATGCAATATAGTTTATCTGAGGATTCTGTTGGGCCAATGTAATAATGAATTTGCCCTTTCCGGATCCAATCTCCATGTGGATTGGATTATTGTTTCCAAAATACGCGTGCCATTTTCCTCTGTATTCAAAAGGATTCTGTATATAATTATCAAATATTTTCAGTTTTTCATGGGCTTCCGGATCGTTTCTCAGTCGCATAATTCATACCTCACTGAAAGTATCTGTTTGCAAACTATAAATGGGGCCAATCTAACAATGAATTATAATGCAATGTTCAGTTGTTGACAAGGAAAATCGGCATCACGGGCTGCTATAACAAAGTGCAGGCTATACTTATACAACAGGAACTTTTTAATTCTTCAAATAACGAATATCGTATTGACTTTAACAGTTTGGACAAATATAATTATCAGGTGTAAAGTAAAACTACTTGACAGGAGGGGATGAATGATGGATAATAAAAAAGCTGCTCAGGATTCCCTTTATGCTGTCGAGGATGTGTTTGAAATAACAGTACTGCTGGATTTTTACGGACAGCTATTGACTCAAAGGCAGTACGAGATAATGGATTTTCACTATAACAGCGATTTATCACTTGGCGAAATCGCGTCAGAACTGGGAATAAGCAGACAGGCCGTTCATGACGGCATAAGAAAAGCGAAACAATCCTTAAGAGCGTACGAGAAACGGCTTAAACTGGTTGAACGTTTCAGAGAACAGGAAAAAACCATAGAAAAAGCACTGAAAGAATTAAAATACATGAAAGATAAATACCCTGATTTATCGGAAGATGTTAATTACAATACAGCTGTGGAGCTGCTGGATAAAATCAAGGATACACTATAGACCAAACTGAGAGATATTAAGTAAACCCGCACATATAGCAGATTTAGCAAAGAGGTATAAGATGGTATTTGAAGGCTTATCCGAAAAATTGCAGAACGTAATGAAGAAAATGAAAGGTTCTGCAAGAGTCTCCGAAAAAGATGTAAAAGAAATGATGCGCGAGATCAAACTTGCGCTTCTTGAAGCAGATGTCAACTTTAAAGTAGTCAAGGACTTTATAAATTCAGTAAGTGAACGGGCTGTTGGCCAGGAAGTATTGGAGAGCCTGACACCAGGGCAGCAGGTTGTAAAAATTGTGCACGAGGAACTTATTAAACTGATGGGTTCTGTGCCTTCAAAACTTACCTATTCTCCTGCACCTCCAACCGTATATATGATGGTAGGACTTCAGGGTTCAGGTAAAACCACTACCTCCGGTAAGCTTGCCAACTTGCTTAGAAAAGAAGGAAAACGCCCGTTGTTGGTGGCCTGTGACGTTTATCGTCCTGCCGCCGTAAAACAGCTTCAGGTTGTAGGTGGACAGCTTAATATTCCTGTCTTTGAGATGGGGACTGACACCGATCCTGTAGAGATTGCAAAAAAAGCTGTTGCCCACGCAAAATCCATGCAGTTTGACATGGTCATTATAGATACCGCCGGTCGTCTTCATATTGATGAAGAGCTGATGAACGAGCTGCAACGCATCAAAGAGACCGTAAAGCCGCAGGAAATCCTCCTGGTGGTTGACGCAATGACCGGACAGGATGCAGTCAATGTTGCAGGTTCTTTCAATGAAAAACTGGGAATTGACGGCATAATTCTTACGAAGCTTGACGGTGACACCAGAGGCGGTGCTGCTTTATCAACCAGGGCGGTTACAGGAAAACCCATCAAACTTGCAGGTTTGGGCGAAAAATTAAGCGATCTTGAAGTATTCTATCCTGATCGTATGGCGTCCAGAATCCTGGGAATGGGCGATGTATTAAGCCTTATTGAGAAAGCCCAGACTGCGTTTGACGAGAAAAAAGCCCTCGAAATGGAAAAGAAGATGAGGACAGCGACCTTTACTCTGGACGATTTTCTTGAACAAATGCAGCAAATAAAGAAGATGGGGCCGTTAAACCAGGTTTTGGGAATGCTTCCGGGCATGAATGCAAAGGCGCTCAAGGGTATAGACGTAGATGAAAAACAATTTGCCCGTGTTGGTGCGATAATCCAATCAATGACAAAGCAGGAGAGGAACAACCCAAATATCTTGAATGCAAGCAGAAGACAGCGTATTGCAAAGGGAAGCGGCACAACAGTTACAGAAGTAAACCGCCTGCTCAAGCAGTTTGAGGACATGAAAAAACTGATGAAGAGCTTATCCGGCGGAAAGGCCAATAAGCTGATGAAGAGATTTGGCGGAATGAAGGGTCCCTTCTGACAGTAATCAAATCCTAATATTTTATGGAGTTGATATAAATCGTTCCATTTGACTGAAAGGTGGTGAAATCATGGTAAAAATCAGATTGAAGAGAATGGGTGCTAAGAAACAGCCCTTTTACAGAATTATAGTAGCAGACTCAAGGTCTCCTCGGGATGGCAAGTTCATTGAGCAGATAGGTACCTATGATCCCAAGGCTAATCCTTCCCTCATCAATATTGACACCGAAAAGGTGAAGAAATGGCTGGGGAACGGTGCACAGCCTACCGATACAGTAAAGAAGCTTCTTAAGATAGCAGGGATCACAGAATAATTCCCAATGCAACATAGTGGAGGTGCTGTAAATGAAAGAATTACTGGAACAGATTGCAAGATCATTGGTAGATAATCCCGATGAAGTGTCTGTTAACGAAGTAGAAGGCGAACAATCCATTATCCTTGAACTTAAAGTTGCTGAAGATGATATGGGTAAAGTTATCGGAAAACAGGGCAGGATTGCAAAGGCTATCCGCGTTGTTATGAAAGCAGCAGCTATTAAGGAAAATAAAAGGGTTGTCGTTGAAATTATCCAGTAATCATAGAATTTTTCAGAAAAAAAGGCTGTCATATAAGTATGACAGCCTGTTGTTTTTTTCAAGTCTCAGGCCTCATTGTATATCTGGCTGAAAATCATATAAGCCATATATAAAAATTAAATATTTTTGGACAGGTGCAGTTGACAAAAATATCTAAATAGGGCTATAATTTAATTGAACATATGAGCGATTGTTCATATATTCAAATATTAATACATACCGCAGGTGATAAAATGAAAGATTCAACCCCCATAGAAAGATGTTCCTGTGACGTAATACACGAAGATATAGTAAATCGTGTCCGGGAGAATATGCCCCAGGAAGAATCTCTTTATGACCTGGCAGAGCTGTTCAAGGTTTTCGGGGATTCCACAAGGATAAAAATTCTATGGGCTTTGGAGGCCGCCGAGATGTGTGTGTGCGATATTGCCGTTCTGCTTAATATGACCCAATCGGCAATCTCCCATCAGTTGAGGGTATTAAAGCAGGCGAATTTGGTAAAAAACCGCAAAGAGGGCAAGATTGTATACTATTCTCTGGCTGATGACCATGTAAAGCAAATATTTGACAAGGGTCTTGAGCACATTAATGAATAGAACCATGACCTGATTTTTTGAATATAGTTTATCCATGTTGATTTTATTTACTAAAATCAACATAAATTTTTACATATAACTTGAATATATGCTCAAATGTTCAATGGTTAACATGATAAACAGGCGGGACATATAAAGAGCATACAGTGAATAATTCAAAAGAATTGTGGGGGATTTGCCATGAAAAAGAAGTTTATTATTGAAGGTTTAGGCTGTGCAAACTGTGCTTCCAAAATGGAGGACGCCATAAAAAAACTTGACGGAGTAAAGGATGCCACAGTCAATTTCATAACCAGAAAACTTGTAATTGAAGGCGAAGATGATAAAATGCCTGAAATTATTGATAAAGCCGCAAAAATAGTCAAGGATATCGAGCCTTATACGACTCTAAAAAAAGCATGAGGGTTATGGGTACGAGGTAATAATATGAAAAAAAGATTATGGAGAATAATTACTGGTGCGGTATTATTTGCAGCATCCATCATTATTGAATTTTATACCGATTGGTTTGTTATTCCGCTGTATTTGATTAGTTACATAGTTGTGGGCGGGGACGTCCTTTTAAGGGCATGCAGAAATATTGTAAAGGGTAAGGTTTTTGATGAAAACTTCCTTATGGCTTTTGCCACAATAGGCGCCATGTTTATTGCCGAGTATCCTGAGGCTATTGCTGTAATGCTTTTTTACCAGATAGGGGAGTTATTCCAGGATTATGCCGTGGATAAGTCCAGAAAGTCCATTTCAAGTCTTATGGATATTCGCCCTGATTACGCCAATCTTAAAAGAGGGGAAGAAATCCGGAGGGTGGATCCTGATGAGGTCAGGATTGGCGATATTATTATAATTAAAGCCGGGGAGAGAGTGCCACTGGACGGCAAGGTGATCGAGGGCAGATCCATGCTTGACACATCGGCTCTTACAGGTGAATCCGTGCCCCGTGAAATTGAGCCGGGAAGTGAGGTTCTAAGCGGATGTATCAACATTAACGGGCTTATTTCGGTTGAGGTAACGAAGGAGTATGACGAATCCACCGTAAGTAAAATCCTTGATTTGGTTGAAAACGCAAGCAGCAAGAAATCCCGCTCTGAGAGATTCATTACTAAGTTTGCAGCTTACTATACGCCAGTCGTTGTTATTACAGCGGTATTCCTTGCAATTATTCCACCCCTTGCTTTCAGGGGAGAGACCTTCAGTGAATGGATATACCGTGCCTTGTCCTTCCTTGTTGTCTCCTGTCCTTGCGCTCTTGTCATATCTGTTCCTTTGACATTCTTCGGCGGAATAGGCGGAGCCTCCAGAAAGGGGATATTGGTCAAAGGAGGCAACCACATGGAAGCGCTGGCGAAAACGGAAATCCTGGTATTTGACAAAACCGGGACACTTACAAAAGGAGTTTTCAATGTCCAGAAAATCCAGCCCGAAGGGATTACCGGTGAAGAACTTCTGGAATTGGTTGCGTATGCTGAAAGTTATTCAAGCCACCCAATTTCCAATTCTTTAAGACAGGCTTTCGGAAAAGACATTGACAGAAGCCGCATTTCTGATGTGGAAGAGGTTTTAGGACATGGTGTAATTGCTACTGTTGACGGAAAGAAGGTTATGGCCGGGAATGTCAAATTAATGGACATGATGAATATTGACTATAATGATACCGAACATGCAGGAACCATAGTCCATGCCGCCGTTGATAATAAGTATGCGGGTTATATAGTTATTGCCGATGAGGTTAAGGAAGATTCAGGACAGGCGATAAAGGACCTGAGGCAGGCGAATATAAAACAGATTATCATGCTTACTGGAGACAGCGAAGTAGCAGCTTCGAAGGTTGCCGAAGAACTTGGTATTGACAAAGTATATTCAGAGCTCCTGCCGGGGGATAAAGTAGAGAAGGTAGAGGAGTTATTATCCCGGAAGTCCGAAAATGGCAAGCTTGCTTTTGCGGGTGATGGAATTAATGACGCTCCTGTCCTTGCCCGTGCCGATATCGGTATTGCGATGGGCGGATTAGGAAGTGATGCTGCAATTGAAGCTGCAGATGTTGTAATCATGACCGACGAGCCTTCGAAAATAGCTTCTGCAATCAATATATCCAAAATGACAATAGGAATCGCCTGGCAGAACATTGTGATGGCCATTGGAATAAAAGTTGTAATACTCGCTTTAAGCGCTTTTGGTATTACCGGAATGTGGGCGGCAATATTCGGCGATGTGGGTGTCACAATCCTCGCTGTTTTGAATTCCTTCAGAGCTCTTGATGTCAAGAATCTGTAAGATGTGTGGTAGAATCACGAGTGAAAAAAGATAAAATAAAGAGACGGTTATCCGTCTCTTTTCATGTATTCAAAGATATTACCTTTATTTCTGTACTTTATAAGTACATACACCATATTTTTCAGCGTACATGACAATTGTATTATTTTTTCTGAATATATCCTTCAGCTTTTAAAAGCTCAGCAATCAGGACTGCGCCGCCGGCAGCTCCTCTTAATGTGTTGTGGGAGAGGCCGACAAATTTATAATCATACAAAACATCCTCACGAAGTCTGCCAACGCTGACGCCCATGCCGTTCTCAATATCCCGGTCAAGTTTTGTCTGAGGCCTGTTGTCCTCTTCAAAATAGGTGATAAACTGTTTGGGAGCGCTGGGCAGGTTAAGCTCCTGAGGCTTGCCTTTGAAGTTCCTCCACAGAGAGATAATCTCTTCCTTGGACGGTTTTTTCTCAAAGGTAACAAATACTGCAGCCATATGACCGTCAGTTACCGGTACACGGATGCACTGGGTTGTGATCACAGGGGATGAGGCTTTAACTATGGTTCCGTTTTCGATATGTCCCCATATTCTCAATGGCTCATGTTCGCTTTTTTCCTCTTCTCCGCCTATAAATGGGATTACGTTGTCAACCATTTCAGGCCAATCTTTAAATGTCTTGCCTGCTCCGGAGATGGCCTGGTATGTGCAGGCAACAACGCGGCTTGGTTTGTATTCCATAAGTGCATTCAATGCAGGAACATAGCTTTGAATGGAGCAATTGGGCTTAACAGCGATAAAGCCTGTAGTTGTACCCAATCTTTTTCTTTGATGTTCAATAATCTCTATATGCTGAGGATTGATTTCGGGTATAACCATAGGAACATCAGGTGTCCAGCGATGAGCGGAGTTGTTGGACACAACAGGAGTTCCGGTTTTTGCGTAAGCTTCTTCCAAAACCTTAAGCTCATCTTTTTTCATGTCTACCGCACAGAAAACAAAATCCACATCCTGAGCCACTTCTTCTACCCTGGAGGCATCCTTGACCACTATTTTCTTAACTGCATCGGGCATGGGAGTTGAAAGTTTCCATCTGTTGCTGGTAGCTTCCTCATAAGTTTTCCCTGCAGAATTTGCGCTTGCTGCAATGGAGGTTACTTCGAACCAGGGATGGTTTTCAAGCAGAGCTATAAATCTTTGTCCTACCATTCCGGTTCCGCCAACTATACCAACTTTTAATTTTTCTGACATATATACTGCTCCTTTCCGGCTACTGCTATATATTATTGAAAGACTCTTCCTGCTGCATTTTCTGCCTTAACTTTAGTATATTAATATTTTATAGTTTTTCTAATTATAAAGGATATGTTTTATCAGTTCAATATACAAATCATACTTTATTACACTAACATGACAGCAGTGTTTAGAGTTTTTAATAGTATCCTGAATGTTGAAACAGCCCTTTATTTATTATATGTTTTGGTATAATATCTTTTTATAAAGACCGACACTGGTCATGCTATTTTGAGAACATAAAAAGAAAATTTTGATAGCAGACAGTTTACTTTTTGAGACAACCATGATAAAATATTACGGCGTGAATACAGAGCGGTCCTCTGCCTGAAAAGGATATAATATGAAATTAGTTATATATTAAATAATACAGACATGAACGCTCTATGACTTAGGAGGAAAGAAAATGGATATCATTCGTGCAATCGAACAAGAAGGCATGAAACAGAACCTTCCAAATCTGAAGATTGGTGACTATGTAAGAGTCAACGTTAAGGTTAAGGAAGGAAACCGCCAGAGAATTCAGGCTTTTGAGGGAACAATCATCGCAATGCGTGGAACCAGCATCAGACAGACTGTTACAGTAAGAAGACTTTCTTACGGCATTGGCGTTGAAAGAGTATTCCCACTCCATTCTCCCAACGTCGACTCAATCGAGATCATCAGAAGAGGTAAGGTAAGAAGGGCTAAACTCTATTACCTGCGTTCAAGAGTCGGTAAGAGAGCAAAAGTTAAGGAAGATCTCGCAGCTTCCAAAGATTAATGAAAACAAGAGGGGACCTAAGGTCCTCTTTTTGTTTGTCCATTTTTGGGTTACAATAGAACAATACAAGGATTTAAACAGCAATTCTTTATATCAGGGAGTTGAAGACTGTGATTATACAATGGTTTCCCGGCCATATGGCCAAGACCAGACGCCTTATATCCGAAAACCTGAAACTTGTTGATGTGGTAATTGAGCTTCTTGATGCAAGGATTCCTCTGTCGAGCCAGAATCCTGAAATAGATTCCCTTCTGGGGTCAAAGCCCAGGGTGGTTGCCCTTAACAAGAGCGATTTGTCCGATCCCAAAATGAATAAATTGTGGGCGGAATACTTTGCTTCCAAAGGAACCGAAGTTATTTATACCAATGCCATTACCGGTGCCGGTTTGAATGAGCTTAAAAACATGCTTAAAAAGCTTACGCAAAAAAAACTTGCATCCGCTCAAATGAGAGGGCGGTTGCAAAGGCCCATCAAAACAATGATAGTGGGTATTCCCAATGTGGGTAAATCAGCCTTTATAAATAAAATATCCGGAAAAGCAAGCGCCCAGACAGGGGACAAGCCCGGTGTAACAAAGAATAAGCAGTGGGTCCGTATTAATCCCGAGATTCAGCTGTTGGACACCCCGGGTATTCTGTGGCCCAAGTTTGAAGATCAGGAAATCGGCCTTAACCTTGCCTTTACAGGTGCCATAAAGGATGAGATTATGGACACTGCCGAGCTTGCTTCCAAATTGTTTGAAAAGCTGGCAATCCTCTATCCTGAAAATATCAAGGAAAGATACAAATTAACTGATATAGAAGGCAAAACAGGGTTTGAGATTCTGAATGAGGCGGGCAAAAAGAGAGGCTGTCTCGTCTCGGGAGGAGAAGTGGACCTTTACAGGATTGCCGGTATAGTTCTGGACGAATTCAGAGGAGGCAAATTAGGTAAAATCACTCTCGAATATCCACCAAAGGAGAAAACCGATGAAGAAGCTGACGTTTAAAGCCATCAAGGAGCAGGCTGAAAGAATGGAGGCCGAAGAGGCCTTTCGCTGGTTATTGGAGATATCCGAAAATTATGGGGAGCAAGTTAAGAAACTTGCCGATAAATACTATAAGAAAGTTGAAGAAATGCGAAAGGAAAATGAACGGCTCATGGCTATCTCAGTCATGGAACTTGAGGCCTATTCCCAGGGCTTTCAGTTTGTCGGCGGAATTGACGAAGCGGGAAGAGGACCTTTGGCAGGGCCGGTAGTTGCGGCATGCGCTATTCTTCCGCCGGGAATTTTGCTAAATAAAATCAATGATTCCAAGAAGCTAAGCCCTGCCATGAGGGATAAACTTTTTGATGAAATCAGGGAAAAAGCTGTGGCTTATGGTATCGGAATTGTGGACAACAAGACAATTGATGAAATCAATATTTATGAAGCTACCAAAAAGGCTATGCAGCTTGCCATAGAAAACATGAGCATTAAGCCTGATTATCTTATAATAGACGCGGTAAAATTACCTGTACATATCCCTCAAAAAGTTGTAGCAAAAGCTGACGAAAATTCAATCTCTGTTGCAGCAGCTTCAATATTGGCCAAAGTGACCAGGGACAGAATTATGGAGGAGCTGGACAGGGAATATTCAGGCTATGGCTTTTCCAAACACAAAGGCTACGGAACCAAAGAGCATATTCTGGCTATTAAAGAGAAAGGTTTATGCCCTGTACATCGAAGAAGCTTTACCGGTAATATTGTCTAAAAGCAGGTGAATTTTTATGGACGGAATAAAACTTCCGCCCCAGGTCCAGCAGAATATATTCCAGGTATTGACAAGAGTCTTGGCTGAAAGATTAAATGCCGGAGATGTTCTTGAGGGAAGGGTTATGTCCCTCGAAAACAGTATGCTCCTGTTGAAACTCCTTGACGGAACTTCCTTGACCTGCAAGGTTCCTGATAATTTCAACGCTCGTCCCAATGACCTTATTACCCTCGAAATTGGAGAACCGATAAATGGCCGGCCGACTGCAAGAATAATATCATTATCCGACGGTATATCCAACCAGGATGCAAAATTTCTCTCTGGAAATTCTTCCGCAAAAGAGGGAAGAATCAATGCGGATAGTGCTCTTATAAATGATATAACCCAACAATTATTGTCCTTTGACATTAAGCCTGACAGCAGGAATATCACCGATGTACTTGGCCTTCTTAAAGATATCCCGGACCTTTCAACCCGGGAAGCGGCCTTTATATCCGCTAATGGACTTAATTCAGATATTGAAATGCTGAAGGTATTTGAAAAGATTTCTCAGCATGAATATAATCTCAATGAGAATCTCCTGAATCTGAAAAACGGACTTATGGACATTATTTCAGGAATGGACGATTCTGCAAGGTCCGAGATACTTACACCTCAAATAATATCCCGGGAAATAAATGACCTATCTGCGCTTCTGGAGCGGGAATTGGCGCAATTTCCTGACTCTGTCAAGGACTCTGTTGTGTCCAATATATCCGGAACCCTGACCAAAATACTGTTGGACGAAATGCAGAATGGCAGAAGTATTACCGGGCTAAAGACAGATGTAGAAAACCTCATGAAGAATATTTTGAATTCCATCCGGAATTCGGATGCATTTATTGATGGACAGGTCGGGGAAAAAGAAGCTGCAATAAATCCAAAAATCCAGGACAATATCTTAAAGTTAATAAACAAAACATTGGAGGGAATACATACAAGGGCGCAGAAGGCTGAATCCGGTGATTTAAAGGAAATTGAGGCTCTCCTGGACAGAATGCTTGACAAGGCCATATTAAAGATTGAGAAGGGTGTTCCGGAGGATTCAAGTATAAAAGTAAAAATGAAGGCTCTTGAAGATGTAATGAAGTTTTCTGAAAAGGTATTAAACCAGGCCGGAAACAATACAAATACTCTTCCTGAATTCAGGGAGATTAATCAGGTTTTGCGGTTTTTCTCCCAAATCAATACCTATAATCTGGTGATGCATGTTCCACTTAAAATAAACAACAGCAGCACTGATGGAGAGCTTTATATCATGAAGCGGAGGGGAAGGAAAAAGAAAGTTGACGAGAACAACTTTACTCTTCTCATTTCCCTGACCACTCAAGCCCTTGGCCTTATAGAATCATTCATTAATTCAACAAATAAATGCGTGACAATAAGTTTCAGGGTGGAAAAAGAAGAACTGATTAATCTTATAAAGGAAAACTACAGGGTTTTGTACGACAGATTGCTGGATAAAGGATATAAGCTTGCAGACATGAAATGCAGGCTATTGGAAAAGCCAAGGACAAACATAGTAAATACCGAAACTGAAGCAGAGAAAATTCTTGGCCTTAAATCAAAAGTTGATCTCATTATTTAACATGGAGGCGTAATATTGTGGCGTCAACCGGCAAAGAAGGAACCGAAAGAATTGATAAACCGTCAAATAATGAGGCTCAAAAAATAAAAAAGGCTTCCGCCTTAAAATATACTCAGGGTGAGGACAAAGCCCCAATAGTAGTGGCAAGCGGAAAGGGACTAATAGCCGAGAAAATAATTGATAAGGCCAAAGAAGCCAAAATCCCGGTCTATGAAGACGAACACCTGGCAGAATCCCTGTCAAGAATATCCCTGGGAAGCGAAATCCCTGAGGAGCTCTACGGGGTTGTGGCAGAGGTGCTTGCCTTTATCAGCAGGCTTGACGAATCTTTTGCGCGGAGATATCTAAATGAATAACCGGAAACTTGGGACAATGGGTGAAGAGGCAGCAATTGCCTGCCTTGTGGAAAGAGGATATAAAATTGTAGCCAGAAACTTCAGAGTGGGAAGAATGGGTGAAATAGACATAATCGCCCGGGACGGGGATTACTTGTGCTTTATTGAAGTAAAAGCCCGCAGCAGCGATATTTACGGTACCCCCGCACAGGCTGTGTCACCTTTAAAACAGGAGACCATAAGAAAACTATCCCAGGTCTATATGCAGAAATACAGGATTTATGACACTCCTGTGAGGTTTGATGTGGCTGAGCTTTTTATGACAAGGGACGGTATTGTTAAGGATATACAAATTATCCAGAATGCTTTTTGATATTGTCAGAGTTAAGACAATTGAAATTGGTGTATAGATATTTTATACTGATTTGGCTTTGAGAATAAGTGGAAACAAGATTTAAGAATACTGAAAGAGGTCAATATAGCATGTTGTTTTTTGACGCGCATTGCGACATATTGTACAAGGTTAAATCCCCTGAAGAATTATTCAGCAACACACATCACTGGGATTCCCGAAGGGCGCTGTCAAACGGACCTTTTATACAGGTATTTTCAGCATTCAATGAAAGCTTTCCAAGAAATATTGCAAAAATTCACATGGAAGAACAGATTAACACCATATTAAAGGCTGAACGGGATTTTCCGGACAAATTAAAGCTTATTCGCAGAAAAGAAGACCTTGAAGAATGCTGTGAAAAGCTTTCAACTGACAAGGTGTACGGAATTTTGGAGGCTGAAGGAGCAGAAATTCTGGGAGGTTCCCTGTCCGAGCTAAAAAGGCTGTATGACCTTGGCTTAAGGATACTTACCCTGGTCTGGAATTATGATAATGACGTATGTGACAGCGTAGCCGGACAGAACCCATACAATGGACTTTCCGATTTTGGAGTTGAGGTTGTCAAAGAAGCGGAAAGGCTGGGGATGATAATTGACGTGTCCCATTCTTCCGACAAAACTTTCGAAGAAGTTATGAGTATATCATCCAAACCTGTTATAGCCTCCCACAGCAATGCAAGGTCGCTTTGCAGCCATAAGCGGAATCTTGCCGATGCTCAGATAAAAATGATTGCTGAAAAAGGTGGAGTAATAGGTATTAATTTTTATTCAGACTTCCTGATTAATACGGGAAATGCACAAATATTGGATATAATCAGACATATAGAGCATATTTCGGCATTGGCTGGAATCTCTTGTGTCGGATTCGGCGCCGATTTGGACGGGGTCGAAACCCTGCCCCAGGGGATGACCGGTGTCGAGAATTTTAATGACATAATAGAAGCACTTCTTAGACTCAATTACTCCGAAGACCAGGTAAAAGCAATCGCTGGAGGCAATTTTGTCCGGCTGATGAAGAAGGTTTTATAACCTCAAGAAGGCTATATTACAGCTGATCGCCGGAACTTGAGCAGGTATTAAAAATAATGTATAATGCATAAAGGTGCGTCATAATCCTTAATTTGGTGGTTATGGCACATTGGCTTCAGGAGGATTAATGAACAAAAAACAAGATCTGCTGGATATGACCCTGGAGGAAATCACCGAAGCCTTTGAAAAGTTGGGTTTTCAGCCGTTCAGGGCTAAACAGGTATATAAATGGCTTTATTCGGGACAGCTTGATTTTGAGCAAATGAGCAACCTGCCCAAAGAAATGCGTCAAAAGCTTGGCGAACACTTTACGGCGGGCGGCGTAACTGTAATAAAAAAACTTGTTTCGAAAATAGACGGTACTCGTAAATACCTGATGAAGCTGCATGATGGGAATATTGTTGAAAGTGTGCTCATGAAATACCATTACGGTTATTCGGTATGCCTTTCAACACAGGTCGGGTGCAGAATGGGCTGCAAGTTTTGTGCTTCAGCGCCGCTTGGCCTGGTGAGGAACCTGACGGTTGGAGAAATGCTCGCCCAGATTCTTTCCATCTGCAATGACATCGGGGAAAGAATCAGCCATGTTGTATTTATGGGAATCGGTGAGCCCTTTGACAACTATGACAATGTTATGGCTTTTTTGAGGCGTATTAACAGGGAAGATACTTTAAATATAAGCTTCAGGAAAATGACAGTGTCAACTTGCGGCATTGTACCGCGTATTCTTGATTTTGCTCATGAAGGAATACCAGTAAATTTGTCCATCTCCCTGCATGCACCCAACAACCAGGTGAGGGAAAGGACAATGCCTGTCGCAAGGAAATGGAATTTCGAAGAACTTCTTGATGCCTGCAATGAATATGCTAAAATTACTTCGAGGCGGGTCACTTATGAATACTCCTTAATCAAGGATGTAAATGATTCACCTGAGTATGCAAAGATGCTCGCCGAAAGAATTAAAGGCACTTTATGCCATGTAAACCTGATACCTGTAAATACAGTTGAAGGCACTAATTTTGACAAGAGCACAAGACCTCGAATTGAAGAGTTCAAAAAGGTGCTTGAAGACAACCATATACCTGTGACAGTGAGAAGGGAATTGGGAAGCGATATTATGGCAGCTTGCGGGCAGTTGCGCAGAAATACCATTGAGGAAAACAGGAAGGTGTAAATGTGAGGTATTCAGCTCTGAGCGATATTGGTCTGAAGCGTGAAAAGAATGAAGACAACTGGAACATAGTTCTGGATAAGGACGGCGAACCCATCGGATTCATTATTGCCGACGGAATGGGTGGACATATGGCCGGGGAAGAAGCCAGCCGTATTGCTGTTGAAGAAATATCATCAATGGTTCTTGAATGTGTCTCTAAGGACACTTCTTCCAGTGATATTCAAACTCTTCTTACTGAGCGTATCCGTGTAATAAACAATAAAATAATGGATTTTTCAAATAAGAATTTCGGTGGGCTTGACAGCGGAACAACTCTGTCTGTCGGGGTTGTTCTCAATGACAACCTTCATATAGCCCATATAGGTGACTGTCGTGTTTACCTCATCCGCGACAACCAGATAACAAGAATCACTCAGGACCATTCCTATGTCGCAGAGCTGGTTAAAGACGGTATTATCAGTTCTGATGAAGCGGTCCGTCATCCTAAAAGACACAGGATAACAAGAGCACTTGGCTTTAAAGATAATTTTTTACCTGATTTCTATGTATCACCCATTAAACCTAATGATGTTTACGTTTTTTGCACAGACGGACTTTATGAAGATGTAGGCGATGAAGAGATATTAAGAGTTGTTCTTGAACAACCACACGAAGACATTGCCAAGAGCCTGGTTGAACTGGCGAAAGAACGCGGCGGAAACGATAACATTACGGTCATTGTGGCGTGGATGTAGGCGATATAAGGGGTGAAAGTAATGGTAGGAACAGTATTGGGAAACAGATATGAGATAATTTCCGAAATTGGTACCGGAGGTATGGCAAGGGTCTATAAGGCCAAGGATCGTTACCTCCAGAGAATAATAGCTGTAAAAGTTCTTAAAGATGAATTACGTGAGGATGATGAATTTTTAAAGAGGTTTGACACAGAGGCCCAGGCGGCTGCAAGCCTTACTCATCCGAATATAGTTCAGATATATGATGTAGGCAGGGACAACAACAGGTACTACATTGTAATGGAATATGTGGATGGTATAACGCTTAAGGAGTATATCCGCCAGAAAGGTTTTCTTGAATGGCGTGAGGCAATAAATATTACCGTACAGATATGCAGCGCCCTTTCAAAGGCCCACAGCAGAAATATCATACACAGGGACATAAAACCGCATAATATTATTATGACGTCTGAAGGTGTGCCGAAGATCACCGACTTTGGCATTGCCCGGCTTGCATCCAGTGAGACAGCTACAATGAAAATAGACACGGTCGGTTCTGTCCACTATTCTTCGCCTGAGCAGGTCAGGGGAAGGTATACAGATGCCCAGTCGGATATTTATTCCATTGGGGTAACTATTTTTGAGATGGTCACAGGCCAGGTGCCCTTTGACGGTGAAACATCAGTTGTGGTGGCAATGAAACATCTGCAGGATGAACCTCCTGTACCTTCCTCACTGAGATCCGGAATTCCAAGGTCACTGGACAGAATCATCCTGAAGGCCATGGCAAAGAAAAAGCAGGACAGATACAGAACCGTAACCGACCTTATAAATGATCTTGAGAATATTCGCTCAAGAACAGGAGTTTCGGATGAGATTATTCTTCCGGACCTGAAAGACGATGATGATAAATTCAGTACCAAAAAGTTTGTTCCGCTGGGAGATGAGGACTTGCCTTCAAGGAAAAGAAAAACAAGGCGTTCAAAAGAGAATGAAGAAAAGAACAAGTATTTGATGCCAGTACTTTACATCACTTTGATTGTGGCTATTTTAGGCAGCATAGGTATTTTTGTAAGCACTATAATCAAAGAAATGGTGAAGGATCCTGACAGCCTTACAAAAGAAATTATTCTCGGCAACTATGTTGCCCGTGACATCAATGAAGTACTGCAGGAGTTGGAACAAGACGGTATTGTACCTGAGATCGTATATGTAAATGATGATTATGCAGATGAAAATATTATTATTGAACAAGACCCGTTACCTGATTCCACGTTCAAAGTGGGAGGAATCACCCCTTTGGTGCTGAAAGTAAGCAAAGGCCCCAAAATGGTGAAGATACCCGATGTTAAGTGGATGGAACACAATGCTGCGAAATATATGCTGGAAGATGAATACGGCCTTATAGTTGAAGAAGTCTCGGAGCATAACGAAGAAGTGGCGAGCAATATGGCTATCCGCACAGAGCCTCAGAAAGACACAGAGGTAAAAGCAGGCTCCAAAGTGGTTCTTTTCTGGAGTTTAGGTCCCGAAAAGAAACAGGTAGTGGTTCCTAATGTAGTGGGAGACACCTATGAAGTGGCCGTTACAAAAATAGTCAATGCCAAGTTGAAAGTGGGTAAGACATTCCCCGAAGGCCAGGAAGGGCACCAGAGAGTGATTGTCGACCAGACTCCAAAAGCCGGAGAGACTGTGGTTGAAGACACAGAAATATCGCTTTACTTCGGAACTGCACCTGAGCCCGGCGAGGATACTCCAGTAATATCGGGTGGAAACAAAACAATCAAGATACAGCTTCCCAAACAACTTAGATCCGAAGAAACCGTTGAGCTTAGCGGTTATGTGATTGACAAGGAAACTGGCGAACAATATGAAATATTCAGATATGAAAGTGTTCCAACAAAGGACTTTCCTTACAGCAAAGTTATTCCGATTCCCTCCTCGGGAGGAGTAACAGTTAGGGTTTATTGCAACGATATCATTGCCTTTGAGAAGGAATATTAATCAGAGAACCGGGGGTGGTTTATCGATTGCCTGAGGGGATTATTTTAAAGGGAGTTGGCGGTTTCTATGACGTCCTTGATAATGAGGACCCTCATATAATATATACATGCAAGGTGAGAGGGGTTTACCGGAAGAGCAATATGCTGACCCCTCTGCCCGGAGACAGAGTTATTTACAAGGTTTTGGATGAGGACGACAAGGAAGGTCTTATTGAAGAGATACTTGAGCGTCGGAATTCCTTTATACGTCCACCTGTCGCTAATATCGACCAGCTTGCCGTTGTGATGGCAGTCGATAGTCCTGCGCCGGATCTTCTTCTTGTGGACAAACTTATTGTCACCTGCCTGTCTAAGAATATCAGACCGCTTCTTATCATCAACAAGACCGACCTGGATGATGGAACGAAGGTTGAGAAGCTTACAGATATCTATAAGCATACCGGCTTTCCCATCATTTATCTGAACAAGTTCAACAGGGACAGATACGAAGATCTCCATAGCGAGCTTGCAGGGTATACCACAGCTTTTGCGGGCCAGTCGGGTGTTGGAAAGTCAACCATCCTTAATCTGATCATGGACAACTGGCTCATGGATACCGGAGATGTCAGTGAGAAGATTAAGAGGGGGAAACATACAACCAGGCATGTTCAGCTATTCAGGCTGGACAAAGGAGGCTTTATTCTGGACACCCCGGGATTCAGCTCATATTCTTTGACAGACATATCCCATGATGAGCTTCAGGAATTATACCCTGAATTTGAAGACCGGATTGGTCTTTGCCGGTTCAAAGGCTGCAGCCATACCAGTGAACCTGATTGCGCAGTAAGAGAGCTTTTGACAGAGGGCAAGCTTGACGAAGGGCGCTATAACAGGTATATTGGACTTTATAGAGAGCTAAAAGAAAATTATGACAACAGGTATAGGAGATAAATTATGATAAAAATTGCACCATCTATTCTATCTGCGGACTTTTCCAAACTGGGGGAAGAAATTAAGAAAATTGAAGTTTCAAATTCTGATATGGTTCACATAGATGTGATGGACGGGCATTTTGTTCCCAATATCACAATTGGCCCTCTGGTGGTCTCTGCCATAAGACCGATAACAAAACTTCCGTTGGATGTACATCTTATGATAGAGAATCCGGAGAAGTACATTACCGCATTCAGGGAAGCAGGAGCCGATATTATTACTGTCCATGCAGAAGCAGTTACCCACCTGGACCGGGTTATTTCCCAGATCCATGAGTCCGGGGCAAAAGCAGGGGTAGCTCTTAATCCTGCCACTCATGAAAGCGCTCTTGAATATGTTCTTGACAAAATAGACATGGTTCTTGTCATGACAGTAAATCCCGGATTCGGCGGTCAGAAATTTATTGAAGGAATGACAAAGAAGATTTCAAATATCAGAAGGGCAATTCAGGAAAGAAATCTTAATGTTGATATACAGGTGGATGGCGGCATAAACGAAAAAACAGTTTCAAAAGTATATAACGCCGGAGCCAATATCATGGTGACAGGTTCGGCTTTCTTTTACAACCCTGATCCGGTCGGTTTTGTACGCACATTAAAAAATGAGGTTAAAGGATGAAAGTACTTGTTGTTGGAAGCGGCTCTATCCGGGACAAGCAGTTTTTAGTTGAGCGCTATAAATGGGCTGAACTTGTGATTGCCGTTGACGGAGGGGCTTCCCATCTTTTAAGTGCGAATCTGTTACCCCATATCGCAATAGGCGATTTCGATTCTATTAAGCCAGCGGATCTTGACGGACTGGACCGGAAAAGAGTCGAAATCATAACTTTTC
Organism: Clostridiaceae bacterium; assembly: GCA_012521705.1. Lineage (GTDB taxonomy): Bacteria > Bacillota > Clostridia > DSM-8532 > DSM-8532 > DTU059. Next base: position 6,666 of record JAAYLX010000040.1, on the reverse strand, counting down.
CCGAAAAAAAAGATTCTACCGATATGGAACTTGCCCTTGATCTGGCGGTAAAGCGTGGCGCTACAGAAGTTCTTATCATTGGCGCTACGGGTACACGCCTGGATCATTCTATTGGCAATGTCCTGTATCTTTATAATTTCCTTGACAAAGGGATAACCGCTTGGATAGAGGATGAACACAATAAAATATTCATGGTAAAAGACACAATTACATTAAAAAAGCAGGAAAACTGGAAAGTTTCCCTGCTGTCTTTAACTCCGACTGTGGAAGGACTTACAACAAAAGGCCTTTATTACCCTCTGAAAGATGCGGTATTTAAGTTTGGGTCCTGTCTTGGAGTAAGCAATGAGTTCTGTGAAGATACTGCATCTGTCACATTTAAAAAGGGTTTGCTTCTTGTTCTCATGACAAAAGAATAAGTATATAGCCCATTATCTTTTGTGTTTTAACTTATTCTTCTTTTTATTCAGATTAATATTATTATTAACATTATTGTTTTCAGAACTCAGGTTGGTTTCAATACCGGTGTTTTCGGTTTTTTCCTCTTCAGGAACTTCTACCATCCTGCAAGTTCCCTGGAAGATTGCACCCTCGTCGGTAACGATGCTTCCAACCTCTATATCACCATAAAGCCTTGCCTGCATCATAAGGTGCAGAAGTCCTTTTGCAAAAATATTACCTTTTATTGTTCCACTTACAAAAACATTGCTTCCAAAAACATCGCCGGTGATTGAAGATGTGGATTCGATGTAGACGTCTCCGCCGGCTCTTACATCGCCTTCAACTTTACCCATTATCTTTATGGAACCTTCAGTTTCTATGTTTCCGGTTATGGAGGAATATTGTCCTAACACGGTATCCATTGCAAGTGGTGTCTGCTTTTTCTTAAACATAAGTCTTTTTGACCCCTTTCAGTTTTATCCTGTGAGTATATAATTTCTGCCGATATCTGGATTGTAGCAGTTATTATCTTTCAGTTCAACGTTTTTCAAGGAATTGTGTAGGCTCGACAGGCACATCGTTAATCCTGACTTCAAAATGGAGGTGGGAGCTTGTAGAGGTTCCTGTGTTGCCCATTTTGGCAATCAGCTGTCCTTTCTTTACCCAATCCCCTACTTTAACATTGATAGCGCTCAAATGCCCGTAAACTGTTTTAAATCCATTACCATGACTTATAATTACACATTTTCCGTAACCGCCGTTCCATCCGGCAAGTATTACTTTTCCGGCGCCAGCGGCGTAAATGGGTGAACCTATTCCGCTGCCTATATCAACTCCGTCATGCTGGATGCGTCTTTTGTAAATGGGATGCAATCGCATTCCGAAATCTGACGCAGGCTCCTCCATACTGTCAATAGGCCAGTAGGTCGGAAGGGAGTCAAGGTAGTTTTTAAGCTCGTTTTCCTTTTTTGCGATTTTGCTCTCAACATCATCCTCTTTTAATTTAGCGTCTTCAACCATTTTGATAAGGGCGCGGAGTTCTGAAAGATTGTCTTTAAAAGAGGAGTCATTCGAGCTGCCACGGCTTACCGATTTAATTGAGCTAAAGTTTTTATCAACATAGGATACTACCATTTTTTCATATTCTTCTTTGATCTGTGATATGGCTCTGTCAGTACTGTCCTTTGTTGAAGCAGCTTCTGCAATGAGATTGGAGTTCTCCAACAATTGATTTGTCTGGCTTGCAATGAAATCTTCAAGCTTGGCCTTCTCGGTCATAATCTTTTCTATTTCCTTGGCATGCTCTACTTTAAGGGTTCTGTTCTGCTTTAATACTGCCAGAGTGTAACCTGTAAGCATCAAAAGAGCAACAAGCATAATTGCTGTTGCGGTAAGAAGGGTTGTCCTATAATTTTTAATTTCTATTGTATGCACGTTTCCCGTATTATGCGGTATTAACATAAAAGACAGATTATTACGTCTCCTGGAGGAGACTTTTCCTGTCAGTTTCTTCATTTTGTCACTTCCTTAGAATCAAATAATTAATGCTATGACAAGTGTAAAACAAGTGGTAATGTTCATTTGAGCCAATATACTATATAACATTGCATAATTCTCACAAACATATACATTAAACCAATATGTGAGAAAAAGAACCAGGAAATAATATTAAATTGAAATAAATTTGTAACATAGTTGCAATATCCTGCCCCCATATTATAATATATTATCTCATTGTTGAGAAGATTCTTCCTCTATTTTGTTTTCAAGTTACATCATTATGGTATATTATATAAGATGTATAAAGTTAATTTTATAACTAATATTGTGATTTCTCGAGGACGCCAATGGTTAGGAAAACTATCAAGAGCAAAGTTTATATGGGCTTTACCGTACTGATAGCACTGTCGGTTTTTCTTTTTGCTTCGGTTTCATATTTTGCAAGGAATTATGTCCTTGAAGGTGCAAAAAAAATTCACTACAACTCCTCAATGGCGCGGAAAACAGAAAGAATCCGTTCCCTATCGGATGAAAAATCAAATATTCTGTATAACAGTATCATAAACCTGAAAGAAAAAACATCCGAAATAGAAAAAATCGATGAGGAAATTACTGCCTCTTGCAACGATATAATATCGAGCCTTGACTCATATCAGATTTCGGGATCTGTAGGCGCTGCCAATAAAGCAAAGGAAATTATTAATTCTATTCTTGAAAAAGAGAGTACAATAACCCAGAATTATCAAAGCCTCATTGTGCCTTCATTATCGGAAGAGAATGCGGAACTTGTACGCAAATCAGCAAACGAGGCAATTAAAGCGCTTGATAAGATATCTGAAGGTGTTTTGCAGCTATGGCTCAATAATTTTGAGACCCTTGAATACCAGATGAAATATCTGGTGAACAGGCTTGCCATGCAAAAATCATCTTCGGATAATATAAAAAATGACGCGCAGATTGTTCTGGACAAAACCCGGGAATTGAGCGCAATCATCGCTTCTCTTGAAAAGAATCTGAACTCGGGTGACACCGGGTCAAATAATAATCAGGATGAAGCTCAGGACAATGGTATTGCTGTTACTGACCCTCTTCAGAATGCCGTTAAAGAGTTAAGTACGATTTCAAACATCCTGGCAACCCTTTTGGATTCGGAAGAGTTTTTGAGCATTCAGATAACCGAGCACAACGAAGCTCTGAATACTATTGACACAGATACACTCGGTGAGGCAATAGTGCGGCAGAAGGCCATAACTGAAGCCCAGATGCTGATCTCACAGGCTAAAGTTTACACTTTGACAGGAGCCGTAAATAATGACCATTCCAGGCTTGAACTTGTCCTCGGTGAAACTGTCCCTGAGCTGATGGATATAGTTGCAGAAATAGATGAAGGAAAGATAGTTGCCACAGAAGAATTTGAGACAGTAAGGGACTCTGTTGGCAGAATGATTTCAGGAATCAAAGTTCTGGCAACGGATAAACAATCAGACGGACTTAAAGAGATTGAATCATTGAAAAAAGGCCTTAACTCTGAATATGATAACCTTTCTGAACTTCTGCAAACCAGTTTTGAAGAGAATATAGCAGCTTCAAAGAATATTGAGAAGTATGTTGTGCCTGCAATAGTAGCCATGGCTCTGATATCCATTGCCGTTGGCATTCTCATGGCATTTACGGTCAGTACCGCAATTATTAAGCCCATCCGCCAGATGACAGGAATTTTAAAACAGGCGGAGGAAGGGGACTATAAATCCCGCATAATTGATCCCGTTGCCTACGAATTTGCACAAATGGCCGAAAGTGTGAACAATGTTCTGGATGCAAGGCAGAAGATTTTGGAGGAAACTACTGCTGTAAGCGACCTGATAGGAAACCTGAAAAATGAGATTTCGGGCAACTTCAGTCAGAACAAAGAATTACTTAAGAACATGATTAATGAAATGCAGGAGCTTCTTTCCTCTTTTAAAACGGGGCCAGTTGCCCTCCCGGACACCGAAGCCCTCAGTACAGCCACCCTTGAAATACCTTCAACCTATGAGGCTATCGACGCAACTGAAAAGAGTATGAGAACCGCACAAGAGGCAAAGGAAGTCATAGTTAAGGCATCTGAGACTGTAAAGGAAGTTGCAGGGCATATTGAACAGCTTGAAAGTTCTTCAACAAAAATTGAAGAAATCACCAATACTATTACACAGATTGCCAAAAGGACCAATCTCCTTGCTTTGAATGCGGCCATAGAGGCTGCCAAGGCAGGAGAACAGGGAAGAGGTTTTGCGGTTCTTGCTGATGAAATCAGGAAGCTGGCGGACGCAAGCGGAGTTGCGGCAAGCGATATTAAGAAGCAGCTCAATGAAATTCAGAGCAAAATCCAGTTTACCGTGCAGAACATGGACGAGGGTGTAAATGATGTTGAACAGAGCGCAAAAGTTATATCCGATGTCCAGAATTCTATTGAAGATATTACATCAAGGGTGAGGAAGGTTGTTGAAACCCTGGATGATTACGCACGGAAAGGATCAGAGCAGCTTATTGCAAACCAGAAGTTGATGGATAATATACTTGAATTTAATAAAACCAGTACTGAGCTCTATAAAGCAGGCCAGAATATTGATGCAAAACTCAAAAATTCCGATGAACAGTTGTCTGGCATGCAGAACATCGAAGCAATGCTGGATTCGGCATACAACAGACTCAACAGCATTCTGAGCAAGTATAAAAAATAGAAGAGCCTGATGAACTAAAAGAATGGTATATAATATGATTATATGAGCATCCGTAATATAACGGATGCTTATAATTTGGAAAAATACACTGATAACTATAAATGTTCCTATGGTAAGAATTCCTTAAAAATTACAGAAAGATAATAAACGGAGATGGTTTATGGTCAGTAAAAATGAGATTATTGAACTTGAGATAACAGGAATGACCCATGAAGGTCTGGGCGTAGGAAAAAAAGATGGTTTTGCGATTTTTGTCCAGGGTGCAATAGATGGTGAGAAGGTTCGGGCAAAAATTATCAAGGTATTAAAAAACTATGCGGTTGCCCGTATTGAAGAGTTTTTAGAAAAAAGTTCTTCAAGAGTGGAGCCTTTCTGCCCTTTTTATAAAAGATGCGGCGGCTGCAGCCTCCAGCACATGACTTATGAAAAGACCCTTGCCTTTAAAAAGCAAGTGGTGACTGATAACCTTGCAAGGATTGGAGGATTGCAGGATATTAAAGTCCATGACACACTTGGGATGAAAGACCCGGTGAACTACCGAAATAAGGCCCAATACCCGGTAGGAATGGGGAAAGAAGGCCCCGTTTCCGGCTTTTTCGCCCGCCGCAGCCATGACATAATTGAAATAAAGGATTGCGGTATTCAGCATCCCTTCAGCGATATAGCCAGAGACCTGGTTCTTGAGCATATTAAAAAGTATAATATTCCTGTTTATAATGAAGAAACCGGTGAAGGTTTGATACGCCATGTTGTTTCCAAAATAGGTTTCAACACAGGAGAAGTAATGGTTGTCATAGTCGCGACAAAACCGGAAATTCCTCAAAAGCAAAAACTTATAGACATGCTGAAAACAAAAATACCCAATCTTAAAAGTGTTATTCTGAACATAAACAATACACGTGGCAATGTCATCCTTGGCAAGGAAAATATTACGCTGTATGGAAGTGACACCATTACAGACTGCCTGGGATCACTGTTCTTTGAGATTTCACCCCTTTCGTTCTATCAGGTAAACCCTGTACAGACAGAAATACTCTACAATAAAGCAATTGAATATGCCGGACTAACCGGGGAAGAGTCTGTCTTTGACCTCTACTGCGGAATAGGCACTATATCCCTGTTTGCAGCTCAAAAGGCAAAGAGAGTTATAGGGGTAGAGGTTGTGCCCGAAGCTATAGAAGCGGCAAAAAGAAATGCAGTGAGAAACAGACTTACAAATACCGAGTTTTATGTGGGCAAGGCGGAAGAGATAGTTCCGCAGCTTTACAAAGAAGGAAAAACAGCGGATGTGGTAATAGTTGACCCTCCCAGAAAAGGCTGCGATGAAGTCCTGCTTAAAACTCTGATTGATATGGCACCCAAAAAGATAGTATATGTATCATGTAACCCATCCACCCTGGCAAGGGACTTAAAATACCTCACAGCCAACGGCTTTGAAGCCCAAGAATCCCAGCCGGTGGACATGTTCCCTTGGACGGGGCACGTTGAGTGCATAGTTCTGATAAAACGTGCCGAAAGCCGCATGAAATAAGGCTTTCCGGGTTTTTAAAGAGTGGGTTTTAAAGGGTAAAAAACGATGATAAAAACTCGGTTATTTTTAAAATGATCGGGTTTTTACTTTTATAAATATAAGCAACCAGAAAAGCATTAATTGCCTCACTGGATTTTTTTGATAAATATGGGAGTATAGCTCGCCAGGAAAGCACGAATGATATTCTGAAAAATTAGTCAAATAAAAGTTTTTCAACAAGTTTTCCAGAATTTATGATATAATTATGTCTATAATGGGAAGTTAAGCTGAATATATTTGGCATTGATAAGACCACAATTAAGGGATGTAGTAACATGAATATTAATTTTGAAAATGAGATACATTCGTGGTTGGAGCAGCAAGACAAAAGAACTGCTATACCACCTAATACAATAGTTATTCCCTCAAGTCAAGAATTATTCTTTGAAGCAAAACTGACTGAGATACATAGACAATATCAAGCAGCAAGGTTCT
>JAAYLX010000039.1 GCA_012521705.1 Clostridiaceae bacterium | reverse complement strand
TAAGCATTTTAACGAGTTCCTCATCATTTACATGATGCTTCACACACTGTTCAATTTTCAATGTCCATCGCCTTTTTGGCTCGCTGTCTCACTTTCGCGCTTTAGCATCGGCAGTGGCGACAGCTTTATTATCTTATCACCGTCAGGCTTTTCTGTCAAGAGTTTTTTCAACTTTTTTCGAGCTGTTTTCTTTTTTCCTGACCGCCTCAAGACGGTTTCTTCATCTTACCACCGCGGCTCGATTATGTCAAGCACTTTTTTCTCTCTTTTCGTTTATACAAGCGCTCTTTCAGCGCCGCATCAGTGGCTTTATTATCTTACAACAGGGTATGGTGTATTGTCAACACCGAATATTATTTTTTGTCCCCTCCGAATATATGCAAGGGGACAGGCAGTTAGAACCTGACTTTTATATAGAATGACTTAATATGCTTTATATGATATATATAACTCTCTGTGGTAGCTTTGAGTATGATATAATCTTACTGATACAATCTCATACCTGACGGGAGTATGCCAAAGCTTAGAGGTGATGAATTGAACAAACTGAAGGGCCGGTTGCTAAACCTGGCCATAGGAGAATTTGCCGCTCTGTGTACTTTTTATGTTCTATACAGATTGTCTAACCCCGGGAATGCATGCCGGATTGCATTTCTGTATCTGTTGCTCATATTGCTGCAAGGAAGCTTGTATTGGTTTTACAGATATGTATTGATAGCCAGAAAGAGAAGTAGCGGTATTACGGCTGAAAAACTCCTCAGGTTGTTAAGATGGATAAATGTGATTATATTGGTGGCTGTTAGTGCAGCTATGCCAATCATTAAAAGCAGCGTTACAGATTTGATAGTTTCCGCAGGTATACTGTTATTCGGAATTATTGAGTATATAAACTACTACTGGTACAGGCTAAGCTATGGAAAGTCAGGGTTCAATATAAAAATACTGATTAGAACTGGATTGAAAAAATCAAGCATAAGCAAGTTAATAAGCAAACAATAATCGACGCAAGTTATGGACGTGGAATTAAGAAGCTGCTTTACAAAATTACTTTATTGAAGTTCAAACTATTAAGTTCAAGCGGCAAAGTCTTTGAGCGGTCCGCAAGCTAAGATTAAAGTTGTTGGCGAAATACTAAGCTCGATTGGGGACGGTCGACAGGACGTCGGGCGAGCGGCGCTTGCCCGGATGACAAGTTCTCCCGCGTACCCCAAGAGAGCAAGTATTGAGCCTTACACCTTTCCTGAGCAGAGAACGCGAAAAAGCTGTGCCTCTTGTACGGCACAGCCTGCTAAAAAACTTTACATCTTGCACAGAATTTTTCATCCTGACATTTGTCCCTCAGTCGTTCTTCTGTTAGTTACCAACTGGTTTAGTCTTAATAATTACATACGAAGAGCCGTCAATGTTCTTTTCATTCACTTCAAGTTCAGCTGTCACCATTTTGTAGTTTTCCTTTAAAGCTCTTTCTGCCATAGCTCCATATTCGACTATGGAATTCCATCCCTTTACGCTTGTTATGACATTTGAACTTATAATATTGGCAATATCCCCTAACTTGGTCAGGTTCTTCAGGGTAACGTGCTGTGATATAAAGGCCTGGATAAAACGGCTTTGGTTCTGCTTTCTGAAGATATCGCCATAATTCCGGAATTTGCCGTTTTCATCATATCCCTGCCTGAAACGCACATAACCTTCCGCTTGTTGCCCATTGAGATGTTGTGTGCCCTTTTCAAGATAAATATAAAGGTTCTGTTCGGGATCATTATAATTCATTAAGACAGGTACATAGACCGTAACCCCGCCAAAATAATCAACAATGTTTCTGAATCCCTTAGTTTTTACATAAGCATAATCCTGAATATAGATGCCGAATACTTCATGTATTATATCCGCGATAAAGTCCACATAGGGCTTGTTAAACCTGCCTGAATTCTTCTGGTAACCGATGGCATCGCCAATGGACGGGGCAGCATTTATCCTGTGCATACCTTTCTCTTTCAGATACGAAGGCTTTGCTTTCTTTAATGCGCCCAACACTTCATCGTTATAATCTATATATATATCCCTTGGAAAACTGATGATTTTAACTTCCTTATTGTCATCATCTATGCTCAGAACAATAATGGTATCAAAATTAAATCCGGTTGGCTCTGTTCCAAGGAGAAGGATATTGGTACTGTTCTTACTCACCAGATCTTCAAAATATCTCTGCGAATTTGTCAGAATAAAAGTGGGTTCCTCGGGTTCATCCTCCGGTTCACTTTCGTATGTCGGTAAGGGGGTATTTGTCACAATAGGATCTTCCGCTTCGTCGTTGTTGGAACCCGCATAGAGGTGTTGAAATGCAATAATGCTGAAGAATATTGCAAATATGGTGGAGAAAAATGCTTTAAGAATTCTTGCCCTTTTGGTTGAGAAAATAAAATCACCCCCATATTGGATAAGGGAAACTCATAAATAGCATATCACGTTTTGATAAGAATAAGTACATCCTCTACTGTTAATTTTTACATAACAGCGTTTATCGGCAGAAACACCGGCCGGGATTTCTCCCGGCCTTTATTATCAGTGTCCTTTAAGTGTCTCAATACGCTCAATAACTTTTTCGTACATTTCGGTATACTTCTTGAGTTTTTCCCTCTCCTGCTCAACAACTGCTGCCGGTGCTTTGGAGACAAAGCTTTCATTACCGAGTTTCTTATTAACCCTGTCAAGTTCCATTATAAGGGATTCCTTTTCTTTTTCCAACCTTTCTATCTCTTTTTCCAGATCGATTAGGTCTTCCAGGGGCAAGTATATTTCAGCGCCATTTACAACAACTGCAACCGCGTCATTTGAGATACCTGTCTTATCCTGTTGTACCACAGCGTCAGAAATGGATGCCAGTCTTCCGAATGTGGATTTTTCGTTCTCCACTACTCTGCCAATCAGTTCATCCTGAGTGACAAATATGGCTTTGGCCTTTCTGTTGACAGGCACATTCATTTCCGCTCTGATGTTTCTTATTCCTCTTACAGATTCCATGATAAAGCCCATCATTTTCTCTTCCTCGGGATAGAGAACCTTATCAGAGTAAGTGGGCCAGCTTGATATCATGATACTCTCTGAATCTGTAATAAGGTGGCTGTATATTTCTTCAGTAATAAACGGCATAAACGGATGCAGCAGTTTCATTGCATCAGTCAGAACCTTATTGAGCACATACAAAGCTTCCAGTCTTCCCTGCGCCTCGCGGTCATAAAGTCTTGGCTTAACAAGTTCAATATACCAGTCGCAGAATTCTTCCCAGATGAACTCATAGATCTTTTGCAGGGCAATACCAAGTTCAAACCTCTCAAGGTTCTCAGTAACCTCTTTTGCAATGGTGTTGATGCGGCTCAGAATCCATTTGTCAGCTACAGTATAGTTATTCTCATCAACTTTGCTGAAATCAATGTCCTCGTCAAAATTCATCATGACGAACCTGAAAGCGTTCCAGATCTTATTTGCAAAGTTGCGGCTTGCTTCAAGTTTCTCTTCGGAGAAGCGCATGTCATTTCCTGGAGAAGTACCAATGGTCAAAGCATACCTCAGAGCATCGGTACCGTACTTGTCAATCACATCCAACGGGTCAATACCATTGCCCAGGGATTTGGACATTTTTCTGCCCAGGCTGTCGCGTACAAGGCCATGTATAAGAACATATTTAAATGGTTCTTTGCCCATTTGTTCCAGACCTGAGAAAATCATTCTGGCAACCCAGAAGAAAATAATATCGTAACCTGTAACAAGGACGCTTGTGGGATAGAAATACTTCAGGTCTTCGGTAACATCCGGCCAGCCCAGCGTCGAGAAAGGCCACAAAGCGGATGAGAACCAGGTATCCAGTACATCCTCATCCTGTCTTATCTTTTTGGAATGACATTTTGGGCACTCGCCGGGTTCTGTTCTGGATACGGTTATTTCGCCACAGTCATCACAATAATATGCCGGTATACGATGACCCCACCAGAGCTGTCTTGAAATACACCAGTCCTGAATATTCTCCATCCAGTTAAAATAAATCTTGGAGAATCTCTCGGGAACAAACTTGATGGTTCCGTTTCTTACAGCTTCAATTGCAGGTTCAGCCAGAGGCTTCATTTTTACGAACCACTGGTAGGATACTCTTGGTTCTATGGTAGTGGAACAACGATAGCATGAACCTACATTATGAACATGTTCCTTTACTTTTACGAGGAAGCCCTGCTCTTCAAGGTCTTTGACAACCTGTTTTCTTGCCTCATAGCGGTCAAGACCTGCATATTTTCCTCCGTTTTCATTAATGGTGGCATCTTCGTTCATAACATTGATAACTTCAAGGTTATGACGCAGACCAACTTCAAAGTCATTGGGATCGTGGGCAGGAGTGATTTTAACAACACCTGTACCGAATTCCCTGTCAACATAAGTATCAGCAACAACAGGTATCTCACGGTTCATAAGAGGCAATATTACTGTTTTCCCGATTAAATGCTGATATCTCTCATCTTCAGGATGAACAGCAACTGCAGTATCGCCCAGCATGGTTTCGGGACGGGTTGTAGCAACCTCAACAAATTCATCCGAATCTTTTACAGGATAGCGGATATGCCAGAAATGGCCATGCTGTTCTTCATACTCAACCTCTGCGTCAGAAATGGTGGTTCCGCATGTGGGGCACCAGTTAATAATCCTTTCGCCTCTGTATATAAGCCCTTTTTCATAGAGACGTACAAATACTTCAAGAACGGCTCTTGAAAGGCCCTCATCCATAGTAAATCTTTCACGTTTCCAGTCACAGGAGCTGCCCAGCTTTTTCAGCTGTTCAACAATTCTTCCCCCGTACTGCTTCTTCCATTCCCAGGCGCGCTCCAAAAAGCCTTCCCTGCCGATATCCTCTTTGGTAATGCCTTCTTCAGCCATCTTCTCCACAATTTTGACCTCTGTGGCAATACTGGCATGGTCGGTACCAGGAAGCCAGAGGGTGCAGTAACCCTGCATACGTTTCATACGGATCAGAATATCCTGCATGGTATTGTCAAGGGCATGACCCATATGGAGCTGACCGGTAATATTCGGTGGTGGTATCACAATAGTAAAAGGCTCTTTGTCCGGGTCTATGACTGCATGGAAATAGTCTTTTTCCATCCAGTTGGCATAAAGCTTATCTTCTACCTGTTTAGGATCATAAGTCTTGGCTATCTCCTTTTTCAATATACTCATTCCTTTCTAAACTCAAAAATATCTTATCCAATTCTGTAAAACAATTTATAATAAAGGAATCAATCAACTACCTGCACAGATAATAAAGCAGCAACGTCCCCGCAAATACTATTAAGAAACCCACTATCCTGACTCTTACAACTGCTTTTGTAAACCGATAGTTTTTAAGCTCCTCATCTGAAAAGTCCGCTAAATTATTAACAATAATCTTTTCAGCGAAGTTATAGATGTTTGCAAACATTCTGGCTCCGTAAATTACAAAAGCTCCTGAAACCATTATCAATAGCGCTAACATTTTCATTGAATTATGCTCCTCCAAAACGCTGGTGATACAGTTTTTTTAAAAAATAAAAGCTTTCATCCAAAAATTGGACGAAAGCTGACTTCCGCGGTACCACCAAAATTCCCTTTGCGGGCACTTTGAAAGAAGTTAACGGTTCTCAACCGGTACAACCTACTTAAACAAATCCATTTTTGTTGTTCAGCTGTACATACTCAGGAGCGACCTTCAGCAAAAATTGCCCTGGAGACGCTTTCAGCCTGCCGGCATCTCCTCTCTAAAAGGTTTTTTCGCCTACTCCTCTCCGTCATAGCATTTGCGTATATCATTGATATTAAAATATGTCTATAAAAATGTCAAGATACCATAAAGGCTGTTCATCACATCATAGAACATGATATGAGCTAATAATTGTCAGGTTCTGATCATGATTATATTGTCTTTTTAATTGAAATATTAGCAGAATATGGTTGACATGTATGACAGGCAATGTGAAAATAAATCATAATGCCTTTTAAACACAAAAGGAGTGCTTAGTATGTCAATATTCAGCAGGAGAGACTGCTGCAAAAGTATAATTGTGATCTTACTCTTAAGCTGCATCATGATATGTGGCTGCGTACAGGCAAATGCCTGCAGCTCTTTTGCTGTATATGGAGATAAAACATACTATGGAATGAATTGGGACTATTACGCACATTATGATGCGACTATCCAAATTCAAAAAGTAAATGAAATGAAAATATTCGTGGTATATGACCAGGATGGCAATGATTTTACCGGCATGAATACAAAAGGACTTTTTGCCTCAAAAATTATGGAATACCCTGCAGAGGATTTCGGGCTCTTCCATGAAACAGGGGATAACAAGCTCCGGAGAATCGAGATGAAAGATGTATTCAGAAAAGCTCTTTATAATTTTTCAAGCATTGATGAGGTAAATGATTATCTGAAAGATAAAAGAATAATCTATTCCCAGACAAAGCTCCATGATATGTTTGCAGATATGAACGGGCATGCACAAATTGTAGAAGTGGGAAGAGATCAAAATATCATTTCTCCTATAGAGGAAAAATTTCTGATTATGTCTAATTTTACGAGTTACTATTATAAAGGCACACCGTACAGAGAGATTAATGATAAAGGTGCAGACAGATATATTTCAGGATATGAATATGCCATCCATAACATCGGAAATTTCGATTTGGATAACGGGCTACAAATGCTTGAGGCTATGAAATGCGCAGATAACAGCTTTTACACATTGGGTTCTTTTCTGTTTGAACCGGAAACAAACTGTGTGTACATAGCTGTAAACAGGGACTTTGATAAGATCTGGAAAGTATCTGTTCAGGATGAGACAATCGAAAGTTATAAGGGCTTTGAAAAACCAATCAAAATAAAAATTGACCAGAAAATTAAATTATCAGACTTAAGAAAACTCAGCAATAATAACGAAAAGAGCACAGAAAAGCTGATAATGACAGCAATGGTTCTTTCGGCAGCCTTTGCATCCATATTATTCATTACCGGCAAAAACAGGAAAAAGATAAATCATAGGGTTTTAAAAAGCTGACATGGGTTTATTCCGTGTCAGCTTTTTTCTGATTATTTTATCTGTTCAACCCTGTATAGTATGTTTTTTATTAATATACTCCACATACCTGAACCGCACTCCCGCACGGCTTTCCTGCCATTCGCCCGCATCTTTTATTATCCAGTCGTCTTCCTTGTCCAAATTGACCAGATGCGTATCCGCATCGAACTCTTCGTCAATTTGTGTAATAAAGGCTTTGCTGCAGTAAGGCAACAGTAAAGAATAAATACTTGCCCCTCCGCATACATATATTTCTCCGCTGTAGTTTTCTGTTATTGATTCCAGTTCCTTTATATCATGGGCTACAACAGTACCTTCGCGATTAAACTTAATGTCTCTTGTCAATACTACATTGATTCGATCCGGCAAAGGTTTCTTATCCTTGAATGATTCCAAAGTCTTTCTTCCCACAATTATCATATTCCCTCTTGTGAACCCTGAAAAGCGCTTCAGGTCTTCAGGAACGGGCTTCAAGAGTTTATTGTCCTTGCCGATACCCCAATTCTTATCCACTGCAGCTATAAGTACAAGATCTTTTCGCATAATATCTTCCTTATCCTTAGATAATATCTTCCTAATCATTTCAGGAGTACAGGTCTTGCCTGTTTTGCTATAAGGAGCATTCTGTTAAACTGCTACCGGAATATTCTTTATCTGCGGTCCCGGTTCATAACCTTCCAGAACAAAATCAGAAACTTTGAAATCGTAGAAATTAGTAACATCGGTATTAATAATCAGCTTGGGAGCAGGTTTTGGTTCCCTTTCAATAAGTTCTCTTACCAGAGGCTCATGCCTGTCATAAATATGAGCATCTGCGATTACATGGACCAATTCCCCTGCCTTCAGTCCGCTCACCTGGGCAAACATATGCAGCAGCACCGCGTACTGAACAACATTCCAGTTATTTGCCACAAGTACATCCTGGGAGCGCTGGTTCAGAATACCGTTAAGCTTGTCCCCGGTAACATTGAAAGTCATACTGTATGCGCAAGGGTAAAGATTCATCTCGTGAAGATCAGCATGGTTATATATATTTGTCATTATCCTGCGGCTTAAAGGGTTATGCTTCAGGTCATACAACACTCTGTCTACCTGGTCAAATTCACCTTCTTTATACTTGTGCTTTATACCAAGTTGATATCCGTATGCTTTTCCTATTGAACCGGTTTCATCAGCCCAGGAATCCCAGATGTGGCTGTTCAGATCCTTAATATTGTTGGACTTTTTTTGCCATATCCAGAGGATTTCATCTATGGCAGCCCTTAAATTTGTGGGCCTTAAAGTAAGAATGGGAAACTCTTCAGACAGGTCATAGCGGTTGACAACACCGAATTTCTTTTTGGTGTGGGCAGGTTTGCCATCCTCCCATCTTGGTCTTACATCATAGCCTTCATCTGAAAAACCATTGTCAAGAATATCTTTACACATATCGATAAATATTAAATCCGCCTTACTCATTTCAATGCTCCTTCACAGGGTTATATTCAAAATATAAGAAATGGGAACAATAGGTTGTCAGTTACTTAAGAAATAATATATCCCAACAAAGATACAATTACAAGCTTCTATGAAAAACGGGCATGGAATTGGAGGATATGCAGAAAATATTCTTTATGATATATTATTTTTGACTTGACTGGTCACAATTGTGACCAAAGTTTTGGTATAAGGAGAAAAACCATGAAGCAAAATCCTGAATTAAACATTTTAGGCTTTGAAAATCCTTATGAAGATTCAAATATAGTTGTTTTCGGAGCGCCTTTTGATGGAACTGTATCCTACAGGCCTGGCTCACGTTTCGGCCCTTCCGCAATCCGAAATGAATCCTATGGAATTGAAACTTACAGTCCTTATCAGAATGCCGACCTGATGGATATCAAAGGTTCGGATGCGGGGGATCTTCCTCTCCCATTCGGCAATACAGTAAGTGCGCTGAACATGATAAGGGATTTTTGCCGGGATTTAGTCCATGAAAATAAAATCCCCATAATGCTTGGTGGAGAACATCTGGTGACACTTCCTGCCGTCGAAGCTGTGCTTGAAAAATATCCGGATCTTTGCATTATTCATTTGGATGCACATACCGACCTTCGTGACGATTATCTTGGCATCAAGCTTTCACATGCGACTGTAATGCGTCGTATCTGGGAAAAAGTCGGAGACAAAAGGATATGGCAATTCGGAATCCGTTCAGGAGAAAAATATGAATTTGAATGGGCACGGGATCATACTTTCCTGACACCTTTCAATCTTGACGGTATTGAAAAGGCACTTGAAATAATAGGAAAAAGGCCGGTTTACCTGACCATAGACATGGATGTGCTTGATCCGTCGGTGTTCCCCGGCACAGGTACCCCTGAACACGGAGGGGTAAGCTTTAAGGAGCTTCTGGAGTTTATTGTAAAACTCCGCGGAACTTTTATTGTCGGGGCAGATCTTGTTGAACTGGCTCCCCATTACGACGCCAGTGGCATATCGACCGCGGCTGCCTGCAAACTTCTGCGTGAAGTAGCCCTTGCAGTTACCGCCCGGGATCAGTATGTAGTGCAAAAGATAAATACCAATTCATAGAATTCTTGAGTACAATCAGCTTCGGCGTTCTCGGGGCGAACGATTGCGAACTGAATATTCTGGTACCTGTAATACAAATAAAACCGCAGTGTTATACTGCGGTTTTGTTGTTGCTTTCAAAGTCAAGGTCAAATACAAGCCGTTGACGGTTTATGAATTGAAACTCTTTATATTCCGTCAACTCTCAATGATTATTAATTGCAGTAGTTACGGCCATGTGCCTTCCGCCCCTGTTTATCTTGACCATTATTCCTCCATTTTCAAGGGTCTGGTAGCATAGTGCTCCATTGCTTTTTATCCTTTCCATGGCTTCAGGGCTGGGATGTCCATATCTGTTCTGACCTACCGATATTACTGCCAGACTCGGCAAGGCGTGTTTCAGGAATTCCTCCCCTGAAGAATACTTTGAGCCATGATGGGCAACTTTCAGTAAATCACACCGGAGCATAGCTCCATCGTTTATTATAAGCCTTTCTGTATCTTCGCCTATATCACCTGTGAAAAGTGCGCTGAACTCTCCAAATTTAAGTTTTACAACCATGGACAGTTCATTGGCGCTCTCCTTGTTTCCGTCGGGCATAAGTTCTTTTTCTTCTAAAGGATAGATGGTTTCAAGCATTACTTCTCCGTCATCAAAAAGCAAATCCCCTTCATCAAACCTTTCAACAGGAACCTTCTTTTGACGTGCCTGGCTTACAAGTTCCATAAGCCCCGGATCGTCTGCATCCGCAATGGCCAGTTTCTCAACCCTCACCTTTTCAATAACACTTTTCAGGCCGTTGATATGGTCGGCATGGCCGTGGGAGGCAATCATAAGATCAATCTTTGTCATATTAAAATCATAGAGCAGTGGAACAACAATTCTGTCTCCCGCATAAGAACTCTTTTCGTCCCTTAAATCTCCTCCGCCGTCAATAATAATATTTTTGCCTTTAGGAGTTCTTATTAAAATACAATCCCCCTGGCCCACATCTGCGAAATAAATTCTGAGGTTCTTTTCAGGTGTTCCGGCTATTATAGAAGATGTTCCGATTAAAACAATGATCCCTGCCAGAAGCGGTCTGGAAACACTTTTTTCAATTCTTTCGTGGAAAAATCTTATGTAAATCAAAAATAAATAATACATAGCTATTAACGTCAGGGGCGGAGTTACTGTTCTGATTTCGGCCCAGGGTATTGATGAAAGGCCATTGGTCAGGAGGAAAAACACCTTAAGAAATAAGCCTGCTATCCTGCCCAGAATAATTCCGGCAGGCAAGAATAAATTCCCTGTAACTGCAATTAAAGCCCCCATTATGGTTATAAGACCGGTAAGTGGTACCACCAGCAAATTTGATATGAGGGAAACAGTTGAAATGGTATTGAAATTATAAGCAATAATGGGCAGTACCCCAATCTGGGCGGCAATGGTACTTGAGACTACTTCTTTAATGGACTTAGGTATTTTCTCCGGAATTCTGTCTGAAACAGGCTTTGAAAAGACGGCCAAAGATATTGTAGCGGCAAAGGAAAGCAGAAAACCGATATCAAAAAGCATAAAACTGTTGTAAAGGAGAATAATTATTGCCGACAATGCCAGGGAACAGTAGATATCATTTTTCCTCCAAAATATGTTTCCTGCAAGCATGATCCCTGCCATTATGGCAGCTCTCACCACCGATGCTTCCATACCTGCAGCAAAGATATAGAGTAACAAAACGGGAAATGAAATGGCAGATGCCAATTTTCGGCTCAATCCCAGCAACTGAAGAAACCATAACAATGGAAACAGCAGAAAGGCAATATTGGCTCCCGATACTGCCAGGACATGGCTTAAGCCCGCCCTTCGGAAATTTTCCTCCATTTCGTCGGGCATGTCGGATGTATAGCCAATCAGCATCCCTGCCATAACAGAGGCCTCTTCAGGTGAAAGGCACTTTTGAAGCCCTTTTATAATATGTCTTCGCGCCGTGTACCCTGCTTGTTTTGGCCAAAAGGCCTCTCGGTCTTCCAAAATCAACAATGATTCTTCGGATATGCTCATTGTGCCTGATATGTTTCGGGCGGCAAGATATTTTTTATAATCAAATCCCCCAATATTGCGTCTTCCCTGGGGGATTTTTATCCGCCCATTGATTCGGATAAATGAACCGTATTTCAGAGTTTCCGCAAGGTCTTCATCATATACTGAAACCCGTAATAAAGCATTTTTGTCTACTCTTGTATCATTTATTTTATCTGCTTTCAGGGTAAAAACTGTCTTGCCTTTTTCAGGTTGCGGATCGTCGGTTATCCTGCCTGTGACAGTTATTTCATCGTCAATACCGGATAGAAAAACATTTTCAAAACGAAATTTGTTATAACTATGTACCACATAGCCGATTACAAGAAATGGGATTGCAAGGAGAACGAAAGAGGAACTGATATTTTTCATAGGCCAGTAGAAAAAAATCAGCACCAGAAGGCTAAGTATTACAAGCATAATACCCCATAAATGAGAAATACTTACATCACTGAGCACAATACCCCAAATCATGGCCATAGCAGCAATTACCAAAGGCCTTTTCATAACATACACCTGTTACTAAAAACTTTTTTGGAAAATAGCCACATTCTTGCTGTCGTCAAGAGTATTTTCAAGGGCGGGAGAACGCATAAAACCGACTTTCTCCCAGAAAGACAGTCCCTGTTTGTTCTCTTTTGAAACTGATGCTACACATGTTATTGAACCGTATTTTAGCTTTACTTCATCTATTAATTTCCTTACTGCGCTGGAACCATAACCCTGATGTTGGTGATTGCTTTCAATAATCAGGATGTAAATCCACAACACAGGTTTATGTTCTTTGTCATAAATTTCGGCAAAGATAAATCCAATGGTTTCATTTCCATCTTCAATCATCCATGCAATCTTGTCATGTATATCATTTTCAAGAAGCTTTTCCAGTTCGGAAATACTTTTAAACCCTGTTGCATAACCAAAGATATCAGTCATTTCATACCATTTCTCAAGCAAAGGAATGTCTTTTTTCTCAAATGCTCTGAAGACAAGACTCTTCATATTATCAACTCACAGTTTTGATTTTTACATGACCCGGTATCCTGAAGTATCAGGACTGGGACTGCACCAGATACCAGTCCTGCCATCCATTATATACATTGTTCCATATAGGTTCCCTGGGGCCTCGAACGTTGATGTTATACAGTACAACGCCATTTTTCCTGTATAACGGAAGCAGGACATAATTCTGCCCGCTGATATTAAGACTGTCTTTGATTAGTTCTGCAAGTTCACTCCTGGCATTCGACATTGGGAAACGGCATCCCAAAAGCATCATGTCAAATTTGCCGTTGGCCGCGGCTTGTTGCAGCATTTCATAAGAAGCATTCTCAGGTATTGCTTTTATCCCGATTTCCATCAGTGCCCTGGTTATCCAATCGCTGAACAAGACTCTGTTTTCGTCAATGCCATTATGGAGCAGTGACAGTACTACCTGGTGCTCGATTCCGTTTCTGGTATAAGCGAGAACGTTTTTATCTTTCTGATATTTAAAGCCTGCTGATTCCAAAGCGGCAATGGTACCTGAACGGTCAGTTTTTTTCTGCCCGACATCCATGCTGAAAATTGCGTTCAGGCTCACCCTTTCACTCTCCAGTGGGCTTTCTTCCGAATACCAGCAAAGATATTCAATAATCGCCTTTCTGAAATCTTCCCGGGATATGGGGGAGTTTAGTGCCCCCTGATTCTTGCCCTGGGGCGAAAGCACAAGAAATTCAATAACATTGCTCTCAAATTCATTATAGAAAATATCCGACCGCTGTGAGTAAGCGCTGAGATTGCCGACTTCAAAATATGCGATATCTATTTCCTTCTTCTGAAAAGCAATCATCATATCGGATTCATTCAGGTAAATTTTGAATCTGATACCGTCCAGCCAGATTGGATGCTGGATTCCTTCCGGTCTGTTGACATTCCAGTAGGAATCGTTTCTGAGAAGCAATATTTCATTTTCATTGAATGAATCGTATGTAAAAGGACCTGTTCCTACCAGTTTAAGTTTGTCATTATGGCCTTCTATGGGCCAATCCTTAAAAACATGCTCCGGCAGTACAGGAAAGTTCAGCTTTCTAAGAAAGTCTTGATCTGGTTCTTTAAGGATTATCCGGAATCTGAGCCTGTCTACGGCTGTAACTGATTCTATATTGGAAACGTTATTTGAATACGGGGATTTGTCACCGGCTTTGATTATCTCCTCAATTGTAAAGACCGCATCCTCGGCTTTTAAACCCTGCCTGTCATGAAAGTAAATATTGTCTTTGAGTTCAAAATCATATGTAAGGCCGTCCTCACTTGCGGTATGATTCTCAACAAGACAGTTTTTCAGCTCTTCGTCCTTACTTTCACA
Organism: Clostridiaceae bacterium; assembly: GCA_012521705.1. Lineage (GTDB taxonomy): Bacteria > Bacillota > Clostridia > DSM-8532 > DSM-8532 > DTU059. The sequence goes on along the minus strand of JAAYLX010000039.1, from coordinate 74,918 downwards.
AATTAGCGGGTCAAATACAAAAAGAGACAGATGTTTAACAGTTTTGTTTTTCGTATATATAGGATTCAAAGTATCCGGTTTGTACATGAATAAATTAAGGATGCCGCCCTGGGATGGGCCTTTGTCTTCGAGGCTTACCGGCGTGCTGTCATTGGCCTCCGTATCGGAGTCCACTGAATCAGTTCTTCCCAAATACTTGTTACAGCCTGTCAAAATCAACGTGATTATAATAAGGACATAAACAATGATTGATTTCTTCATAGTACACTTATCCTTTAATCATCATAAAAGCTGCAGCAGTCCCCGTCCTGCCATTGCTTCCCCGGTGGGAAAAGAAAATATCATTGTGGCATTTGGTACAGATACTGCATCCGTAAATATTATCGGAGTTGACTCCCTGTCGTTCCAGATTTTCCGAAATTAACCCTTCCAGGTCAATGAGCCATTTTCCATCACTTCTATGGCTCATGTATTCCTGCGCAAAAATAAACTTATCCTTAAATGCATCTGCAACATCCCGGTCCACTTCAAAGCAGCAATTTCTGATGTGGGGGCCGAAGGCTACAATCAAATCTCCGGCATTGGAACCATAGATTCTCTTCAGTTCCCGGACTGTTTCGCCCCCAATGTCCATAAGAGTTCCTCTCCATCCGGAATGAACAAGAGCAATGACACTTTTTGCAGGATCATAAAAATACAGCGGCACACAATCCGCATAATGGGTTACAAGAAGGAGATTCTTTTCACTGGTCAAAAGACCGTCAATATTGGTGTAGCTTCTGTCTCTTGTAATTCCCATACCGGCATGCGCTGCTGATACATGCATAACATTTTTTGTATGAGTCTGGTGCGAAACAACCATGTTTTCAAGTGGTATACCAAGGTCAACACTTAACCGCCTGAAATTTTCCAAAACATTTTCCCGGGGATCAGGCCTGTTGAAGTTGAGATTAAGAGTCGCATAATCCCCTTCGCTTACGCCGCCAAATCTGGTAGTAAACCCGGCAACAATGTCTGAAAAATCCGAAAACACTGGAATTTCAATATACCGTAAACCTGCAGATTTGACATCCGACAGTTTAACGAAGTCCGAATTATTTTTCACTTTGCCTTCCTCACAGTAAGTTTCCTCTGACCAAATTATTATACCATATGTTGGCGAACAGCCTCAACCAAAGCATCTATGGACTGCGACAATGGTTCATTGATTGTTCCGGCAATATAGAGATTGCATCTGTTAAGTGGAATAAGTATTTTCTTTGCCGGGCTCTCAGCAATTGCCCTTGCCATGTTGGGGGTGAGCTCTCCCATCATTGAATTGGCTGCGATTATTCCCACAGTACCTACAATAAGATCTACCTTGGGGACATTGACTATAATTGCGTTTTCCCCTGTCGCTCCCTCATCTCCGCCTGCTTTCAGCATCGCGGCAGTCGCAAGGGCATTGGTGCCCAGAACAATGATTTCAGCCTGCTCATTGAAGCTTGCTTTTAATTTTTCAACTATGAGTTTGCCAATTCCGCCCCCTTGACCATCTACAACAGCTATGCGCATATAATCCTCCCTGATATGTAATTATTGATTAATCAAAAATATGAGTTTCAGCCTTTTATTTCATTTGGTATTAGTATTATAGCAGACTTATTTCATACAGTGTCAAACCTTGTATCATCAAACGTTGTACATACCAGAATCAAGCGGGATGATAGTTTTGTTTCCTTGATTTTACACACTATTGCCGGGCGGGATAAAAATTAATTATCCCTCCATAATAAAATTTGCCGGGGCAAATGGAATAATCAAGCACTTAGCTTCATTTCCCCTCTGCCTCCGGCAATACCTGAATTACTTTCTTGCAATGGCATTGGATCTGTCCAGCATGGATTCGATAAATACCCCATAACCGCGGGTCGGATCATTAATAAACACATGGGTAACTGCTCCTATCAATTTGCCGTCCTGAATAATTGGGCTTCCGCTCATCCCCTGTACAATACCGCCTGTCGCGTTTAGCAGCTCCTTGTCGGTAATGCAGATAACCATATTTTTAGTACTGTTCAAGTCCATTTTGGATATTTTCTGTATCTCAATTTTATACTCTTTAACTTCATCATTCTTGACACATGCAAGGATGGAGGCTTCACCCTCGTGAACCAGGCTGTGGGAACCAATTTGCATTGGCCTTCCCCATTTTTCCAGGTTCTTGTCCTCGAACTTCCCGAATACTCCAAAATCGCAGTTTAATTGTATATCACCTATTATCCTCGGGTTTGAAAGGAAGTCCCCCTCCAGCTCTCCCGGAGCTCCTTTGGAACCTTTTTTCACTCCCTGGATATTTGATACAAGCAGTTGACCGGAGCCTACCTGGAGCAGGGAACCTGTGTCTATGTCATTTATTCCATGTCCCAAAGCACCATATACTTTGTTAACAGGATCTATAAAAGTAAGGGTTCCTATACCTGCCGAACTGTCCCTGACCCAAATCCCCAAACGATATTTTTCGTCTTCTCCTGATTTGACGGGAGTTATAGTGGTGCTATGCTGGGTATTCTGCCTCTTATAAATGATCTCAAGGGGAACTCCACCGGAATTCTCAACCACATTAAGTAAGTCACGTATGCTGTTCAGCTCTTTTCCTCCTGCTTTCAGCAAAACATCCCCTGTCAGAAGTCCCGCCATTTCAGCAGGAGAGGTTTTACTTCCATCTTCCAGAATTACACTGGAAACATTTATAATAACCACACCGTTTGTCTTGAGTTTTATTCCTATCGGACTACCGCTGGCGAGAACCTGTTGCTTTAAAATGGATCGAACCTGAACGGTTTTCACAGGAATAATCCCGAACATTCTGAGATCCAGTTCCGCATGTCCTTCATCAGTGGCAGTCAGAGTATATGGACTTTCAAAGGCGGTCGTTACTTTTTCCTGGCTGTCGCTTACTACGAGAAAATCACTTTTCGACCGTGCCTGCAGGAATAAAGGTGAAACAATGGATAAATTATAGTCTTCACCCTTAAATAATGTAATATGGTTTGGCAATATTAATAGAGTCACAATATACGAAACAACAAATATAAGTAAGAGTAATGAAAAAATAAATGACGGTTTTAGCACCTTTCTCACAAAAAAATCACGCTCCATCATGCATTGTCACTTTCATAAGTTAACCTGCATGTGGAACTCTTATGCTTGCATAAGTAATCCTTATTGTGTAAACAAAACAGGGTAAAAAAACTAAAACCTTATATTGACTGAAACAAAAGTATAGTATTGAGATTCAGATGCTTATTTTTGGAAGCAAATCAGCTGTCAGCCGCTTATGTATTTTCTGGAACAAAAGATTAATTTATTTATTGATTAAAAATAAACCAATAATGCAAAATATTGCACCAAGAACTTTGGTTAAGTCAAAGCTTTCTTTGAAAAAGATTATTCCTATGGGTACAAGCAAGACAGCCAATGTTATATTGGCCACAAGGGAGCCGGTACTCAGGTTCCATCCTGCCCTGTAAGCCAGAAAATATCCCAGTTCAAGTCCAACTATGGACAATCCCAAAATAATGCTTGTCCAATTGAGGTGTTTAAAGGACTGGATAAAGCTCTCATCAGTTTTGTAACAATAAAAAGCGATAAATGACATGACAATTGCGGTTAAATACGCAGCAAACAAAGCAGTAAAAGGATTTGCGTTCTGAGGTGCGGATTTCTGGCATACGTGATATATCATGTTGGACACTACTACTATAACAATTGAGAATATATACATTAATAACACCTTTCCTGCATATAAGCATTCTGTGGATTATATGTTTTCAATCTGCCAGTCAATTGGCACAAGTCCCTTCTCTTCCAAAAACTTGTTCGCTCTGGAAAATGGTTTTGAACCGAAGAACCCCCTGCTTGCTGAAAGCGGACTCGGATGGGCAGATTCGATAATAAGATGTATGGGATTTTTTATAAGACTCTTTTTCTTTCTCGCGTTGTTTCCCCACAGAATAAACACTACCGGGGTATCCTTCATGTCTACAAGGGAAATTACCGCATCGGTGAATTTCTCCCACCCTTTTCCTTTATGGGAATCAGGCCTGCCTTCTTCAACGGTAAGCACTGCGTTAAGAAGCAGCACCCCCTGATCCGCCCATTTTTTCAGGTAACCGTTATTCGGCACAAAACAGCCCAGGTCACTTTCCAGTTCCTTAAAAATATTTTTGAGGGATTGGGGGATTGTCAGACCTTTGGCTGAAAAGGCAAGGCCGTGGGCAAAACCTTTTGTAGGGTACGGATCCTGCCCCAGCACAAGGCATTTTACATTCTCATAATCAGTGTACTTAAATGCGTTGAATATTTCATTTTGAGGGGGAAGGATGGACTTTGTCCTGTATTCCCCCTCAATCCATTTCTGCAATTCAAGAAAATATTCCTTGCTGCATTCATCCTTCAACAAGGAATCCCAACCGTTTCCAAACATTCGAACACCTTTCCGGGTAAAGCAATTTAATTAGAGCCATTTTAATATAAAATAATCAAAAGAAAATGCTAATCCAATAAAGAATATCCTAAAAAAGCCTATTCAAAATCTTAACCATACCGTAGTCACTCAGAAGGGAAACTGGAGGATATAATTATTTTAATAATTGTTTCAACTCAGCAATCCGGTCGCGTATTGCGGCTGCATGCTCAAACTCCAGTTCCCTTGCAGCCTTCTTCATTTCCTTGGTCAGGCTTTCTATCAGATTTTTAATAGTATCCCGGTCAAGTATTTCCGCATCCGACCTTCTGTGCTTCTTATACTTATCCGCATCTTCCGCGGCTTTGGTAGCCTCAATGACATCGTGAACCGTCTTCTGAACAGAGCGGGGAGTAATATTATGTTCTTCATTATACCTGCGCTGAATTTCACGTCTTCGGTTTGTCTCGGTTATAGCCCTGTCCATGGCTGAGGTTATTGTATCGGCATACATTATAACTCTGCCGTTGACATTTCTTGCAGCACGGCCTATTGTCTGGATAAGCGATGTCTCGGACCGGAGGAAACCTTGCTTGTCTGCGTCAAGTATTGCTACAAGTGCAACTTCAGGCAAGTCGAGACCTTCCCTTAGCAGGTTGATTCCGACAAGAACGTCAAATTTTCCTATGCGAAGATCGCGAATTATTTCAAGGCGTTCCAGTGTATCTATGTCCGAGTGAAGATATCTTACCTTCACGCCCATATCATCCAGATATTTTGTGAGATCTTCAGCCATCCTTTTTGTAAGGGTAGTGACCAGGGTTCTGAAGCCTTTCTCAGTGGTCTGGTTTATCTCATGGAGAAGATCGTCTATCTGTCCTTTTACCGGCCGCACAATAATTTCAGGATCTATAAGACCTGTAGGACGGATAATCTGCTCAACAACTTTTGTGGAAAGATTGCGCTCATAATCTGCCGGAGTTGCGCTGACATAAATCACCTGGTTTATCCTCTGGCTGAACTCCTCAAAAGTAAGCGGTCTGTTGTCAAAAGCAGAAGGAAGCCTGAAACCGTACTCAACAAGGGACTCCTTTCTGGAGCGGTCGCCATTGTACATGGCCCCAATCTGAGGTACGGTAACATGGGATTCGTCAATAACCAGCAGAAAATCTTTCGGGAAATAATCTATCAGTGTAAAAGGAGCGCTTCCGGGTTTTCGTCCGCTTATATGCCTTGAATAGTTCTCTATTCCCTGACAAAAACCTATCTCTCTCATCATTTCAATATCATAACGGGTACGCTGCTCCAGTCTCTGGGCTTCAAGGAATTTACCGTTGGCTTTAAAATATGCCAGTCTTTCTTCAAGCTCCTCTTCAATTGACAGAATGGCCCGTTCCATTTTTTCACGCTTGGTGGCAAAGTGGGACGCTGGGAAAACGGCAATATGATTTCGTATGCCTTTGATTTCACCGGTCAGTACATCTATCTCTGAAATTCTCTCTATCTCATCGCCGAAGAATTCCACCCTTAAAGCAGTATTCGATGAAGAAGCCGGGAAAATATCCAATACATCTCCCATTACCCGGAATGTGCCTCGTTTGAAATCCAGCTGATTCCTGTTATATTGAATATCCACCAGTTTTCTTATTATCTCATCTCTGTCCTTTATCATGCCCGGCCTCAAAGACAGCATCAAATCAGTGTAGTCCTCCGGATCACCCAGACCATAAATGCAGGACACACTTGCCACAATAATGACGTCCCTTCTTTCAAAAAGCGCTGCCGTCGCCGAGTGGCGTAACTTATCAATTTCGTCGTTGATTGACGAGTCTTTTTCTATATAGGTATCTGTGGAGGGAATATAGGCCTCCGGCTGATAGTAATCATAATAGCTTACAAAGTATTCAACAGCGTTATCGGGAAAGAATTCGGAGAACTCATTGCAAAGCTGGGCCGCAAGCGTTTTATTATGAGCAATTACAAGGGTAGGTTTCTGGACCCTTTCAATGACATTCGCTATTGTATAGGTCTTTCCTGAACCTGTAACACCCAAAAGAGTCTGGTGCCTGCTTCCGCTTTTTATTAGAGAAACAAGCTCTTCAATGGCTTCAGGCTGATCCCCCGTTGGCTTGTAATCCGATTTCAGTTTGAATTCAGGCATGATTCACCTCCCAAAAAGCACTTCAAAAATCAAAAGGCCATACACGCGGTCGCATGTATAGCCTGAAGACTATTATCTTGCTGTATTATTTTAACATTAATACAAGAGCTACCGATATTACCACAAAAAACAATGCAACCCATCCGGTATACTTTTTCAACATTTCGTCATAAGCGCGACCCTTATTCTTTCCGAAAAATGTTTCCGCGCCTCCGGATATTGCTCCGCCCATTCCTGCTGAACGACCGGTCTGAAAAAGAACAATCGCAATAATAACTACACAAACCAGTAAATATATTATATTTACAACTACTGTCAGGGCATCCATAGTTCAAACCTCCAAAAATCTATATACTGCGTCCTGATTCTGACTGCACCGCACAAAGACGATTTTAGCACATGAAAAGCATTAAGGCAAGTACAATTACAAACGCTTTTCCAGTGCCTCCTTGTCTTTCTCGTAACCCGGTTTGCCAAGAAGTGCAAACATATTCTTCTTATATGCTTCAACTCCCGGCTGGTCAAACGGATTTATTCCCATGAGATGCCCGCTGATGCCGCAAGCCTTTTCAAAGAAATATACCATGTAGCCGAACCAGTAGGCTGTCATTTCGGGAATATTTATTACAAGGTTGGGCACTCCACCGTCATTATGTGCCAGTATTGTACCCTTCATTGCCATTTTGTTTACATAGTCAAGTTCCTTACCTTCAAGGTAATTCAGATTATCCAGATTGTCATCTGTGGCTTTGAGTGTAAGAGCCTTTCTGCTCTTTTCTACATTGAGCACTGTTTCGAATATATTCCTCATTCCGTCCTGAATATACTGTCCCATGGAGTGGAGGTCGGTTGAGAAATCCACCCCTGCAGGGAAAATTCCCTTGTGGTCCTTGCCTTCACTTTCGCCGTAAAGCTGTTTCCACCATTCATTGATAAAGTGGAGGGAAGGCTCATAATTGACCAGTATCTCTATTGTTTTGCCTTTTCTGTAAAGAATATTCCTGACTGCTGCATATTTGTAGCAGTCATTTTCCGCATAGGGCTTTTTGCAATCATTGTACGCATCCTGAGCACCTTTCATCATCTGAGCAATGTCTATGCCTGCAACGGCAATCGGAAGAAGGCCAACTGCGGTCAGTACCGAATAACGGCCACCTACATCGTCAGGAATCACAAAGGTTTCATAACCTTCAGACTGAGCAAGAGTCCTGAGAGCGCCCCTTGCCTTGTCGGTGGTGGCATAGATCCTGTCTTTGGCTCCGTCCTTTCCGTACTTCTTCTCCATGTATTCCTTAAGTATTCTGAAAGCAATTGCCGGCTCGGTTGTGGTTCCGGATTTGGAAATAACATTTACTGAAATATCTTTTCCGTCCACATACTCAAGCAATTCAGCAAGATATGTTGAACTGATATTGTGTCCTGCAAAATATATTTCAGGACCATTGCGCTTGTCCCTGGGAAGCATATTGTAAAAAGAGTGGGAAAGTGATTCTATTGCAGCGCGGGCGCCAAGATAGGAGCCTCCGATACCTACAACTATAAGAACATCAGAGTCTTCTCTGATTTTTCTTGCAGCTTTGATAATCCTCGCGAATTCTTCCTTATCGTAATTGTTGGGAAGTTCCACCCAACCTAAAAAGTCACTGCCGGGGCCTGTTCTTTCGTGTAATTTTTTATGAGCATCTTCAACCTGGTTTTTAAGGTAATCAATTTCATGTTCCCTGATAAAATCCAAAGCGTTTTTGTAATCGAATGCTATTTTCGCCATTATCAAAACCTCTCTTTATTACGGATTGTAAATAGTTTACCATGTAAGCGGAAAATATTGTATCATATTTTTCCACTTTTTGCACCTTAATAATATTATTCGCCAGGTATGTATAAACCAGAGCAATGGTTTTACGACATTAAAATAAAGGGATGATTTCCCGTCAGGAAAACACCCCTTTAAATTCTTTATCTCTGATTCTCCATGCAATAGGTTATCCAAGAGGATGAACCCTGTTTTCATAATCAACCATGTCAGGATCTATTTTATACTTCTGAGCTTTGCGGTATTCAAAGAATTTCTTTGCTACCTGTGGGAACATTGCATAAGTGAGTACGTCTTCTTCCTGCTCAATGTATTCGGCAGCTTCTTCCCTTATCTTATCAAGCTCATTGGGAATGAGATCCGCAGGTCTGCATGTAATTCTTTCTTCATCGCCAATAATCTTCTTGACAATTTCATCCTTAATGGGAGCCGGTGTTTTACCATACTCTCCCTTGACAAGGCCCTTAGTCTCCTTGGGAACCATTTTGTAGCGTTCGCCCATAATAACATTCATAACTGCCTGGGTACCTACAATCTGGCTGCTGGGAGTTACAAGCGGCGGGAAACCTAAGTCTTCTCTTACTCTGGGCACTTCCTGAAGAACGTCAAGGAGTTTATCTTCCTTACCTGCCTGCTTAAGCTGGGATACAAGGTTTGAAAGCATTCCTCCAGGAACCTGGTAGATGAGGGTATTAATATCAACACCCATAACCTTGGTATTCATAAGACCGCTTGCAAGATATTTATCACGAAGTTTACTGAAGTAAGCAGCAATTTCACTCAAGAGGTTAAGATCATAACCTGTATCATACTGTGTACCTTTAAGGGTTGCAACCAATGGCTCAACCGGCGGCTGGGATGTACCCATTGCCATAGGTGAAATAGCACAGTCAACCACATCCACACCTGCTTCAATGGCCTTTAGGTAAGTCATGGATGCAACACCGCTGGTATAGTGTGTATGCAGCTGAATGGGCACCTTGATATTCTCTTTCAATGCTTTAACCAGCTCATAAGCGGTGTAAGGAATCAAAAGTCCTGCCATGTCCTTGATACAGATGGAGTCGGCACCCATCTCTTCAAATGTTTTCGCGTCCTTTACAAACTGCTCAAGGCTGTGGAACGGACTTATTGTATATGAGAAACATGCCTGGGCATGCCCGCCCTCTCTCTTACATGCTTTAATTGACCTTTCCACATTTCGTGGATCATTCAGGGCGTCAAAGATACGGATAATATCCATACCGTTGGCAATGGCTTTCTGAACAAAGTAGTCCACAACATCATCTGCATAATGTTTGTATCCTAAGAGGTTTTGCCCTCTTAAAAGCATCTGAAGCTTTGTATTCTTGGCCTTATCCTTTATTTTTCTCAGTCTTTCCCAGGGATCCTCATTCAGGAATCTCATGCAGGCGTCAAATGTCGCGCCACCCCAGCATTCCAATGAATGATATCCAACTTTGTCAATCTTTTCGACAATGGGCAGCATCTCGTCCGTACTCATGCGGGTAGCAATGAGGGACTGATGCGAGTCTCTCAAAGTCGTATCAGTTATTTTTATTCCCATGGCTTAAAAGCCCTCCTCTCCCACTTAATTTAATGTAAAAAGAAGATCTCCGGTATTAACCTGCTGGCCTTTGCTTACATTAACAGTGGCAACAGTTGCTTCCTGGGGAGCAAGAATCTCATTTTCCATTTTCATTGCTTCAAGTATTGCAAGCAGGGCTCCCTGCTGAATCTTCTGACCAGGTGCAACTTTGACATCCAATATTGTTCCGGGCATCGGAGCAGTAATCTTGACTGAACCGGCAGGACCCTGAGCAGGTGCCGGAGCCGGAGCCGGCGCTGCCTTAGCCGGAGCGGCGGGCGCAGCGGATACAGCGGGTGCAGATGGAGCAGCCGGAGCAGCTACCGGCGCACTTGCTGCAACTCCACCAACTTCTTCAACTTCAACTTCGTATCTATTTCCATTTACATTTACTACGAACTTTCTCATAATATGAACCTCCAGTGTATTTCTTTTATTATCAATACATTAATTCTGTTTATCAGAGAGGTATATTTCCATGCTTCCTGGAAGGTCTTGATTCTCTCTTTCCAGCCAGCATATCCAGCGCGCTAATGATGCGTTGCCTTGTCGTAGCAGGTTCAATCACATCATCCACATAACCTCTTGCTGCAGCTACATACGGATTGGCCAGCTTATCCCTGTACTCCTGAATCTTTTCCTGTCTGAATGCTATAGGATCGGCAGCCTGGCCAATTTCTTTCTTGAATATAATATTGGCGGCACCTTCAGGGCCCATGACAGCAATTTCGGCTGTAGGCCATGCAAATACCATGTCAGCACCGAGGTGTTTGCTGTTCATGGCAATATAGGCTCCACCATAAGCTTTTCTGATAATTACATTTACTTTGGGAACGGTAGCTTCAGAGAATGCGTACAGCAATTTTGCCCCATGACGGATTATTCCGTTATATTCCTGATTGACGCCGGGCAGATATCCCGGTACATCTGTAAAGGTAACAAGAGGAATATTGAAGGCATCACAGAACCTGATGAATCTCGCAGCTTTGTCCGATGCGTTGACATCCAGTGCACCTGCGGATACCTTGGGCTGATTGGCAATAATTCCGGCAGTCTTTCCGCCGAAGCGTGCAAAACCGATAATGATGTTCTTCGCAAATCCTGCCTGGATCTCGAAGAATTCGCCACCATCAGCAACTCTTTTTATTATGTCATACATATCGTAAGGTTTATTGGGATCATCCGGAATAATGGAATTCAATTCAGAATCAAGTCTGTTTATGTCATCCTGAGTAAATATCTCTTCAGGATCACAGAGATTGTTTTCGGGCAGATAGGAGATAAGCTGTTTAAGCTGTGAAAAACAAGTTTCTTCATCAGGACATTCGAAATGAGCAACCCCGCTTATTGTATTATGTGTTCTGGCTCCGCCAAGTTCATCAAAGCTTACATCTTCACCTGTAACTGCTTTAATAACCTGTGGGCCGGTGATAAACATGTGGCTCGTTTTATCAACCATGAAAACGAAATCTGTTATAGCTGGTGAATAAACGGCACCGCCGGCACATGGTCCCATGATAACTGAAATCTGAGGAATAACACCTGATGCGAGAGTATTTCTGAGGAAGATATCGCCGAAGCCGCTCAACGCATCAATGCCTTCTTCAATTCTTGCACCGCCTGAATCATTGATGCTGATAAAGGGAGCACCCATTTTCATTGCCATATCCATTACTTTTGTAATTTTCTTAGCGTGCATTTCGCCAAGAGAGCCACCGATTACGGTAAAATCCTGGGCTGATACAAACACCAGTCTTCCGTCAATTGTACCGTAACCTGTAACCACGCCATCACCGGGAATCTTCTTTTTTTGCATGTCGAAGTCAATTCCGCGGGTTTCCACAAAGGCATCAACCTCAACAAAACTGCCTTCATCCAGCAATATTGCCAGTCTTTCACGGGCAGTCTTCTTTCCGGCTTCATGCTGTTTATCTATCCTGCTTGAGCCCCCGCCTTGTTTGAGGTTTTCTTTTCTAATTCGTAAATCATTCAACTTGTCAAACGTTGCCATTTTTTCACCTCGTTGTGTTTAAACTTTTTATAAATTATAGGAATAATTGCATGCATAAAAAAATTTCTTCTAAAAGTACACGGTTCTAATTATAGCTCAGTTTAAAGATGCGCGCAATAAGTTAAAATATCTGCAAACCGCAGAAATTCAACCTTATTTTAAAAGAATGCTGGTTATTAATGGTCATTGTATAAGTTTAGGCGTATTAAACAAACTATATACAAAGACAAAAAAGGAGGAAGCAAAGTTATGATAAAATGGGCAGTAACATTTTTAGTACTTGCTCTGCTCTCCGGTTTGTTTGGTTTCGGTCTGATTGCCAATCTTTCGTTTGGAATTGCAAAAGTCCTGTTCTATATATTCATCGCATTCTTTGTCGTTAGTCTGATTTTTGGAAGGCGCAGAGACAGGGACGAAGAAGAGCACAGTGCTTATGATGAATCTAAATAGTATTTCCTGATTCAAAAAGAGCTATCCTTTTTAAGGGTAGCTCTTTTTGTTATTTATTCCGATAATAGTCGTTTTTCTCCGGTTATCTCCTGGATGGGTTTAATATCCTGCGTTACCTCAAGCACACCAAGGAATTTTCCTTTCTTGTCCCTCACTGCAAAATACCTGATATAGACAAAACGCTCTCCCATTCTTATCCAGAAATCTTCATGGTCTTTTTTGCCCGACTTTAAGTCCTCAACGATTTTTTCCACTACATGCACACTGGCAGGCGGATGGCAGTTTTCCACCCTGCGGCCCAAAACAGTCTTGGGTCTTGCGAATATCCTTTCCTTGCCCATGGAAAACCATTTTACTATGCCATCCTTGTCCACAAAGGTCAAATCAATGGGAATAGTATTCAGTACTGCGTTAATTTCCTCAGGAGTCATAATTCCTGCATCGAAATCAACATATCCGTCATTGGAAGGTTCTTCTCCCTCTTCCCGTGCCTTTTCTTCAACATCAACCCTTGCTGGAACCCATTTGGCTCTTGGCTTAATAAGTGTATAGCCGATTTCCTTACTGGATTTATGAACCTGGAGCCATTCATCCTCTGAAAGAGTATCAATGGCAAGAGGGAACAGAATGCTCTCTTCCTTGAATATCATTTCATTTACACGTTCCAGTGCGTACTCCGCTTTTTCTATTACCTCTTCTTTGTTTCCGCTGTAATCCTTCAGAAGGTTCATTACTGCCTTGATATCGTCTCTGATGTCATCATCTACGCCCCACATTACCTTTGGAGGTGTGGAAATACCGTATTTCTCCAAATACGGGAACAGCAGATTTTCTTTTCTTGCATAGTGTTTGTCAATTTCCCACAGTTTGTCAAAGTTTTCCTTTAAGTTTTTGACAACAGCTTTCGAGTCCTCTGACTTAAAAAGTGCCAGATTATCCTCGATAGTAACAATGAGATCTTCTATTGCCCTGTTTTCAAGGAAGAATATATTAACTGGATGTCCGGGAATTTCTGCAGGATTTGCACTCTTATGAATGTCTTCTATGGAGCCTTTAAAGACAGCAGCATGTACATCGCACAGTCTCTGAATTTCCTCAACAGGCAAACCTTCGGCAACAAGTGCAGCTTCCATCTCGGTGATTTCAGCAGTTGTGACTCCACCTTCAATAAGCTCCTCAAACCTTGATTTCACCTCATCAATGGTTTTTCCTTTATGAAGCTCGCCAATTAATTCTTTAAGAACTTGTTTTCTGTACTCCCGGTTATTGATAAGCTCACTCATGTAATTCACCTCCATATTAATCCTTTATTTCGAAGCCTTCAGCTTCAAAATGTTTTTTTATTGTTTCCAAATCAATTTTTTTCATTACCGAACCCTTTTTCAGAGTCATAAACCGGCCGGCTGTATTCAGCATGGCCGGATTTGTTATACTTTCAAACCCTAATTCCTTCATTATCCGGGCTGCTTCGGGATATTCCTCAATCAAATCCCTGACAGGCTTATTCAAATCTATAACCTTTGACATAGATACACCCACTTTCTTTTACTGTGTCAGCACAATTTCACCGAAGGCCCGTCCTGCCTCTTCGGCAAGTCTGAGCCCATCTTCGGTTGCAAAACGCAATCTTAATGGGAAAAGATTTGTGTCAACACCCCTGTGGGAAATAAGATAATTACTGTCCACAACATTGAAACCTGTTTTTTTGAGCTTGTTTTCCACATGAAAAATCGCTTCTCCGCTCCAGCCATAGGAACCGAAGGCTGCGGCAGGTCTCTTTGCAGGAATCTCACTTAAGGCGTCAAGAAAACTTTCTGTTTTCCCTACCATATCCCCGTACCTTGTCGAGCTTCCTACAAGTAGTCCGTCTGCGTTGGTGACGGTATTGAGAACCTCTTCTTCTGAAACATTTTTTAAATTGATTATGGCTGCCTCGACGCCTGACTTTTCAAGCCCCTGTGCCATTGCCTTTGCAATTTTGGCAGTATTGCCGGTCATGCTGCTGTAAACCAATGCGACACGGGGTTTGTTTTCACTTGAAATTCTGCTCCATTGATCGTAATTATTAATGAAGTCTTTGACATTGTTTCTTAAAATATACCCATGGGATGGAGCAATCAAACGAATATCCAGATTGTTGATTTTTTTTATCATATCCTGGACATAAGGCCTGTGCGGTGACATTATAAGGTCATAATATGTTTTGAAGTCTTCCTCATAGGGTTCATTTGCCAAATCATTGAACAACACGTCATTAGCAATGTGGGTACTGAAAATGTCGCATGGGAAAAGAATTTTTTCTTCGACCGCATAAGTAACCATTGTTTCTTCGGTATGAAGGTAAGGGGTCTCGAAAAACTTCAGGGTAGCGCCTCCAATATCAAGGGTATCCCCGTCTTTGACCACCAGGAATTCCCTGTTGTAAAGGCGGTACATCTCTTTTAAGAGCACTTCACCTTTTGATGAGGTTACTATCACGGCATTTTTGGCTTTTGACGCCAGGGCTGGCAACGCACCCGAATGGTCCGGCTCTACATGATTAATTACTATATATGCCAGACTTTCAGGGTCGATTACCTCTCTGAGGTTTTCAACATACTCCTTGCCAAATTCAATATCTACTGTGTCAATTACTGTTGGCTTTTCGGTCATTAAAAGATAGCTGTTATATGTTGTCCCCTTTTCAAGTATCAGGCGGTGAAAAGGAACCTTGCGGTTGTCAACCTTACCGACCCATTTTATCTTGTTTGCGATATCTATATTTTTCATCTTCGTACCTCCTGTAAATATCATTAAATGTTTTTATTCAATATAATTAATCCGATATGCTTAATAATTTTTTGCTCTGTCTTTATAGTAAATCAGTAAAAAGGGAAAAACTGTGACGTGGTTCATAATAATAAAAAAGCCGTAAATTTTTTATAAAAAAAATAAAAGCCTTCTTTTACAGAGGGCTTTTATACCATAAAATATTTACATTAATTTATTCGATGTTTTTCTCCAGTGCTACCCTGTCCAGAAGAAGTATTTTCTTGTTTCCAATCATCTCAAGGATTCCTTCGCTTTGTAAAAGACTCATCTTCCGGCTCACTGTTTCGCGGGTAAGGCCAATGTAGTTTGCTATGCCTTCCCTGCTCAGCGGAAGCTCTATCAGGATTCCCTTGGGGTGCTCCTTTCCATACTTCTCTGCAAATTCCAGAATAACTGAACTTACCCTTGCCTCAACCGTACGGGCCCCCATGGTTTCCAGTGCGTGTTCGAGCCTGTCCAGGCGCTGGCATAATTCTTCCATGATTTTAACCGCAATGTCGGGGAAAGATTTCACGAGTATTTGGAAATCACTTTTATGTATTAAACATACATGGGTTTCTTCCAGAGCTTCCACGCTGTAGGGCGATGCAAAGTCGCGCAAGAGGTTCCTTTCACCGAAGAAATCCCCTTCGGAGAAAATGTAGAGTATTTGCTCCCGCCCATCCTGGGTGGTCTTGAAAGCTTTGACCTGTCCTTCATTTATAATGACAAGACTTTCACTGCTTTCCCCTTCCATAATAAGAAGGTCTCCTTTTTTATATTCTTTGTGGTTGATTAGCTCTCCAACCTTTTCAAGCTGCTCAATATTTAGGGAAGAAAATATGGATACCCTTTGGGTGCAGAGCTTATGATTGCATTTATTACAACCGCAAATAGTTTTGTTCACTAACTTTTCATCCTTTTCAATTTACTTGATTATGTACAACTAAAAAAATGTCAGAACTTTTTAATATTATTAATTATAACTGATTTTCTGTTGAATAGCCACAAGTCAGAATATAAGAAAAATCGCAAATAATCCTTGCGGTTGGTTATACTATTTAAATGCACAAAGGATTAAGAGGAAGAATGATGATAGATCTTGCTGCCAAACAACCTCACAAAAGAATCAAGTTAATATTCAATCCTGTTTCAGGGTCAAACAGGGAATCCCCTGTCCAACTAATGGACATAATTAAAGAACTGCAGGAATGGAACCTTGTCCCCGAGCCTTATCTCACCGAACCTTCATCGGATTACGCCAAAATTGTGAGAGAAGCCATGGAACAGGGAATGAATACATTTGTAGTTTGCGGCGGTGACGGAACTGTTTCGGCTGTTGCCAGAGCACTGACAGGTACCAATGGAACACTTGGAATAATTCCCACCGGCACCCAGAACAATATCGCCCACAGCCTGGGAATACCAGAAGACATTATTGAATCAATATCGGTCCTCACGACCGGAAAGCGGATAAAAATAGATAATGGAATTGCAACATGCGGAAATATCAGCATGCCTTTTTTTGAGGTATGTTCAGTGGGCCTTTTTTCCGCCCTTTTTGACCCCGGCGACAAAATTCAGCATGGCGATATCACTGGGATCCGGGAATTAATCTCCACTCTTTCTTCTTCCCCTCCCTCAAAAATTCGTCTGATACTGAACGACAAGCACGAAATCACAAATACCGGTCATGTTGTGATGGTATCCAACATGCCTTTTGTTGGCCGCCGCCTTGAAGTTGGGGAACCAGAATCCTACAAAGATGGATTTTTGGATGTGCTTTTTTGCACAGATACATCTAAAATAAACTTAATGGTAGGATTTATTATGAAGCTGCAAAATGTTATTTTCGATGATTCCCGCATTATGAATTTCAGGGTAAAGAAAATATTAATTGAAACACAACCTCCAATGCCGGTTATGGCTGACGGAGTATCATTGGGTGAAGGCTCAGTGACCATTGAAATAAGACGTCACACAACTACTGTGTTGGTTCCGGAAACAAAAGAGATTTCAGGTGAATTGAATGGCATTATTGAGAAGCGATGATTCAGTAGAAATACGGCACTTGTCCGATTTCAGCGTAAATGGCAGATGCAAAAACTTTATCAGTTGCATAAGAAAAATCCCAATCACCTTCTGGATAATTGGGACCGCAAGTCTTCTTATCCTTTTACTCATTTTCATGCCGCAGGACGCACGTGAAATATTATGGCACCGGATAAAGTCCAACGTTTTTCTCACAGTTCTGATAACCACTTTTTGTGTCGTCTCGGTCTCTCTTGTCTGGAAAACAGGAGAGAAAATTGACGTCTGGATATTCACTGTTTTTAATGTATGGGGAGACCGTCCCCCCTGGGTTGACTGGACGATGCTGGCCATGACGCAAATAGGCAGCGGAGTCTTTTCATTTTTGGTCGCAGTTTATTTCTACTTGAGCGGCAACCGTATTTTTGCCTATGAAATTGCATTGGGCACTTTATCCTTATGGCTGGTGGTAGAATCCCTGAAATTTCTTATCCGAAGGCCAAGGCCATACGTGAGCCTAAAAAACATACGAATTGTTGGAAACCGGGCAGGTGGGCATTCCTTTCCCAGTGGACATACAAGCCAGGCATTTTTCATGGCTTCTCTTTTTTCTCATTACTTCCAGCTTGACCTGATTGATATTCTAATATTATATATCCTTGCCCTGGCGGTTGGTGTGACAAGAATGTATGTGGGAATGCATTACCCGAGGGATGTAATTGGCGGATCCATGCTGGGGACGGCCTGGGGGCTGTTTGGAGTAATGGTCAACAATTATTTGTTCAGATAATATAAAGGTCCGAAGGACGCCGCAAATATGTTAAATGGTCTTAATTAATGTAGTCTGAAATAAAAAAAGAAGCCTTTATAGCTTCAAATGACTTAACCATTTATCAAACAACCATAATAGCCTTAGTCTATACCCTGCAGTTATTTTTGGCATATAGATAATTGTACAGGATCCCGTGCCGCAGTTCATCTGTGATAATCTCTGTCATCATATTTACATGGATTCTGTTTTCCATGGCGTATAAAATTCTGCGATACCTTTCAACTGCACTTTGTTCACCTGTTATAGCCTTTTTGAGGCCGTCACAATATGAAGCGGGAGGCTTGACTGATACATCCTCCGGATAAGGAAGCAGTCTTCCTGTAAGCTGACTGTAAATCTGCCTGAACAGCTCTGCATGCTTTACTTCATCGTCTCTGATTCCCCGTATTATTTCCTTGTCCTGCTCAGAGGGCGCCATACTTATTAAATGCTGATAGAACACCCTGTCTTCACCTTCACCCTGGACAGCTTCTTCTATCATTTCCAAAGCTGTCTGCAAATTCTGGGGATATGAATAAATCTCCTGCAACTGGACCGGAATGGGAGATGTATACGGGGTGAAGCCCATCTGCGGATCAACATGCGGCATATGGTTCGGCATGTTATGGACTGGAATATAGAAATTTTCTGAATAGGCATACGGGTTATTTACAGAAAGTGAAGTTGGCATGCGGGATAAAGTATTCCAATTGTTATGATGCATGGTATCTCCTTCAAAACTTTTTTCTCATACTATTCTATGCAACGGGCAAAAGCCTTGCCGCACCTAAAAATTAATACAATCACAGTTAATAAAAGTAATAAAAGAAAGAAAAGAATTATTAGATACCATAAAAAGGAAATTTCCTTTATGAGTTAATTATAGGTTTTCAGGAAATAATCTATAGAGACTTAAACTACTTATCATGGAGGAATGCGTATGAAAGGTTGTTTTAAAACAGTAACCTTAATATTCTCTTTAATTCTTATCATATCAATAGCTGTTGGCTGCAACCCCGACAAAGATAAAAAAAGCCCTTCTCCAACCCCACCGGCGACAGAAACACCCGGAGAGACAATGGAACCTCTGGAAACACCGCCGGAGACAAGTCCGATGCCGACAGAGGACATTTTGCCTACAGTAACTCCTGAAACAACTGGAGAGCCTATGGAGACGCCATGACATAACTAAAAAACCTAATAATAAAGTCAGGGCTGTCCTGAACCAAATACTATTCAAGAGGCAGCCCTTTATTTTGCTGAATTTATTTTTCATCCGTTTGATTATTGCTTATATTAGTTGTTCCTGTAATTTGATGTATAGACAAGAACGGCATCTCTTAAAAACTTTGCTGTTCCTGGCTGATCCTTGTCATAGTATTGAGTGAATCTTTCATCATCCACATACATCTGGGCAACTCCAGCATGAGCCTCCGGATTATATTGTCCCCAGCAGCATGTGATCCACTGTCTGTGAAGATCTGCGGCCTTCTGTGCAAGTTCCCCTGCCGGGTCATTGGTCTTGATAGCTTCTGCCAGAGTCTTCCGCATTTCTTTTTCCAGGTTTACCATACGGTCGTACTCTTCTTTGGTCATGTTCCTGAAATGTTCATTGGATTTTTCAACTGTGTCTTCACCATATTTCTCCCGTATTTCGGTCCCATATTTTCTTTCATTTTCATCAATAAGCTTTTGCTTGAAGCCTTCAAATTTTTCTTTGTCACTCATTTTCATTCTCCCTTCTGTTTCAGCTATTGTTTTCTCAACATTTTTTATAAGCAAATCCAGCTGGCTGCGCTTTGCAAGAAGTTTGACTCTGTGCTCCTTAAGCGCCTTTGCTCTGTCGAAGGCAGGTGAGGTAACGATACTTTTTATTTCGTCAAGTCCCAATCCTAATTCCCTGTAGAACAAAATTTGCTGAAGACGGTCAACTTCATCCTTGCCATAAATCCTGTAACCTGACGAATTGATTCTTGCCGGCTTAAGAATTCCAATTTCGTCATAGTATCTCAGTGTTCTTGTGCTTATCCCCGCCATATTTGCGAGCTTTTGCACTGTGTATTCCATGTTCTCACCCCTCCTGACTCTATGGTAAAGCTTTACGTTGCGTCAATGTCAACAACTTACATGCAATCATTTCGATAAAAATTTGTAGAAATTTGTCAAATTTTGTCGTTATCTGAATTTTAGGTGAACGTAATATGGTTCAACGAAGGGCTTCTGTGGATTTTGGTGGTTAGGTACATGTACAAAAAAAGCAGGAAAAGTTTTTTACTTTTCCTGCCCTACTTATTGATATGTTATTTGTTCAATTGCTCGGGTTTTGCAGGTGTTGAAATCTCTGAAAGTGCTTCGGAAGCTTCAAAATTAAACTGATTCTGGGTTGCTATATCACCCAATGCTACCATCCCGACTATCTTGTTGTTTTCAACAACCGGAATCCTTCTGATTTTATGGTTAGCCATCATTTTGGTTACATCATTCACATCCATATCAGGGGTGGCAGTATTCACCTGTCCGGTCATTACATCCCGCACAGGAGTTTCCTGAGGACTCTTGCCATGAGCAATATTGCGCACAACAATATCTCTGTCAGTAACAATTCCAACGACTCCGGACTGATCGCACACAGGTATTGAACCCACATTGTGTTTCTGCATAAGCTGTGCAGCCTCAATTACTTTACAGTCAGGACTAACGCAGGCCACTTCTTTTGTCATTATATCTCTGACTTTCATAGTAATTCTTTCCTCCTTTCTTCTTCGATATAATTCAACATTATTTTCTGTAGATTTAAATTAAAGTAGTCAGAAAAAAATTTACTATGAAAGCCATGGTTATTATTGGAAATTTTATCTGAATCGTTCCGGGAACAGCATGACAAAGCCTCTCGTCATTACATCAGCCATGGTTAAAGCCTGTCTTTCCATTTCATCATAAAGGTTTATTTCAGATAAATAATTCTGATTGAGCATTTCTACCGCTTCGGCTTTTACAAGACTCAGATGGTCAAAGTACATGTCCTCCCATTCCTGCCTGGACCAGTACGGGTTTATGCTTGCTAAAAAAGCTGCAATTTCTCGTGCATTGTCATACCAGATTCTTTCAGTTTCTGCTGCAGCCATGCTGTCTCCAGCTTTGGCCTGATTCACAAGCTGGGCGGCAAGCACCAGGTGCCGTCTCAATAAATCGGCAAACCTTGAAGCTGTCTCCTCCCCAAAATAAGGTTGAAAGGCTGCCGCAAAATCACTGGGATTCCTCAAAAGGCGGTTTATCACAAGGTCAACATCCGGCAAATCAAAAACCATGCTGATGATTGCCAGTCTCGTCCAGGTAATATGCTGTTCCCACAGCATGCGTATAAGATTGCTGAATGCAAATTCAGCCTCGGTTATCATGGGTTGTTGGTTGTAGTTATTAGGATTGGGGTTATTGTAATTATATGGAATATAAATCTTTTGTCCTATATAAAGTATTCTAAGATCTACACCGGGATTTGCGGCGATTATTGCCTGAACAGTAGTTCCAAAGCGTTGTGAGAGCGTATATAGTGTATCATTCGGCCGTATTGTGTACAGAATGAGTCCATTTGAATAAGGGTGCATTTTACTCACCACAAAAAGTATTCCCATACAAGTTATGAAGAACGCGACCCTCCTGTTCGCCGGGATTTAATTTCCTGATTGATCCTTACTCTTCATTGCATATTGAAGTACAGCGACAAACTTATAAATTCTTTATTTGATATTCACAGATGCCTCAAATAATTAACCCCCTCAAAATGAGGGGGTATCACTTCATTGAAATGTTGCTGTTTTACAGTGAAATTTATGAGAGTCTTGAACAATAATCTTCGTAGCCGAATTTCCTGACTACCCTTAACCCGTCTTTCTCATTGTAAAGAGCTATTGAAGGCAGGTTGACACCATTGAACATATTGTTCTTAACCATTGTATAATGAGCCATATCGCAAAATACCAGCCTGTCTCCTGGTTTTAATGGTTCATCAAAGGAGTAGTCTCCTATGACGTCTCCTGCAAGACAGGTCAGTCCTCCAAGTCTGTATGTATACTTTTTCTCATCAGGCTTACCGGCGCCGATTATTTCAGGTCTGTATGGCATTTCCAGAACATCTGGCATGTGGCACGCAGCGGATGTATCCAGTATCGCAATGTCCATGCCATTATTCACAATGTCAAGGACCTTTGCCACAAGGAATCCGGTATTCAGAGCTATTGCTTCTCCGGGTTCGAGATATACATCAACTCCGTACTTGTCCCTGAAAAACATAATGCAGCGAATAAGGGTCTCAATGTCGTAGTCCGGGCGGGTAATATGGTGTCCTCCTCCCATGTTAATCCACTTCATCTTTTTGATGTATTCTCCAAACTTCTCATCAACTATTTTGATTGTCCTTTCAAGTGTGTCCGAGTTCTGTTCACACATGGTATGGAAGTGGAGACCGTCAATTCCGTCCAGTTCATCCGGTCTGAAGTTTGACAGGGTGACACCCAGTCTCGAATTCTTATAACACGGGTTATAGATAGGAGTTTTTATTTCAGAATATTCGGGGTTGACACGAATTCCGCATTCGATCTTTTTGCCGGAATTCTTTACCTTATCCTTGTATTTTCTCCACTGATCAAAGGAATTAAATACTATATGGTCACAGTATTTTACGATATCATCAAAGTCTTCTTCAATATAGGCAGGTGCGTATATATGAACTTCCTTGCCCATTTTTTCATAGCCAAGTCTTGCTTCAAAAAGAGAGCTTGCAGTAATTCCTTTAAGATACTTTCCTATCAGCGGGAAAGTAGAAAACATGGAAAAGCCCTTTAAAGCAAGCAGAATACTGCATCCTGTACGTTCCTGTACAGAATGCAGTATTTTCAGATTCTTTTCGAGTAATCCTTCATCCACAACATAGCATGGCGTGGGACATGATTTAAACGCTGAGTTCATCTATCTACCTCAATCTACAAGTGTTGGTGAAAAATCTTCTTTCCATGGCAGACCAAATTTATTGAGTGCTTCCATAAACGGATCGGGATCAAATTCTTCCACATTATATACACCGGGTTTTCTCCATTTACCCTGCAAAATGAGTGATGCACCAATCATTGCAGGAACTCCTGTTGTATAGGAGACTGCCTGGGAACCTACCTCCCTGTAGCACTCTTCATGGTCGCAGACATTGTAAACATAGTAGGTTCTTGGTTTTCCATCCTTGATACCCTGGATTATGCATCCGATATTGGTTTTTCCTTTTGTTCTGGGTCCCAGTGACGCAGGGTCAGGAAGAACAGCCTTCAGAAACTGCAAGGGCTGAATCATCTTGCCTTCGAATTCAATTGGCTCAATTGAAGTCATGCCTACGTTCTGAAGAACCCGGAGGTGAGTGAGATATCTCTCCGAGAATGTCATCCAGAATCTTATTCTCTTTACACCTTTTATATTTACTGCGAGGGATTCAAGTTCTTCATGATATAACAGATACATGTCTTTGGGCCCAACTTCGGGAAAATCATAAACCCTCTTAAACTCCAGCGGCTCGGTTTCCACCCATTTGCCATTTTCGTAGTATCTGCCCTTGGCGGTTACTTCCCTGATATTAATTTCGGGATTGAAATTGGTTGCAAAGGGATATCCATGGTCTCCCGCGTTGCAATCCAAAATATCGATATAATGTATTTCATCAAAATAATGTTTTTGTGCGTATGCGCAGAAAACGCCGGTTACACCCGGGTCGAATCCGCTGCCCAATACCGCGGTAATTCCAGCCTTTTCATACTTTTCTTTGTAAGCCCATTGCCACTTGTATTCGAACTTGGGAGTTTCGGGTGGCTCATAATTGGCTGTATCCAGATAATGCACACCTGTCGCAAGACAAGCATCCATTATGCTTAAATCCTGATAGGGCAGAGCAACGTTGATAACAACCTCAGGCTTAAATTTCTCAATTAAAGCAATAACCTGATTTGTATCATCGGCATCAACCTGTGCAGTTTGAATTTTCACCGGTCCGCCGTCCAGTTTATTTTTTAATGCATTACATTTTTCTATGGACCTGCTGGCAATACAAATTTCACTGAAAACCTCAGAGTTTTGGACGCATTTGTGTACAACAACACTTCCAACGCCGCCAGCGCCAATAATTAATGCTTTACCCATTTAACCAACCCCTCGACTTTTATAATGCTTGTTTGTGAGAACGATTATACAAAAAACATATGGATTAATCAATTAAAATACAGATTTATTTTTATATTTACAAAAATAAATCTCATTTTTCTTAGTCTGTGTATTATTTTCAGATTATTTTCAATAATTTTTCCCCGTGTTAAGGTGCGTCATCAGTGAATTATAAGATATTTACAATATTTACTGGTTGAACCATAACAGGTTTCTCATTTACAATGGGCGTGCCCCGAAAAACACTTAATTCACTATGTGAGTAAGGGAATTCCCATAAGGGGTATGGCCTTAAGGCCAAAAACCGTACAAACGGGTCGACCTCTTTTCCAATGTCGGCGTAAGCATGTACTACAGAAAGGAGTAAAGCTATGAAAAAATGGTATACTGTTGGAGCGTCAGCTCTTTTATTTATATTGACAATATACACAACAAACATGTATGCAGGGTCAAAAGATACTGCAGGACTGAGTGAGGTGGCACTACCGTCCGAATCACCTTCAGTTTTGGCTGATATTCAGGTAAAGTCTGAGGAAAATAACGTGGCCGCAGAAAATACAGCCACGCCGGAAGTTGAACAAAAGGCAACACCCAAACCAACCTCGACAGCTACCCCGCAGACAAAATCTAAGGTTGCTGCAAAGGCTACAACCACTCCTAAAGCCACCACCAAAGCCACTCCCAAGACTACTCCCAAAGCTACAACGACATCAGCACCGTTTTCAAGTAAAGCCACTGCCATAACAAATACCGCAAAGAGCTATCTTGGAGTGCCCTATGTTTGGGGTGGAACATCACCTTCAGGGTTTGACTGTTCCGGATTTATCAGTTATGTGTATGGCAAGAACGGAATTACTCTTCCAAGAGTAACTTCGGACCAGTACAATGCAGGCTCGGGCGTTTCAAAGGCTAACCTGAAGCCAGGGGATCTGGTTTTCTTTGAGACATATAAGGCAGGTCCGTCCCACGTAGGTATATACCTTGGCAATAACGAGTTTATCCATGCAAGTTCAGGCTCGGGCAAGGTAATTATCTCAAGCCTCACTTCAAGTTATTATACTGAACATTATATAGGCTCAAGAAGAGTATTATAATAAAACAAGGCAGGATTAATTTCCTGCCTTGTTTTATTATATACTATTATATTTTATTCTTAATTCAGGTCTATTAATAAGAAATGTAATACTTATGTCTTTCTGATAAACTCCGTTCTGCATACCGAGCAAGTGATTGCTATCTTACCCTTGCCCTTGGGAACTCTTAATTTTGCCTTGCAGTCAGGACATCTGAAAATCCTGTGAGTCCTTGAATCTCTCAGCCGGTTTTTTATTCTATTATAATACATATAAACCGGGCGCATCAGCATGTAAAATTTATAGTTCTCCCTCTGCCTTTTTGCGATATTTCTTGAAAACATCCTGCAAACTACAATCCCCATGGGAATGTAACTCAATAAAGTCAGTGAAATGAGTTTCGAAACGCTTCCCGCAAAAGTCAGAAGTACTGACAAAATTATAAGTGCAACGGAGAGATGGTCCCCTCCGTATCTTCCTTCCATGAATCGCCTGATTCTGTAGTTCATTATTATTCTCCTGTCTGTGATTTTTTGCATGCTGATGATATGTAATCATATATGCATTTACATTTTACATTATACCAGAATTATAGCATTGTCTTTTTGCACAAAAAAACACTTTTCTTAACAAAATACTTCAACATGTTGTATAATAGAGTATAACCGATTTAAAATCCATAATTCCCAGTTAGAGCTTCAATGCCTGAGATATTGACGGCGTCCGGCTTTGGAGTTAATCGACAGTGCAGTAATTATGTTGGTTATGACATCATGATTAGTTAAAAGATGCCGATAAATATTATGTGGCAATAAGTTACGGGAGTAATACACATGAGATCTGGTACTTTAAGGGCGATCGTAATTATGGGCTTTATCTTAAGTGCTGCCTTCCTTGTATCATGCCACAATAAATCAGACAATCAAGTGTTCAGTGCAGAAACAGACAGTGGGAAATATATTGAGATTGATGAGTCATCCAATACTAAAAGCCATTCTGCCAACTTAATATCATCTCCCATAACTTTAGCGTCTGACGGATTTACTCCGGAACCATCACCAATTAACAACGAGACAAATGTATTGGGTGAACTTTTAATTCCTTACCTTGATCCTGATAATTCTTATTATGTAGGCGACGCTGAAGCGGATTTTATAAGAACTATACTTTTAAGTCCGGACAACGCGCATGGACCTGTTGCCTGGGATGAATGGACAAAACTGATTCAGCTTCTTTTCAAACCTGAAAAGAAGCATGATAATATTTTCAAAAAATATACCCCGACCAATACTGACGGATATATCGAAAGGCAGTTCGCGATTTCAATCCTGATGGAACTTTTATCGGAACGCTATACTCCTGAAAAGGAACAAACAGCATCAGACGCTTCAAATGTAATTATTGACCTTGATTCTGTAGGTCAAAATGAAAAAAGTCTTATTCTCAAAGCATATTATTCAGGATTTACGGACTATACCCTTGATGAAAACAATTTTTTCCGTCCGAAAGATTATCTGAGCAGAAGTGAAGCCATATCAACGCTTTGCCGAATCTTGACCAATTACGGATATCCGGCTCTTGAGACTTCCGCTGTCAGCAATGAGCCTTTTGCAGGCGAAAATCCACAGGCTGCATATTCGGTTGAAAGCATTTTCAATGAATGTTACCTTTGGGTAAACGAAATGAATAAATCAAATAACAAAAAATCAGCCAAAAAGCTTGAGACCTATAAAAAAGCGGAAGAAATAATTTTTGCCGATAATTCCTCATCACAGGGCCCATTGACATTGAAAAGCTGGTTGCAAATTCTTGACCAGGCCATGGGTGTTGACACAGCCAAAATTAATTCAACACTTGATTGTGGAAAAGAAGGCGTCCTTACTTATGACATGGCTGCCGTAAGTATTTTCAGTTTCAAGGAACTGTACGGAGGATTTGGTGAAATATCTGTTACCAATAAAGAGTTTAATAATGTGCATGACTCTGTCTCCCAGTTCGACACTTCCCAGGACACCGACAAATTTGCAAAATTGTTTGTTTCCGGTTTAATTGACGGCCTATATCAGGTTCCGGGTTTTACTCCCCAAAGGCCTGTCAATAAAGCGGAGGCGCTTCTTCTTATAAAGCGCATTATAGAGAAATCATAGTTCTTGCCGGACTCACTTTTAAAATGTAATCGGAGATAATTTGATTTATCAAATTATGTCCTTTTACATTGGGATGAATCCCGTCTTCACAAAGATAATCAGAATAATCCCTTATCTGAAGAAAAGGGCTTCTAACATCTATAAGATCGCACATAAGGCTTCTGGCTATACTCATAATTGCCATGCTGTAACATTCGTGATGTCTGTATATCAGCTCTATATCTCCAAGCCAGTTGTATATGGCATTCCTGTTTAATCCTCTGGAAATCCAGTTAAAATATTTTCGGGAATGGATGGGCGGAAGATTTACCAGAACCGGTCTTATATTGCACTCCCTGAGCGCCTTGACCATGTCGGTTATACATTCCCTGAATTCTTCCAGCGTTGTATTTGGTTTATGTTCTTTTTCGGGGAATTCGGAGACTTCCCTCCATTTAAAATCACAATCGTTGCCACCAAATTCTATTATGGCCAACTGGGCGTCAACACCTTTCCCGAGCTCCTTCATCATCAATTCTCTGGCCTTCGGAGCCGTCATCCCGAACTTTGTTTTATTTACCACGTCCATACCCAGTTCGGCAATTTTATCAATAGCGGTTTTCTCTTCAAGCCTCTTATATCTGTCACGTTTTTCGTCATAAATTATACCTTTGAGAACCGAGTCGCCCCATACCTGAACTTTTCTTACTACATCAAACATAATATCACGTCCTATACTTTTCAATACTGTTTTATCTGGTATTTAATACTATATTATATCCTATTATTTATTATGTCAACAGTATTTATTCATATGTTGAATAGTATTTGACTTTATCATATAATCAAATTAAGGATGAAAGTGACATGTATATTATTTGCAAAAAATAACATGAGTAAACCAAGGAGAAGATTATGTCCTGCCTGAAAGATGAATTAAAAAATTGGACCGATGAACTTGATAATTTCAAGGCTTCTGAATGGGATTCCCTGC
This sequence comes from Clostridiaceae bacterium, assembly GCA_012521705.1. Classification (GTDB taxonomy): domain Bacteria; phylum Bacillota; class Clostridia; order DSM-8532; family DSM-8532; genus DTU059. The sequence continues at coordinate 46,428 of JAAYLX010000039.1, read as the reverse complement.
CTGACATATACCTCTACATGGATCAGGTAATAACCTGGCTGGAAAGGCAATTGGATATCTCCCCCACACTGGAAGATGAAAAAATGATTACCCCGTCAATGATTAATAATTACGTCAAGAATCGGGTTATTCCAAAACCGGAAAAAAAGAAGTATGGCAGAGAGCATCTGACATATTTGATGCTGGTTCTGAGCCTGAAGCAGGTGCTTTCGCTTACAGACATCACCTGGCTCATTTCAAATGTAATCAGGGATACCTCTGTAGATATTCTTTATGACAAATTGAATGATATGAAGACGGAATCCTTTAAACAGGTCTCTTCCCGTGTGCTTGACCAGTTGAAAGACATGGATGACAAATCGGGGGAAGAAGAGGTTGAAAAAAGCCTCAGCAATCTGGCGCTGAAGCTTGCCCTCGAAGCCAATGCGTATCGTCATGCTGCACGAAAAATTCTCAACACGCTCATGGAACGCAGAGTGGAAGAACAGGAAAATAAAGCGGAATCCGAAGGATCCAAGAAGAAAGAAGGCTCCAGAAAGAAAAATAAATCCAAATAAAGAACAACGACCGGAAAGTCTTTATAAAGCCCCTATCTGGGCAATACAACTTTGAAGCTGTTTTGCTTCCCAAGATTGATAAACTTAACTGTACCAAACCGCTTCATGGATTCTCTGATTCTGCCGATACCAACCCCCGTCCTCAGCAAACGCCTTTTTTCATCTATCGTAATCAGGCGCTGGTAAAGCCATGCATTACGGCGGTGGGGCACCCAGTCTTTCAGGTGCATGTAAGTTTTACTCTCTCCTGTAAATGCACCCGGATTGCTTATTTCAATGGTCCTGTCTTTAATGACAACAGATACTCCCCTTGACAAATCCAGGTAATCCCTGTGTATAAGTGCATTTGCCAGGGCTTCTTCAACAGCTTCAAAAGGATAATCCTGCTGATTGATTATATTTTGAATCTGGCAGGTTACCTTCTCCAAAAGTTCCGGTATGTTTCCCAGAATGATTTCCGAGTTTTCGCCATGTGTTATTCTCACATAGCATTGGGGCAGGAATACATGAGGATTTTTCCCGAAAAGCAAAAGGCCTCCAATAGTAGGACAATAGTCCCCATTTCCTTTTTCTCTGATAAATCCGAAGGCTTCCATCAGAATATACTGGGGCTGATCCACAGACACATTCATACTGGAAAAAAACTTATTGATCCTTTCCATATCAAGATCATCCATTGATGCGTCGTTTACCGGTACGGTTTCAAATGTCATAAGCCCGTTTTCCTGCATTATGGATGCCAGTTCAGCTCTTCTTACAAAATCGGTTGTAGAGCCCCGTCTGATATAGAAGGCGCCTGTCTGAAGCATTTGATGGGGCGCGTGCCTGCTTCTGAATACGGTCAGTACAGCGACAGTTTTATCCTTAATGTTTACAAAGTCAAGTTTTACAGGCACCGGAGGATCTGAGCGGCTGTATATTATCTGCTGTATCTGCTCCTCATGAAAGTCATTGGGATCAATACCAATAATACGTTTCGTCTTGTCTTCCACACCGAAGACAATATGCCCGCGACCTCCCCTGGTATTTGCCATGGCAGTGACATCTTTCACCAGTTCTTTCTTTTCACCCTCTGTTGAAATATGCAACTCTGCCTTGAAATCAAGCTTTTCGCATTCTTCCTGATTGAGAAGCTGCTTCAGTTTCTGAACATCCACTAAAATGCCCCCAGTATTGGCTCTTTATATTCTATGCCAGAGAGATTTCATATTTTCCCCATCTGGCCTGAAATACATCGGATTGCATCAAAATGCCCAATCTATGGCGCAATTTAATACTCTCCAATTCATCTTCATGCACCGTAAACCTGAGTTCGGAATTCTCACCATTCAAAGTTCCTTTGCATACATACCAGGAATCAGGTGATATTTCATCCGGATGTTTCAGCTTTTCTCCAATGAAAAGCCCTTCTTTCAACTCTTTTTGGTTCTTCTTGTAGAGTACTTCCCCTGAACTGAATAAATGCTCCATCTTAGACCCCCGTTAAAGTTCATTTAAGAATTCAAGTTTTTTGTATTGCTTCTCCATACGCTGTTCAATATATTTTAACGTAATTTTTGAAAAAATCTTCAGATTCTCTTCTGAAAGATTAAAATTATAAACTCCGCCGCTATCGGTACATAAAACGTACAATATTGCTTTGGCTACGCCGTTTCCGATTTTTATGCTCTGGCTGTCACCCTTTGCGCACTTTTCACACACAAAACCACATTTATCAAAACTAAAGCTGATTTCTTCCATTTCTCTGGTATTGCAGGATACGCAACTTGAGACATAAGGAGGGTATCCTATAATATGCGTAAGCTTTAAAGCAAAAATTGAAGAAATCAGAAGGGGATTTCTCTTTTTTCTAAGAGCGTTAAGGCCATGAAGCAGAAGAATCAGGACCTGTTCCGCCGAACTGGAATCAATGCAGGCATCTTCAGCCATGTCAATCATATGGGCAGCGTATGTAAAAGTCTCAATATCAGAGGAAAGATCATAAAAGTTAGTTATTACATCACAACCATTCAAAAAGTAAAAATCTTTTCCCCTGAACAGAACATATTCGCCATAAGTCAATACCTGTGTCCCGTAGGAAGAACGGCTCCCGCCTTTTCTTGAGTTTCTGGCCGATACTGAAACTTTGCCCAGATTTTCTGTCAGAATGGTCAGCATTTTGTCGGTATCGTTGTAAGGATTTTCTCTGATAATGAGACCTTTTGTTTTAATAATAGCCATACCTTAATCCCGTGAATTCTTCTTATATCCAAGCTCGTTGAGCATGAAATCGCTGTTTCTCCAGTCGTCCTTGACTTTCACCCATAGCTTCAGGTTAACTTTTGCGCCAAAAAGACGTTCCATGTCCTCCCGGGCCATGGTACCTGCTTTTTTAAGCATTGATCCGCCTTTTCCAATTACAATACCTTTATGGGATTCCTTTTCGCAGTAAATGTTGGCGTCAATCTCCAGAAGATTTTTCTCCTCCTGCTCCTTGAAGCCGATTACCTCAACGCCGATGCCATGGGGAACTTCCTCATCCAGAAGATTAAGGAGTTTTTCCCGTATAAGTTCCTGGGCAAGTACTTTTTCGGTCTGGTCGGTCAACATATCATCGGGATAAAACTTCTCACCTTCAGGCAAATACTTCTCAATAGCGGACAGGACTTTATCCTTGTCTTCACCCTTTATGGCACTTATGGGAATAATCTCTTTGAAATCGTATGCCTGGCTGTACTCGGCTATCAAAGGAAGTATTCTCTCCTTTTCAACCAGATCAACCTTGTTGATAAGCAAAATTACAGGAGTTGATGTTTTGCCGAGCTCTTCTATAATCATGGAATCAACCGGACCAATGCTCTTGTCCTTTGCATCCACAAGGTAAACTATCACGTCCATGTCTTCAAAAGCACTGTATGCCTGCTGCATCATATACTGACCCAGTTTGTTCCTGGGTTTGTGTATGCCGGGTGTGTCCACAAAAACCATCTGATAATTGTCGGTGGTTACTATGGTGCGGATATTATGCCGGGTGGTTTGCGGTTTCTTCGAAATGATAGCAATTTTTTCTCCTGTCAGAAGGTTTAATAAAGTAGATTTCCCGACATTTGGCCTGCCTATAATAGTAACAAATCCGGACTTAAATGCCATATTTTTCTTACTCCCTCTGTTTCTTTATATAAATTTCGCAAGTTTCATAATACTTAGCTTAACCTTGTTTCCCTGGTTCAGTGAGTCTGCTCCGACAAATTGAAAGGAGTCGGAAGAAGATCCTTGAAGTCATAAGTTCTGTACTCGCCTTTGTTATTTGCCAGATGCAATTTCATATCCGCTTCGCAGAATTCACTCATGACCTGAAGACATATTGCACAGGGTATTGTATACTTGTCACTGTCACTTACCACTGCAATTTCCCTGATTTTCTTTGCCCCTTCAGACACAGCCTTTACAATTGCAGAGCGTTCTGCGCATATGGTAGCACCGTAGGACGAATTCTCCACATTGCATCCCGTATATACTTTGCCGTCATCTGCAACAAGGGCTGCCCCGACATGGAATTGGGAATATGGTACATAAGCATTATCCTTTGCTTTTAAAGCCAATTTTATTAGTTCCTCAGGACTATATGGACCCATATCGCTGTTTTTCGGCATCGAGCCAACCTCCATATCTTTTTCTAACCTAATTCTACCATGCACTCATGAATTGGAAAAGTAGAACCATCTATAACTATATGGTTCGAAGACAAACAAATAAGGTTGTACAGTATTATATTTCCCGTATAAAATATCGGCAAACCCGGTTCACAAATGATTTTTATACAAAATTTTCTATGTATACTTGTTTTTTTATTTATTCATGCTATACTACAGATAAGTAATTTCCAATGGATTATACTATTTGCCTTATACCCTCTCCGGTTTTCAGGATCAAGGGTCAAGTCAAGATATGTATATCCAGAAAACTAAGGGAGGATTAAGGAAATCATGGCTGACAAAACTTTATCATGTAAAGATTGCGGCGCAGAATTTGTTTTCACCACTGGTGAACAGGAATTCTACAAGGAAAAAGGGTTTGAAAACGAACCACAGAGATGCCCAGCTTGCAGAAAAGCAAGAAAACAGCGCAGGAATAATTTCAGAGGGCAGAATTATTAATTAAAATTTAAGGAGAGCTTGGCTCTCCTTTTAATTTGCCTTTTTTGCGAATTCGGTAAGCCATCACCCGGCTCAGGTATCTCCTGCTTTTTCTAAAATGGCATGTTTCGCTGCCCAATACCGTATCACGCCTTCCTGCTTATAACAAGACCGTTCTCATCCGCGTCCACCAGCACCGTGTCACCTGTTTCAATGTCACCTTTAATAAGCAGCCTGCCCAATTCGGTCTCCACATGCTTTTGCACGAATCGCTTAATTGGCCTTGCTCCAAATTCCGGATTCCATCCTTCGTCAACAATATAATCCAGCGCTTTATCAGTGTATTCGATGTCCATATCTTTTTCTGCGAGTCTTGATGACAATGACTTTAATACAAGCTTGACTATTTCTTTTACCTCCTGCCTGGTCAGGGGTTTAAAGAGGACTATATCGTCGGTACGGTTAAGGAATTCAGGCCTGAACACATAACGAAGCTCGCTTTGAACATTTTCCCGGACGTCATCATCAATTACCCCCTTTTCCCCAACCTTTTCAAGGAGGTATTGGCTTCCGATATTAGAGGTCATGATAATTACAGTATTCTTGAAGTTGACAACCCTGCCCTTGCTGTCTGTAAGCCTTCCGTCATCCATAATCTGGAGCAATATGTTGAATACATCCGGATGGGCTTTTTCTATTTCGTCAAACAGAATAACGCTGTATGGCCTTCTTCGGACTGCCTCTGTAAGTAATCCGCCTTCTTCATAGCCCACATACCCGGGAGGCGCGCCGATAAGCTTTGCGACAGAATGCTTTTCCATATATTCGCTCATGTCAAAACGGATCATATTTTCTTCGGTATCAAACAGGGCTTCTGTCAAAGCTCTTGCAAGCTCAGTCTTTCCTACGCCTGTGGGGCCCAGGAAAATAAAAGAACCAACGGGACGCTTGATATCCTTCAATCCTGCCCTTGCCCTTAGGACGGCATCCGAGACGGCAGTTACGGCTTCATCCTGGCCTATAACCCGCTCATGAAGTATTTTCTCCAGATTCAACAGCTTCTCCTTTTCTTCCTGCTGGAGTTTAGTAACAGGTATGCCTGTCCACTTGGATATTATTTCTGTTATTTCATTTTCGGTAACCGCCTCTTTAAGCATTCTGTCCCTTGCCTGGATTTGTTTTTCTTTCGCAAGAGATGCTTCAAGGGCGGGCAGTTTTCCATATTTCAGCTTGGCGAGTGTTTCAAGGTCGTAGTTTCTCTCAGCCTCCTGGATCTGGAGTTTGACATTTTCAAGTTCTTCTTTTAGTTCCTTCTCCTTCTTAATATTTTCTTTCTCAAGTTCCCACTGGGCTTTCATCTCATTGGCCTTATCCCTTAACTGCGCCAATTCAGATTCTATGGCTTTAAGTCGTTCTTCGGAGCCCCTGTCATTCTCCTTGTTCAGAGCCTGCTGTTCAATTTCAAGCTGCATGATTCGTCGCATTATTTCATCAAGCTCTGCAGGCATGCTGTCTATTTCGGTCCTTAACATAGCTGCCGCCTCATCCATTAAGTCAATTGCTTTGTCAGGCAAAAATCTGTCTGTGATATACCTGTTTGAAAGAACAGCACTGGCGATGATGGCTCCGTCTGTAATGCGAACGCCGTGGTGTATCTCAAAGCGCTCTTTGAGCCCGCGAAGAATGGAAATGGTGTCCTCAACAGTGGGCGGTTCCACCATGACAGGTTGGAAGCGTCTTTCAAGGGCTGCGTCCTTTTCGATATACTTCCTGTATTCATCCAAAGTGGTTGCCCCGACGCAGTGAAGTTCACCCCTGGCAAGCATTGGCTTCAGTATGTTGCCCGCGTCCATGGCACCTTCTGCCTTTCCCGCGCCGACTATATTATGAATTTCATCAATAAAAAGAATAATCTGACCGTCAGAAGCTTCAATTTCTTTGATGACAGCTTTAAGCCTTTCTTCAAATTCACCCCTGAATTTCGCTCCGGCAATCAAAGCTCCCATGTCCAGTGCAAAAACAGTTTTATTCTTCAGCCCGTCGGGCACATCCCCCTTAAGGATCCTCTGGGCAAGTCCTTCAACAATGGCGGTTTTTCCTACTCCGGGTTCTCCGATAAGCACAGGGTTATTCTTGGTCCTGCGGGATAATATTCTTATAACACGCCTTATTTCCGCATCCCTGCCTATTACAGGATCAAGTTTCCCCTGCCTTGCCAATTCCACAAGATCACGGCCGTATTTCTCCAAAGCCTGGTAATTCATTTCAGGGTTCTGACTTGTTACCCTTTGATTGCCTCGAATTTTCTTCACGGCTTCCACAAAGGAATCATAAGTTACTCCATAGTTTTTCAGTAAGCTTGATGTATATCCGTTTCTCTCTGCTATTAAAGCCATGAAGATATGTTCAACGCTCACATACTCGTCATTTAATTTCTTAGCTTCATCCTTGGCAACAATAAGCGCCTGGTTGAAGCGGCGGGTTGCGTATACTTCGGTCGCAGCACTTCCATAGATTTTCGGCCTGCGTTCGAGTTCCTGATTAAGCTGATGGGAGATATCGCCGGGATTAACACCCAGCACCCATAAAATTCGGGGAATCAGGCCATCTTCCTGTTCTACCAGCGCCAAAGCCAGATGTTCAGAATCAACCTGCTGCTGATCCATTTTTATGGCAAGCTCACGAGCCAGCACAATCGACTCCTGAGCCTTTTCTGTAAACCTATCCAGATTCATTTTTATCACCTCTCATGCAAGTAAGTCTTCAGCCATCAAGTTCCTTGAGTTTACGAAATAATTCAAGCTGCTTCTCATTCAAGTGTGGGGGATTGTTGATTGATACCTTTAAGTACAGATCCCCGCGCCCTCCGATACTGTTGGGGTACCCCTTTCCCGGAATCCTGATACTTTCACCGCTTCTGATTCCAGCGGGAACCGACACAATTATCCTGCCGTCGGGAGTAGTGACTGTCTCTTTCCCGCCAACTGCCGCAGTCCATGGTTTTATTTCGAATTTCTGTATCAAGTCAGTACCATTGATAGTTATATCTTCGTCTTTGAAATTTACAACAAGCAGCAAATCTCCGTCTGGCCCTCCGTTTCTCCCTTTTCCGCCCTGGCCTTTCAAACGGATTTTCCCGTTAGGCTGTATTCCCCGGGGAATTTTAATGGCCAGTTTTTTCATCCCGGAAGGAGTTCTGATGGAAATTTGCTTTTCATTTCCCATTATTCCGTCGGCAACAGAAATCTTTATTTCTGTTTCTATGTCCTCGCCCTTTTGGGCAAAGGCATGTCCCGAAGAAAAGCCTCTATGTTTAAAGCCTGCGTCGCCCATCCCAAATAAATCATCCAGGTTAATTCCGCCGCTTCCAAAAAACATATCAAAAAAGTCGCTGAACCCGCTTGAGCCCCTGAATTCATAACGGGCATTCCGGGTATTGAATCCAAACTGGGAAGGGTCAAAATCATACCCGTTGGCAAAATTAAACCTGCTGCCAAGCTGGTCATATTTCCGACGCTTCTCGGGATCACCCAGAACTTCATAAGCCTCATTTATTTCCTTGAACTTTTCTTCAGCCTCTTTATTGCCCGGATTTGCATCAGGATGGTATGCTTTGGCAAGTTTGCGGTAAGCTTTTTTAATCTGCTCTTGGGAAGCGTCTTTGCTCAAACCCAAAACCTCGTAATAATCACGATATTTCATTGCATACCTCCTCGGAAATAGTTGTTTGACTTTCTTTGACCTTTCTTTTTAATTATACTATATATCCATAAAAATGCAAGAAATATTCAGTCTGTTATTTTTTCACCAATCTTATGATTTATCCTGAGATTCGGAGGTATATTATTATTAAGAAATTTTTGGAGGAATTGAGTATGATACGTAAAGAAATTATCGCTCTTCTTCTTGCTGGCGGACAAGGCAGCCGTCTTGGTGTACTCACTAAGAACCTCGCCAAGCCTGCCGTGCTCTATGGCGGCAAATACCGCATTATTGATTTCACTTTAAGTAATTGCATCAACTCAGGAATCGACACCATAGGTGTACTTACTCAGTATCAGCCTCTGCAACTGAATAAGCATATAGGAATAGGCAAACCCTGGGACCTGGATAGAATGAATGGCGGCGTAACAATTCTTGCCCCCTACATGAAGACTGAACGTGGCGAATGGTATTCAGGCACAGCAGATGCTGTTTTCCAGAACATTCACTATGTGGACGAAATGAATCCCAAGTATGTAATCATCCTTTCAGGTGACCACGTTTACAAGATGAATTATGCCAAAATGCTTGAAGAACACAAAGCCAGAAAAGCTGATGCCACCATTTCAGTAATTGATGTACCTTATGAAGAGGCCAGTCGATATGGAATTATGAACACCGATGGTGAGGGAAATATTATTGAGTTCGAAGAAAAGCCCCAGAATCCAAAGAGCACCCTTGCCTCAATGGGAATCTATATATTTACCTGGGAGCTTTTAAGGGAATACCTGATAAATGACCATGTAAAATGCGATTCAAACCATGATTTCGGTCGAAACATAATACCTGCCATGCTCGATGACGGGAAGAAACTTATCGCTTACAGATTTGAAGGGTATTGGAGAGACGTCGGTACCATAAAGACCTTCTGGGAATCCCAAATGAACCTTACCGAGCGTGTTCCGGATTTCAATATGTTCGATCCTTACTGGAGAATCTTCTCTCCCAATCCCATATATCCAGCTCATTTCATCAGCGACACAGGCCATGTGGAAACATCGGTTATCGCTGAAGGATGTATGATTTACGGAACAGTGCGCAATTCAGTTATTTTCCCCGGTGTAACTATAAATAAAGACACCGTTGTTGAGAATTCCATAATAATGTCTGATACACTGATAGGTGCCAACTCCGAGATCAGGTACACCATCGTGGGTGAAAACAGTGTTATCGGCAACAATGTAAAGACCGGGGAAGGTGAGTTTGCACCGAGCACATATAATCCTAAAGTCTATAACTGTGACATAACCGTTATCGGTTCGAATACTGTCGTTCCCAACAATACGGTATTAGGAAAGAACGTAGTAATAGACAACTATATTACCCCCCACGATTTCTCAACCAATGTAATACCTTCCGGCGGGTTTGTGATGAAAGGGGATGAAAATTCATGAAATCAACAATGGGAATAATTTTGACAGACGGAATGAACAACAGGCTGAAGGAACTTTCCCTGGAAAGATCCATAGCAGCAGTGCCTTTCGGAGGAAAGTACAGGGCGATAGATTTTGTTCTGTCCAATATGGTTAATTCAGGAATCATAAATGTAGGTGTAATAACCCAATACAATATCCGTTCTTTGATGGACCATCTGGGCTCAGGAAAAGAATGGGACCTGGACAGAAAAAATGAAGGCCTGTTCATCTTCCCTCCCTATCTCTCCGAATTCGGTACCGGTTGGTATAAAGGCACAGCCGACGCCATGTATAACAATATAACCTTCCTGGAGAGAAGCGATGAGGAATATGTACTTATCGGCCAGGGATATGCTATCTACAACATGGACTATACTCCCATGCTTGAACAGCATATTGAAACCGGAGCAGATATTACAGTATGCTGCAGAGATATGAGTGATTTTTCAATAGAAGACCAGAAGCGCATGGGCATTGTGGAATTCGATGAAAACAAGCGCATCTACAACTTTATGGAAAAACCCCTCAAACCTAAGAGCAGTATCGCTTCCATGGGAGTGTATATTGTAAAACGCACATTCCTTATTGATTTATTGCAGGACAGCGTATCAAAGGGATATTCCGAATTTGTAACCGATATCATTTTGAGGCAGCTTGACACATTGAAGATCTATGCATATATGTTCAACGGATATTGGCGTCCGTTCAGTACAATACAGTTGTACTACAGAACCAATATGGAGCTTCTCAACCCCAAAGTAAGGCAGGAGCTTCTGATGGACCGCAGGAAGATATTTACCAAAGTTAAGGACGAGCCGCCTGCAAAATACAATTCAGAAGCTAAAGTACGCAATTCAATAATTGCGGATGGATGCATAATTGAAGGCGAGGTTGAAAACTCAGTCCTCTTCCGCGGAGTACGGGTAATGAAGGGCGCTAAAATCAAAGACTGTCTTATCATGCAGGGTTCTGAAGTAGGACCGGATGTTGACATGCAATACTGCATTCTGGATAAAGCCGTGAAAATCTCTGCAGGCAAGGTTCTGAAAGGTGATTCGGAATGGCCGCTCATAGTAGGTAAAAAAGTTAAGGTATAATCAGGATAAATATCAAGGGCAAGTGGAAAATCACTTGCCCTTTTTATATCCCTTATACTAAATAAACTTTAAGTCCAACTAAAATAAACCAAAAAGCCGGACCAGTTTACCAGCCCGTATCTTCCGACTCATGTTTCCGGCTGCGGGTCATGAGCTCATAAACCGCATCACGGCAGTTCTTATTTTCAAACAGGATACTGTAGGCTTCCTGTATTATGGGCATATTCACCTGATATTTATCAGCCAGTTCCTTGGCTGCACGGCAGGCCGAAACTCCCTCCACAACCATTTTTACTTCTTCCTGAGCTTCTTCAAGTGTGTATCCCTGGCCGATAAGGTAACCTGCACGCCTGTTTCTGCTGTGTCTGCTGGTACAGGTAACAATAAGGTCCCCTATTCCGGTAAGACCTGAAAAAGTATTGGGCTTGGCTCCCATTTTAGTTCCCAGACGGGCAATTTCAGTAATGCCGCGGGTCATGAGGGCAGCTTTGCTGTTGTCACCATAACCGAGCCCGTCACAAATTCCGGCACAAAGAGCGATAACATTTTTAAGGGCGGAACCTATCTCGGCTCCAATAACATCCGTACCGGTATACACCCTGAAATTTGGCGACATAAATACGTCCTGAACTTTCATTGCAAGTTCAATATCCTCAGAAAAAGCCACCAGAGTAGTGGGAGTACCTATAGCCACTTCCTCTGCATGGCTCGGGCCGTAAAGCGCGACATAGCCAACACCGGGAAGCTCACTTAACACTACCTCACTAAGCCTCTGACCTGTTTTTTCTTCGAGCCCCTTGGAACACATAACAATAATGTCATCCCGTGAAACATAAGGAGAAAGGCGTCTGCAGGTTTCCCTGACTGTCTGGGACGGAACCACAACTACAATAAAATCGTGGTCTTTAAGGCAATATTCAATATCGGTTGTAAATTCAACGGATTCAGGCACCCTGACTCCGGGCAGCTTGTCCTTATTCTCCCTTGTTTCAAGAATCATATCCACTTCTTTCTGGTAAATAGACCAAACCCGGACCTTATGCCCGTTATTGGATAACAGTATTGACAAGGCGGTTCCCCAGCTGCCCGCGCCAATAATAGAAATAACTGCCATGTTAATATTCCTTTCTTTTGTATTTTCAAATTTTAATATGGAACTGTTTTTCAAAAATATGATAATAGAAAACAGTATTAATTAATAATTTCCTGAACAAAATCAGTACCTAATAAAAATAATTGTAAGTGCAGGCATAATAATATCGATTAAAATTAATTATAAACTAATTAAGATTAATCTTTGAAAATATTATTTAGTTAATAATTTAAAATAATGAAAGGCTTCTCTTTACAATTAATTAATCTTTAGAAGTTTTAATTAATCATAAAGGAAAAACAGACTATTTAAACTTTATTTTCTTTTCGTTTCCTTCAATCAGTCTTTTGATATTTGAGTGATGCCTTGCAATAATCAAGGTTGCGAGAAAAATACCTACCAATACCATCAACAGGGGTTCATTCAGCAGGAATGCGGTCAGAGGGAAAAGAGCCGCCCCTATCATGGAACCTAAAGAAACATATTTGGTAATGCTGACAACGACAATGAAGCTGGCAAGGCATATCAATGAAGCCAAAGGAGAAAAGAACAGGGAAATCGCAAAGGAAGTCATTACTCCCTTACCACCCCTGAAACCGAAGAAAACCGGCCAGTTGTGACCTATTACCGCAAACATTCCACCGATATATTCCCCTGCATATACACCGGGAGTTATTTCACCGGCAAGATAGCGGCCTACTATACAAGCTAAAACACCTTTAAGAAAGTCCCCAAGGACAACTGCTATTGCTGCCCCTTTGCCCAGGGTCCTTAATGTGTTGGTTGCACCGGCGTTTCCACTGCCGTAATTTCTTACATCTGTCTTAAAGAATACTTTTCCTACAATAATGGAAGTGTTGATACTTCCCAATAAATAGCCAATAATCGCAGATAAGATAATTTTGACCATTATTCTTCCCCCTTTTCTCTAACTATAAAGTTTATTGGAGTACCTTCAAATCCGAAATTATTTCTCAATGTATTTTTCAAGTATCTTTCATAGGAAAAATGAAGCAGTTCTTTGTTATTGACAAAGAGAATAAACGTAGGGGGCTTAACTCCGGTCTGGGTCATATAGTATATTTTCAGGCGTTTTCCCTTGTCGGACGGCGGCTGTACCATTGCAACGGCATCATTGAGCACATCATTCAACACACCGGTCTGAACTCTCAGAACCGCCTGGTCATAAACAAAATCAATGAGTTCAAGTAAGCGGTTGATGCGTTGTCCGGTTTTTGCAGATACAAAGACAACAGGGGCATAATCCATGAACTCAAGGTCTTGGTACACCTGTTTTCGGTAGTTCTCCAATGTGCCGGTTTCCTTTTCTACTGCGTCCCATTTGTTTATGGCAATTATTGAAGCCTTACCCTTCTCATGGGCATAACCTGCGATCTTGGTATCCTGCTCAGTCACACCTTCCTGGGCATCAATCATAATTATGCATACATCTGCCCGGTCCACAGCAGCCCATGACCTTATAATACTATACTTTTCAATGTTTTCATTTATTCGGCTTTGTCTTCTGATACCTGCGGTATCAATAAACATATATCTTTTCCCGTCAATTTCATAGTAAGTGTCAATCGCATCCCTGGTTGTTCCGGGAATGTTGCTCACTATAACACGGTTTTCACCAAGTATCCTGTTTATTATTGAGGATTTGCCTACATTGGGTTTTCCGATTATGGCAACCTTTATTACATCTTCATCTTCTTCAGATTCCTTTTCTTCCGGGAAATTCTCATAAATTGCGTCCAGTAGCTCACCCATACCCAGGCCGTGAATTGATGAGATCGGGAAAATTTCTCCCATGCCCAGATTATAGAATTCAAAAACCTCAGGCGGTAATTCTCCGATACTATCAACCTTATTTACAACTACCAGTACTGGCTTCTTGGTTTTTCTGAGCATTGTGGCAACATCCTGATCGGCAGCGGTCATTCCCGATTTTGCATCCACCATGAGAAGAATGACATCTGCCGTATCAATAGCGATCTGGGCCTGCTGGAGCATTTGCTTCTTGATATAATCATCCGAATGGGGCTCAAGGCCACCTGTATCAATAATGGTAAAACTTCTGCCCCTCCATTCGCTTTCCCCATATATTCTGTCACGGGTGACACCCGGTGTATCTTCTATTATTGAAATCCTCTGTCCAATCAAATAATTAAAGAATGTCGACTTACCCACATTAGGTCTGCCTACAATTGCAACTATGGGTTTTGGCACCTTTATACCTCCATTTTTAACTCTCTTATAGTATTCTTTGCCCGCATTCAACACTTACAGCGGAAAGTTCCCATCGAATACCGAATTTTATCATTACTCCTGTAATGAGGGGAATGCAAGCATAGTCATAAACATTTTACCCTCTTTTACCATACTTATCAAATATAATTACATAATTATCAATCTCACCTTGTTGCCCGGATAAAACGGGGTCAAGAATAAACCGGAGAACCTGTCGGAGAACCACCTCTGCTAAATTACGGCATAAACAGCATGAACTTCCCTATATATTATTAGGAGACATTATTCTCAGGATTTTATTCAATCAGGACAGTCATTCTTGATATTCACGTTTTTGCTGTCTCAACTCCTATGACAGGGGCTTTGATGATTGTCCGAAAATCTCGTTCTGAATAGATCACTGAAAGTAAACTTTGGGGAGGATACTGTTTTGAACGAATCTGGTATGGAACATGGAAATAAATTAATCCGGGAGTTGAATGGAGTAAAATACTTCATTGATTCTGGCACAAATGCGGAAAGGATAATTGGCACCCTGAACGCCTACAATCGAAGGATTATCCTTCTTACTGCGGGATATGACAAAGATGTTGTAACTGATTCCCTGTGTGAAACACTTTTGCAAAAAGTAAGGCATCTTATACTTGTCGGCAGGACCGCCTCACTTATTGAAATAGCTGTATTGAAGATTATGTCAGGAAAATACCGGAATATCGATCTTAGAATAACCAAATGCAGCACCTTGCAGCAAGGGGTGGATTGTGCGTATCTTTCTGCAAGGCCTGATGACATAGTCCTCCTGTCACCGGTAAGCTTCGACTATGATATGTTCAGTGACTTTGAGGAGTGCAAAAATCAATACCAGGAGTATGTCATGAATTTATAAGGAAAATCCACCGGCACAGGTGTGCCGATGGATCTGCCTTTAATAGAAGAAAGCCTCAAACAAATGACTCTCAGCGATATATATTACATCTTGATTAGGCAAGCTTAAGCTTCAGGATTGAAAAGTACAGTTGAAAGATATCTTTCACCGGTATCGGGAAGGATAACCACAATATTCTTGCCTTTGTTCTCAGGCCTTTTTGCAAGCACGGTAGCTGCATGCAATGCCGCGCCGCTGGAGATACCAACCAGCAAGCCTTCCGTCTTCGCCACATTGCGGGAAGCTTCGAAGGCTTCTTCATTCCTAACTGTGATAACCTCATCATAAACTTCTGTATTAAGCACCTTGGGTACAAAACCTGCGCCTATGCCCTGAATCTTGTGAGGTCCCTTTTGTCCGCCCGAAAGAACGGGAGAATCAGCGGGTTCCACAGCCACAATTTTTATATTTGGGTTTCTGGATTTCAATACTTCTCCCACACCGGTAATTGTTCCGCCGGTACCTACACCTGCTACGAAAATGTCAACTTTACCGTCTGTATCCCTCCAGATTTCCTCTGCAGTGGTCTTTCTGTGAATTTCAGGGTTTGCCGGGTTTTCAAACTGTTGGGGTATAAAGGAGTTGGGGATTTCAGCTGCAAGTTCCTGAGCTTTTTTAATAGCACCGGGCATTCCCTCAGCGCCGGGAGTAAGAACAAGTTCGGCTCCCAAAGCCTTCATAAGCATTCTTCTTTCAACACTGAATGTATCCGGGAGAGTGATAATAAGCCTGTAACCCCTTGCAGCTGCTACAAATGAAAGGGCAACTCCTGTGTTTCCGCTGGTGGGTTCAATAATAACAGTATCTTTGTTTATAAGTCCTCTTTCCTCAGCATCCTTTATCATGGCATAGCCAATTCTGTCCTTGACACTGCCTGCCGGATTGAAGTATTCCAGCTTGCCAATAATTCTGGCATCGGCACCTTGCTTTTCAGCATAGTTTGAAAGTTCCAACAAAGGTGTATTACCTATAAGATCCGTGAGATTCTTTGCTATTTTCATAATATATACCTCCTGATACCCATCGGGTTAACTTACTATTCATATCAGTTTTCTAAGAATAGTATATAATAATTTTCTTAGGTTTGCAATAGTTTTTTATATTATTCCTATAAGAATACTATACTTTATTTATATGAATATCGGATCTATTATGTGCAAACAATCACGGTTATTCTCTGATGGAACTCTGGATAATACCTCCGCCCACAACGCAATCTTCCTGATACATTACTACCGATTGACCAGGGGCAACAAATGGCTGGGGTTCATCAAATACTATCCGTGCCTGGTTGTCTTCCATGGGTATCACTTTTGCAGGAGATTCCTTCTGTGAATAGCGTGTCCTGACCAATACTTTCATCTCTTTTTCAGGCTTGTCACAGAGAATATAGTTCATCTCCCTGGCTATAAGTCCTGTCACCATGGCCTCCTCCCTTGTGCCCAGGGTAACCGTATTTTTACCGCCGTCCTTATCTATAACGTAGCGGGGCTCGGGGAAACTCATTCCAAGGCCTTTTCTCTGCCCTATGGTGTAGTGAATCATCCCCTTGTTCTTACCTATAACATTGCCTTCTTTATCAATAAATGTACCCTCCGGAATTTCTATGTCCTTGTACTGTTTAATGAAATCCACATAGTTTCCGTTTTGTACAAAGCAAATATCCTGGCTGTCAGGTTTTCTGGCGTTTATCAGTCCTTTTTCTTCGGCTATCTTCCTGATTTCTGTTTTCAGATAGTCGCCCAGAGGCAGAAGAAGGTGCTCAAGCTGATGCTGGTTTAACATGTAGAGTACGTAACTCTGGTCCTTGGACAAATCCACAGCTTTCTTAAGAAGGTATCTTCCCTTTTGCTTATCATAAACAACACGGGCATAATGACCCGTTGCAATATAATCCATTTCGAAAGAGAGAGCTTTTATGAGCATTCCATGGAATTTCATATATTTATTGCATGCTATGCACGGATTTGGAGTCTCCCCCTTTAAATACGATTCCACGAAATAGTCCACGACTTTCTCTTTGAACTGGTCTTTCATGTTAAGAACATAGAATGGGATGCCAAGTTTGAAAGCCGAAGCCCTGGCATCCTCAACATCTTCAAGGGAACAGCATGTTCTGGTGTGTCTGTTGCAGGAATCAACAGGCGAGTCCCATAGTTTCAGGGTGGCGCCGTAAACATCATATCCCCTGTCTTTTAATATCGCAGCGGCGGTGCTGGAATCCACTCCGCCGCTCATCCCAACAAGTACTTTCTTCTTTGTTGACATCAATACTCCATTTCTAATCACAACGCTGCAAGTGCCTGATCCAAATCATCAATAAGATCTTCAACATCTTCAATTCCTACTGACAATCTGATCATATCCGGCGTCACTCCGGCAAGTCTCTGCTCTTCTTCAGAGAGCTGGGAGTGTGTTGTGCTGGCCGGATGTATAACAAGTGACTTGGCATCGGCCACATTTGCCAGGTGTGAGAATAATTCAAGTTTTTCTATAAATGTTTTTCCTGCCTCAAGGCCTCCCTTTACACCAAAAGTAAAGATAGCACCCGCGCCCTTGGGCAGATATTTTTCAGCCAGGCTGTAATATTTGCTTCCGGGCAGAGACGGATAGTTTACCCAGCTTACTTTCGGGTGGTTGGATAAGTACTCGGCAATTTTCTTTGCATTGGATACATGCCGCTCTACACGCAAGGACAAAGTCTCAAGTCCCAGAAGGAGAAGGAAAGCATTAAACGGGCTGATGCAGGCACCTGTATCTCTCAGAAGGGTCAGCCTTGCCTTGGCTATGTATGCCGCCTCACCAATATCCTGCGCGTAACGCAAGCCGTGATAGCTGTTATCGGGCTCCGTAAACTTCGGGAACCTTCCGCTGGCAGCCCAGTCAAATTTGCCGGAGTCAATAATCACCCCGCCTATGGAAGTACCATGACCACCGATAAATTTCGTTGCCGAATGTACTACTATATCTACACCGTACTCAATAGGACGGATCAGGTACGGGGTTCCAAAGGTGTTGTCGCATATAACAGGAATTCCGTTTTCATGTGCTATTTTGACCACTTTTTCAATATCTATCAGATTGATTCCCGGATTTCCTATTGTTTCAAAATATATCGCTTTTGTTTTGTCGGTAATAGCTCTTCTGAAGTTTTCAGGATCATCAGGATCAACAAATATTGTCTTAATGCCGAAATCAGGCAGAGTATTTGCAAACAGGTTATATGTTCCTCCATAAAGGGTGCTGGCTGAAACAATTTCGTCACCTGCTCCTGCAATATTCATTATGGCATAAGTAATTGCGGCAGATCCCGAAGAAGTGGCCAAAGCGCCAATGCCGCCTTCAAGTGCGGCCATTCGCTGTTCAAACACATCTGTGGTAGGATTCATAATCCTTGTGTAGATATTGCCTGTTTCTTTCAGGGCAAAAAGGTTGGCCGCATGCTCAATGCTGTCAAAAACATAGGAGGTTGTCTGGTATACAGGTACTGCTCTTGATTTTGTTGCAGGATCGGGGCTCTGGCCTGCATGGACCTGTAATGTGTCGAATCTGTAGTTCTTCTTTGTCATAGTTCAACCCTCTCTTTCAGTATCGATTCTGATTTATAGGTGTAATTTTGAGTGTACAAATAATAACCAAGGAAAAATATGGTTTGAAGGAAGGGCATAAATTGAACCTAAACAAAACAGGAATTTAAATAAAATACATTACTGTGTCTGACCCGTTAAGGCGTTTATACTCGTTTACAAGATCCTCCAGTGTAACCGAATCCACCACTTGCTGGATGCTCTCTTCAATCTTGTCCCATACAAGTGTTTTTATGCAGTACTGGATGCTCTTCTGATCCATATTATTCATTTTCGCGCTATCAATAACTGAAAGTTTTCCTTCCAAAACTCTCAGAACATCTCCAACCTTTATTGCCGAGGGCTCGTGGGCGAGGATATATCCTCCCTGGGCTCCCTCAATGCTTTTTACCAGTCCTGCTTTTCTGAGGTTGGCAAAAACCTGCTCAAGATAGTTCATGGAAATTTTCTGACGTTCCGCTACCGAACCGAGGGAAACATGTTCCCCGTTTGAATGCACTGCCAGATCCACCATCGCCCTAAGTCCGTAGCGGCCTTTTGTCGAAATTTTCATACCTCTCCCAACCTTCTAAATAATTAATATTCACTATGTTGAACATTAAGTATGAGTAATCCTATATGTTTTATATAATAATATATTATCATACTTTATATATGTCAATACTTATTACTTATTGTATCCTATCAAATCCTTTATCACTTCACCGGCTATAATCAGCCCTGCCACCGACGGTACAAAGGATATGCTGCCCGGAATCTGATGTTTTACAGTACAGCTCCTTTCGGTTCCCTTGGGACATATACAGTTTTTAGAGCAGCTTGAATCCTCTGTTTCAACAGGTTTTATGGGTGTTTCGGTGGAATAGACAACTTTTAGGGAGTCAATTCCCCGCTGTTTCAACTCTTTTCTCATTACTTTTGCAAGCGGATCCACGGTTGTTTTATATATATCCGACACCTGGAACCGTGTCGGATCAAGTTTATTTCCAGCACCCATACAGCTTATAATAGGTATATTGAATTTTTTAGCCTGAACCACAAGGTCAATCTTTGCTGTAACTGTATCAATTGCATCAACTATATAATCATAGTCTTCCTTAATAAGTTCATGGGCGCATTCTGGAAGGTAAAACTTTCTGTGTGTCTCTACTTCAGCCTTGGGATTGATAGACAGGATTCTTTCCTTCATAACTTCCACTTTGGGCATTCCTATGGTTTTCCGCGTAGCATGAAGCTGGCGGTTAATATTTGTAAGGCAAATCAAATCATCATCCACGAGGACAAAATGTCCCACACCTGCTCTGACAAGTCCTTCGACAACAAATGAACCTACTCCCCCAACACCAAAAACAGCCACTTTGCTCTTTCCCAGTTTTTCAAGGCCCTCTTTGCCTATCAACAGTTCTGTTCTTGAGAACGAATGCAACATACAAATCTCCTTTTCTGTTTATAAAAAATGTATATACATAGCCTTTTTCTACTTTTGATTATTTTATTATGTTGCTTTATCCGAAAAAAATCAACACTCCATGCCCGCGATTGATTTGTGAAAAGTGCAGAAAATATATTATTATACGAATAAAAATTGTAACTTGTTACATAAGTAATGTTGAATATTTTTTTTCAAAGGTGTAGAATTGGAGGGAAAACGCCTATGAAACCTATATTAAAACTTAGTTAAAGGGGGTCCTTGAATGGAAATCTCAGTCCAGGCATTTCAAGTAATTGCCATTTTCATTTCAGCGTTGTCCCTTGGTATTGCCGGATGGTTGTATACATGGGTCAAGGCTCAACCTTCTTCCAATCCCCGTATCAAAGAAATCGGCGAATATATTCGTCAGGGGGCAAATACCTTCTTAAAACGTGAATACCAGGTATTGGCACGTTTTACAGCAATAGCGGCTGTTCTGATATTGATCCTGCTTCCGAGACCAATTTGGACAGGCAACGTATCAGAGAATATATGGATGGCTGTTTCTTATATATTCGGTACAGTATTATCCGCTCTTGCAGGAAAAATTGGAATCCAGGTTGCCACAATAGCCAATATTAAAGCTGCAGAGGCTGCCAAAAAAGGAATCAAACCCGCTTTTATGGCTGGTTTCCGCGGTGGTGCTGTTATGGGTATGGCTGTTGTCGGAACAAGTTTACTGGGCGTTTCACTTGTACTGATGCTTACCGGCGACGCAAGCTCCGTTTTGGGTTTCAGCTTCGGAGCAAGCTCACTTGCATTGTTTGCTAAAGCAGGCGGCGGTATTTTTACCAAGACAGCAGACATCAGTGCAGATCTGGTTGGTAAGGTTGAAATGGGTATTGATGAGGACGATCCAAGAAACCCTGCTGTTATTGCCGACAATGTTGGTGATAATGTTGGTGACGTTGCAGGTATGGGTGCCGACTTGTTCGATTCCAATGTTGCTTCCATGTCCGCAGCACTTGTTATGGCTACATCCCTGGGAGGCTTAACCGGAAATAACGTAAAAATGGTTTTCGCCTATGCAGCAATAGGTCTTTTGGCCTCCATCATAGGGGTTTCCTCCGCACGTATCGGTAAAAACGGGGACCCGAACAAAGCTCTCAACAGCTCCACTTATGTTACAACCGCGATCTTCGCAATCCTCACCGCAGTTGTAACTTACCTGTTTGGTTTTGAATGGAGAATTTGGGGAGCAACTGCTGTAGGACTTATCGTTGGAACCGTAATTGGTATTACAACCGATTACTTTACCAATGACGCAAAACCCCCTGTTCAGCAGGTTGCCAACGCATCCAAAAACGGTCCTGCGTTCACCGTATTATCAGGCTTCTCCTATGCCCTGTTGAGCTCTCTGCCCGCATTGATAGGTATAGCTGTTTCCGCATTGCTTGCCTTCAATATCTGTGCACCTCTTGGCGCAGAAAGCGGAATGGTTGCTGAGTATGGAATGTTCGGTATCTCCATGTCAGCTCTCGGTATGCTTTCAATAGTTGGTATGATAATTTCCAACGACGCTTATGGTCCAATAGTTGACAACTCTCGCGGACTTGCAGAAATGGGCGGCTACGGAGAAGAAGTTATTGCAATCTGTGATGAACTTGACTCTGCAGGAAATACCGTTAAAGCGGTAACCAAAGGTTTCTCCATCAGTGCTGCCGGGCTTACCGTTATTTCCCTCTTAGGCGCATTCATGAGCGAAGTAAATGATGCTGCCAGAGCGATCGGTATGGTTGACAGCTCAAGATTTATTGAAAACTTTGATATTCTGAATCCGACAGTATTCTTCGGACTCATTATCGGCGTTGCTATTCCGGCTGTATTCTCTGCAATGCTCATGCTCGGTGTTGACAAAAACGCTCAGAGAATGGTTGCTGAAATTCATCGCCAGTTTGATACAATCCCTGGTCTTAAAGAAGGCCGCGAGGATGCAAAACCCGACTATGACAAGTGTATTGATATTGCTACAACCGGTTCCCTTAAAGAACTTATCCCTGCCGGAGCTTTTGCAATTGTAAGTACAATTGTGGTTGGCTTTATAGGAGGCCCACAGGCAATAGGCGGATTCCTTACAGGTAATATCGCTTCCGGATTGTTGCTTGCTCTCCTGATGTCTAATGCCGGCGGACTCTGGGACAATGCGAAGAAGTATATTGAAGCAGGAAATTGCGGAGGTAAAGGTTCATTTGCACATAAAGCCGGTGTTGTAGGTGATACAGTTGGCGATCCTTTCAAGGATACTGCCGGTCCTTCGATCAACACTCAGATTACCGTTGTTTCACTTGTTGCCTCAATTCTTGCATCATTGTTCCTGCAGTTCTCAATATTCTGATAACTTAGTTCAGGAATCATTGACATAAAAAAATTAAGAGGTCTTCCTATTGGAGGACCTCTTTTATTATTTGTCGGGCTAAGTTAAACTAATATTCTCTTCAGGTGGAACAAGCCGTCATCCCTTTTTTCTGCCCTAAGCACAAAATCAAACCGGTTAAACTCCATGGACAGGTAAAAATCTCCTTCAGGGCTCCAATTGGAGTTTTCCGGATTGAAAAACCTTTTGCCGCTTCCTGTTTTCAGGATTTCCTTCATTTCTTCCAGATCAAAGGGCTCATTTTGTAGTAAGCTTATGATATATCGGGCGCAATAATTATCTTCATCATTTTCTTTTATTCCCTCATCCCCCATGCATACCAGTGACAGGGTTTCAGGATTTTTCTTCATGATATATTTCGCAATTGCTTTGGCATTTACAAAACTTCCAGTGATAATTTCATCGGCGCCCTTCGCATTTATAATACCCTGTGTTCCTGCGCTGGTGGTGTGAATAAGAGTTCTACCGCTGAAATCCACATTTTCTATCAGAGCGGGCGAATTACCGTAATCAAACCCCTTCTGCATACGGTAATGCCTTTCCCCCATCAGGATATAATCAGGATTGGCCTTTTTTATATTGTAAGCCTCATCAAGATCTGCCACCGGGATTATATCCTCCGCTCCGTTGGCAAAAGCATAACAGGCAAGGGTAAAAGCCCGGAAGACATCTATTACAACTGTGAGGCCGGTAGCCTTCTTGGCTCCTTCAATCAACTGAAATACATTTATTTTCATTTTATCCCCTTTATCAACCGGCTAATTGGTTACATCAGTCTGTATCATCCGGCAGCTCAATGTACTCGGGGTCATTGTCTGACAAATGCACCCGCCACTCCTCATGGTCGTCGTTCCATTCCGCGATTTTGTCAATGGGCATTTTCAGATACCGTCCCTGGGCTGTAACGGCCACTTCTCCTCCCGGGAGCAAAATCTCCCCCGTCCCTTCGAAAATTCTTGAACTGTCCTTTGTTATCCTGCCTACAGCTATCAGGGAAGTATTCAGAGGTATGGGCTTTTTGTAGCGAACATTAAGTTCAATGGTGACTCCCCATATATCACCCTGATTAATCATTACAGCTCGTCCAATGGTCTCATCAAGAATTGCACCGGCAATCCCTCCGTGGAGCCTTCCGGGATAACTCTGATGTCCCTCCAGAGTATTAAAAATTGCTGCCAGCTCTCCATTTTCCAGTTCATAAAAGGAAGCCTTTAACCCAAATTCATTTTTAAGACCGCAAACTATGCATGATTTGCTGTTTGGTTGTTTACGAATAACTTTAAATTTCAACTCTTCCACGCTTCTTTGTTAAATTTGTGACTTGCGTCCTGAATAAGTATACCATAAAACCAAGCCACAATTAAAATCAGGATTTTGTGCTTATACGGTCATAAACGGTGAGAATAAACGCGGCAATATAACTTTGCACAACCATCATCAGTATTTCTTCCACAAGTCTCGGAATCAAAAAGAGCGTAAACCCTATCTTTGCAAGTGCGGGGAAGTACAGTATAAGAATCCAGGTATTAATTATTGTGACAACAAGACCTGAAACGCCGAAAGGCAAAAGAATTTTCAGATAATATTTGTTTATTGCAGCCTGGGGGAATTTCTTTCTTGCGGCGTAATCCAGAATCATAAGAATAATCCCAATAACAGCAACCGCTATAAGACCGAGTGTCAAAAAACCTTCATATTTCCCTGCTTTTTTAATTAACAGGGCTACGGCCGAATTTTCGAAAAACCGGACTGCAATTAAATTAAACAGGCCTGTCGCTCCAATAATTACAAAGAAAATCCACATTCCGCGCTGAAGTTTTTCGGTATCCGCATTCTTAAAAATACTCCAAAGCCATGCTGTAAGAACCCCGCCCAGAATTGCTGTAAGAGTAAGAAAAGGAATAAACGGACCTTCCGGTTTTACAATGTAGCCTACTACATCTGCAATACCGCCTGCGATTCCGCCATACAATGGTCCGAAGAGAATTGCCGGCATTTTTGAGAATATTCCTGAAAAACTGATTCGCATACCCGGTGCTCCTAAAAAATACACCATGGTACTAAATCCTCTGACAACTACGGCAAGTCCGATAAATAAAGCGGTTAGAATGAGTTTGCGGGTAAGAGAGAATTGTTTTTCCTGAGAATTGACGTTCATTTTCGGTCTCCTTTCTTTACATGCTCCATCTGCTACTACAACTACAGAAAGAAGACTATAGTAACAGCGGATGCAGTATTTGCACCGCGGGCATACAACCCTTCGTCCGGAGACTCTACTCCCATTCTCCGGCACTTAACGCGCAAATACCTGTTCTGTTAGCATTATTTTTTAATGAGACATATTATATCCCTGAAATTTAAGCCAGTCAATAAACAATTTAAAACTTATATAGGCAAATGACTTAATATTCGGCTTCATTGACAGAACAATTATGAAAGTCTGTCTGTTCAGTCAAGTCTTAGACCACCAATAAAGTCTTTTATGGTTTTGCAATAATTGTCGTAATCCTTGACAATACACTCAATATGTCCCGCATCTTCCACAACATAAAACTTTTTCTCAGAAGGACAGGCTTCATAAAGGCGCATGCCCATTTCAAAGGGAACGAACGTGTCCTTGCTCCCATGAATAAAAAGTATTGGTAGTCTTGCTTTTTTGACCTGTTTCAGAGCTGAAGCCTCTGATAGAAAATATCCTGCCTTAACATATGTCATAAGACTTGTAAAATGCATTAGTGGAAACGGGGGAAGTCCATACATGCGTCTTAGCCGGAAACTAAGAATGTCCCATGCGGAAGTGTAGCCGCAATCTGATATTATCGCCTTTACATTGTCGGGCGGGTTTTCACCGCCTGTCATAAGGACAGTTGCGGCCCCCATAGATATGCCGAACAGGATTACTTTGATATCATTGCCATAAGTATTAATCAGGTACTCTGTCCACCTGATATAATCCAGTCTGTCGTGCCAGCCAAAACCAATATAGTTGCCTTCACTTTCACCATGTCCCCTGTTGTCGGGAATAAGCACATTGAAGCCAAGCTCCTGGTTGAAAAACTTACTGTAGACTCCCATATGCGAACCTCTGGAACTATAGCCATGGGCGATAACAACAAACATTTTCTGTTGGGGATTGTCTGATGGAATGAATATAGCTCTTATATTAAGACCGTCATGACTTTTTATGGAGCAGCGGATCTTCCTGACCCTGTCCAGCCATTCCCTGCCTTCAACACGGACATCGCAGGAAGAGGTTTCCGGCAAGTCACTGTTGCGTTTCAAAAAAGTTTTCTTTCCTGGAGATATGGCTAAATTATAAAAATAATTACACACCAAATACAGAAGAACCAGAACAACAAAAATTATCAGAATAATCCACACAGGTGCATCCTCCGATGGATTATCCTTTATTCTTCAGGCGTTTTTTATCAGCCTTCTGCTCAAAAGAGATATCTTTGTTTCTCACATAGATATGCTTAATCTTGCTGTTCCCCGAATCCCTTTCATCAATTTCAAATTGCTTGAGGGTTTTAATAAGGGGAGTCAGTTTGGCAAAGCCAAAATTACGAGCGTCAAAATCCGGTTGCTTCTTCTGTATCATATTTCCTACGTCGGCAAGAAACGCCCAGCCGTCATCATCAGCCACGTCCTGTATGGAAGATGCAATAAGATTTATAACATCTTCCCCAATGCCGACTATCGGGCCTTCAGGTGTCTTCTTGACATCAAGATGTCTGCGGTGCTCTTCCTCAGCCTCACGAGCCTGCCGGCTGTTATCATTAATAATTTCAATGTATATGAACTTATCACATGCCGCCTTGAAGGAATTGGGAGTTTTTCTTTCACCGATACCAATTACTTTCATGCCTGATTCTCTTAAGCGCACAGCCAGTCTTGTAAAATCGCTGTCGCTTGAAACAAGGCAAAAACCCTCCACCTTTTCTGTGTAGAGGATATCCATGGCGTCAATTATCATTGCCGAATCGGATGAATTCTTTCCCTGAGTATAGCTGTACTGCTGTATTGGTGTAATGGCATTTTCCACAAGGACATTCTTCCATCCCGATGTATTGGGCTTTGTCCAATCGCCATATATTCTTTTTATGGTAGGTATACCGTACTTTGCTATTTCCTCCAATATACCTTTTACATTGCTGCAAGGCACGTTTTCCGCGTCTATTAGGACAGCAAATCTAAGCTCTGAACTGTTTTTCATATTTTCCCTTTCCTGAGCGACATTATATATTCTACTAATTTCCTTTAATAACTGATTTTATTATAGCCTACCTGCAGAATATTCGCAAATTACAGGTCTTTCATCCTTCTATTATTTTCAGATACACTTTTCTGGTTCTTGGCCCGTCAAATTCGCAGAAATATATACCCTGCCAGGTCCCCAGTTTAAGTGTTCCATTTTCAATTATCACATTGCAGGATGAACCCATAACTGAAGCCTTCATATGGGCTGCTGAATTGCCTTCGAAATGGCGGTATTCCTTTCTGTCAGGGAAAACCATATTAAGAGTGGTCAATATATCAATAACCACGTCCGGATCTGCATTTTCATTAATGGTGATTCCTGCGGTGGTATGAGGAACAAAAACAGTTACAACTCCGTTTCTGACTCCGCTTTTTTCAACCTGCTGCCGGATTAATGAAGTAATATTAATGAATTCGTCCTTTTTGTCTGTATTAATTGTAATAACCATTCTACCATCCTCACAAAAAAATATCTTAATATCCTTTTATTATCAAATCTACTCAAAATTATATCCTGCAGTTTTCAGGATAACAGGATGAGGAAAATAATTCAAGTATTCCTGCCAAAATGGATATTTATACTCTAAAAACTTATATGTCTGCATAAATCAATTAAGTGCATCATAAACCTTTTACGAATCCAAAGGATGATGGTGAGACAACTATGTCCGGATTTGCGGCAACATTAATAAACAATTTCCTTATCGCTTTCGGTGTCGTCATTGGCGCCAGCGTATTTGCAGGTATAGGGGCTCTTATCACAGACCACCCGCCTCTCAAAACAATGCTTGATCTTGCCGGTTCCATTAAAATATGGGCTATGGCGGTAGCCCTTGGAGACACCTTTTCCTCTTTCGCAGTAATTGAAAAAGGCCTCTTTCAGGGGGAATTCCGCTCGATAATAAAGCAGGCAATTTCAGTTCTTACTGCAATTTTCGGGGCAAATATGGGTTATTTCTTTATTAAATTAATACACAGGTGCGGTGAACTATGGCAAAAGTAAAGGCACCACTCATTAGATTTCTGATAACCTTTATAGCAGGAGTTATAACCGGGGCACTTATAGGTGCATCACTGCTGTGTGTTTTCTTAAGCTACAAAATCGATTTGTTTTATGAAAAAATAGCCACCCTTGAAAACACTATCAGAGACAAGGATGCGAAACTTCAGAATCTGGAAAAGGCTGTGAATTCAAAAAACTTTGTCCTCAAAAGCATTGAGACGGTTTTGATAACTGAAGAGAATACTGTTGACGAAATAGATAAAATTGATATAGAGCAAGTAATTAAGGAAAAGTTTTTGTCCCTGATAGGAAACGAAGTCCGGAATCTTGATGCAGACATTATTATGATGATCATTGATAACAGGATTATCAGACTGAACGACAAGGAATTCTTCTTACAGGTTGAGAAACTGATGCTTTCGGAAAAGTTGAAACTATGGGTAAAAGTAGATTTAATAGATTAATACGGCAGTTTTCCTGCCGTATTAATCATTATTCAGATAAGAGGATTTTCTTTATTTAAGCCCCATTTTATCTCTCTTCTTTATTATATGAGCCTCAATATCTTTTGCAGCTTGTACAGGATCATCCCCCACAGTTATTTTGCCTCCGGTGATGTTCTCAACATCCTCGGTAAGGAGCTTTACAAGATTTGGAGCACCGGTAATGAAAGGAGTGGGTGAAAGATGAGTATAAGCCCCGTAAGCGACACCGAATATTCCGTCAATGGTTGCCTTTTGCTCCATCCATTCCGGAGCTGTAATGGCAATGGGCAAATCGGATATATCCACATCCAGATAATCAGCCAGGGCTGTTACAAGCATTGATATCCTTCCCGTATCGGTGCAGGTACCGAAGCTTAGAACAGGTGGAATACCCAGCCTTGTACACACTTCCTTTAGCCCCTCCCCGGCAAACTGAATTGCATCAAGATTGCACAGACCTGCCACTTCCAGGCCATGGTTTCCACAACCGCCTGCGACAATCAGAATATCTCTTTTGATGAGCTCTTTTGCAAGATTGACGGTGTTCCAGTCATGAGGCCCGTTTCTTAAAGTAGAACAGTTGGCAAGGGCGACCACGCCTTTAATCTTGCCCTGCGCTATTACATCAACAAGCTTGCCAATATCGTTTCCCACAGCATTTAAAACAGCCTCGGAAGAAAATCCTGCAATAGCTTTGGTTTTATGTTTGGGAACCATGGGTTTGATTTTGCCATGTCTTTTCTTGAAATTCTCTATGGCAATATCGATGCACTTCTCGGCCATTTCATCGGCTTTTGCAGGATAATAGGGCATTTCATGCTGCACACCGGCAACACCTATTATTGTGCTTACGCTTATAAGGGCAACCTGGTATTTTTCTGCGTACTGGTCGATTGCAGGCGGAGAGCAGTTTTCCTCCATTACAAGGGCGTCGACTGTACCTGTAGCCAAAAAGGGTTCAATTGCCAGCCAGTTACCCATCAAGCCCACAAACACATCATCAGTTGTGAATCTTTGCAAAAGTTCCTGGCCTGTCTCTATGGAGCCAACAACCCTTAATCCCTTGGCACCGGCTTTTCTGGCCATTTCCTGATATTTCTCCTCCCTTGCCTTCAAAAGAGTTGCCACCCCTATCCAGGGCTGATGTCCATTGAAAGCAATATTTACGTAATCCGGATCCATAATTCCAAGATCCACTTCAACCTCATGGGGCATGGGTGTACCAAAGAGAATATCCTGTGTCATTTCAAGACCTATCTGGGCTGTGTATATGGTAGCTAAACCCAGGCGTAGAGCTTTTCTGGCAAGGGAAACATAATCCCCGTCCACGTTGGTAAGGCAGCTTGCAATACAGTTTTCTATTTCATGCTGTACACCCGAGGGATACAGATCAGTTTTTTTCCAGATCTCAATACGCTTTTTGGGTGCAAAAGCCTCCACCATTATACTGTCATAATCAGGTCCTTTTTTTAGTTCCTCATAGAGGAGTTCGGCAAGTTGAACAGCCATCTGATCCTCTGACTGGTCTGTGCTGATTCCGGTTTTTTCACACATCCATTTGAGCTTGTTATAGTCCACTATTTTGAAAGGCGTCTTGCCCTCTCCTGTGGCCTTAAGGGTTCTGAATGCCTCAAATGCGTGATGGGCATAGGTTGCGGCTCCCATTATGTTTCTCATTAGCATATTTCTCATGGCCATCGCATCGGGGCCAATACCGCATACACCTTTGTCAGCCCCAGCGCGCATACTAATGCGACAGGGTCCCTGGGAACAAAGCTGACAGCTCATACCCTCAAGGCAGTATTTGCATCTAATTTTCTCCTGGATATCCCATCTTGAAAATACGCTGGACAAACCGTCGTCCCTGATTCGTTTTAGCATTTCCTCCACAGAATCATGATAACTTACGCGGTCTTTCGGTTTTTCCATAATTATATCAGCCATGAAAACCTCCGGATTCTCTCAGATGTCTTTTTCTCAGTATGTCCACAATATTGCAATATTATATATGGATACCAGAAATTGACGGAAGAATTAGTTCTTAGAGAACGTTTCCGGTAAGAAAACAAAAAAATAAGAAGGTTAGCCAAACTATCTGACAGATCCTTCTTATTTTTATATATTTAATTCTTACAACAGTAAGAATACAGGGGGCAGGTATAATCTAAAATTCGGGTTTTCAAATTCTTTCCTCATGAAAATAATTATCTGAACTTTAATTATTAATTAACAGTGAAAATTGTTCATTGAAACGGACAGAGGAAAAAAACCTCAATCGCAGTTAGTAAGAAATTCATTGTATTTCGACTATAATTGATGATAACAAAGTTGTTTTTTTGTATCAATCTATATGGGGTAAAAAGCTGATTCCGATGTTCAACAGCTGTCAAGGCCTTTTTTAATCACGTCAAAACTGCATTTTATCATCTTGAACACCAATAATATCTATGGTAAATTTTGTAGTAGAGAAAAAATTGTCGTTTTTTGCGTAAACAACTGATTCATTACTAAGGAAACCAACATTCTAAGAGGGTTGCTTGTGCTCAGAATAATAATCTGTGAAGACAATGCGGAATACTTAAAGCTACTTGAAGATTATGTGAATCATACTTTGGAATCAGGCAGTATTGCTGGAGAAGTAGTTTGTGCAGCCACACATCCTGATGAAGTAGAGTCATATTTAACTCAAGGAGACGCCAATGTCTTTTTATTTGATATAGATCTTAATTCTGATAAAAATGGATATGAATTAGCTGTAAAAATCAGAGAAAATAATCCTGAAGCATATTTGGTATTTATCTCAGAGCATCTTGAATATGTATTTCAATCCTTTAAGGTAAGGCCATTCGACTTCCTGCCAAAGCCTGTTACTATGAAAAGGCTATCAGGAAAAACAAGAATCTAATACTTAACACTATTGTTGATGATAACCTTGTTCAGCAGGAGCTTGTTGTAGGATAAAAAAAACATGGAAATATAACAAAAGCTCTGATTTCTCAGAGCTTAATTTTTCAGAGCAGGTCTGTAAGCCGGGTTCTGTCGTGAATGATCATCTGTCTACGCCTTGTATTACTACAAGGCTCCAGCCACCTCTAAGGAACGGGCGGGCCGCCCAATGCTCCTTATCACGGTGTTGCTCCGGGTGGGGTTTACATTGCACCTCACGTCGCCGATCGGTCGGTGAGCTCTTACCTCACCTTTCCATCCTTACCCACTGACAAACTCAGCAGGCGGTTTATTTCTGTTGCACTTTCCTTGAAGTCGCCTTCACCGGGTGTTACCCGGCACCCTTGCCCTGTGGAGCCCGGACTTTCCTCGTGAGCGGCTTTTCAGCACTGCCCACGCGACCATCCAACCTACTCTCATATTCGTGATAAATTATTGTACACCATATTATGTTCCAAAGTCAAATGGTTTATAATGGAGCTATTTGACAGTTATAAACGGCTTAAGCTTTTCTATGGTCTTTTCTCCGATGCCTTTTACTTTGTCAAGTTCTTCAACTGATGAAAAGTTACCGTTTTCCCGGCGATACTCAATAATAGCCTTTGCTTTTACTTCACCTATATACGGGAGAGTCATTAATTCCTCCATTCCTGCAGTATTAATATTAACTTTGGATGCCTTGGAACTTGAAGCGGAGGACGAAGGTGTATCCGCGGATGGGGATGGTGAAGTTACCGTTGTAGTTGATGCTGAAGATGAATTTGAAGTTGAGGTTGAATCGTAAGTTGAAGACAACGCACTTTCTGAGTCACTTGTAATTTTCCCCCCCAAAGGCTTAGTTGATCTTTCCTCCCCGCTCAGCTCCGCGTCTTGCCTGGAATATTCAGGCGCGTTTTTGCTATGTAATTCTATCCAGACCTCTTTAATATATGAGTAATTGGAAATAAGAATAATAGATAAGATTAGCAGCATAATAAAAGGTACTACAAGAAATTCCCAAGGAATTTTATAAATTTTCCCTTTTATTCGGATTTCCACTTAAATCCTCCTTTAAATACTTTATATTTCCATTATTTCATTTTTTATTGTATCTTTCAACAGCTAATTGGTAAAATTTTGGTACTTGCTGTAATGCTTGAGTAAATTTTACGTGTCATTTATAATGGTGTTAGCAAGATTTTTTTAACATAAGACAAATACAGGAGTGATATCTTTGGCAAAAAAGTTTGGTATTTTTCTTTTTATTGCTTTAATTATTCTGACTTTTTTATCACCTATAACAGCACTGGCTGAGAGTTACCCCCAACTGTCGGCAGAAGCTTATATTTTAATAGATATGAAAACCGGACAGGTCCTCGCAGAAAAGAATCCGGATGCGAAACGGTCTCCCGCCAGCACAACAAAAATAATGACTGCGTTAATAGCTTTGGAACGGGCTGATCTGGATCAAGAAATGACAGCATCCGAATATGCCATCAAAAGCATACAGTATGACTATGTCACTGCGGGTATAAAGATCGGGGAAACCCTTAAATTCAAGGATCTTTTGGATCTCATGATGATTACCTCTGCGAATGAAGCGAGCAACATTATTGCTGAAAACGTTGCTGAAGACGGAAGTATGCAGACCTTTGCCCGGTACATGAATGAAAAGGCTTCCGAATTGGGGCTGAAAAATACTCATTTTGTAAATCCCAATGGTACTGAAGATGAAAACCACTACTCTTCTGCAAGAGATCTGGCAATAATAGCGCGAGAAGCTATGAAAAATGATATATTCCGTGAAGTTGTAGGAAGAAAGGAATACGACCTTCCGGCAACTAACATGAGGAAAAAAGAAGAATGGAAATTGGGGCACTTAAGCTACACAAACCAGCTTCTTAATTCTCGTTCATCCTACTATTCACAGGTAACCGGAATTAAAACCGGATATACCGACAAAGCGGGCAAATGCCTGGTATCATCCGCAATTAACCCTGAAGGTATGGAACTTATCGCTGTTGTGCTGGGAGCAAAAAATGACCAGGTACTCTACAGCGAATCCCAGTCTTTATTGGAATATGGATTTAAGAACTTCACAATCAGGCAGCTTGCCAAAAAAGGTGAATATGTGGACAGGGTTGAGGTGGAAGACGCCGTTGACGGAAAAAAGGCTGAAATAATCACCAACAACGACTTTGAATGGATTCTTCCTTTAGATGAAAATGAAATGAAGGAAAAGCTGGAGACATTGACCACTTTCGATCAACCTTTCAAAGCTCCTATTGAAACAGGACAGATTCTTGGAAGAACTGTCTATAAATATGACGGAAAAGAAATAGGAACAATTGAGCTTGTAGCAAAGGAATCCATTGAAAAAACCACATTTGCCATAATACGTGACAAATACCGTGAAATCGTGAGCAATCAGCGGTTCATATTCGGATTGAAAGCGGCCGGGGTATGCGTTGTTGTTATTTTGATTCTGGGTAATATACTCAGAATTATAAACAGGAAGAGAGGACGCAGAAGACGTTACAATTATTCCGGCAAATATTCAGGCAAAGGACGATACAGGTTTTAATCCTCCTGCAAGAAAAAAATTCTAAGAGAAAGGGCAAAAGGCAAAGTCTGATGTGCAAAGGCTTTGCCTTTTTCACGTCCTCGACTCAGGAAAGCTGTAAGGCTCACCGCTCGTTCTCTTAGGATACGCGGGCGAACTTGCCATCCGGGCAAGCACCGCTCAGTCGACGTCCTGTCGACTGCTCCCAATCGAACTTCGCATTTCGCCAACAGCTTTTAACCTTCGCCTGCGGATTGTTCAAAAGGCATAGCCGTTTGCACTTAATCATTGATCAAAATAATGAGCCTCTCAATTGAAACATTATTAATGGAGCTCAACCGAGTTGCGCATTTTGTCTACAGATTTTAGACTTCGTCTTCGGATACTTTAAAAGGCAGAGCCTTTGCACATACAACTTTAAGCAAAAGACTCTGCCGTTTGCACTTAAATCTTAAAAACCATTTGGATTAATGTGTCTGACTTTGTACTGCCACAGGATCAACTTCGATAATAATTGGAATAATCATTGGCCTTCTGGCTGTCTTCCTGTACAGGAAAGAGCTTAATTCGTCCTTTATGGCAGTTTTGATGGCGGTCCAGTTACCGCCTTTTTTGCTGACACATTTGACAAGCGCATCCCTGGCAAGGGTACGCACCTCTTCAATAAGTTCCTCGGATTCTTTCACGTACACAAATCCTCTGGACATTACCTCGACATTGGCCATGAGATTTCCTTTGGGGTCAATGGTTGAAACAATTATGATAAGACCGTCTTCAGACAAAATTTTTCTGTCCCTGAGAACAATATCTCCTACGTCGCCAACGCCCAGACCATCGACCATAATACTTCCGGAAGGGACATTTCCGTTTATTGCGGCGCTCTTGCTTGTAAGCTCAAGCACTTTTCCGTTCTGCATGATAAATATGTTGTTCTTGTCCATACCAAGGCTCATGGCAAGGGCAGCATGCTTCTTAAGCATTCTGTACTCACCGTGCACAGGCATGAAGTATTTGGGTTTAATGAGCCGCTGGAGCAGTTTTAACTCTTCCTGTTTGGCATGTCCTGAAACATGTATGTCATCCAGAGAGTCGTAAATCACGTATGCACCCTGTTTGAAAAGGTCATCGATTACCTTGTAGACAAGTTTTTCATTGCCGGGAATGGGGCTTGCTGATATGATGACCAGATCCCCTTCCATGATTTCAACTTTTTTATGGCTGGATGAGGCAATTCGCGCCAACGCTGACATGGGCTCGCCCTGGCTGCCGGTTGTGATAATAACAATCTCCTCGGGTTTATACCGCCCAATCCTGTCTATGTCTATAATTGTGTCTTCCGGATAGGACAGATAGCCAAGCCTTGCAGCAGTCCTCATCACGTTGAGCATGCTGCGTCCGACAAGGGCAACCTTTCTGTTATACTTGAGCGCTGAATTGATAATTTGCTGTATACGGTGAATATTTGAAGCAAAGGTTGCAACAATTATCCTGCCCTTCGCACCGGAAAAAATTGTATCAAAAGTTTCGCCCACTGTTCTTTCCGACATGGTGTAGCCCGGTCTTTCAACATTGGTGCTGTCTGCCAACAGCAGCAAGACACCTTTCTTTCCAAGTTCAGCCATCCTCGGAAGGTCAATGGGATCCCCCTCAATGGGAGTATGGTCGATTTTAAAATCACCTGTATGGAATACCAAGCCAACGGGTGTATCAATCGCAATGGACACCGCATCTGCAATACTGTGTGTCGTCCGTACAAACTCTATCTTAAAAGGTCCAAGCTGAATCTTCTGGCCGGCTTTAACGGTAATCATCTCGACAGATTTCTGCATATCATGCTCGGCCAGTTTGTTCTCAATAAGGCCTAATGTAAGTTCGGTACCATATACAGGCACGTTTACTTTCTTTAATACATAGGGCAAAGCCCCGATATGATCCTCATGTCCATGGGTAACCAGAATTGCATGGACTTTTTCTATGTTCTTCTCAAGATAAGTCACATCGGGAATAACAAGGTCTATTCCAAGCATTTCATCTTCCGGGAACTTAAGCCCACAGTCTATAACAATGATATTATCGCCGTACTCTAATACGGTCATGTTTTTCCCGATTTCTTCAAGTCCACCCAATGGGATGATCCTTAATTTATTTTTCTTTTTTGTAGCCACTTTAAAACCTCCAAAGTTATTATTCTACTCAAATTCCTCCCATATACCTGAGTGTGATGGCATAAAAAAACCACGCAATTAAAAGATAACCTGCGGTCCGAAAATCTCTTAATTATGATTTTATAAAGTGGCGGAAAACACTATCTTGCAAGCCTAAATGAACTGCAAATAATGATGTTGATTTGAAAACACAAATATACTTAAACCGATACCGGAGGGCAATCATAGGTCGGAGCATTGCCCGCCAATTCAGTAGTTATCGGGTCCAATCAAAGTATTTACAACTTTCTGCACCTTATAAATCATAATTAAGTTTCATCCGTCGTCCCAAAAAGTTCGTCGTTACAAGGACAACAGATATTGTGCCGGAGAGAATTCCCCTGCAATTTTCCCCGGTACAATTGCCATACTCATAATATATAGGAATATAAAGAGATTTCACCGAATCTCTGTGTATTTTATATTTATAAAAAGCAAAATCTTTGCTTGATTGTGCACTGTTGAAGTATAATTAAACTTACAACATTATAGTTATACCACAAAAATTAACAACTTACTATATAATTTCTTCCAACCGGGAGCTTATGGTTATGGACATTATTCTTCCCCAAAATATTTCGGCTATTATTTCCATAATAAACAGTAATGGTCACGAAGCCTATCTGGTGGGCGGCTGCGTAAGGGACATTATTATGGGAAGGGAGCCTGAGGACTGGGATATTGCCACAAGTGCAACAACCGACATCATAAAATCCATATTCAATAAAACCTTCGACACAGGGCTGAAACATGGCACGGTTACAGTCCTATACGGTGATGCAAAAGCCGAAGTTACCACCTACAGAAAGGAAGCCGCATATTCCGACCACCGGCGTCCTGACTTTGTCATCCCCACCAACTCCCTGACAGAAGACCTCTCCCGCAGGGATTTTACCATAAATTCCATGGCCTATCATCCTGATCAGGGACTGAGGGACCCCTTCAATGGGCTGGAAGATATAAAAAACCGCATAATCCGCTGTGTTGGAGATCCTTTCAAAAGGTTTTCCGAAGATGCTCTGAGGATGCTGAGAGCGGTGCGCTTTTCAGCCCAGCTTGGGTTTGATATCGAAAAAAACACCCTCAATGCAATAAATGAAGCTGCTCCAACTCTTGCGTACGTCAGCATGGAAAGAATACAGACAGAGATAAACAAGATTTTGATCTCTCCCCTGCCTGAAAAACTGGCCCTGCTTTGGGAAACAAGACTGAGTAAAACCATTTTCCCTGAAATCAGCCAATTAGATGAGGACTGGTGCAAATATGTTAGGTACTTTACCAGGCATAAAAGCAGGAAAAATGTTTTGCTGACACTGCTTTTTATAACCTCCTTCGGGGATAATGCCGCTAATTGCGCAAGAGTAATCCTCAGAAGGCTCAAATACGATAATGCGACCATCAGGGAGGTATCCAGACTGATTGAAAGCATTAATTCATGGGGCACATTATCGGACCGCAATCTCAGAAAAGCTGTTTCAGAATATGGTTATGAAATCACCGAAGACACCATTGCAATAATAGAGGTAATGAAAAATCCTGATGAAACTGGTGATGCTGGTGATAATTCCAAATATCTAAATCTTCAAAATAAAGTCAAACCACTCAAACTTGCAGTTTCAGGACTGGATTTAAACAAATACCTGTTAATCAACGGTTCTGATATCAACGAAATGCTCACTTTACTACGTCTGTGCGTTTATGAAAAGCCGGAAATCAACATTCCGGATGTTCTTTTGTCAATCGCACAAAAGATCAAAGATTCAAATGTAAAAAAGTAAGCTGAAGAGATTTACATCAATTCAACAAAAAAGCAAGCTGCTTATGCTAAACAGCTTGCTTCATACTACATATTATTATTCCAAAGTAATACTTTACCCTGCGAATAAATAAGTTTCAATTAAGCCTTTCCTGCGCAGCCAAGAACATTTATCAGTTTGTTCTTAACGAGCTTCTTGATTTCTGCACGGCCTGGGCCGAGGTATTTTCTTGGGTCGAATTCTGCAGGAGTTTCTGCAAACACTTTGCGGATTGCAGCGGTCATGGCAAGACGAAGGTCAGAGTCAATGTTAATCTTACATACTGCCATGGAAGCAGCCTTTCTTAACATTTCCTCAGGAACTCCCTGCGCACCGGGCATATTTCCGCCGAATTTGTTTATCATTTCAACATACTCAGGAATAACGGAAGATGCACCGTGGAGAACTATCGGGAAGCCAGGAAGTCTTCTTCCTACTTCTTCAAGAATGTCAAAACGAAGTCTTGGTTCACCCTTGAATTTGAAAGCGCCATGGCTTGTTCCAATAGCTATAGCCAATGAGTCAACGCCGGTACGGCTTACAAATTCCTCAACCTCGTCAGGTTTGGTATACTGGGCATCCTCTGCAGATACATTTACGTCGTCCTCAACGCCTGCCAGACGGCCGAGCTCACCTTCAACAGTAACGCCGCGTTCATGAGCATAGTCAACTACCTTCTTGGTAAGAGCAATATTCTCTTCAAAAGGCAGGTGTGAACCGTCGATCATTACAGAGGTAAATCCACCGTCGATACAGGATTTACAGAGTTCAAAGCTGTCACCATGGTCCAGGTGTACTGCGATTGGCAGATCAGTCTCAATAAGGGCAGCTTCTATTAATTTCATAAGATAAGTATGGTTAGCATACTTTCTTGCACCTGCTGATACCTGGAGGATCAGCGGAGCATTAACTTCTTTTGCGGCCTCTGTGATTCCCTGAACAATTTCCATATTGTTTACATTGAATGCACCGATAGCGTAACCGCCCTCATATGCCTTTTTGAACATTTCTTTAGTGTTTACCAGTGGCATATTGTTCATCTCCTTTATTTATTGATTGTGAAAATAATCACACCTAAACAAAAACATTGTACCAAAACTTGCCGATAAATCAAGTATCGCCGAAAAGTTCTACATTTTTTACAAATCTATTTTGTCAGTTTTCTCTGCATTGGGCTTGCCATCCGCTGAAAACCGGATACGATATATTGACGGATCATCAGTTTTTATTAAGTGTATTTTCCCGTTTTTTACGATATCAGTCTTTATTCTGTCAAAAAAATCAGTCTGTATAACATTAATAATGTTCATAATATATTCCAGAGGATCATGTGATGACTTTTGCCTGACAACAACAGGAACACTTCCGGAATTATCGGGAGGATAAACCTCAATTTTTGCAATACCGGGTTCGTTGTTCTCTTTTATATCAAAAAGTATATCCTTCTCATATATTGCTTTTTTCATCGGCTACCTCCAAAAAAAGGTATAATTCAAGGCATCACATTTAAGTTTACTCCAACTTATGGTCATATACAAGTGACATTTTTCAAAAGTAAGTCGTGGAGAGAATTTAACGTTCCTCCGTTAAGCCGGACAGTAGTTTTATTACCTGCTTTTCAAGTTCCTCCAAAGAGCCCCTGTTGTCTATGATATCATCAGCAAGGTCTATATACTCCTGCTGGGAAATTTGTGAGCAGATTCTTTCCCTTACCTCATCCTCACTTAACCCGCTTCTTTGCATCACTCTTTGAATTCGGACATCTTCCGGGGCGGTAACCACCCATACCCTGTCCACCAGATCCAAAAAGCCATGTCTTACCGGAATGGGGACATCAAGGGCAACAATCCCGTCATAATTTGTCTTTTTCAGGTTATCGATTTCAGCCAAAATTGCATTTATTACTTCCGTATGGACAATTTTCTCAAGTCTTATACGTTTCTCAGGGTCATTGAAAACAAGGGAAGCAAGTTTTTTTCGGTTTATGCTTCTGTCATGGTTTAAAATATCTGTTCCGAATTCTTCTGTAATTTTTATATAAGCAGGTTTATCCACTTCCACAACTTCACGGGACAACTTATCGGCATCTATAACCATTGCGCCCCTCTTTTTAAGTATTTCCGATACCGAAGACTTCCCTGCTCCTATTCCACCTGTCACACCTATTATTTTCATATTCCCAGACCCCGAAATCCCAATTGCAAAATTATTTTGCTTCAAACCAGTCTTTCCCCGTCGTAACGTCCACAGTCAACGGAACTGAAAGCTTAACTGCACTCTCCATATTTCTTTTTACAATATCTTTTACTTCTTCCAGCTCATCAAGTGCGGTTTCTACAACCAGCTCGTCATGAACCTGGAGTATGAGTCTTGACTTTAATTTCTTTTCTCTTAACTCCCTCCATACTTTAACCATGGCAATTTTGATTATATCCGCCGCGCTTCCCTGGATAGGAGTATTCAGGGCAACTCTTTTTCCGAAAGACCTGATCTGGAAGTTGGATGATTTAAGTTCGGGTATATGCCTTATCCTGTGGAACAGAGTTTCCACATATCCATGCTTGTTCCCGTATTCAACTATATCTTCCATGTACTTTTTGACATTGGAGAAGACTGAAAGATAGTTTTCTATAAACCTCGCAGCTTCTTTTCTGGTAACATTGATATCCTTGGCAAGGGAAAAATCGCTTATGCCATATACTATTCCGAAGTTTACCGCCTTGGCGCTCCTCCTCATTTCGGAAGTCACCTGTTCTATTGGTACATTGAACACCTGGGAAGCGGTTTTTGTATGGATATCCATACCTTCAACAAAGGATTTCTGCATCATCTCATCGCCCGTTATATGCGCCAGAACTCTTAATTCAATCTGGGAATAATCCGCATCCACAAAAATATATCCTTCCTCAGGAACAAATGCCTTTCTTATTAACCTTCCTTCTTCCGTCCTGATGGGAATATTCTGCAGGTTGGGTTCAGTGCTTGAAATTCTTCCTGTCGCTGTTACCGTCTGATTGAAACTGGAGTGGATTCTCCCTGAATTGGGGTTGATTACTTTTATCATACCCTCCACATAAGTTGATTTCAGCTTGGTAAGCTGCCTGTATTCAAGAATATGAGGGATTATTTCGTGGGAGTCTGAAAGCTCGGTTAATACTTCAGCACTGGTCGAATAGCCCGACTTTGTTTTCTTTGTTGATTTAAGTCCGAGTTTCTCAAAGAGGATAACTCCCAACTGCTTTGGTGAATTTATATTGAATTTTTCTCCTGCCATCAGCCAGATTGATTGCTCCAGTGATTTTATGCGGGAATCCAGATGCTCCCCGTACTCTTCAAGGACTTTCTTGTCAACTTTGAAACCATAATACTCCATGCTTCCCAAAACCAGAGACAGGGGAAGCTCCATGTCATAATACAGGCTGTTCTGATTGCTTTCGGCAAGAATCTTTTTCTGCTGCTCGTATATGGGGGTGAATGCAGAAAGGGCTTTACTGATGTTCTCTGAGAAATTGCCATCATCAATGGATATTTGGCCTTTTTTGTTGTCCTTTTCATCAGGAAAATCAACTGTCTGTCCAAGATATTTTTTTGCAAGTCCAGCTATGGAATACTTTCCGGCAATGGCGTCAATTAAATACTCCGCTATTATCATATCAAAGATGTGGCACTTTAAATCCAGGCCAAATCTCAACATCCAGGCATATAGTTCTTTTATATTATGGCTGATAATAGTAATATCCTCGTTATTGATAACGGGCTTCATTGATTCGGCTA
The DNA here is from genome assembly GCA_012521705.1 of Clostridiaceae bacterium. Lineage (GTDB taxonomy): Bacteria > Bacillota > Clostridia > DSM-8532 > DSM-8532 > DTU059. Next base: position 4,769 of record JAAYLX010000039.1, on the reverse strand, counting down.
TGTTTTTTTCGCCTATTTCCTTTGAATAAACAATATAATGTTTGTCGCAGGTTCCAAAGGCGAGCATTCTGAGCTCCCCGCCCACTGTTTCAGTCTTATCGGTTAAATGGGCAAGAAACAGCGTGCTTTCCCCGGACAAACTTTCAAATATTCTTATTAATTTATCATTGTCTTCAATTATTTCATATTTGGCTTCCTGAATCTCAATGACGGGCTCGCATTCCTCATCAAGTCCGAATTTCTTAATGAAGCTGTTAAACTCAAGCTCCTTAAAGAGTTTTAAGAGTTCTTCCCTGTTGATTTCTTTTACCTTGAAATTTGAGATGTCTTCAATATTCTCCTTGTCACGGACAATAGTTCCTAAAATTCGGCTCAGATATGCCATTTCGCGGCCTTCTTCAAGGTTGGACCTGAGTTTCGGCTTAGTTATGGAAGAGATATTGTCATAGAGATTGTCCAATGTGCCAAATTCCTTAATAAGCTCAAGGGCAGTTTTTTCTCCAATACCTTTTACTCCGGGGATATTATCCGAGGAATCACCCATAAGTGCTTTTACTTCTATCATTTTCTTAGGTTCCACACCGTATTTGTCCATTACTTCTTCGGGTGTATATCTGGCTGTTGTGGTCTTTCCCTTTGAAGTGGACGGGATTATGACAGTTACAAGGTCACTCACAAGCTGGAGCGCATCCCTGTCCCCTGTAAGGATGGACACCCTCATACCTTGATTCTCAGCGGATTTGGAATATATTCCGATGATGTCATCGGCCTCATAACCTTCCTCTTCAAGAATGGATATATTCATTGCCTTTAAGACATTCTTGACAATAGGAAGCTGCTGTGCCAGTTCATCGGGCATGCCTTTTCTGTTGGCTTTATATTCTTCAAACATTTCGCTTCTGAATGTTTTTGCTTTAAGGTCAAAAGCGACTGCCAGATAATCAGGTTTTTCTTCTTCCATATATTTATTCAGGATGTTGATGAATCCAAAGACAGCATTGGTGGGTATACCCTCCGAGTTGGTGAGCATCACAGGCCCCTTAATTGCATAGAAAGCCCTGTTAAGAATGCTGTTTCCATCAACAATCAGCAGTTTTTCATTCATTTTCTTAAGTCCTCCGTAATCTTCTTTGGAACTTGTATGTACCATATACATTATTGTATAATATGGTCATAATTTAATCCAGAAAAGTTTGACCGGGCCATAACAAGGGTTACACCGGAAGATCAGACATGAATAGGCTGTTTTCCCGGGCAAAAATGACTGTACGGTCAATAATTAAGGATATAATAAATATTGGACAACGAATAATGGACGACGGACTTAAGTCCGTTTTTTTCAATTTGTATTTCGTGTCAGGAGTGAACCCATGAAAAATCTCATTAAAAAAATACATCTGACTTTTACAATAATAATCACCAAAATTACAATATGGCTTTTAAGGCTGCTTGACCGTGGAGGCACAAGCCTTCCTGGCAAAGTCGCATTGAAAATATATCCCGACATTTTGACGGAACTGGCTGATAAATTCCGGATAATCATGATTACCGGAACCAACGGAAAAACCACTACCTCCCGTATTGCGGCAGGTATGCTGGAACAGTCAGGTATTATGCACGTTACAAATAAATCAGGTGCGAACCTTGTCAGCGGCATTGCCACAACTTTGATAAGCTCCCTTACTTTAACGGGTAAAGCCCGGGTAAGGACCGCTCTTCTTGAAACAGATGAGGCCGCATTTAAAAGAATTGCTCCAAAGCTGAAACCTGAGGTATGTATTGTAACCAACTTTTTCAGGGACCAGCTTGACAGATACGGCGAGCTGTACACTACTTTAAACAGCGTGCGGGAAGGAATTATTGGTACACCTGAGACAGTTCTGATTCTTAATGCCGATGATTCTCTTTGCGCTTCACTTGGAAAAGGTATAAGCAATCCTGTTATTTATTTCGGCATAGCTCCCGATGTTTACCCGGAAGCCAATCTTAATATCAATAATGATGCTGCATACTGCATCAATTGTTCCACCCGTTACGAGTATTCGTCAGTGACATTCGCCCATCTGGGACACTTCAAATGCCCAAAATGCGGTTACGAAAGGCCTGAAGCCCAGGTGGAATGCTCCCAGGTGCTGGCCTATGACAATTTAAGCTCAACCATTGAAATCAGATTGCCGGAAATGAAGTTCTCAACAAAGCTGGCACTTCCCGGTCTGTATAATATCTATAACGCATTGGCAGGCGCAAGTCTGGGCAAATATCTTGGTCTTGACGAAAAGGGCCTTATCCATGTACTTGAAGGGTTTGAATGCGGATTTGGCCGCATGGAATCTGTAAATGTCATGAACAGGGAGATAAAACTCATACTTGTAAAAAACCCGACCGGCTACAACCAGGTTATAAAGTATCTTCTCACACAAAAGGGACACTGTGTATTGGCTTTGCTTCTTAGCGACAATCTGGCTGACGGAACCGATATTTCATGGATATGGGATGTGGATTTTGAGATTTTGTCCTTTATGAAGGAAAGAATCCGGGCATTCCATGTTTCAGGAAAACGTGCGGAAGACATGGCGGTTCGTCTTAAATATGCAGGTATTGAACAGGATAATATTAAGATCGAACATGACTGGAACAAGCTTATTGATAATATTATCAATGACGCCGGCGAGCAGGAAACCATATATGTCCTTCCTACCTATACCGCCATGCTTGATATAAGAAAAGTACTCAAAAACCGCTTCAAACTCAAAGAGTTCTGGAAATAAAGGGGTATTTATTATGTACGAACTTACAATATGCCATCTGTATCCTGATCTAATGAACCTCTACGGTGACAGAGGCAATATAATAACACTTACAAAGCGCTGTCAGTGGAGGGGTATTGAAGTAAAAATCATTCCCGTTTCCCTTGGGGATGAATTCAGATACAAAGACTATGACATTATTTTTATAGGCGGCGGACAGGATTACGAACAGACAATTTTGCAGGATGACCTTATGAGAAGTAAGCGTCAGCCTATTATTGAAGCAGTGGAGTCCAGTAAGGTAGTTTTGGGAATCTGCGGTGGGTTCCAGCTTCTTGGCAAGTACTACAGAACCCATACCGGTTCTGAAATAGAATGCATAGGAGCGCTTGACCTCTGGACACATGGCGGCGAAACAAGATTGATTGGAAATCTGGTTATAGAATGCGATTTTCTTAAAGGCAAGGACCCCCAGGGATATGTAGTCGGGTTTGAAAACCATTCCGGAAAGACCTATCTTGGGGAAGGTGTAAAGCCCCTGGGCAAAGTAATAAAGGGTTTTGGCAACAATGGGGAGGATGGTTTTGAGGGGGCAATTTATAAAAACACCTATTGTTCATACTCCCACGGGAGTTTGCTGCCAAAAAACCCTGTTCTGGCCGATCATCTGATTACTCTGGCTCTATTGAACAAATATCCTGATTTCATGGGTCTTGAACCTTTAAGTGACACACTGGAGCAACAGGCTCATGATACTGTCATCGCGAGGATTATCTCCGAGTAATAGCTTAGGAGTCTCTGATCAGCATCAGCAGACTCCTTTTCATGTTTAGAAATATACTTGCTTATTCATCAGGAGAGATTATTTCTATGGTCATCTCGCAGGTAAACTCACTTTGCGGTGAAAGTTTCTTTACACCCCGTTTTTTGATGAATTGACCGTCGGTGTCGTGGGCATCGGGCAGGCCATGCCATGGCTCTACGCACACAAATTTCACTACTTCAGGCGTTGACCAAAATACAACATAAGGGAAATCCTTTATTCCTACTCTGACTGATTTTCCTGAGCCCTTTTCAACTATTGAGACATACTCTGATTTGAGATTTGAAAGGATGAAGCTCTCCGGAAACAGTTTGTCATGAAGAGGAATGGTGTCCTTGTTTTCAAAGTATAATCTTTCTTCTCCGCTGAGCAGTCCTGATTCATTGCAGAGAATTTCTATGGGCGTTTCCTCTTTTTCAAACTTGAGGATATATTCATCAATAGTATGGCTGTCATCAAACGGGCACATGAAACCCGGATGATAGCCTATCCCGAAATACATTTCTTTATCGTCCAGGTTTTTTACTTTGAAGGCATGTGAAATCTTATTGTTCTCTAATTTGAAAATGGTCGTAAAGTGAAAATTCCAGGGATATTTTTTAAGGGTTTCTTCATTGGACTGGAATACAAATGTGCAGGAGTTATCATTGCATTCCGAAATGATATGTTCATAGTCCCTTACAAAACCGTGTATAGTGGATTTGTAAGTCTGATTATCGTATATATATTTATCGCCTTTGAGTCTTCCACAATGAGGAAAGGCCGTTGGTGCCCTTCTTGGCCATAAAGCTTTGTCCCCCTGCCATAAATGCTCTTTTCCGTCCCTTTTGTCAATAATAGACCATAATTCAGCCCCTTTACTGTTAATCACGACCTTAAGACGATTGTTTTCCATGGTGTGCAGCATACAGATCCCTCCCTTTTAAAGCCATTATACTATCATTTTCAGAGTAAAATATTGCTGCATTTTTATAAAATTATTGACCTATGTATTAACCTAATAAACGTACCTAAGTGCAAGTGGCATAGTCTTTTCACGTCCTCTGATTGGAAAACTGTGCCGTGCAAGTGGCACAGTCTTTTCACGTCCTCGGCTCAGGAAAGTTGTAAGGCTCAATGCTTGCTCTCTTGGGGTACGCGTGCGAACTTGCCATCCAGGCAAGCGCCGCTCGCTCGACATCCTGTCGATCGACCCCAAT